>JAFPWT010000003.1 GCA_017394865.1 Bacteroidales bacterium
GTTGATGCGGGCGCGGTACTTGGTGGCCAGCATCTCGGCGATGCGTGCCATGATGGCGGCGCGCTCGTCCCAAGGCGTGTTCTCCCAGTCGTGCTTGGCGGCTTGGGCGGCGTCGATGGCCATGCGGACTTCCTTCTCGCCTACCTTGTGGTAGCGTGCAATGACGTGCTTGTGGTCGTGGGGCATCACCACCTCGCCCATGTCGCCCGTGCGGACTTCCTGGCCGTTGATGATGGCAGGGATTTCAACGATTTCGTTGGATTGACGTTCGAGTTCCTTTTGGAGTTCGATTCTCTCCGGACTGCCTGGTCTGTAAGCTTTTACAGGCTCGTTGTCCGGCTTCGCAAATGTGATCAGTGCGTTGTTCATTACTGTTTATTTAAAGATTTTAAGTTTCCAAAAGCACCGCAAAAATAAGCAAACGGTTTTAATTATCAAAAAAATAAAAAACACTATTTCAACCGTTTGATGACCTGAAGCCGATGGGTATGCTCGTTTCGTTCCTTATTAAATATGCCCGTTTGGTCGAGGTAGTCGATGCGGACCTTACCCGAGGCATGGAGGATGTGCTCGGTGTCGAGCATCATGCCCACGTGGACGATCTTACCATCCTCGTTACCGAAAAAAGCAAGGTCACCAGGTTGAATCTCAGGCAGGAAATAGACCAACTCGCCCTCGTGGATTTGTTGCGAAGCATCGCGGGGGAGGAGTTTGCCTGCTGCACGGGCACAGAGCTGTACGAAGCCGCTGCAGTCGATGCCGAAAATGCTACGGCCTCCCCACAGATAAGGCGTGTCCATGAATTTTTGAGCAAACTCAATCATCATGGCTGGAACGAAACGGCCAGGTGGGGTTGTGGTGCCAGGTACAGACTCGTACAACACGGTACCCATGGAGAGATGGCGGCCCTGGTAATCGAGCACGGGCTGGTCGACGATATAGCGTCTGCTGCCTTCGTAACCCGCAAATTCTTGCTCGCTGATGGCGTGATGCTGAATGCCTTGAATCCAGCCTTCATACTGGTCTTCAAGCGTTTTGATCAGATACCATCCAGGCTTTTCATCCAATACTTCATACATCTCGTTGTAAAGCAGCTGGCTCACCATCTCGCTGGCGTGGCTGCCTTCTTTCCTGATGGGCATCACCGAAAGGTCGCATATACCGTAACTCATGGTTCGTATTTTTTTTGGAGCAAAGATAAAAAATTCTTACTTTTGCGCATCAACAAATTTTAATATGGGCAAGATCAAAGATTTTATCAATATATTCCGCCATCGTTATTATGAGTTTGCCAAGGTGCTGATGTTCATTTTGGCCATCGTTCTGGTGTACTGGCAGATGCCGAGGGCGGGCAAGTTCCGTTACGAATACCAGCTCTACAAGCCTTGGCAACACGAGACGTTGTATGCGCCATTCGATTTTCCCATCTACAAGGATGCTGAGATGCTGAAGGCGGAGACCGACGATGTGCTGAAGTCGGTAAAACCAGTGTTCAACTACAATCTGGAAGCTACAAAAGAAGCGCGGACGAAGTTGAATGAGGCATTTGAAGCACAATGGCGAGCCCATAGCGGTTACAGTGCGGAGGCCAATAAAGCGACGCTGATGGAACTGTTCGACCGGATTCAGATCCAAGGTGTTGTGGCACACGACAAGGCGTTGGAAGAGCTTTCACCTTCTTCAATGGTCAGTCTGGCCAAAAACAAGGCGGTGACTTCGGTGACATTCGGGTCGCTGTATACCATGAGTAGCGCTCGCGACTCGGTGGCCACTTGGGCAGAAAACGATCATCCTGGTATTGATGAGAAGTTGTTGTCAACATTAATATTGAATGCACTGCGTCCAAATGTGGTTTATGACGCTACCATGACCAAGCAGGAACAGGACAAGGCGCTGTCGAGGATCTCGCTTACCTATGGCATGGTTCAAAAGGATGAGCTGATCATTGACAAAGGCGACATTGTGGACGATACGGATTTTGCCATACTGAATTCGCTCCAAAAGAAATATGCATCGGACTATCTTGATAAGGGCGATTCCGTGCAGGTGCAACTCAGCCAGTTCCTTTTGGTGGTCTTGCTCTTTGTGATGGTCTTGCTCTATCTGAGAGCGCTTCATAAAAACGATGTTTACAGTGCGCTGAGTAAGATTAACCTACTGCTACTGCTGATGGTCGTGATGATCATCCCGTCGTATTGGATCATGCGGCTGCATCCTTCGTTTATCCTGATGATGCCGGTGGTGATGCTTACGATGATCATGATCACGTTCTATAGCCCGGGACTCACGTTCACCATCCAGGTGATCACCGTGTTGTTGATAGCAATGGCGGTGCCGAATCCTTTCCAGTATATCTTCATGCAACTGGTGGCCAGCATGATTGTGATCTTCATCCTGTCGCGCCATAGGTCGCGCCGTCATTATTTCATCACTTCGTTGCTGCTTTTTGTGGCTTATATGGCGGTTTATCTTGCCTTCACCTTCCTTTCTTCGGGGTCGGTTGATTGGTCGGTGGTGGGTATGCTGGCGTTGAATGCGCTGTTTACCATGCTTTCGCTGCCGCTGATTTTCTTGTTTGAGAAGTTGTTCCGCTTGACCACCTCGTTGACATTGATGGAGTTGAACAACACCAACACACCTTTGCTGCGTCAGCTGGCCCAGACTGCGCCGGGCACCTTCCAGCACTCCATCCAGGTGGCCAACCTCTGCGACGAGGTGCTTTATGCCATTGGCGGCGACACCTTGTTGGCACGCACCGGTGCCTTGTACCACGACATCGGAAAGATGAAGAATCCAATGTATTTCACGGAGAACCAACATGGCGGTTACAATTCCCACAACGATATCTCGAACGTGGAAAGCGCACAGATCATCATCGCCCATGTGCTTGATGGCATCAAGATGGCGCAGAAGGCTCGCCTGCCCGAACAGGTCATCGAATTCATCCGCACCCACCATGGCACGCGTCGTACGGAGTATTTCTATATCATGGAGAAACGAGAGCACCCTGATGAAGAAGTGGATCCAGCCGATTTCACCTACCACGGCCCGACGCCGTTCTCCAAAGAGACCGCCGTGCTGATGATTTGTGACTCGGTGGAGGCAGCCTCACGCAGTCTCAAGGAACCCGATGAGGAGAGTATCAGCAAACTGGTCGACAACATCATCCAGAAACAGATGGATGATGGCCAGTTCCAAAATGTCGACCTCACCATGCGCGACTTCACCACCATCAAGAAGGTGCTGAAGAAGAAATTAATGAGTATCTATCACGTTAGGATTGCTTACCCAGAGAAATAAGGTAAGACGTGGCTTCAGGCCCTTCGTTGAAGAGTAGATCCAAGATGCTTAAATCCGGAGCAAAGGGGAATTTTGTGCCGAAGACCTGATAATATTCTTGGAAAGCTTCAGGATTAGGGGTGGCTTTGGGGCTAAATGCTTCACGAAAATCGTTCTTGGCCTCGTGAATGTAGTCGGTGGTGTGGACGATCTCTTTCTTTACCTTCAACATTTTGAAGATAGCCATCAGAGCTTCGTCGTTCAGGTCGATGAGGCGCTCAAAACGGGTCTCGAAAACAGGTCTCAGGTAATCGTAATAATGTTCAAAATAAGGCGAAGCTTTGTAGGCTGATTCTAGACAACGTCGGTGTATTTGCTGCCAGTGTTCCTTGTAACTGATGGCAACGTCTTTGGTCATGGTGTGGTTGCCGTTGACTTTCACCACGGGAACACTTAAACTTTCCACGCCGTTGGCGGTCATCACGCGACAACGGTTGCGGTAGGTCTGTTTGTGATAGGTGTCGCAAACCTCAATAAAAGGCTCGTCTTCAGCAAGAAGACAAGCCATATAACTAATGCATGGAAAATATGCTGTGCTGAAGAGCTTCATTTAAGCAGCTGCTCTTCGATGACTTTCCGGTAGTCAGCCTCGGACATGGCTCCAACCTGTTTCATGGGTTGAGCGGGAGTCGAACCGCGGGTTTGTGACACGGGAATGAACAGTACCATAGGGATGCTCTGTACTTGAAAGATCGAAGCCAACTCTTGTTCTTGGTCGACGTTAATTTTATAAATGAGCAGCTTCCCGTCGTATTCACTGGCAAGTTTCTCCATGATGGGGGCGACGCGGCGGCACGGGCCGCACCAGTCGGCATAGAAATCGATGATGGCCGGCAGTTTTCCTTTGTAGTTGAAGGTGGTTGGGCTCTTTTCAAAATCCCATACTTTGTTGAGGAATTCCTGATACGTCAGATGGGTAACTTTCGAGGTCGCTTTCTTGTCTTGGGCGTTCGCACTAGCGCCTACCATGATGAGAAGTAATGCGAGATAGATGGCTTTCTTCATTTTTTTCAAAATTTTCTGCAAATATAAACGCTTTTTTTGTTTTTTACACAAATGTTTGTTATCTTTGCAAATTAAATGCCAATTTTATGCTGATTGTCAATATCAAGGAGCTGGTCGGCATCGATGAAACGGGACGTTTACTGAAACGTGGCGCGGAGATGTCGAAGACGGGTAGAATCAAAAATGCCTTTCTTTTGACCAAAGGAAAGAAGATTGTGGACTTTGGTAAAATGGGCTCGCCTGAATGCAAGAAATATCTTGAAGAAAACCATCGTGTGTACGACGTGAAGGGAAGCGTGGTGATGCCTGCTTTCTGCGACTCGCACACCCATTTGGTCTACGCCAACTCACGCGAGACGGAGTTTGTGGATAAGATACGCGGCCTCAGCTATGAAGAAATCGCCAAGAGGGGAGGAGGGATCCTGAATTCCGCCAAGGCCACTGCCGCGGCTTCGGAAGATGAACTCTATGACATGGCTTGGCAACGTCTCGACGAGGTAATGCGCATGGGCACTGGCGCTATCGAGATCAAGAGCGGGTATGGCTTGACCACCGAGAGCGAGTTGAAACTGCTTCGGGTGATCCGCCGACTCAAAGAGAACTCTCCATTGACCATCAAGTCGAACTTCCTTGGTGCTCATGGCATCCCCATGGAATACCGCGGACACCAAGAGGACTATGTGGATCTGGTGATTAATGAGATGATCCCCTTGGTGGCCGCCGAGGATCTCGCCGACTTCATCGACGTGTTCTGCGACAAGGGATTCTTTACGTGCGACGATACCGAACGTATCCTGATGGCAGGTATCAAATACGGCATGCGGCCGAAGATCCATGCCAATGAGATGGCCATATCCGGTGGTGTTCAAGTGGGTGTGAAGTATGGAGCCATCTCAGTCGACCATCTGGAACAGATCGGCAAGGAGGAGATCGAATGCTTGAAGGGTACAGAGACCATGCCGACCATCCTGCCTGGATGCGCTTTCTTCCTTAACCTGCCCCTATCGCCCGCACGCGAGATGATCCAAAACGGACTCCCCGTGGCCATGGCATCTGACTTCAATCCGGGTACCTCGCCGTCAGGCAACATGCAACTTATCATGTCGATGGCTAGCATCCGTTACCGCCTGACTCCAGAGGAGGCCCTCAACGCCACCACCCTCAACACGGCTTATGCCATGGGCGTCAGCGACCAGCTAGGCAGCATCGCGAAAGGGAAGATCGCCAACCTCATCATTACACAACCGATGACGCAGTTGGAGTTCATGCCTTACTATTATGGCGCCAACAAAGTGGCGAAAATGATTCTAAATGGTAAATTTGTATAAATAATATAGTATTAAATAAAATTATCAGTTATGAAAAGGATTGTAATGGTAGGAACGGCATTGGTATTCACGGCCTTGCTGTTTTTCTCCTGCAACAAAAACCGATTCGACTTCAGTGAAATGGATTCGATTGAAGGTTCCGGACAATGGAAACTTCCCATTGGCAAAGCGCACGTGACGCTGGGTGATTTAATGACCCAGTTGGGCGACAACCAGATGGTGTCGTACGATGATGACGGAAACCTTCAAATCAGGTACAATCAGACGTTGAACAATGTGCTTAAGGGATCCAGTTTCCTGAATCTCGGCTCGCTGAACTTCAGCACAACCACGAGTTTCGCCAATCCCTTCCCCTCAATTTTCATGGAGCCGATCGACACGGTGTTCCGATTTAACCAGAAGATAAGACTTACGGCTGACAGCGCTGGCATTGAAACGGCTATTGTCAAATCGGGTGAGATGATATTGTCATGGAGTACCAATCTGGGTAATGTTAGTGGAGTTGACATCTCGTCTTCCGGTATTATCATGCCAGGAGGTGGGGAACTGAACAAGCACTTTAACTCCCTTTATGACAATTCGGTTGACTTGACCGGAGCTACGTTCCGGTTGCGTGACCCTGTGACTGGTGTGCCCGACTCCACCATGACATTGAGTTATGCAATCCATTATCAGATGACAGGCATTAGTGACCCGAATTATGAGGTCAATGTCATGATCTGGTTTAATCAACTCAAGCTTCAGGAACTGAGTGGCTATGTCAGCGATTTTACGTATGACATTGATTACGACACGGCTTTTTCGCTTCCTTTGAATAATATCGAAGGTCAGGCGACTTTGGTGGGTACAAACATTAAAATCAACGAAAGAAATACCTTTGGAAACTTGTACGCCTCGCTTCAAGTCAACAAAGCTGAATTGTATGGAGGAGGAGCGCCGCCGTATGCGATATTTGGTAACGATCCATATGTGATCGAGGTGATTCCCTCCGAGGAGTTCGTCAATGTGATGCCTGAAGAACCCATTAATCTGCATTTCGACTCAAGATTCGATGCCATTCGGGTGAACGCGGAGATGGATTTCAATCCCAATAACGCTGACAGGCTTGTCACTATCAGAGAAGACTCTTCGCTCGACTTGGAACTTGAGGCGTATGTCCCGATGAAGTTCAACATTCCTGGTGTCTATTATACCGATACCCTCGAGCTTTCAATGTCGGATATCTCGGCTCCTGATCTGGTGGAGGAGATACGGCTGAGCATCCTCTTTGACTCGGAGATGCCTTTCAATCTTGAAGGTCAGCTCTATACACTCAGCAATTTTACGGGCCATGTCACCGACTCACTGTTGTCGGCTCCGATACATATCGATGGCTCGTTCGATGGATCTCCGAAAAAGACTGATGCCGTGATCAGTATTACCCGTGACCGTCTGAAACATCTTCTCGCAGCCGATAAGCTGATTATGCAATTTGGCGTCAATACCAATGGCGGTGACGTGATGCTGAATCTTGACAACGGAATCGGCCTGACCCTGAAAGCAGATGTGATTTATGGAGGGACAGTGGATCTCAATCAATAATAAATAGGAGGATACAACGATGAAAAAGATAAAAATCTATGTGACTTTGTTCTTCATGATGGCACTGTCATCAGTTGCCACGGCTCAGTTTGTATCGCCTGTGGATTTCATGCGCAACAACCCAAAGTCGGTCGATGCCAACCCCGCTTTCTATACTAAAGACTATGGTTATTTCAATCTTTTCCTGAGTGGCGTTAATTTCGGCGTTCAAAACCTTGGGTTGAAATACGACAATTTCTTCCGTTTTAATGAAAACGGTCAGCCTACGGCATTGTTGCTTAATGATGGTGTGGCCAGCCTTAGGGACGTGAATTACCTGAATACCTATTTAAATTATGATTTTTTCAACTGTGGCCGCCGTACAGCACATGGTTACTTCACCTATTCGCACCGGATTCGTGAATACGAGTCGTTTAGTTACAACAAGGATATGGTGCAACTCGTTGCCAATGGTAATGCCGCTTTTCTGGGAGAATCGAATCCTGCGGACATCAGTATCGGCGTCGCCGCTAGGTTATTCCAGGAGTTCGACTTCGGTTATCAGATGAGCCTTACCGAACAGCTCAACATCGGCGTGCGGCTGAAGTTCCTCATGGGATTTGCTGATGCGAAGACCAAAGCCATGAACTTTAAGCTTTATACCGATCCTGATACTTATGAATTGGAACTGGTGGGCGATGCCGAGGTTTTGGGAACACTGCCGTATCAGTTTGTCATGAGCGACGATGGTGAGTTGTCGATCGTTGACAAGCGTTTCAATCCCGCCAACCTATTCAAAAACTATGGCGGTGGTATCGACATCGGGGCGGAGTACAAGTTCAACGACCAATGGGGCGCTGCTGTCGCTCTCAATGATCTTGGCTTTATCCGTTGGAACAACTATGCGGTCAACTTTAGCGGTCAGTTGTATAACAACCCCGACGGAACGCTGATCTTCAATGGATTGTCCCAAGAACAGGTGAATTCCATCATGAATGATCCTGATTTTGCAGAGCATTTGATTGACACGCTGATGGGCTATATCCATATGGAACCCCAGAACTTGGTCGATTATACGACGGGTTTGAACACGAACATGATGCTGCGTGGCTACTTCGATCTTACCCCCGAGAATCGTTTCTCGGCACAGTTTACGGGTTACAATATGGGATTGGGGATGAAGCCTGCCCTGACGCTCGCCTATACTGGCTCGTTTAAAGACAAGTATGATGTGGTGGTTACTTACACCATGTTGCCTGGCGGATGCGACAACGTTGGTCTTGGACTGAGCGCCAACTTCGGTGGTCTTCTCATGTATGTGGCATCCAACAATGTGTTGGGATTCTTCAACCCTGCCAACAGAGGATTGCTGAATGCTCAGTTCGGTATCTTGTTCACCAGCGGCGACTTGCGCGACCGCAGTACGACCATCGTTATCAAGGATCAGGACGATTGGGACGAATGGGATGATTGAGGCCCGAATCTTTGCTGTCAGCCGTCACCGTCTGGTCACAGACGGTGACGGCTGCACTACTCTGGTGACATTCAACGGCTGCCCCCTGCGCTGTAAATATTGCCTCAACAAGGAGTCGTGGTCCGATGAGAGAGGACGTCTCTACACGCCCGAGATGCTCTATGAAGAGGTTAAAATCGATCAGCTCTATTTCCTGGCTACCCGTGGCGGTGTGACCTTCGGCGGAGGTGAGCCGCTGCTACAGTCAGCGTTCATCAAAGCATTCCGCTCACTTTGTGGTGACCGATGGCGACTGGTGGCTGAGACGAGCCTCAATGTTCCTCTGGAGACCGTGAAATCTGTTGATGCCGCCTTGGATGGCTATATCGTGGATATCAAAGACATGAACCTCGAGATTTATCAAGCATACACGGGGAAAGGCAATGCCGCCGTCATCAGGAATTTGGAATGGCTTTTGCAGCAGGGAGATGCCGACCGCGTCACCGTGAGAGTCCCTCATATCCCTGAATACAACACCGATGAAGACGTGAAAAAAAGCATGGACTGTCTCAAGGCAATGGGAGTTGTGCACTTTGATGAGTTCCGATATGTGATAAGGTGATGTGGAATTCGGAAAAATTGCTATTTTTGCCTCCTCAAACAAAACAAAAAGATCATGGAAAAAGGAAAACAAACTTGTAAGATTCTAAAGGAGATCCGCAAGCAGATCGCGGCGGAGAACGACATCGAACTGATCACTTCAGAATGTACCCATAAAGGTGATTGTGCGGGTACCTGCCCGAAATGCGAGGCTGAAGTGCGTTACTTGGAACGTGAACTGGAGAAGCGACAGCGTCTGGGCAAGGTCGCCGTCTTTGCCGGTCTCTCGCTGGGTACCATTGTCGCCGCTGCGGGATGTGGTCCGCTGATCCAGCCCACGGCAGGGATACCGATGATTCCGCCTGACAGCACCGAAGTAGTCCAAAAAGACTCCATCCCTGAGGAAATTTTTCCCCTCGCTGGCGATGTGGTGAAAGAGATCCCGGACTCACTTACACAGAAAACTGAGAACTGAACAATTTCAAACTAGTATATAATGAAACAACTTATCGAATGCGTGCCGAATATCAGTGAAGGCCGCGACAAAAACATTATTGACCAAGTTACCGCCGAAATCGAGAAAGTGGAAGGCGTCAAGCTTTTAGACGTGGATCCCGGCATGACTACCAACCGTACTGTCATCACTTTTGTGGGTGAGCCGGAACCGGTTTGCGAAGCTGCTTACCGCGTGGTGAAGAAAGCCGCCGAGCTCATTGACATGAGCCAGCACCATGGCGCCCACCCGCGTCAGGGTGCTACGGACGTTTGCCCCCTCATCCCCGTGAGCAACATCACTATGGAAGAGGTGGTCGAATACGCGCACAAGCTGGGCAAACGCCTCGGCGACGAGCTGAGCATCCCGATCTACTGCTACGAAGAGGCTGCCTACATTAAGGAACGCCGCAACCTGGCTTACTGCCGCACGGGTGAATACGAGTCGTTGGCCTCGCGCCTTGGCACCGAGCAGTGGAAACCTGACTTCGGTCCCAACGAATGGAACGAACATGTGGCCCATACGGGTGCCACCCAAGTGGGTGCCCGCGACTTCCTCGTGGCCATCAACTATAACCTCAATACCACCTCGACACGCCGCGCCAATGCCATCGCTTTCGACGTACGTGAAAAGGGTCGCCCAATGCGCGAAGGCGGTAAGGTTACCGGTAAGCCGATGAAAGATGAAAACGGCAAAGCCATCATGATCCCCGGCACGCTGAAAGCTACCAAGGCCATCGGCTGGTTCATCGAGGACTACGGCATTGCCCAGGTTTCGATGAATATCACGAACATCAGTGTCTCACCCGTCCACGTCTGCTTTGAGGAAGTTTGTGCCAAGGCCGCTGCCCGTGGCGTGCGTGTCACCGGCTGCGAAATCGTGGGTCTGGTGCCCAAGAAGGTTCTGATGGATGCTGGCCGTTTCTATCTGGCCAAACAACAGCGCAGCCTCGGCGTGAGCGAAGAGGAAATCATGAAGATCGCCATCAAGTCGATGGGCTTGGACGACCTGAAACCTTTCGATCCGAAAGAAAAGGTCATTGAATATCTCATCGAAGACCATACACAGAAGAAACTTGTTGACATGACCTGCACGGGCTTTGCCAACGAAACGGCTTCTGAAAGCCCCGCCCCGGGTGGTGGCTCTATCTCGGCTTACATGGGCGCTCTTGGTGCCTCACTGGCCACGATGGTCGCTAACCTGTCGTCGCACAAGCCGGGTTGGGATGAGCGCTGGGAAGAGTTCTCCAATTGGGCCGTCAAAGGTCAGGCCATCAAGGACGAGCTGCTCGAGTTGGTCGACGAGGACACCAATGCCTTCAACACCATCATGGCTGCCTTTGGTCTGCCGAAGAAGACCGATGAGGAGAAGGCTGCCCGTACGCAGGCCATCCAAGACGCCACCAAGTACGCCACTCAGGTGCCTTTCCGCACTATGAAGGTTGCCTTCAAGGCTTTTGAGGTTGTTCGCGCCATGGCTGAAACGGGTAATCCAAACTCTGTCACCGACGCTGGCGTGGGTGCTCTCTGCGCTCGTTCCGCCGTCATGGGTGCTCACCTTAATGTGAAGATCAATGCCGCATCACTGAAGGACGAGGAATTCAAGAACCAAATCCTTAAGGAAGCCGCTGAGATTGAAGCTGCCGCTTTGAAGGAGGAAGCTGAGATCCTTGTGATTGTCAACAAGGTGATTAACGGATAAATGCCAAAAAATGGAATGTAGAGACGTCGTTACTATGGCGTCTCTACGTCATTTGAAATTTTTTTTTCAAAAAGCCCTTGTCGATTCAAAAAAATGTTCTAATTTTGCAGTCCGAAATTTTTGAAAGGAAGATAAGCAATGTCAAAGAAACAGAAAGACGCACGTATCAAGGTCATCCTCGAGTGCACAGAGCATAAGGCCAGCGGCATGCCGGGTACCTCTCGTTACTTCACCTACAAGAACAAGAAGAACACTCCCGATCGTCTGGAATTGATGAAGTATAACCCTATTTTGAAAAGAATGACCCTCCACAAGGAGATCAAATAATTAAGAGTTATGGCAAAGAAAGTAGTTGCTACCCTTCGTACACTGGGTAAGGAATACAGCAAAGTCATCCGGATGAAACGTTCGGAAAAGACCGGCGCTTATTATTTTGAAGAGACCATCGTTCCTGTCGAGAAGGTTCAAGAATTCCTCGCCAAGAGATAATTTGCGTTTCTTTCAAAACAAACACAATAGCTTTTCCATAACCGATGGGAGAGCTATTTTTTCGTGTAAAAAAATGAAGTTATGGGCCTGTTTTCGTTTTTAACCAAGAAGAAAGAGCAAAAAGAAGACCTCGACAAAGGTCTCGAGAAGACCAAGACCAGCGTCTTCAGCCGCATCACGCACGCCATTGCTGGCAAATCGAAAGTCGATGACGAGGTACTCGACGAGCTTGAGGAGATCTTGATCACCTCTGATGTGGGTGTGGATACTACCTTGAAGATCATCGAACGGATCGAGAAGCGTGTGGCACGCGACAAATATGTCGGCACCGAAGAGCTGAACACCATCCTCAAGGAGGAGATCATGGGACTGCTTCAAGAGAACCAGTCGGGCGATGGCACCACTTTCGATATCACTGGCAAGAAACCTTATGTGATCATGGTGGTGGGTGTCAACGGCGTGGGCAAGACCACGACCATCGGCAAGCTGGCTCATAACTTCAAGAAGGCTGGCAAAAAAGTGGTGTTGGGTGCCTCTGACACCTTCCGCGCCGCTGCCGTGGAGCAGCTCAAGATCTGGGCTGAGCGGGTGGATGTCCCCATTGTTCAGCAGGGCATGGGCGCCGATCCTGCTTCGGTGGCTTTCGACACGGTGAAATCGGCTGTGGCCCAGGACGCTGACGTGGTGCTGATCGACACCGCAGGTCGTCTCCATAATAAGGTGAACTTGATGCGTGAACTCACCAAGATCAAACAGGTGATGCAAAAGGTCGTTCCCGATGCACCGCATGAAGTGCTTCTGGTTTTGGATGCCTCCACAGGCCAAAACGCCATTGAGCAGGCCCGTCAGTTCACCGCCGCCACAGAGGTTAACGCCTTGGCGCTCACCAAGCTCGACGGCACCGCCAAAGGTGGCGTAGTCATCGGCATCTCCGACCAGTTCAAGATCCCGGTCAAATACATCGGCGTCGGCGAAGGCATCGATCATCTTCAAGTGTTCGACCGCAAGGCATTCGTGGATTCGCTGTTCGAGTGATGAAACGTCCCGTTTTGAATATCGTCACCCTCGGGTGCTCCAAAAACAAAGTGGATTCGGAGCATCTGGCTGCACTCTTGGAACATCGCTATGTGATCCGTCATGATGACGAACGTCTTTCCGATGTCGTGATCATTAATACTTGTGGCTTTATCGGCGATGCGCAAGAAGAGTCTGTTGACACCATCCTGGAATATGCGGAGTTGCGAAAAAAAGGTAAGATCAAGAAACTGTATGTGACCGGTTGCCTTTCGCAACGTTTTAAGAAAGACCTTCAAAAGGAGATTCACGAAGTGGATGGTTTCTACGGTGTGGAAAGCGTCAATTTGATTGCGGCCGACATTCTTAAAGAGGAACCTCAACCCCAATACTGTAGCCGACGTGTGCTTTCCACTCCCAAGCATTATGCTTATCTGAAGATCTCGGAAGGCTGCAACCGCCGTTGTGCTTTCTGTGCGATCCCTTTAATCCGTGGGTCTCACGCCTCGGTGCCAATTTCGGATCTTATCGAGGAGGCAAAGACACTTGCTCGGCAAGGGGTGAAGGAATTGATACTGATTGCTCAAGACCTTACATATTACGGCCACGATATTGATGGCAAATCCCATATCGTTGAGTTGGTGAAGGCGCTTTGCGATATCGATGGCTTCGAGTGGATCCGCCTGCACTACGGTTATCCTCTGGGTTTCCCCGATGAGTTGCTCGACCTGATGCGCGAGAATCCGAAAATCTGTCATTATATCGACCTACCTTTGCAGCACATCAGTACACATATTTTAAAAGATATGCGCCGCGGTGTGGATCGTGAACAAACCATTGGCTTTGTTAAGAATGTCAGAAAGCATGTACCAGACATCGCTTTCCGCACTACTTTTATTGTAGGCTTCCCTGGTGAGACGGAGGAGGATTTTGAGGAGTTATGCCAGTTTATCAAGGACATGCGTTTCGAGAGGGCAGGGGTGTTCGCCTTCTCGCCCGAAGAAGGCACTCCAGCATATGAACTTCCCGATGACGTGCCTGACGAGGTTAAACAGGAGCGTGTCGACCGATTGATGGAGATCCAACAAAATATTTCATTGGAGATCAATGAACAAAGGGTTGGAAAGACGGAGAAAGTTTTGATTGATCGTCTGGAAGGTGAGTATTTTGTAGGCCGTTCGCAATACGATTCTCCAGAGGTGGATGATGAGATTCTGATTGCTTCCGACGAAGAACTTCAAATCGGGGAGTTCTATCAAGTGAGGATCACCCAAGCGGATTTTTTTGATTGTTTTGGGGAAGTAATAAAATAAAATGGTACCTTTGCTCGTTTATTTGGTGGATTCCGATATAAGCCATGAGGTTTTGGAAAGGTCTTATAGTGTTTATAAAGGGCATCCTGGTAGGGGCTGTTAACGTAGTACCTATTTCCGGTGGTGCCATCTCATTGATTTTGGGAATCTATGAGCGTTTCATCAATGCCATCAGAGCGCTCACTCCAAAGAACTTCAAGTATTTGTTTCGTGGCGAGGTGCATGAATTCTCCCGAAGGACCGACATTCGATTCTTTTTTACACTAGTTGTTGGTATTGTGGCGGGAATGGTGCTGACCTCCGTTTTTCTCAAAAAAGTGCTTCATACGCAGGAGGTGTATACTTATGCGTTTTTCTTTGGGTTGATCGTCGTTTCGGCGTTTGATGTGATGCGAGGGATCGGGAAGATAAACTTGAAGAATATCATCATCTTGCTCATTGGTTTAGGTGGCTCTTTGTCCATATCACTGCTCTCGAATCCTGAGGGTAATAATAGTTTCATGTATTTGTTCTTCTGTGGTATGGTGGGGGCGCTGGGTATGGTAGTCCCTGGCGTTTCCGGCTCCCATTTGATGATGCTGATGGGCAAATACGAACAGATCATAGGAGCGGTTTCCGACTTGACTCGGTTATCCACGTTCAAGTCGGGCTTTATGGTGCTTCTCCCGTTTTTGCTGGGATGTCTTGTCACGATCGTGAGTTTCTCTTATCTGCTCTCGTGGTTGATGCGTCAATACCGCAATGAAACGCTGTCGGCCTTGTCGGGATTCATGCTGGGCAGTCTTCCCGTAATCTATCCATGGGTGGATGAAAAAACCAATAATCCTGTTCTTCCTCCGATGGATACTAGCTTTTTGGTGGCTATATTGATCGCAGTGTTGGGTGGATTAACGGTATATCTGATAGGGTGGTTGGCCCGACGTGAGGAGAGAAAGATTGCTCGGCGCAAGGAGCGTCAGGAGCGAAGAGAGCGGAGAAAACACGCTAATCTTTCATAAAAATACAGTCTGACATTTGGGCTTCGCCCATGACGATGTCGTGGGCAAGGGCGTCGCAGGTAGGTGCGCCGCACACGCTACAGTCCTTTTGGGGTAGCTTGGCCCGGATTTGGTTGATGCGCTGCATCTTTTCCAGCGCCTGGGTGATGTCTTCATCGAGGACAAGCATCGAGCGGGGCCTGATGTCGTTCACCATTACGTTGCGGGCTAGGAAGTTGCGTTCGGCTTCGATTTCGTGATCCTTGGTCTGCTCTCCATTGCGCTCGCGTTCGGCAATCTTGCGGGCACGGGCGAAGATACGTTCGCACATCATGAAGCGGTTGTCGCAGGTGAGGATGCCGCCGGGACAGCTCTGGTCGCAGGCGCGCAGTTCCAGGAAATCCACGTTTTCCACTTCGTCGTTCTCCACTTTTTCGAGGAACTCGATCACGTTGTGGATCTCGTCGATGGAGTAGGAGTGTTTGGCGTTGGAGAGACGACGCTCGCCGTTGGTGAGGGCAGTGAGCACGCCGTCGGAAGAGATCTGCGACACAGGTAGTTTCTGCTCCTTGAAGCCTTTGCCTTGCTCTTTGATGCGCTTGAACACGCGGTTGTAGAGCGCATCCATGTTGATCACGCCATCAACCAGCGACCTGTCTTCACCGACAGGGGTCTTCACGGCAGCGATCTTGGCAGCGCATGGCGTGATGTAGAAGATGCCGATGTCCTCGGCGTTCCAGTCTTCTTTCTCCAACTTGCGGCGGATGTACATGGCCGTTAGGTCAATGGGTGCCTTGATGGGGATGAGGTTCTCGGTTAAGCCGGGGAACTTTACCTGGATGAGACGAACGATGGCGGGACAGTAGGTGGAGATGAGAGGACGGATATCGGGATGCTCAGCAGCGTACCGATTCTTGGCCTCCGTATAGATCGGCACGGTAGCTTCGGTTTCGATGATATAGGTAAAGCCTATCTCCTTGAGGATTTGGTAGATTCTCGACACGGTGATGTCGTTGGGGAATTGTCCCATGAACACGGAAGGCACCAATGCCACGCGGCAGGCGTAGTTGAAGATGTTGTCGAAGTCATCCTGCTTGATGTAGATGGACTTGGTGGGGCAGACCTTGAAGCAGTTGCCGCAGTCGATGCAACGGTCGGGGTATAGTTTTGCTTTGCCATCACGTATCCTGAGGGCTTCGGTAGGGCATGTCCTCATGCAGTGGGAGCACCCGATGCAGGTCTCTTCGTCAATGGTCAGCGCGTGAAAAAAAGGTACCTTTTCCATATCTCTTGATTCTAAATTCTTAATTAAATTTTACTTCCATCTCGACGGTGGTGCCTACGCCCACGGTGGATTGGACGTCGAGGCGGTCGACGTTTTTGCGGATGTTGGGCAGACCCATGCCGGCGCCGAATCCCATGTTGCGGACTTCGGGCGAGGCGGTGGAGTTGCCTTCCTGCATGGCCCATTCGATGTCGGGGATGCCCGGGCCTTTGTCAACGACCTTCACGATGATCTTGTCGGCTTCGATGTCGGCGTAGATCATGCCGCCGTAGGCGTGGGCGATGGCGTTGACTTCGGCTTCGTAAAGAGCCACGACGACCCGTTTCACGATCTGGGGGTTCACGTTGAGCTGCTTCAAGGTCTTCTTGATGGAACTCGATGCGGCTCCGGCGTTCACAAAGTCCGCTTCAAATACTTGATATTCTAAGTGCATAGCGTTTCATGTTGGTTTGACATTTAGAAAATGGGCTGCATGCCCGCTTTGAAGAGCAGTCCGCAGGCCTTGAACATGGAGAAGTCACATTCCATGACCACCATGCCCTCGTCTTCGGCCTCTTCGATCATCTCCTCGGAGGCTTTCTTGCGGCGCACCAGGACGATGATGTCCAGATTGCCCATCTCGCAGGTGCGGATGGTTTGCATGTTGCACAGTCCGGTGAGGATCACGGGGTTGTAGTCACCCAAGGTGAGCACGTCGCTCATCAGGTCGGAGGCGAAGGCCGTTTCGTGTTCTTCGTTAAGGCGGTCATGTCCGCAGAGGACCTTGGCCTCCAGCAATTCGGCAATTTCTTTGAGAGTCATTTTATGTTGAGTTGTTTATTTGTTGAGTTGTTGAATTGTTTAGTTGCTACAAAGTTAATCATTTTTCTGATAGGATGGACGATCGTGAGGTTTTTTGTGTGAAAATCTCCAAAGTTGTTTTTCCTTTCGGAATTCTTTGTATATTTGCCTCAGTTCTTTTGGCGGATTTTATGCTGCCGATATGATTAACACGAAGCGTTATGCTCGTCTTGCTATCGGAAACGTAAGAATTTATTAGTTTTTTTACGACGTCCGATAGAAGAAGTGGTATATCAGTGCCACGCTTCTTTTTTGTATTATCCTTTGAGGTGCTGGAAAGGAAGAAAGGTTGCGCCCGACACGCAGTAGGGAAAATGAGATGGAGATGAAAAGGAATTACAGAATTCTTCTGATATGCATCGTGTTTCTTATGGCGCACCTATCTGCTTTTGCTCAGGATTTCCTATGGGTTTCGGGTGAAGGAAAACTGATAGATTTTGCACCAATGCCTATTTATGACAAACTGCCAAGTGTGATTCACCCAAAAGTGAAACCAAACACCAAGTCAATAAAGGTTGACAGGTATCTTTTGGTTAACAGGATGGGAGAATTACACCGTTGGGCGGATCGTGACGGACAGTATATCATGCATTACGACACTACAGGAAAGCTTGTGCAGATACAAGGCTCACCAGATGACATACATGGCATCAACTTTATATACGATGGAGAAAGAGTTGTCGAGGTTGACGGCAATTATGCTTGCAGATACATATACGATGCAACTGGAGAGCTTAAGACGATGCATAATATGTATAACCATACATTCCATTACACCCTTGACAAAAAAAGGAATATCACAAGAATTGATGAGTACGATGGCTCAAAACTCATCCGTACTCACAACTATAGGTTCGACAAAAAAGGAAGAAAGGCAGAATACCATGCCGAGTATAGCATCTGGAAGTTTGACATTGTCCAGTACTTCAATGACGTTGGTGATGTGGCAACCATAATACGCTATGAAGAACGGAAAAGTGTGGACGGAAGTGTCAAATACATCCATAATGAATATCGGTTTGAGTATGGGCCGGATGGCAATCCGACAAAATGTGTCGAAATTGAGATTGGCGATGTAGCCGTTGAAACCAGAGGATATGAATACGAATACACTTATGAATTCTATCCGGCGAAAGAAAAGTTGGAAAGATAAATCAAGAAATTAATGTATCGCAAATATTCGAAAGCAGGAATTGCTACTTTATCAACCCTATCACTTTCTCGATAAAAGTTCCGGTCAAGGCAATTCGTGGAGCAGTGTCTTCTTCGGTGGCATAATAAGTGCAATTGTAATCGCTTTTTTCTCGCATAGTCTGGAGTTGAGAATAAAATGCGCCTTCTTCTTTTGATAGGATGCCGGACTTGACATAATACTGATGAAGCATCACCACAGCCCCTTGATGGGTGCCAACAGGATGCCCATCGTTAATTAGCAAAGCACTTACCGCATGAAATGCAGCATAATACAATCGATTGGCGATGTTGTCCCAAAGACCTGCCTGACGTAGAACCTCAATTTCAGAGAAAGTCTTTCGGGCTTTATCAATTTCCAAGTTGACAATGAGTTTCCTTTCTTCACTGTTAATGCTCATACCAATAAGATTTTGTCTTGTTCAACGTTCTTGTAATAAGGCAAAAACTGTAACGCATCCCATTCTTCTTGTGAATAGGTCTGGACACTGAAGTATTCACCCAAATCAAATCCAAGCTCCATGATGGGATAGGCGATATTCTGGAAATCCGATGTTTCTTGCGGGCGATTGAGCAGAATAAGCAAATCCCAATCAGAATCCTCACGGTAATCTCCACGGGCGCGCGAACCATATAGCAATAGATGAGCGTCTTGGGGAAGAATTCGCCTGCCCAATTGCTGGATTTGATGAAGAATGTCCGTGTGACTCATGGTTGTTATTCAATTATACCGCAAAAATAAACAAAATGGTTTTAATTCGCAAGAAGTGCTTACCTAAGTTAGTCGTTGTAGTTTATCTCCTTCAAATTCTCCTGTATCATTTCCTTTAAATACTTCATGATGTGAACATCGTTCATCGGCATGCCGTCGAGGGCTTCTTTGACTTCGTCGGTGTCGAAAACGAACTCACCGTCGTCGGTGATGTGGGTGTAGATGAAGTGGATGTCCTCGTGGGCAGCGAAGAGCATCACTAGTGAGCCTGCCAAATCGCCCATCGGGGGACGGTCGATGTGGTCGTGCTGGAACCAGAACTTCAGCACGGTGCCTTTGCCCACCTCGCTCTGGATGTCCATGCCACCGCCCATATTTTCAGTGTTCATTTTGATTAATGGCAGTCCCAATCCCACCTTACGGGTGGTACGTGAGGTGGTCCATGGGTCGGTCACCTTGGCCAGGAACTCGGGGCTCATGCCTTTGCCGTTGTCCTTGATGGTGAAGGCGTAAATGTTTTCTTTGAGGCTGTCCTTGATGGTGAGCTCCACCAGAGTCGAGTTGGCCGCGGTAGAGTTTTCCATCAGGTCGTATACATGCATGGATAATTCTTTCATAGTCGTTTATCCGTATAAAAGTTGCAGTTTTTCGTTGGGTTCAGTGTCGATGTAGCGTCCGTCTTCGCCGTGAAGGGTTTTGCGGAACTCATCGAAGGTCTTATTGTACATATGCAGCACGCAATGCACTTCGCCGATGATGTGGAGGAAGTGGGCGTCGCTGCTCTTGGTGAAGTTGAATTTCTTCAGGTAGGCGTATTTCTTCAGGAAGTCGGGCTTGGTGACGTGTTTGGAAATTTCGAGGGCGTCGGCTTTGATGTCGGGTGGGACGAAACCCAATTGGCTTACCAAACTGCTGGCGGGTTTGTTCACGTGGGCGGGGACAAACAGTCCACCGATTTCGTGAACCACGTCGTATAGTTGGTCCAAATCCGTGTCGAGCGCCGACCACAGCAGCCATTCCTCTTCGCCGATCACCTCTTCGTTTTCATCTACGATGAGCTGGTAACCGAACTTCTCTTCATCCAATGGGATGTGGGGGAGATGCTCGTTGAGGAATTCCTGGAATTTGTCCAGCTGCTCATCGGTTTCGAAGTAGGCGAGGGCATGGGCTTCTTCCTGGGTGGTGATCTCCACACCGCCGATGACGAGAAGGTCGTTTTCGCGCCCGATCTTCTGGGTTACCTTAACCTGTCTTGTCGTGTTGTGATCGCAGATGGCAATGACGTCGAGGTGCAGCTTCTTGGCTTGCTCCACGATGGCTGATGGACTCATATAGAGGTCGCCACACGGCGAGAGTACCGTGTGCATGTGTAAATCGGCTCTATATGCGTTAAGCTCCATTTATTCGTGAAGGAGGTTGTACACCAGGCCGGCAATTTCGTAGGTGGGCAGGTTGGTTTGCAGGATAGGCAGGTCCTCCTCGTTGCTCTGCTCGATGGTCTCGTCGTTGGGCACGAGGTTCTTCACCAGGATGATGCAGGCCATTTCTTTCAGCGAGGCCACGGCCATCACGTTTTTGTGGGTCTGGAGGGTAATCCAGATGTTGCCTTCCATGGCGTTGCCCATCACATCGCTGAGCAGGTCCGATATATAGCATCCGTCAATTTCGCGGTCCAGGCCATTGGCACCGGAGAGGACTTTCAGTCCGAGTTTGTCAACTAACTCTTGTACTTTCATGTTAAATGATTTAAAATTGGTAGGCAAATATACTAAATTAAAAAGAATTGTCAAGGCATAATCTCGAACTCGATGCCAAAGCTCCAGGGTGATGGCTGGTTGGCAGGATTGCCGATCAGGCCGTCTGGCTTGGTGATGACATCCGAGAGACGATAGCGGGCAAACACGCCCAAGTTGATGGCGTTCTCGAAGGTGTAGCTGATCCTGGTGGTAGCACCGTATTCGAAGAGATTCATCGCTTTGCAGCGTCTGTAATAGGTCACGACATTCTCACTATAAGGTTGCGGCTCAACTGGCTGGAGGTCCATGTCTTTCCAAACCGTTTTGTCGGTGGTTCTCACACGTCGTGTGATGTTGATGCCACCGTAGGCGCCGAGATCCCAGTTGATGCCCCACATGCGGAACACGATGCGCTCGAGTATCTCGCCACGTAGCTGCATTTGTCGCATTTGTACCTTATGGCCGGCAACATTAAGGTCGTTCACTCCAAGACTGTTTTTAGCCACAAACCGGTTGAAGTCGAGGCTGTAGCCCAAACCGAATTGATAGGTCTTGCCGTAGAAATGACGGCGACCGAAGGCGACATGGCGGTTGAAGCCATTCCATGGGCCGGAAGCCAAGTTGTAATCGAATTGTAAGAAAGAGGTTTCTTGCCAGCCTTCCTCTTTGATTTCTGGGAAGGTTCCGTCTTGGCCTCTGAGTCGCCAGTTGTTGGCTTCGAGGGTGATCTCCTCGCCAGTGCCGGAGATGGGACAGGAGTCGCAGAAGCCATTGTAGCTCACGGTTAGTTTTTTGCCTTTGCCGAAGTCCTTGTTTTTCAGTTTGATGCCTTTGGCGTCGGGTAACGTTTTGTAGTAACCAAGCAGCACGCCGTCGGCCCCTTCCACACTAATGAACACATCCTGATTTTTGATCACTTTCATGACGTCGATGCGCACGCCGTCTTTTTCCTCTACGAAGTTAAAAGAGCGCTCGGTGGGTTTCAGGTCGCCTGTGAAGTAAGCTGCTTGGGGCACACCGTATCCGTAGGCGTAGTCAAAGTAGGGGTAGAGGTCGGCTGATTTCTCTATCTCGGCTTTCATCTGAAGGGCGGTGAGGTCGCGGCGGGTCTGCCATGCGCAGGCACAGAAGCCTGCCGTTAGGGGGCTTGAGAAAGAAGTGCCGTAGGCGTCGGTGAACTTGCCGTTGCTGGGGTTGGCCACCTTGGCGTGACCGAAGGCCACCACGTTGGGTTTCTTTCTTTTGTCGGCAGAGGGACCATAAGAGCTGAAATAGATATGGTCATAAAGGGTCAGATCGTCGTTGATGCCACCCACGCAGAGCACGTTCTCGGCATCAGAAGGCGTGATGATGGTCATCCAGTGGACGTCGTCGCCTTCGTTTCCAGCTGAGTTGCACACTAGGATGCCTTTCTCCACGGCTTTGTTGGCGGCTTTGGCTACGTAGGAGGTGCCGTCCATATCCTTGGTCCAGTGGCGGTCTTTGCCATAGCCTAGAGAACTATTAATGATGTCGACACCGTTTTTGTCGGCCCATTCGGCGGCTTGTGCCCACCACACCTCTTCCATAAAGGGCTCGGGATCGACTTCGGTGCGGGCCAACAGAAACTCCGCTCCAGTGGCTAGACCCAGTTTCTGCCCTTGGTCGTCAATGCCGGCGATGCAGCTTAGCACCATGGTGCCATGGGTGCTCCAGCCGTAGACATCCTCTTTCTTTTTTGGGAAGTTGTAGGTCTTGATGATCTGATGGTTGTCGCGCAGGTGCTTGAAAGCCGGATGCGTGTCCACCTTTGGGAATCCGCCATCAAAAACGGCGATGCGCAAGCCTTTTCCGTCGATGCCTTTATCGATGAAATACTGTCCCCCGAAACGTTTCAGTTGGTCGGTGAGGACGTCGCTGTTGTCGAGTGCATCAAGGTTATCTTCAATATTAAAGGAAGCGGTGGTTCCGTTGGATTCTATTTCCTGAACTTTTGCAACGAATGGTAACTGTTCGATCATCAAGGCGTTGTCGTCGGTGGCGAGGATTCCCACGGCGTTGAGCCAGCGTGACTCGCCAAAGACCTCGATGGAGTAGCTTCCAACGGTGTTGACATAGGTGTCATTCAAAGGGAAGTTGCTGATGTCGTAGAGGTCGGCACCGCAACGTTGGTAACGCTCGATAGCCTTAATATCAAAATAGGTATAAGGATCAAACTGGGTATTGCTTTTATCCGTAAAGAACACCCAGTAGCTTTTGTTTTGTGCCATCCCCGCTACTGCGAGCAGGACAATGATGGCGAGCAAGAAATTTTTTCTCATTGTTGGCTGGAATCCAATTAATCGCAGAGAAGGTCGGCTTTATTAGACAGTTTGTTTCCTATGCGATCACTCTTTTTGGTGAAGGCATCTGATTCATCGTCGGTAAAAGTAGAGCCGTCGATGTTTTCTGTTTGGTCCAAGAAACGTCCTACAGCGTCGTTGAGTTCATCGCAGCTCTTTGCGCTGTTGATGGCCGACTCCAGTTCATCCAAGGCCGACATTACCTTCTCGTAGTCGCTGGCAGAGTCGTCATCTGTCTCACATCCCCAATACTGTTGTAAAAGTTTGACTCTTTCGTCGATTCGGTTGGCTTGCTCGGAAATCAGATCGCTTTCTTCGTCGGTCATCGTCTCAGCTTCGTCGTATTCATCCTCGACAGAGGCAAGTAGGCTGAAGAAAAACATTAATTCTGCAGTTTCCAGATCGTCGCAGGATTCGGCGCTTTTAACGTCATTTTCATACTTGTCGAGGACTTCCTTAAAGTCCAGATACTGTTTGGTGTGAGGACCGCCTGTGTTGCCGGCGAAGGCTGCCACGGTCATCATGACGATGGCAAGTGCAGTGAGCATTACTTTTTTCATTTCGATATCCCTGGTTCGTGTCGGGCGCAACTTTTAGGTGCAAAGATAAGAAAAAACATGGAAAGCACAAGTGAAAGAGTAAAGGGTTTGAGGGATTGTTGATATTTTTCTATCTTTGCGGTGTGAAAAAACCATTCGTCATAGAGGCTCCCGGAGGTGCAACAAAAGTGTTGCTCCATACCTGCTGTGCGCCGTGTTCGTCGGCGATCATTGAGTGTTTGATGAAGCATGGGATTACGCCCACCATATATTATTGTAATCCGAATATCTATCCACTGGAAGAGTATGAGATCCGAAAAAACGAATGCTCACGCTATGCGAAATCGCTAGGATTGGAGATCGTTGATGAGGATTATGACCACGAAAGATGGCTTCAGGAGATGAAAGGTTTGGAGCATGAACCGGAGCGAGGGTCAAGATGCCTGAAATGCTTTAAATATCGGCTGTTGAGGACGGCTCAATATGCACAGGAACATGGTTTCGCGGTGATTACCACCACGCTGGCCTCGAGTCGTTGGAAAAGCCTTGAGCAGATCGAGGAAGCAGGCCGTTTTGCTGAATCGCAGGTTCCTGATGTGACTTTCTGGGCACAAAACTGGCGCAAAGGAGGCCTGAGCGAGCGCAGAATCCAGATTATCAAGGAATACGGGTTCTACAACCAACAATACTGCGGCTGCGAGTTTTCGATGCGATAAACACCTTTTTTCGATGTGCTAAATTAGAATCATTCTAATTTACGATTACTACTTAAAATAGCTTCTGTTTCGTTGAAATAGAAGCTTTTATTTTTTACCTTTGCACCGGTTTTCTGAACATTATTCTAAATAAAATAATAAAGAAACAAATCCAAGTAATAACCCCTAAAAAAGGAGAATTAAAATGGCAAAAGTTAAGTCTTTAGCAGAACTGAAAGCAATGAGAGAAAAGCTTTCGAACAACCTCGACATCCGCGAGAAGAGCAACGACCCCGACTCCCTCGTGCAGATTAAGGTTGCCATGGCCACTTGCGGTATCGCCGCTGGTGCCAAACAAGTGATGGAACATCTGATGGAGAAGGCCGATGAGCTGAAACTCAGCATCGTCTTCACCCAGACCGGTTGCATGGGCTACTGCCACGCTGAACCGACCATCGAAGTGAAGTGCCCTGGCCGCGACCCGATCGTCTTCGGTCATGTCGACAACACCAGAGCTGACGAAATCCTCACCAAGTACGTCATGAACAACGAGATGGTCGAGGGTGTCATCCCCGTGAACTACGAAACAATTGGTTAATCTTTAATTGGAGGAAATTATATGACAAAAATCAAGATGCACGTGCTCGTCTGCGGCGGTACCGGCTGCCAGGCCTCAGCAAGTGCTCAAATCATCGAGAACTTCCAGCAGATCCTCGCTGCGAAGGGCTTGCAGGATGAAGTTCAGGTGGTCAGAACAGGTTGCTTCGGCTTCTGCGAGAAGGGACCCATCGTGAAGATCATGCCTGACAACACTTTCTACACCCAGGTGAAGCCTGAAGATGTCGAGAAGATCATCAACGAACACATCATCAAAGGCCGTAAGGTCACCGATCTTCTTTACATGGATCCAGAGAACCGCGAGCACGTTTCCGACTCGAAGCACATGGGCTTCTATCGTAAACAGCTCCGTATCGCTCTGCGTAACTGCGGTTTCATCAACCCTGAAAACATCGACGAGTGCATTTCACGCGGCGGCTATGAAGCTCTCGGTAAGTGCCTCACCGAAATGACCCCCCAACAGGTCGTCGACGAAATCACCAAGTCTGGCCTCCGCGGCCGTGGTGGTGCCGGCTTCCCCACCGGTGTGAAATGGGGCCTCTGCGCAAAGAACAAATGCGATGAGATGTACGTCATCTGCAACGCCGACGAAGGCGACCCGGGTGCGTTCATGGACCGTTCCATCATGGAAGGTGACCCGCACAGCATCGTCGAGGCCATGGCCATCTGCGGCTACGCCATCGGTGCTTCCCATGGTCTGGTCTACATCCGCGCTGAATACCCGCTGGCTATTCACCGTCTGCAAATCGCCATCGCCCAGGCTCGTGAATACGGCCTCCTCGGCAATGACATCCTCGGCACAGGCTTCAACTTCGACATCGAGCTCCGCTACGGTGCCGGCGCATTTGTCTGCGGTGAGGAAACCGCTCTGATCCACTCCATGGAAGGCAAGCGTGGTGAACCCACTCTGAAACCTCCGTTCCCGGCGGTCAGCGGCTACATGGCCAAGCCCTCCAACGTGAACAACGTGGAGACCTTCGCCAACGTGCCGATCATCATCACCAAGGGCGCCGACTGGTTCGCCAGCATCGGCTACGAGAAGAGCAAGGGTACCAAGGTGTTCGCTTTGGCCGGCCAGATCAACAACGTCGGTCTGATCGAGGTCCCGATGGGTACCACCCTCCGCGACATCATCTACGAAATCGGTGGTGGCATTAAGGGCGGCCGTAAGTTCAAGGCTGTCCAGACTGGTGGTCCTTCAGGCGGCTGCTTGACTGAGAAGCACCTCGACACCGCTATCGACTATGAAAGCCTCGCCGCTGCCGGCTCCATGATGGGCTCTGGCGGTATGGTGGTCATGGACGACACCTCCTGCATGGTGGCCATCGCCAAGTTCTACCTCGAGTTCACCTGCGAGGAGAGTTGCGGTAAATGCTCACCCTGCCGTATCGGTAACAAACGTATGCTTGAGATCCTCACCAAGATCACGGAAGGCAACGGCACCATGGATGACCTCCAGGAGCTCCGTAACCTCGCCGCTGTGATCAAGGACACTGCTCTATGCGGTCTGGGTCAGACCTCACCGAACCCGGTGCTCTCCACCCTCGACAACTTCTGGGACGAATACGTCGAGCACGTCGTCGACAAGAAGTGCCGCGCTGGCGTCTGCAAGAAGCTCATGAGCTATGTCATCGACAAAGATAAGTGCATCGGCTGCGGCAAGTGTGCCAAGAACTGCCCCGCTGACGCCATCTCGAAGACCGACTACATCGCCGAAGGCCACAAGCTGCCGTCGATGGTGATCGATTCCACCAAGTGCATCAAGTGCGGTGCCTGTATCGCTGGTTGTAAGTTTGGTGCTATTTCTGTCAAATAAAATAGAGGAGGAGAAAAAGTATGATTAACGTAACAATTGATAACAAACAGATTCAGGTCCCGGAAGGCACTACCATTTTGAAAGCCGCCCGCATGGCCGGTATCCATATTCCTACCCTTTGCTATTTTGAACTGGCAGGAATGAAATTTGAAAACAAACCCGGTGGCTGCCGCGTTTGCGTCGTCGAAGTGACCAAAGACTTCAACGGCCGTCCGCGTCGTAACCTGGCCCCGGCTTGCGCCACCGACTGCGTGGAAGGCATGGAAGTGCTGACCCACAGCGCCCGCGTCATCAACGCCCGTCGTACCGTCGTTGAGTTGATCCTCTCCGACCACCCGACCGACTGCTTGACCTGCGCCAAGAGCGGCAACTGCGAGCTCCAGAGCCTGGCCCAGTACCTCGGCATCCGCGACATCCCGTTCAAGGGCGAACAGAGCCACTATCGCCAAGACATGTCGCCCAGCATCGTGCGCGACATGGACAAGTGCGTCATGTGCCGCCGCTGCGAGAACATGTGTAACAACGTCCAGACCGTCGGTGCCCTGAGCGCCATCAACCGTGGCTTCAGCGCCGTCGTGGCTCCTGCCTTCGAGCAAGACCTCGTCGACTCACCGTGCGTCATGTGTGGTCAGTGCGTCCAGGTTTGCCCCGTTGGCGCTCTGACTGAGGTGGACGACACCCGCAACGTCATGGCTGCCATCAACAATCCTAAGAAGACCGTCATCGTCAACACCGCCCCCGCCACCCGTGTGGCTCTGGGTGAAGAGTTCGGCATGCCCGCCGGCACCATCGTCACCGGCCAGATGGCCGCTGCCCTGCGCCGCCTCGGCTTCGACTATGTGTTCGACACCGACTTCACTGCTGACCTTACCATCATGGAAGAAGGCACGGAACTTCTCGGTCGTATCAAGAGATTCATGGAAGGCGACAAATCAGTCCGTCTGCCTATCCTGACCTCCTGCTGCCCCGGTTGGGTCAACTTCTTCGAGCACAACTTCCCCGACATGCTCGACGTTCCTTCCACCGCCAAGTCGCCTATGCAGATGTTCGGCGCTGTCGCCAAGAACTACTGGGCCGACAAGATGGGTATCAAGAGAGAAGACCTCGTCGTCGTCTCCATCATGCCTTGCTTGGCCAAGAAGTACGAAAGCAAGCGTAAGGAATTCTACAAGGACGGCAACCCGGATATCGACTACGTGTTGACGACCCGTGAGCTGGCCCGCTTGATCAAACAGTTCAACCTCGACCTGAAGGATATGCCTTCAGAGGATTACGACGACCCGCTCGGCGAATCCACAGGTGCTGCCGTCATCTTCGGCGCCACTGGTGGTGTGATTGAGGCTGCCACCCGTACCGCCTACGAGGTGTTCACCGGCAAACCTTGCCCGAAGATCGACTTCACTGAACTCCGTGGCATCGAGGGTATCCGCGACGCTTGGGTCGACTTTGACGGCACACCGATTCACATCGGTATCGCCCACGGTCTGTCCAACGCTCGTAAGCTCCTCGAGAGAGTGCGCGAAGGCAAGGAACAGTTCCATGCCATCGAGGTGATGGCCTGCCCCGGCGGCTGCGTCGGCGGCGCTGGTCAGCCCTACCACCATGGCAACAGTGAGATCATCAAGAAACGTACGGAAGCCATCTACCGTGAGGATGCTGGCAAACCGATCCGTAAGTCGCATGAGAATCCTTCGATCAAGAAGATCTACGAAGAGTACTTTGGTGAGCCTTGTGGTCACAAGTCACACGAACTGCTGCACACCCACTATTTCGACAAGTCAGAACATGTCGAGATCAGCGAGTAATTCAATAACCAGTAAATAATAGAAAGGAAATAAATATGGCAGTTATTAAATTATCAGAAGCTAAGGTTAACTTCATCAAGGACGTCTGCAAGTCGTTTGGCAACAAGCCAGGTGAGGTCATCAATGTGCTGCACAAGGTTCAGGGCGAGTATGGCTATCTGCCTGCTGAAGTCCAGGAGCTGGTGGCTAAGGAACTGGGTATCCCGGTATCCAGAGTGTATGGCATCGTGTCGTTCTATTCGTTCTTCACCATGACGCCCAAGGGTGAGCACCCGATCAGCGTTTGCTTGGGTACCGCCTGCTACGTGCGTGGTGCCGAGAAGGTGTTGGACGAGTTGAAGCGTCAGCTGGGCATCGGTGTCGGCGAGGTGACTCCCGACGGCAAGTTCTCACTGAACTGCCTCCGCTGCGTCGGCGCCTGCGGTCTGGCCCCCGTCATCGAAGTCGGTGAGAAGGTCTACGGCCGTATGACCCCCGATCGCGTCAAGGACGTGCTCGCTGAATACAAATGATCCTATATTAATTAGGAATGTAAAAAACTCCGTCTCAATGAGGCGGAGTTTTTTTATTTTTATATCTTTGCAAAAACTTAACATTATAAAACCATGAAAACCACTCGCTTCTTTCTCATCGGCGCCATGGCAGTGCTGCTGAGTTGCTTCGCCTCCTGCGGTAAAGACGGTCACCCCAGTAATTTCCCGGAGGGTTGCCCAAATTTCACTAAACACGCTTATGCCGGCGACTTGGTGGATGCCATGGCTCCCGGTATCTATGAATTCAAGCTCTCCGAGACTTGGGGACATTCCGCCGTACTGGCCAAAAGCACCGACGGCGGCGTGTTCTGGCTGAAAGACGTCGATTATATTGCCCCTGACCATACCAACATCATCGGATCTGCCATCTATTTCGGCTTCTATGCCACCGATAACAAAACTTCGGCGTTCAGCCTCTTCGGCGAAGTTACCAACGATGGTAAGATCCAATACTACGACCAGCACGAGTTCCTCGATCGTACGGCTATGTACAAGGGTATCGGCAATGCGGCTGGCGAGGAAGGCGATCCGCCCTATAACTTCGGCCTTAAAGCCTCTGAAGGCGTTCTCAACACTGTCATGGTGATGAGCCGCAGAGCCTATAACTACGACACTTTCCTTGATGAGTGGGGTGAGGTTTACGACACCGTCATCTGTGGGATCCCTGTCACACACTACTCCAATGAAGGCCATCACTTCTATGTAGATGAACACTGGCAGTGCCTGTATTATGTCAACTATAACATGCTCAATTCGGTGACCAACCATGTGGAGCATCAGTTGCTGCATTACTATCCTGCCGGTACTTTCGAGGAGACGTATGCCAAGATCTATGAACTTTATGGTCCTTCGCTTCCCAAGCCGGAGTGGAATACCTGCATCAAAGGCTATCGCAAGCAGGCCGACGAATGGCTCACCGACGAATATCCTCGCTCACTTGACGGCTGGATGAAGGTGTATCACGGCCAAGGCACCATCCACGACATGGAGATCGGCCGCCGTTATACCTGGATGGCTCACGACCATGTTTGCGGTATTACCGTGAAGATCGAGAATGTGCCTTATGAAGATGCGTTTGCCTATACGGAAGACGCCATGTCGATTTGCAACGTAATTGATGAGCATGATACCTATTTTGATGCACAACAGGGAATCTTGCATTTCGAAGGAGAATACGATCCCGAAGATATCTCAGGCATCCAATTTGGTGACTCTTATTATCATCCGGGCTACGAAATCGACCTCAATAAAGATGGTACGTTGACGATAAAGTTTGATGTGATTAAGACTACGGTAGTGTAGCTTAATTAGAATAGCTTACTTATCTTCTTTTAGTGAAAACTTGAAGAAGAATATGATTATCGTGATGTAATAGACAAGGGTTAATCCTATGCTTAGGGTGTAATTGAATTGGTGTATACTGATAAGACGCTGGATGGGGACTCTTGATGTTAAAATAAAGTTAGAGGCCGTGTTTATAATGGATACCAATAATTGAATCAGCCTTACTATTCCGTTTGCCATGGCCCAACTGCCTGCTCCTTTTCCCAATTGACGACCCATGACGATGAAGGCAACGCCTATCAGTATCAAGTTGGCGTAAGTGAAGAATGTGTTGATGACGATGTAGTATACATTCGAAAAGAGAATTTCCCCCCTTTCTTCAAGCGTGAAACAGATGTTGGTGATAGTGGCGAAGATGTCGAACGCTATTAATATGGATAAACCTATTATGGCGACCACTCTTGCTCCATTGTTAATATGTCCTTTCACTAAGATGAACCATATCAGAAGCAAAACAGTTGCAAGGACCTGAATGATGTCTATTATGTTAGAAATAATTGGAAAGGCTCCTCCTATTGTCAGATTCTTGGGAAGAACTCCATCCAAAGTGTTATTCAAACATAGTGCTAGGAAAATTAATAGGGAATACAAAGCCAATACGATGTTAAAGGCTGCGATGATGATGCCTAGGGGCTTCAGGCTTTTCTTGTCTGCTACGAGTGTGCTCATAATAGGTTTATCCGGGTTTTATTGTTGTTTAACGGCTTCAGCGACGGCCTTACCAAGTTCATAGAGTTTATCCCAATCCTCTTCGCGGATGGGGGCGCCTTTTACTTCGACGCTGTCAGTGACGAGGTTCCATTTGCCTTCTTCGGCATATTTGGCGAGCGTCCTCACGCCGCCACCGCTCCAACTCATGCCGCCAAAGGTGGCGTAGCACTTGTCCTTGGGCTTGAACTCATTGATCTCATGTACCAGCAGGGTCATGTTGGGAAACATGCTTCCATAGTGGGCGCAAGCTCCGATGATGACGCCTTTGTACTTCCAGATATCGCTCATGATGAACGAGACTTCGGTCTTGGCCACGTCGTAAACCTTCACCTCCTTGATGCCAGTCTCGGCGGCACCACGGGCCACGATCTCGGCCATGCGGGCAGTGTTGCCGTGCATGGAGCCGTAGACGATGACGATGCCTTCTTCCGACTCCTGCTTGCTCCATTGGGTGTATTTGCCAATGACCCAGGCGAGGTTCGAACGCCAGACTAAACCGTGTGACGGAGCAATCATCTTGATCTCCAAAGCGCTGAGTTTCTCAATGGCTTTCAAGGCTTGCATGGCTACCTTGCCAACGATGTTGGCGTAGTAGCGGCGCATCTCGTCTTCGTAGAAAGCAAGGTTGACTTGGTCGTCGAAGATGCCTCCGTTCAAGGCGCCGAATCCGCCGAAAGCATCGTTGCTGAAGACGATCTTGCTGTTTTGTTCGTAGGTCACCATCGACTCGGGCCAGTGCACCATGGGTACCATGAAGAACTGCAAGGTGTGGGTTCCAAGGCTCAAGGTTTCTCCCTCAGCCACGGTAACCTTGTTCTCAATGGGGCCGTAGAAGGCCTCCAATGGGGCGAAGGTCTTGGCATTGCCCACCACCTGTACTCCAGGATACTCGCGTAAAACTGCAGCCACAGTGCTGCTATGGTCGGGCTCATCATGATTAATAATAAGGTAGTCCACTTTGCGTTCGCCGAGCACCGACTTTACCTTGAAGAGATATTCTTCCAAGAAGTTGGCTTCCACAGGGTCGATCAAAGCGACTTTCTCATCTACGATGAGATAGGAGTTGTATGAAACGCCGTTGGGCAGTTCCATATGGTTCTCGAATTTGTCGGTGTGACGGTCGTTGACGCCGACGTAATATATATTTTCGGATAATTTAATCTGATTCATTGATACTTTTGTTTTCTGATTATTCGAGACGTCAGCGTTTGACGTCTCTTCAGCTAAAAAACCTCTTCGAAATCTTCCACGCCGTGTTTACAAAGCGGACATACGAAGTCGTCGGGGAGGGTGTCGCCTTCGTAGACGTAGCCGCAGACTTTGCATTCCCAGCGGCGTTTGCCATCTTTGGGTTTCTCGGTCTGGGGCTGTGGTTTGGGTTTGATGTTCTTTTGATAATAGTCGTAGGTCACCGAGGGCTTGTCAGAAAGCACTTGGGCGTCGAGCACGTCGGCAATGAACATGGTATGGGTGCCGAAGTCGATGCTTTTGTTGACACGGCAGGCTAAATAGGCGTTGGTGTACTTGGGGATGTAGAGCACATGGTTTACGGCGCGGTGTTCACTCTCGCAGTCGGCGAATTTGTTGACATTGCGGCCACTTTGGAAACCGAAATGCTCGAATACCTTCATGGGCGTCTCGGTGGTCAGCATCGACACGTTGAACACGCACGAGTCCTTGATGAGCTCGTGCGTGTAGTTGCCTTTGTTGACCGTTACGGCAATCTGCAACGGGTTGCTGGTGACTTGGGTCACCGTGTTCACGATGCAGCCGTTGTCGATGTTGTCGTAGTTGGTGGTCAGGACATAGAGCCCGTAACCAATGTTGAACAAGGCCTTGGTGTCCATCATTCCATCACTGAGAAACTGTCTTTGCCGATGCCGCACAGGGGGCATTTCCAGCTGTCAGGAATAGCTTCAAACGGGGTTCCGGGAGCGATGCCACTGTCGGGATCGCCTTTTTCTGGGTCATAGATGTAACCGCAGACGTCGCAAACGTACTTTTTCATGTTAATAATATTAAGATTGTTAGTGTTGAATTGCCATTAATCGAATGTATTTGAGCACCATGTCGCACCAAACGGCATCGCCGGGATACTGGTAACGCGCATTGCCTTTGGGGTCGGCGGTGAAGATCGTCTCTCCTTTGGGTGTGAGTGTCACCCAGCCGCGCTCGGAGAGCTTGTAGAAGCCGTCGCCTTCCACCGCGTGGATGACTGCTTGAGGATCCCACATCTTTTGGCCTGTGTCGCAGTTGAGGAACTGGTAGATCCATTTGATAGGGTGGATGTCGGTCCAGTTCATGTCGGCGATGACGGTTTCGGGACGGTAGTCGAGCGGGTCACCCACCTCGCCAGGCGAGAAGATGATGTCGACATCCTTGGGCCACAGCTCAAAGAACTTCAGCGAGAAGTCGATGGCCGCGCTGAAGTTGTAGTCAGGCTCCACCGACTCGCCGAACACGCCGCCCATGGCGAAGATGTTCTTGACCTTGGCACGGACCAGTTCCACGCCGTTGAGAGGGGAGTACTCGTCGGGTCCCGACTCCAGCAGCCGCGCCAGCGAGGTCACGAAGCCGATGGAGGCGATGGTCACCGAATGGTCGGGCTGCTCGCTGAGGAGCTTGCGGTAGAGCTTGTAACCCTCCATATAGGTGCCATCGTCGCCGATGCTGCGCTTGAACATCGGCACACCGTCGGTGGTGCGGGCATAAGGCGCGTTGTGGTAGGTGATGAAGACGTGCGGGGTCTTCACGCCCTGGGTCTCAAGTCCTATGGGGATGTCGGGGTAGCCGTAGAAGTTGTTCATCACATCCACCACGTCGGCGTTGGCTTTGCCCATGCGGTCCACCACCACGCCAAGCAGGTTGCAGCGTTTCATGTCCATGTAGCGGTAGAGCATCATCAAGGCAAACAGGTCGTCGGTGGAGCTGCCCATGTCGCAGTCCAAGATGACGCGGACGTCCTTCTGCTCATAGTTCGACCATATATTGATGCCTTTGGAGGTGACGTAGACGGTATGCTGTTCGTTCTCGCGGGCGAAGGCCACGGCGGCAGCCAGGCTGTCCTCGGGGAATGCACGGTTGCTGTCGAAGTAATACCTTCCGTTTTCGGGGTTGTACCAGCCGCCCACTAAGTTTTCGTGCTGGCGGGCGTGTTTGATCACCGCCGGCAGGCTCTTGCGGTCAAAGCTGTTCTGCGTGGCCTTGTAGGAGACAATCAGTCCCTCGGTAGGCTGACGCATCGTGTTCAAATCCAAGGTGAAGCCGTCGGGGTACATCTGTCCCATGGCGTAGATGACGTTGACCAACTCCTTGTCGGTCAGCTTCTCCTGCGAGAAGCCGAACACGGAGGCAACAAAAAACAACAGGAGTAAAATGCTTGCTTTTTTCATACGATGGAAGGTTTACATGATGTGACAAAGATAAGATTTTTTTCGGAAAAGCAAGAAAAAATTATCTTTGCAGCCGCAAAGGATACAAAGATGACAGAGACGGAGAATCAGGAACGACCCCAAAGAAAGTGGCGGGGGAGAAGGAATAAGCCCCAGAAGCCCAAGGAGAAGCCGGTATACTTCCCTGAGGGTCATCTGGATGACTTTGTGGCCATCGATTTCGAGGCAGCCAATGCGGCCTTCACCAGCGCATGCAGCATGGGTTTGGTGATTGTACGTGACAACGAGATTGTGGAGCGCTACTATGGCCTGATGAAACCCGTGCCGAACCATTACGATTGGTACAATTCCAAAGTGCACGGCATCAAGAAATCCGACACCGAGAATGCCCCGACCTTTCCATTTCTCTGGAATCAGGTGGTCGATAAGGTGGCTGGACTGCCTTTCGTAGCGCATGGGATGTTGTTTGATCAGCATGTTTTAAAGGCTCTTCACGAGCTTTATAAGATTCCGTATCCGAATTATAAATTCTATTGCACCCACGAAGGCTCCAAGAAATATCTTCCCGACTTGGAGAACCACAAGCTTCATACGGTGGCCAAGTACTTCGGCTATGAGATGAAGAATCATCATAATGCCTTGGATGATGCCGAGGCTTGCGCCATTATCGCCATGCATATTTTTTGATTTTTGTTTTTTCAAACAAAATAATTCTTACCTTTGGCCATCTTTTAAACTCATATCACCATGTTTGAAATTGTACAAAAGAAAACCTTTGCGGCGGAAACCTACCTGATGGACGTTTACGCCCCGAGAATCGCCCAGTCTGCTCTGCCGGGCCAATTCCTGATCATTAAAATGGAAGAGAACTCCGAGCGTATCCCGCTGACCATTAGCGATTACCAGCGTGTCAAAGGAACCGTGACCATCGTCTTCAAGGCCATTGGCGAGTCCACCAAGAAGATGGCAGAATATAAGGTGGGCGACAAGTTCCACGATGTGGTCGGCCCACTTGGTAAGCCTTCTGAGTTCGCCACCATGACGGCCGAGGAACTCCGCAAACGTTCTTTTGTGTTCATCGGCGGCGGCGTTGGCATCGCCCCTATCTTCCCGCAGGTGAAATGGTTGTATGAACATGGTGCTGTGGCCGATTGTATCATCGGCGCCCGTACAAAAGACCTCCTCATTTACGAAAAGGAACTCTCGGAATACTGCCACCTCTATGTGACGTCCGACGATGGATCCACGGGCCGCAAGGGCTTGGTGACCGACGTGCTGCGTCAGTTGGTGGCCAGCGGCAAGATCTATGACGAGGCCGTGGCCATCGGACCGATGATTATGATGAAATTCGCCACCAAGACCTGTGAGGAGTTGGGCATCCGCTGCACCATCTCGCTCAACAGCATCATGGTCGACGGCACAGGTATGTGTGGCGCCTGCCGCGTGAGCATCGCCGGCAAGACCAAGTTCACCTGTATCGATGGTCCCGAGTTCCTGGGTAAGGATGTGGACTTCGACGAGGCCATGAAACGCCAGGCCATGTACAACAACGTGGTGACCCGCAAACAACTGGTGGCCGAAGAGAAAGCCGAAGGCCATGAGTGCCATATCGGCGGTATCTCCGAAGAGACTTTCGATAAGAAACATAGAGTTCCCGTGCCGGAACAGAAACCTGAGATCCGCGCACACAACTTCGACGAGGTGTGTCTGGGCTATTCGGCCGACATGGCCATCATGGAGGCCCAGCGTTGCCTCAACTGTAAGGACCCGCAGTGCGTGAAGCATTGTCCCGTCAACGTCAACATCCCGGGCTTTATCGCCCGTGTGGCTAAGGGCGACTTCGAAGGTGCTGCTGGCGTCATCAGCTGTGACTCCGCTCTGCCGGCTGTCTGCGGCCGTGTGTGTCCGCAGGAGACCCAGTGCGAGGGTAGCTGCATCATGGGCAAGAAATTCGAGCCCATCGCCATTGGCAAGCTGGAGCGCTTTGTGGGCGACTACGCCATCGAACATGATTTGCATTTCGACAGCCAAAGCATCCCGAACGGCCATAAGGTGGCCATCATCGGCAGCGGTCCTTCAGGTTTGACCTGCGCCAAAGACCTTTTGTCGATGGGCTACGACGTTACCATTTTTGAGGCGTTGCACGAACTCGGCGGCGTGCTGATGTATGGCATCCCGTCGTTCCGTCTGCCGAAGGACACCGTGGTGAAGAAAGAGGTGGAGAGCGTGCGCCGCTTAGGTGCCAAGTTCGAGAAGGACGTGGTCATCGGTCGTACCATCACCATCGACGAGCTGATGCACCGCGAGGGCTTCGAGGCTGTGTTCGTAGGCTCGGGCGCTGGGTTCCCGATGATGCTCAACGTGCCGGGTGAGAACCTCTGCGGTGTGGTCTCGGCCAATGAGTTCCTGACCAGAAACAATTTGTTATTCGCATACAAGGAAGGCTTCGAGACCCCGAACTTCGTGGGTAAGAAAGTCGCTGTGGTCGGTGGTGGTAACGTGGCTATGGATGCCGCTCGTACCGCCCTGCGTCTGGGTGCCGAGGTGCATATTGTCTATCGTCGTTCCGAGGCTGAGCTCCCCGCCCGTGTGGAGGAAGTGCATCATGCCAAGGAAGAGGGAGTGCAGTTCGACCTGCTCACCGCTCCTGTGGAGGTGTTGGGCGACGAGAACGGCTGGGTAAAGGGCTTCAAGTGCGTCCGCTGCGAGCTAGGCGAGCCCGATGCCTCTGGCCGTCGCAGCCCCGTCCCGGTGGAAGGCTCCGAGTTTGTCCTCGATGTCGACATGATCATCATGGCTTTGGGTACCTCTCCGAACCCGCTCATTGGCAGCACCACGCGTAACCTCGACCTCAACCGTAAGGGTTGCATCGTGGCCGACGAGGTGGGTGCCACCTCGCGTCCCGGCATCTTTGCCGGTGGCGACGCGGTCAGCGGCGCGGCCACAGTCATCCTCGCCATGGGCGCCGGCAAGAAAGCCGCCAAGGCCATCGACGAGTACATTAAAGGGCTTTAATTTAGAATTAGGAATTTAGAATTTAGAGAGATTCGCGAAAAACCTCTCTAAATTCTAAATTTTTAATTCCACATAGAATACAGTAGGATCGTCCTCCTCGCAGAACGACTCGTCGGTGTAATATTGTCCCGGCTTGCCGTCGTCGGTGAAGAGGTTTAAAACCACCTTCTTGAAGGGAATAGGTTTCCCTTGGTCGCTGTATTTCTGAACATCCTCCCGGGTAAGGCCTTCGATCTCCATCATTTTGAGCATCATGGCCAGGTCGAGGTTCACGTTGAGCAGCTCCTGTTTCCACTCGATGCTGATCACCGCAGTGGTGTAGAGTTTGAATTTTTTTACTTCAACAGCTTTCATGTCTGGTATTATTTGTAATTTTGATGCAAATTTAAAAAATAATCACTATGCGTAAAAGTTTGTTTTTAACGGCTGTGGCCATGTTGCTTTCATTTGTTGTGTCGGCACAGGCACTGGAGACGCTCAGCGTGGCCAACGAGCCCAACGGGAAACTCTCGAAAAGAACCAATAACGGAATGCTTTTCGAAGGTGAGGTGCTGAACGGACTGAAAGAGGGTACCTGGTACGAGATTGATGCCAAGAATCTTGTCCGAAAGGTGATTCAATATAAAGAAGGTAAAAAGGATGGCGTGTTCCTTGTGATTGACGAGACAGGTGCCTTGATCTCGAAGAGCGAATATCTCAACGACCAGCTCAATGGCAGCGTGTTCACATGGGTCAGAGGTGGCCGACTCACCAGCAAGCAGAGCTATAAAAACGGTTTGCTCGACGGCGAGCAGATCGAGTGCTACGACCAGGGTAACAATCGCGAAGTGGCCAATTACAAGGACGGTCTTCGTGATGGATTGACTACTTGGTATGCCCAGGATGGCAGCAGAGTGATGTCCATCGAGTATAAAGCTGGGTTGTTCGAAGGTACGCAGGAAACCTATTACAAGAATGGGGTTTTGAAGACCTCGAAATCCTATAAAAACAATGTCCAGGACGGCCCGTCGGTGGAGTACTATGAGAGTGGCTCGAAGAAGACGGAGGCCAATTTTAAAAAGGGCAAGCAGACGGGTAAAGTGAAGAAATACGATGATGTGAAGCCTGTTGAGGAGAAAAAGGTTGTCGAGAAAAAGCAGCAGGAAAGAAAGGTTACTGAGGAAAAGAAAGTAGAGTCTATTTCGATTGAGAAGAAAGAGTTAAAGAAGCCCATTGAGGAAAAAAAGGTCGAGAAGGAAAAGAAGTGAACATGATCGTATGAAGGCGAGGCTGAGGTTTTCATGGCTGATGGTATTGGCGCTGTGGACGTTGTCGGCTCAGGCCCAGGATACCATCACGCTCAATACGGTGGACGTTTCAGCGGAAGGGATTCAAAAAGAAGCGCTGCGTCCGCTGGTGATGAAGAAAATGGACTCGCTTGTTCTTGAGACAAAAAGCACCTCGACGCTTTCAGAACTATTAATTCAGCATAGTCCTGTCTTTATCAAGACTTATGGGCCGGGAGGGATTTCCACGGCCTCGTTTCGTGGCACCACGGCGAGCCATACCCTCGTGCTATGGAATGGCTTTCAGTTAAATGCTCCCACTTTAGGACAGGTTGATTTTAGCACGATTCCCGTGTTTCTGGCTGATGACATCGATCTGAAGTGGGGGAGTGGTACCTCCAACAATAGCGGTGGACTTGGTGGATCGGTCAATATCGATAGCAAAAACACTTTTGGCAAGGGATTGATCCTCGATGTGAAGCAGACCTACGGGAGTTTCAATACATGGGGCAGTTTTGTCACTGTGGGTTATTGCGGCCAAAGGGTCTCGTTTCGTGTGAAAGCCTATCGTAACTCGTCGGACAACGACTTCGAATATTACAATGATGGCGTTATTCCTCATAGAAAGATGCGTCAGCAGAATGCTGACTTTGTTGATTACGGCGTGATGCCCGAGTTGAGCGTGATGCTGCGACATGGTATTCTTTCGGTTTCCTCGTGGAACCAATGGAACAACCGTAATCTGCCGCCCATCATGCCCAACGTGGGAAACAAAAATACCGAGGAGTGGACACGTGATAACTTCTCGAGGAACTTCCTGACCTATAAGCTGTTCTGGGACGGAGGCAAGCTCCAACTGAAATCTGCCGCCTTTGTTGAAAACCAGCGCTACTATCTAGAGGTGCATACCCAGAATCCCGATGTGCTGATCACCCGTATCAATTCTGAAAACAAGGCTTTGGTGTTGCATCAGATTGCCGATGTGGAACAGCAGGTCTACTCCTCATGGAGACTAAAAGGCAAGCTGCAGTGGGATCGTGAGCGGGTCAACTCCAACAATTATGATGATGTTAAGCGCCGTGATATGCTTTCGGCGTATCTTGCCGTTGAGGGTAATCCTTTGGAAAGAGCCAATCTGAGCGTGACGGCGCGATATGATGTCGTTGACGGGAAGTCGATGGGTGTGTTCCCGACGGCCACTTTTTCCTATCATTTCCCGAAGGGCTTTGGCATGACGCTGGGCTATAGCCACAACTACCGCAATCCTTCGTTGAACGACCTCTACTGGTATCCTGGAGGCAACCCCGATCTTTTGCCTGAGAACGGCCGCACTGTAGACTTGGCCTTCAACTACAACCTCGATCGTCAAGGCCTGAAACTCGATTTCCGCACGGGCGCCTATGCTTCCAAGGTGAAAAACTGGATCCAGTGGGTACCCACTTCTTATCGTTACTGGGTGCCTCAGAACGTGGCGTTGGTCTTTGCCCGTGGCATCGAGAATCATATTGATTTCAGTTATTCGCGGGGCGATTGGAAGTACAGTCTCTCGGGCAACTATGTGTTTACCTTCACCACTGACGAGAGCGAAAATGCCCAGTCATATGGCAATCTGGGTAAGCAGTTGATTTACATCCCCCGTCATCATGGCAACCTCTTTGCCAACGTGCGGTGGAAGACCTGGGATTTGGGCTATACCCTTGAGGTGACGGGGATGCGCAACACCTCCTACGCCGACAATCCTTTCGACCTGCCTTCGTATGTTTTGCATCATGTGGCGTTGGGCAAACAATTCGGAAAGTTCCGTTGTGAGTTGCGCTGCAATAACCTCACCGACTGCGATTACCAAAACGTCCTTTGGCGGCCCATGCCCGGGAGGAGTTTTGAGGTGATGCTGAACTACCATTACTAAAAATTGTTTTGGTTATTTCAATATTTTTTCTTTTCTTTGCACCATTAATCCATTGCCATTTTAGGCTTTCTGAAGTCTCCAAAGGCAATGGAGACATATTTTTGAAAAGGCGTTTCGCTGACGCTCGTTTTTGACTGTTTTGAACGTAGGAACTTCAGACTTGCAAATCAAAGACCTGCAGATGCTGATGCCCGCGGTAAAGCGTGGGTATCGAATCTGTCTGGCTTGTTTGCAGGAGCATCCTACGGCTTAAAACAGCAAGCTTTCACAGAAGGGATACCCCGCTTTCTTTTCGTAAGTAGCGAAAAACTGGAAATGTTTCATGGTTTTTTCTTATTTTTGCACTTTCGTACAAATACACATGCTATGAACAACAAATTGCTCGATAAAGACCTCCAGTATCTGGTAGCCGATATCAATCTGGCTGACTGGGGAAGAAAAGAGATTGAAGTCTCTGAACACGAAATGCCTGGCCTCATGGCCCTCCGTAAGAAATATGGCGACACCAAACCGCTCAAAGGCGCCAAGATCATGGGCTCGCTCCATATGACCATCCAGACGGCTTGCCTCATCGAGACACTCGTCGAACTGGGTGCTACCGTGCGCTGGTGCAGCTGCAACATCTACTCTACACAAGACCACGCCGCAGCGGCTATCGCCGAGACGGGTACCTTCGTCTTCGCCTGGAAAGGGGAGACCCTCGAGGACTACTGGTGGTGCACCAAACGCGCCATCACCTTCCCCGACGGCACCGGCCCAGACCTCATCGTCGACGACGGCGGCGA
>JAFPWT010000013.1 GCA_017394865.1 Bacteroidales bacterium
AAGATATACGCACATCAGAGAGCGTAGAATTTCGCTATATTGATAACCAAACATAGTGCATCTCAATCCCAAGGTGGAATCTATGGTTTGAGCTAAAAGAGCATCAAATTGCTCCATAATAGAAAAAATTCCTCCAAAAGGAGTGAGTTTCTCAGATTTTATTTGTATCTTTGCCATGTCATATTAGAGTTTTGCTTGTCTTCTTTTCGCAACACTAAGGTAAGTGAAAATTCTGACATGGCAAAATCCTGGGCAACTTTTTGTTGCTCAGGCACTTATAAATAATGTTAAACTATAGTGTTGCGGAATTAAGGATAATAAAGAAAGATGGATATGTCCACAGTGTAATGTTGAATATAAAAATCAAAAACAGTTATCAACACCTTTCGTGGGTTATTTTGGTGAATAAAACAATATAATCTTGATATGAAACTCACAGAAATGACAAACGATCAGCTGGTAAACATCATTTTGAGGAAGGACGATGTGGAGACCAAGCTTAGGAAGGAAATCGCGATCCTGCAACAGGAGAACAAGCGATTGGTAAAAGTGAAAAGGTATAGAGTATTGGCTATCGGCCTGATCATTGCACTAATTTGTATGGAATTCATAGGCTTTTCATCGTGCAAAACCAACAAACAGCCTGTCAAAGGCAAATTAGCTACTGCTGTTTTATCAATTGGGGAAGTGGAATTTGGAGTAAACATTGATGGCGATGGCATTCGCCTTATTACAAGCACTCAGCCGGACGACCCAAATATGAAACAAGTAATAGATTATCTCAACAGTTTTTATGGCGAACCAGAAGAAGACGAACCTGATAATTACTGGTGGCAAATCAAAGGCAATTATGAAAATCCTAGGGGAATGGTGCGATTGAGGCCCATGCGCGGCTCCGAAGATGGTGGAACAGTAATAATAATTACTCCTTGACGATTTACAAAGGTGAAAAGACGGTCACTGTTAGGGTTATGGAACTATGAGCATAAATCTTGAGGTCGAATTTTTCGACCTCATGTTTGAAGTGCCAATTTGGCGCTTCAAACTAACTACCTTACTGATGCAGAGGTGGAAATCTTGATGTGCAAAAATTGCACTTCAAGTTAAAAAAACAACCCCCGGCAAGCGTCACTTCTGGAGAGGCCCAATTCCTCTCAATATTCGTTTGCCGAGGATTTCAATTGCAAAGGTAGAAAATAATAGTTTATCCGCAAGTTTTTTTTAGTGATTTAAACAATAATTGAGTTTTCTGTTTTTATCAACGTATATAATTATTTTATGAATTAATTTTAAACAATAGAATATGTTTATTATCTTTGCGGTCTAAAACTATTGTTGCAATATGGAAGAAAAGGATTTGGTGGTTCTGACCGAGGAATATTTAATGTCGAAAATCTACATCATTAGAGGCGTTCAGGTGATGCTGGATGCTGATTTGGCCGTTATTTATGGATACACCACAAAAAACTTCAATCGACAGGTCAAAAATAATATTGAACGTTTTGACGATGATTTCAGGTTTCAACTTACTGATACTGAGGTGGAAATCTTGAGGTGCAAAAATTGCACCTCAAGTTGGGGAGGTACCAGATACCATCCTTATGCCTTTACTGAATTGGGTATTTATGTGTTAATGACCGTTTTAAAAGGAGACTTGGCGGTGAGTCAGAGCAAGAAACTGATCAGACTCTTCAAAAAACTGAAAGACTTTGCCATTCAAATCCAAAACGTATTACCGGGTGCTGAGTTACAAACACTCGCCATCCAGACCCAAAACAACACTGAGGATATTCGTCAGATAAAGCAACAAATGGTTACCCATGATGAACTATCAGTAGTCATCAAGGATTTTACCGACCCCAACCTCAAAAAAGATTATCTTTTATATAATGGGCAAGCTGTGGAAGCAGATCTGGCATACTCCGAAATCTATTCCTTCGCCAAGAAAACCATACATATCATTGACAATTACATCGGCCTGAAAACACTTGCGCTTTTAAAAGATGTTTCACCAAAAGTGAAAGTGACCATTTTCAGTGACAATGTGAATCATGGCCTTCATCAGACTGAATTTGTCGACTTCCAACGCGAATATCCGAATGTAGATATTACACTGAAAACCTCTGGTGGCATCTATCACGACCGCTATATCTTCATCGATCATGGCACTAAAAATGAAATGGTTTTCCATTGTGGAGGCTCATCGAAAGATGGAGGTAAACGCGTCACCTCCATCAGTCGAGTGGAGGATGTGATGCTTTACCAAAACATTATTGGGAATTTGCAGAACAATCCTGCTCTTCAGTTATAAATTCCCCATTATTGGTGACTTCCGCCCTCGGGAATCGCCATAATTGATGATTTTTTTTAAGGGAACGATGTCGGAATTTTGCAGCGTGAATAATTAACAAACAATTAAAAAATCACGCTATGAAAAGAACAATCAAAACGAAGCTCCTAATCGCATTGTTAGGACTTATTGCCATAAGCGTCACCTCTTGTGGCAAAGACGACGTCATCGAAGAAAAGAACAAAGAAACCAAAGAAGCCATCGTCAAACAGTACCTCAACCAGACGGTGTATCCCACTTACGGCAACCTTGCCAACGAGGCACAGAACCTGGTGGACCGCCTTGAGGCTCTGAAGGAAAACAAGACCCAAGCCAACCTTGACCAAGCTACCGTGAGCTTCCTCGAAGCCCGCAAATGGTGGGAAAAGAGCGAGGCCTTCTTGTTCGGCGCTGCCTCCGACTTCGGCATCGACCCGCACATCGACTCGTGGCCCCTCGACGAGGATGCCTTCAACAACCTGATGGCCAGTCCCAACATGATTGAGATGCTGGCTGGCGACGAAGATGGCACCGTGGCCGGCGAACAACTCGGCAACGCCCTGCTGGGCTTCCACGGCATCGAGTACATCCTGTTCCGCGACGGTCAACCCCGCGACGTGAACGAGGTGAACGACGACATGCTGACCTACGTGGTGGCTGTCTCCCGCGACCTTCGCAACCGTTGCTTCCAACTGGAGGTGAGCTGGAACGAAAACGCTCCCGCCGAACATGCTGAACTTATGGAAGAACTGGAACTCAATACCACTGTTAACGGCGGCAGCAATTCCTACGGCGCCAACATGCTTCTCGCTGGCCAGGCTGGCAGCACCTACGCCACCTTCACCAACGCCCTGCAAGCCATCGCCGACGGCTGTATCGACATCGCCGATGAGGTGGGTACCTCAAAGATCGGCAAGCCCCACACTGGTGAGGACCCGCATTATGTGGAATCCCCCTACAGCCAGAAGTCGATCATCGATTTCTATGACAACGTCATCAGTATTCAGAACGCCTACATGGGCGGCATCATCAGCAACCGTGACGAGGACCGCTCACTGCACGCCTACATCGCCAGTGGTAACGCCGCACTGGATACTAAGGTGGTGAATGCCATCACCAACGCCCTGGAGAAAATCAACGCCATGAAGGCTCCCTTCGTGCTTTACTACGCTGACCCCACTGCTGGTGCTGCTATGGAAGCCTGCCAGGAACTCTCCGATGTGATGGCAGAAGTGAAGGAAGAATTATCGAAAATGGATAAATAATTGATAAAGCATAGAATATTATGAAAAACCTTAATTTATTTGGTCTAATGGTCGCTGGCGGACTGATGGCGTTTGCCCTGTCGTCCTGCAGTCCCAAGGAACCTGTACCCACCGACCCTCAGGTACTTGAGGAGACCTATGCTGGCGGTGAACTGGGCACCACCTTCAACAGCACCCAGACGGCTTACGAAGATCCTACACCAGCCGTAGAACAAGCTGGCCTGACCACCGCTTTTAAATATGGTGAGTACTTCTTTGAACGCACCTATACGCAAAACAACGAGCCTTTCGACGGACTTGGACCGCTCTATATCCGTAGCTCTTGCATCGCTTGCCACCCTGGCTATGGCCATGGCAAACGCATGAACCGTTACCAGGCCGACGAATGGGGCAACGGCTATCTGCTGGTCTTCACCGACCGCAACGACACCTATCTCAGTTCCTGTACGGGTATGCCCCAAACCAAGGCCGTTGCGCCTTTCAAGGCACCTCTCGACGAGAGCAAGATTCAAATCAATTGGCTCAACTATACCGACGAGTGGGGTAACCGTTTCCCTGACGGTGAATCCTACAGCTTGATTTATCCTGAGGTCTACATTCCTGAAGATGCCTTCTATGTTCCGCTCGAAGTGGGTGGCAACCCGATCAGCTATGGCGACTTCGTATGCCGTCTGGAATCCACTATCGGCATCTATGGCACTGGCCTCATCGACGCTATCCCTGATGACTCACTGAAAGCCCAATACCAAAAAGAATACGATGACGGTTACATGCAAAACGGCATCAATCCAGCCATGTGGGCGGGTACCGACTGGGCACCTACAGGATTGTATGGCAACACCAACCATCCCAAGAAATACACCTACGCTTTGACACGTGGTCCCCTACAGGACGCTCCCGGTGCCAACGCCATCTGGAATATCACCAATGTGACGCATCCCACCAAGATGGGTCATTATATGACTGCCGCCTATGCTACCAAAGCCTCACAGGATCCTGATGTCCAGGCACAGTTCTACAACTACTTCCCGCAGTATAACCTTACTGGTGATGTGGAGACTGATATCTATAACTATCTGATGATGGCTAACATCCCTGATGAGCTCAAGGAGCCTGAGATGAGTGCCGAAGAATATTCCGACTTCATGGTGTGGCACCGTGGACTGGCCGTCCCGGCTGCTCGTAACCTCGAAGACGAAGAGGTGCAGCGTGGTCGCAAACTGTTCCGCGAGATTGGTTGCGCCTACTGCCACCGTCCTTCTTGGCAGACCGGTGATGACAACTTTACCGATCCGGCTGGCTTCTTCACCGACAGCGACCCACGCCTGCCGCGTTATCCCAACCAGAAGATTTGGCCTTACAGCGACTATATCCAACACAAACTCCACATGGAGAACGACATCCGCACTGGTTGGTGCCGTACTACGCCGCTGTGGGGTAGAGGCCTCTCGGCCATCTGCACTGGTGCTAGCGACCGTCTGCACGACTGCCGCGCCCGCACCGTCATCGAGGCTATCATGTGGCATGGCAACGCCCAGAGCGACGCTCGTCGCTCCGTGGAGAAGTTCCGTCTCCTCCCCAAAGAAGACCGCGACGCCATTGTCAAGTTTATTGACGCAATTTAATACCTTTGCATTATGAAACATCTCCGTCATATCCTTTCCGTCCTAGTCATCATCCTAATCGCTGTACTCGCTGCAGGCACGATTGTAGAACGTCTCCACGGCTCCGAATTCGCGCTGGAACACGTGTACAGCACCTGGTGGTTCGTTGGGCTTTGGGCACTGATGGCAAGCTTCATGGTAGCTATGGCGGTGAAATGTCGTATGTGGAAAAGGATGGCGGTCTGCGTACTGCATCTCGCCATCCTTTTCATCTTGCTTGGAGCGTTACTCACCAAGCTCACTGGACAACAGGGCAGGATGCTGCTTGAGCCGGGGAAGCCAACCAATACTTATTATGTGGGTAACGCCACCGAAAACCACCCGGTGGAGTTGCCTTTCACCTTGACTTTGGACCGTTTCGAGATTGAAACGTACGCCAACAGCAACAAGCCGAAAGACTATGTAAGCTATCTTCAAGTCATCGATGACGAACAACAAGAAGATGTGGTCATCTCGATGAATCATATCCTGAAATACAAACACTATCGTTTTTACCAGAGCGATTTCGATGGGGAAGGAGGCTCCATCCTCGACGTCGCCCGCGACCCCTGGGGCATCGCCATCACCTACATCGGTTACGCGATGCTCTTTGTCGCTTTGATCGCTTTACTCATCAAACGTAAAAACACCCCGAAGGCCGTCACATGGTCATGGCTGTCAGTGCTCGTTATCCTACTTGTTTTTCTTTATGTCAGGATGCTTACCCATCCCTTGTTGCCAGTGCTGCGCTCGCCTTTCTTCAGCCTTCATATTTCGACCATTGTCACGGCATACGCTCTGCTGCTTGCCATCATGATAGTCGGCATCATCGCCATCATCAAACCTAAAGACTCAGCCCGTCTTGAAAAACTGAAAACACTCAGCACCTCGATGCTTTATCCTGCGGTGGCTTTGTTGGCCATCGGCATCTTCATCGGTGCCATCTGGGCCAACGTCTCTTGGGGCAACTACTGGTCTTGGGATCCGAAAGAAGTGTGGGCGTTGATCACGTTGTTGATTTATGCCGCGCCTTTACATGAAAAGATATGGAAATCTTTCCAAAAACCAGTGTTTTTCCACATTTATGGCATCCTGGCCTTCCTTAGCGTATTGATCACCTATTTCGGGGTGAATCTGCTTTTAGGCGGCGTCCACGCTTACTAAACTCAATCCACGAATAGTTTATTGACAACCCGTTTCCCGTTTTGAATGACGGAGACGAAATAGATCCCTGCGGGGCATTGACTGAGGTCGACGATGGTTTCCTGACCTTGTGAATGTCCCGTAGTCATAGTCTGTCCAAACAGGTCATAGACGCAATATTCAAAACCTTGATTATTGCTCACTGAAAGGTGAAGCATTCCATGGCATGGGTTGGGGTAAACTGCAATGTTTAGGCTGTTTTCTTCGATTCCGACATATTCATTCAGGACGACATGGACATTGAAGTCGACCGTCTGTCCATCGCTGGTGGCCCGTAGGATGAGGGTGGCCTCGGCTTCTTCTTCGGTGAGACGGGTGATGGTCAGCATCTTTCCGTTCAGTGTGGCTGATACTGCCGTTTCGTTGGAGTTGGAAACAAGGCTGTAAACGATGTCCTCATCAGGATCGTCGGGGTCGGTAGCTACACCATTGAGGTTGACGTTGATCGACTCGGGGAAGGTCACGAAGGTGATGTCAGCGACAGGATTGGCGATATATGGCGGTAGGTCTGGAGCGTTGGGCCCGAGTCCGTTGAAATCGTCCATGCAGAAATAGGCAGGTGTTAGCATCCCCCAACTGTCGTTTTTAGTCGACGAGAGGCTGAAGCTGATGCTGGCCACTTCGCCCAGCGGGCTGAGGTCGAACCACTCCCATGTGTTGAGCACGTAATCTTCGTCGTTGTTGGTAAAGCGATAGTCGGCGAGGTAGAAGTCAAGCGTCCCAACGGTCTGACCAGCGGCGTTCTTGCCGGTAGCGGTGAGCTTGAACCAGTCGGGGTCGTTGCCGGTTGGACCGCCAAAGGCTGTCGCCGTGGCGTCGCCATTGACGATGCTTTGGTAAGCCCAGAGGTTGTTGGTGACATAGCAGCCCGTGATGGTCTGTGAGCTGCCGTCAGCGGCATAGACATCAGTCTGTGCGCCGAAGGTGTAAGCCACCGCATATTGTGCCGAGCCATCGTAACCTGCACCTGCAGCGGCGGTGTATTGGGCGTTCAAGCCCGTCTGAGTCAAGTCGGTGTGGTTCGAAGCCGTGAAGCCGCCCCAGAAATAACTGGAGTAGTAGTTGGTGAAATACCACCCGCCGCTGTACATCTCGTTTTCGCCTTCTTCGCCTTGCCAGTAGCCATTGGGACCCAAGGCGACGTCTTCAAAATCAGCCGAATTGATGGTGATGACGTACTCGGTACCAGATACATTGACGTACATGTCGACGTATTTGCCGTTGCTGGTAGCACGGATCACCAAACCCTGATTACTGAAAGCATTGGGTGTGGTGCGGCTCACGGTGAGTTGACGGTTATCGATTAAAGCCGAAATCTGTGAAGGGCAGGTGTGTACGGTAATCTCGATGAACTCATTGTTGTTATCGGGGTCATCAAACGTATCGGTGAGATCGAAAGTCAGGGTTTGAGGATATTCCGTGAAGTTGATGGGGGCGAGTGGGTTGGCCACTACTGGTGGCAAGTCCTCGGCGACGCACTCCACTGAGAAGGAAGTCTGCACGGATTGTTCGGCACTCTCGGCATTCAGGGTGATGGTGGCTGTTCCACCAGTGCTCACAAGGCGTTGCAGTGTCAACGTACGGTTGTTCAATGTGGCTGAGACCAACGATGGGTTGCTGTTGGAGGCTATAGTGATCACGATGTTCTCGTTCGGGTCGTCGGGATCGTTGAAGGTGTTGTTGAGGTCAATGGTCTGGCTGGCGGGGTAAGTCTCAAAAACGATGTTGCTGATGGGGTTGGCTACCACGGGCGGCAGGTTGGTGCCACTGGCGAACTCGTCGGCGCCGGCGCATGGCGATGTGGTCGAACGGTTCTGGTCGTCGATGTCCTTGGGTACGTAAGTCAAAGGATGGGCTACCGTAAGGTCAGTAGCATCAGTGATATGGAGGTCGTTGTTGCCTACAAATTGTGGCGTGCAGAGCGCTGAATGTGTGTCGAAGCCTGTAGCGGCGGTCCAGTCAGCCAAGGTGGCGCAGTCGGTGCTTGTAAACCGTCCAACATAGCTGCCAGCAAACTGAATGCGGTTGTAGTCGCAATAACGGTCGGTGGCGTTTTGTTGGAAACGGAAGACATAGCCTGTTGTTTCGTTGACAAATAAATTATTGTACATGAATAGGTTAGACCAGTTTTTATCGACATACATCACGCCACAGTTGCCGCTGCCGGAACACTTCACTGTATTGTTCACAAAATAAACGTAACTGCTGTTGGAGTCGTCCAACTCACAGCACCATGATGTGTTGACGTTACTCACCAGATTGATGATGTTGTTCCTGATGATGATGGGCTCTGTTTCTGTTCCCATTGCGGGACGGGTTTCGAATACGGTGGCATAATTGGAGTTGCGTGTCACGTTCATCACGTTGTTTTCGATGATGCTGTTGTAGCGTATGCGCAGTAGATCCATGGCATGATAGTTCGTCAGCACGTCGTGGGTGTGGTTGGTGATCGTGTTGCCGCGTACGATGGCGTTGTCGGTGAAAGAGATGTAAACACTCTTAAACGATTGGTTCAAGAAAGTGCAGTTTTCGACCAATACGCCATCATTGAGCGTATAGATATTTTTGCCTTGATAATAGAGGGCAACATAGCCGTTTTCGAAGTGGCATCCAACGAACTCATTGTCATGGCAAACCCATTCGCCACTGGTATAATAAACGAGGTTTTTGTCGCCGTCGAGGTTGGTGGTTGATACGGCACCAACGAACCGCATGTTGTAAAAGTGGTTGTAGTCGGTCTGGCCATCGGTCACCAGCAATCGGGCTTTGTTGGCCGATGTTGTAGTGATAGTCATGTTTTCGAAGGTGACATAGTCGGCGCCATCGATCTTGAGGGTGCTGTTGTCGGTATACCCAGCGTTGCTGGTGACGACCACCTGCTGGTTGTCGGCGCCCATGCCACGGAAGATCACACGGTTGGTAGCGCTTACCCCGTTGATTTCATTAATGGTGACGTATTCCTCATAGGTGCCGGGGGCCACCTCGAAGATCACCTGGCCATTTACGCCAGCCGATAGGGCAGAGGCAGCGGCACTCAAAGAGGTGTAATCAGGGTTTTGCGATGCGTTGCTGTTGATGGTGTAAGTGCCCGACAGCTGGGCATTGGCGATGGTCGCTATCAGGAGCGACAGGAGTAAAAACAAATGCTTTTTCATAATGTTACACTTTTGTTCCCGAAAGTTGTTTATCAATCGGAGTCGGGCAGGTCTTCTGGCTTGTTCAAATCCACGGCGTCTTCCCGATACGAATATCAGTGACATGATACAATGGATCGTTGCTGAACTTACAGCTACGGGCATAGCTCCTGATTCACACAGGATTCCCTATTAATCTTCGGTTGAAGAACCCGAATCCGGCGGCAAAGATAAACATTTCAAAGGAAAGATTCTGATAGCCACGATTGATATTTGCCAAAAAGTTGTAATATTGCCGTGAAAAAATGATCGAAATGAAAAGAGTCCTTACCTTGTTGGTTTTGTTTTGCGCTTTGACCGGTTGGGCGCAAAAGCCTCTCCTTACTTCACTGTGGGAACAGGAGTTTCCATACAATCAGTACTGTCCAAGAGATCCATTGAATGGCAATATCTATAGTTATGCCGGATGTCCTGCTGTCGCGATGGGTCAGATTATCAATTATTTACAAACGACGCAAGATACGCGTTTTTCTGATGAGGATGACTATTATCACTCCTACGCTGGTCGCAACTACTATATTGACGATGACTGGGAAACGTTGAAATTTCTCTCGTTCCCGCAGTTGAACGTGATGCTGGATTCCATTGACGCTTTCTTCCAGTGTAACGAAGTGCTTCCCGACTCGTTGGCTGCCGCCTTGATTTTCGCTTGCGGCACGGCCTGTACGCAGGTCTATACTTCGGAAGGTTCCGGTACCTTTTATGTGGATCAGGCGTATGAGGCCTACAAACGCTTTGGCTTTAAGGAATGCGTGCTGTTCCGTGAACCCGATTCGTTAATGTATGCCCTCTTGATCTCTAACTTGAAGGACGGCTACCCTGCCCATTTGGCTGTCGAAAACCCTGCAGGAACGGTCGGCCACAACGTCGTGGTTGATGGCTATCGCGAGGAGGATGGCAAGTTCCATATCAACTTTGGCTACGGCGGTCCCTTGGATGACTGGTACGACATCCCTGACCCTAACTTCTTTTATGGGATGACCAAGGTAGAGGGTATTATTTTGAATATCATTCCTGAGACTGCTCCCAATGCAGTTCATGAGACCTTTGCCCAGCAGCCATTGGAGGTTTATCCCAACCCTGTTTTCGAGGTACTCTATATGAAGAACCTCCCGTCCAGGTTGGTGGATTATTCCATCTTCAATGTCTTGGGACAGGAGGTAGCTTCGGGTTCCTCAAGCGAAACCATTTCCGTTGCAGGTTTAGAGAAGGGACTCTATTTCTTGCAGGTTAAGGATGAACATTCCCGTAGAACGGCGAAATTCATTGTAAAATAAACTACTTTTTAGTGTTTGATGGTCAGGCGTTTTGTGATTGTTGCATTGTCAAAACTTATATGCAGGATATAGACGCCTTCTTTCAGTGTTCCAACATTGATTTCTGTGTCTGTTGATGTCATCACCCAATGGCCTGAAACATCATATACTTTAATGCATAGTTTAGATGTGATGGATGGTATCTCGACTTTAATCAAGTCGTGAGCCGGATTCGGATAAACCTTCACATCCACAACCTTATTTTCTCCAATGTTGTCGAGTATGAAATGCATCGTGACGTTGATGGTAAAATCAATGCGTTGGCCGTTTGATGTCGCGCGAATGACGAGGGTTGCGGTGCCTTCTTCTCTTGACAGACGTGTCAGATTCAACATCTTGTCATTCAATGTTGCCGAAAGCTCGTCTTCATTGGAATTGGAGCGGATGCTATAAATGATATCCTCATCTGGATCGTCAGGGTCGGAAACGACACCTTCAAGATTAATTTGAATGGTTTGAGGATATTCGTCAAACACCACATCTGCGACAGGGTTTGCGATGTATGGCGGTTCATCTGGCGGGGTGGGGAAGTGAGCAATATCGTGAATCACGCCAACGGCATCGAGATCCATTCCGCCTGAAGCGAATGCCGTAGGCCACGGGTCATTGACGATGTGTCCCTGAGAATCGTAAGTGCAATATTCAGGGTCGATGGTACCAATCACGTCAACGATACGGACATGCGTGATGTTGTTTTTGTTCAGCAAAGGGTTGTCAGGAATCTCATCCAATTCGAAAGGTGTGCCGTACATTGCCGGGTATTTGCTGGCGAGATTATGGATCTGTGTCGGGTCTATGCAACCGAATCCACCAATCTGTGTCGATGTCTGCACGTTTGAAATGGCTGGGAAACGGAAAAAGTTCACGCCGTCGGAGCTCACCTCCACAAAGCCAAGTTCGAGGAAGTACATGTCTGGATTCTGCGCATTGGCGAAACCGTTCTCAAACACTGCAAAATCAGGACCTGGCCGATTGCAGATAGGCGACGCAAAAGTCACTGTAGCATCTCCACCATCACCCAGGCAGGTCACGCCCATCGTCCCTTCAGGGAAACCAATGACATTCGAAGCTGGCCAGCCGGAACCAGCCATTCCAGCGCTAGGATTGGTGATGTTCATCGGTCCAGGATTCACGGTGCACCCTGTAGCCCAAGCTACGAAGGCTGATGAGTCAGCATGCATGGCAGTGGTGCCAGGTTGACCGGGTGCTGGAGCAAATTGCGCCCATAACACCATCGGTAGCATTGCAATTAAAATCAAGAATAACTTTTTCATATTTATTTAACTGAAGAAATAATCACTAGAATATTGTTAACGAACATATTTACGGCAATAGCCAACAATATGACTCCGAAGAACTTGCGTAGGATAAAAATAAGGTTCTCACCCAGAAGTTTCGTGATTCGGTCGAGTTGGCTGATGACGATGTAATCCAACAGGATGTTGAGCAGCAATCCGATGAGGATGTTGATCACGGCATAGTCGGCGCGCAGAGAGAGTAGGGCTGTCAGTGCACCTGGTCCGGCGATCAGCGGAAAGGCGATGGGAACGATGCTGGCGCCGCTCTTGCCGCCTTCGTTTTTGATGATCTCACGGCCGAGGATCATCTCGACGGCCAAAATGAATAGCACAAAGGCTCCTGCTACCGCAAACGAGGCAGAATCGATGCCGAAAAGCTTCAACAAAGCGTCGCCGGCGAAGAAGAAAGCCAAGAACAGTCCCAAGGCCGTTAGGCAGGCTTGTCCCGCCTTGATGGTCTTGTTTTGTTCCTTCATGCCCACAAAGATGGGGATCGACCCGAAGATGTCGATGATGGCTGCCATCACGATGAAGGAGCTGAAGACTTCTACGATGTTAAAACTTCCAAACATAAACTTTCCGTTTATACGTGGCTCCAAAGGTAATGGAAATGAGGTCCGAAACGTTTGAAAGCAGCCTCGTCAAGCATCTCCTGGAACTGGGGATGGGCGACAGAGATAATCAGCTTGGCGCGCTCCTGAAGTGAGCGTCCATAGAGGTTCACCGCACCATATTCTGTGATGAACCAGTGGATGTGGTTACGTGTGGTGACAGCGCCTGAGCCCAAATCCAAAGCTGGCACAATCTTGTTGATGCCCTTACGGGTAGTGGATGGCATGGCGATGATGGCCTTGCCGCCTTTGGAGCGTGAGGCACCATAGACGTAGTCGATCTGTCCGCCTACACCAGAGTAGATCTTGTCGCCCAGAGAGTCGGCACACACCTGACCTGAAAGGTCAATCTGGATGGCCGAGTTGATGGAGGTCATCTTGGGCTGCTGGGCAATGACGAAGGGGTCGTTGGTGTATTCCACATCCTTCAGCAGTACCTCGTGGTTGCCATCGATAAAATTGTAAATCTTCTGCGATCCCATCACGAAGGTGGAAACAATTTTGCCTTTATCCAGTTTCTTGTTGTCGCCCGTGATGACGCCTTTCTTTACCAAAGGCAGGATGCCGTCGGAGAACATCTCGGTGTGGATGCCGATGTCTTTATGGTTATGCAAGCAGGATAAGATGGCGTTCGGGATGGAACCGATACCCATTTGCAGGCAGGCACCGTCTTCAATCAACTCAGCGCAATAGCGCCCGATGGTCTTCTCCACCTCGTTGGGCTCGGGCATATCTACAGTGAGTAGGGGAGTGTCGTCTTCCACAAAGACATTAATCCGACTGATATGGACCAAGGCATCGCCGAATGTGCGTGGCACATGCTTGTTGACCACGGCGATGACGAACTCGGCGCTTTCCATGGCGGCCAAGGTGGCATCGACTGATGAACCTAGCGACACATAACCGAACTTGTCAGGCGGACACACCTGAATCATCGCTACGTTGCACTTGATGTAACGCTCGCGGTAGAGTTTTGAGGTTTCACCTAGAAATACTGGTATGTAGTCCGCCAATCCTTTTTGCACACTTTCACGAACGTTGGCGCCCACAAAGAAGGCATTGTGTTGGAAGATGCCTTCGAACTCGGGGTTGACGTAAGGGGCGGCACCTTCGGTGTGAAGGTGGTGGATGTAGACGTTTTTCAGTTCACCCGCGCGGCCACGGTCGCAAAGGGCTTTCACTAAACATTGGGGTACGTTGGAGACCGAGCTGATATGCACATGGTCGCCCGACTTGATGACTTTTACGGCTTCAGCTGCCGTAACTGCTTGATACTGTTTCTTCATGTTTTACAAACTTTTGTTCCCGAAAGTTGTTAATCAATTGGAAACGGGCAGGTCTTCTGGCTTGTTCAAGTCCGCGGCGTCTTCCCGATACGAATATCAGTGACATGATGCAACGGACCATTGCTGAACTTACAGCTACGGGCATAGCTCCTGATTCACACAGGATTCCCTATTAATCTTCGGTTGAAGAACCCGAATCCGGCGGCAAAGATACAAATTATTATTTAGTAATCCACAATACACCACCAACCATCATAAGGTTTCCATTTGCAGTGAAGCAATTCAAGATACGATAGGAGTACACGCTTTGGTTCCTCAATGTTAGGATCATTCAATGGAGGAGGCCACTTGGTATAGTCTAACATTGCATGATCAAGACAGCGTTGGTAAAAATCGGGATCCAGATTCGGAATTTCAAGTACCTCATCATGGATCCAGAACTTACTTCGCTGGTACCTGACAATCTTGACACATACGACCCTTTCATCATCCGCGAAGCATTGAATAATGCCATCGCCCATCAGGACTACGGATGCCATGGGATGATTAACGTGGTGGAGGAAGAGGATAGACTGATATTTACCAACCTTGGAAGTTTTATTCCCAACAGCGTAAGGAGTGTGCTTGAAAACGACGCTCCTGAAGAGTATTATCGAAACAAGATGCTGGCCAACGCCATGGTGGAACTGGGTATGGTGGACACGATAGGTAGCGGCATCAAGCGGTGTACCGCCCCCTGAGCAATGAAGAGATTGGATATCTGAGAAAGCGTAAGCTCGTAGAGGGGCGGAAAAATGCACTGTATTTTGCCAAAAGCGTAGCTGGAGCCACTGGGCAAAGGGCTGAATATACACGCAACAAGGGCTTTGACGATGAATACTACAAGGATCTTATCTTGAAAGCGTTGGAGCAACATGAGAAGTTGAGCCGTCCTGAGATTAATACCCTGTTGATGACTAAGCTACCAGAGGCTTTGACGGAAAAACAGAAACTATCAAAAATTGGGCATTTGCTTACCTATTTAAGGCAGTCAGGGAAGATTGAAATTGGAGATAAAAAGCAATGGCAACCCAAAGAGTTCTCTCAAAAAAAGATGAAGTTTGAGAGAAGTTTGAGAGAACTCTAAGGGAAGTTGGGATTCAAACATCTTATTATCAAATAGATAGGTATAAAAATTTAAGAGAAATTTGAGAGAAGTTCGAGAGAAGTTTATGTGAAATTTATGTAAAGTTCTTCGACGGCAGCGGCCAGAGCGCCTTCGGTGTCGGTCCACCAATGAAGGGTGTAAGCGAAAAACGAGAAAGCTTTCATCAGAAAAAGCGGGAAAAGGAGTCCTCATCCCGCTCTTGAAACTAACTTAAAACTCTTCTTTTTTCAGTATGACAAAAATCTGATGCAAAGTAACAGCGATTCTGGAAGGCAAAAAATCCCTAATGATGGTTAATTTGAGGTGTGCAGCTTACCGATTTATAAGGATATGGCGGTTCGCTAAAAAATCATACTTTTGCAAAAAAAACAAAAAGTATATGTTCAAGGTATCTAAAACCATCTTGTTTTTCCTCCTGCTGGGCGTGTCGCTTACAGCATTTCCACAAATCAACCGTCCCGATGACTTCAGGGAACGCTATACGTTAAAACAAGTTGTGGTGTTGAGTCGCCACAACATCCGATCACCGCTTTCGGGGAGAGCTTCGGCTTTGCAGCGTATCACGCCTCACGAGTGGTATCATTGGTCGTCGGCACCCAGCGAACTATCACTTCGAGGTGGCGCTTTGGAAACGATGATGGGCCAATATTTCCGCAAATGGCTGGTGAGCGAGGAATTGATGCAGGAAAACGAAATCCCTGCTGAGGGCACCATGCGTTTTTATGCTAACTCCCTGCAACGCACCATTGCCACGGCACAGTATTTCTCCTCAGGGATGCTGCCTGTGGCTAATGTCCGCATTGAACATCATCTAGAAGTAGGTAAAATGGATTCTGTGTTCGCTCCACAGATTACTGATGACAGCGAGGCTTTCAAGTCACTAGCCCAGCAGCAGATTACCGCGATGGGCGGCGAGAAAGGAATGCTTGGAATAGGGGAGAAGATGTCGGAAAACTACAAGGTGCTGGAGCGTGTGCTCGACATGGACCAGAGCAAGGCTTGCCTTGAAGGTGATACCTGCCATTTTCGCACCGATGATGCCCATGTGTATCTGGTCAAATACCGTGAACCCGGCATGGGCGGCTTGATGCGCCTTGCTTGTCAGGCCGCCGATGCGCTTGTCTTGCAATATTACGAGGAGTCTGATGTGGTGAAGGCTGCCTTCGGCCACAACTTGAGTTGGGAGGACTGGGAGAGCATCTCGGCCATAAAAGACTGGTATGGCGATGTGCTGTTCACCGCGCCTGTGGTGGCCCGTCAGGTGGCCCGTCCGTTGTTGCGAACGATGCTCGAAGAATTACAGTGTGATGGCCGTAAGTTCACTTTTCTCTGCGGTCATGACTCCAATATTGGCAGTGTTCTCGCCTCATTGGATGCGGAAGATTACAGCCTGCCTGAGACTATCGAGAAAAAGACCCCTATAGGCAGCAAACTCGTGATTGAGAGATGGGAGAATCAACAGGGTCAGTCGTTTGTTGCCCTAAATCTCGTATATCAAAGCACCGAACAACTGCGTAACATGACGCTGTTGGATTTGGACAATCCGCCGATGGTGTACTCCATTCGTCTCAAAGGTCTGAACGCCAATGATGACGGACTTTATACTTTTGATACTTTTTTACGTAAACTTAAATCTTTGACGAAATAAAAATCAATTAGAAGCGAAGATTCCCTTCAGCAAGAATGTAAGCGGATCCGCCCACATAAATGGTTCCATCGTTGGTGATTCGTGTAGCAATCACCGAGGGACGTCCCATGGCTTCGCCTTGAAGGAAGGCATAGTCGCCTTGCTGTGAAATAACTCCGTTGACAGCAAGGTAGTGTGTCAGTGCAGCGTTGGCGGTGCCGGTGGCTGATTCTTCGGGGATGTCATACAAGGGAGCGAAGTCGCGGACATGGGCGGTGTAGCCATCTTTGCCGAAGGCAAACACATGAAAACTGACCGCATTATGTTTTTGAGTGATGGCTGAGATGGCTTCCATATCGGGCTGCAGGCCGTTGAGCGTCGTCACATTGGCAACAGGAATCATGAGGTCGGAGAGACCGGAATATGCGATCTGCACGGGCAGGGTAGGAAGGTAGTCTGTCATGCCTAAAGCTTGATAGATTTCTTTAGTGTCTTCGAGAGTGGCCACGATGCGTGGTGCAGCCATCTGCATCATCACTTTTGAACTCGCCTCGATTCGCAGGTCACCTGCCAGAGTATGGCAGAGGCATTCGCCATTGGCTAGCTTCATCTGGTACAATAGCGAGAAGGTGGCAATAGTGGCGTGACCGCACAAATCCACTTCAGCCTTTGGGGTGAAATAACGCAAATGGTATTCTGTTGGTGACAGTCTGTGGACGAACGCCGTCTCGGAATACCGCAGTTCGGCGGCGATTTGCAGCATCAGTGCTTCTGGAGGGAAAATGTTGTCCTCCAGAAGCACCACGCCCGCAGGGTTGCCTCCAAAAGGCTGGTTGGTGAATGCGTCAACGATGTAGTATTTCATTATGGCCGCCAATGTTCTTATTTCAGCATGGATTCAATGTCAGCCTCCATGTCTTCGGGTTTCGCCACGGGTGGGAAGCGCTTGATGACGCTGCCGTCTTTGGAGATGAGGAACTTGGTAAAATTCCAGCGAATCTCACCGTCCTTGCGACCTTCTGCCTTGCTCAGGCTATCGACGACCTTCATCGTGGCCTTGTCCTTCAGGCCGTGGACTTCCTCATCGGGCACCTGGTTACAGAGGTACACAAAGATGGGGTGGGCGTTCTCGCCGAAGACGTCGATCTTCTTCATCAGCGGGAAGGTCACGCCGTGGTTGAGGCGGCAGAACTCGGCGATCTCTTCGTCAGTGCCAGGTTCTTGGTGCTTGAACTGGTCGCAGGGGAAGCCGAGGATGACCAGTCCTTGGTCTTTGTACTTCTTGTAGATGGCCTCCAGGCCGTCGTATTGAGGAGTAAAACCGCACTTCGAGGCGGTATTGACAATCATGAGGACTTTGCCTTTGTATTGGGCCATGTCCACCTCTTCGCCCTTGTTGTTGAGGGCCTTAAAGTCGTAAATCGTAGTCATTTTACTTTTGTTTTTGAGTCATCTCTTGGCAAAGATACTCTTTTTTACAATCCGATAATGCGGATTATAGGCTTTTCTGAACGCCTCGCTATGCCTCACAGCTTGCTTGTTTCGTGCAGCCTCTTGAAGTTCGGCTTGCATTTTTTGGTCTGACCAGGTCGGGCAGGCCTTTATGGCGATGCTTTCGATCTTCTGCCATTCTTCTGTCCACGAATCGCCATAAGCGTTATTCTTACTAGCTGCTTCAAAGAACAAGGCAAGCAATTGCTCCTCAGTTAGTTCACCTTCAACAACACATGAGAGATTGATTCTTGTGAAACGATGCCTGAACCCTGTCGGCTCTCTTTGGGGCATCAGGCTCATATCCGTGCCGCGGCACTCTTCTAGTTCCATTGACAGATAATTACGGGCTGTCGCTGTGTCGCTCATCAGATGCTCAGCACCGAAATAGTCCTGATAGCAGGTCTTATAGACATCCTGCAAAGTGGCCATCGGATACAGCTCATATATTTCCTCGCACATTTGACGGATAGCTCTGTCTTCGTTATTACAGGGAATCGCCACAATCCCTCCAGCTACCAACGCTGCAGGAATTCCTAGAAGCATCCCAATGAGTGCCCCTTTGATATGGAACCCATAGTCATGATAAGCGGCGGTCATGTCCTCCGTTCCTGGAATGACGAAATGCTTGTCATGGCAAAACCAGAGGCAGTCGAGCACGATTGCGTCGAACCAGTTTACCACCACCCAGAGGGCATAAGCCGTCAGCGCGCCACAGAGGAAGGTCGTGCATCCGTTTACATATCTGACCAGCAGACCCAGCAGCACGCCGAAGACCATCATGGCGACAATCTTCTTGACGTAAAACACCACACCTCCGGGACGGTTGCTCGCATCGACTAGTCCCAATTGGTCGCAACGCTCGATGATAGCAGGAGGGTAGTTGAAAATGCTCTTGATGGGATTTCTCGACATCAGGAACACGAATAGCGTGAACAAGGCGCACGCAATGAGGGATTCAATTAGAAAAGTCATTTCTTCTTCTTTTTTGGCTGTGGAACTATCGTCTCCAAGCCCCAATTACCTCACCGATATAGACTGTGTGAATACCGGCGTCAAAGCCGTCGTACCATTTCTTTGGCGTGTCGTTGCGGAAGTCCTGCTCCGTCTGATGCCAAGCCGTCATGGTCTCGCACTCGATCACTAGGTTGGCTTCCTCGTAATAGGGAGTGCCGCTCTCTGTGTAGGCCACATGCAGGCCCAAGGCAGCGGCTTTGTCGCCATCGCGACCGCTGTGCGAACCGAGGTACTTCCATATTTCCGGGTTGTCGAACTGCATGATGGTGAAGCGCGGGTACTTCTCCATGAACTCCCAAGTGTAACGTCCTGGAGCCACATACACTGTCACTGCTGGACGGTTGTGGCCAAGATAGTTCCCGATACCGCCCCAACCAATGGTCATGGCGTTGTTTCGGGAGGTGTCGCCCGAGCAGAGGATGAGGTTCTCGGTGAACCAGTCGAAACCGTTTTTCTGGAATTCCTTCTGAACGTCGAAAGCAGTTAGTTCGTTGTTTTCCTTTTTCATAGTTGAATTGTTTTGTTCCTGTTGTTGAGGACTGGCACAGCCGATGAGGCAGATGCATAAAAAAGTGAAAAGATTGATCTTCATTGAAATGATGTAATTGTTAAGTTGCAAAAATAAACATTTTCTATCTTTGCGCCAATTATGTTTGTCGGAGAATTGATTTCGTTAGGTGTCGCTGTTTCGTGGACCGTCACCGCGTTGTTTGCGGAGGTGGGCTCGAAGCGTATGGGCTCGCTGCCGTTCAACGTTATCCGCATGACGCTGTCGCTGCTGTTTCTTGCCGTCACATTAAGGGTGGTGATAGGCGTGCCGTATCCGCGTTATGCCGACGGCAGCACTTGGGCCTGGCTGCTGCTGTCAGGTGTGGTTGGCTACGTCATTGGCGACTATTGCCTGATGCAGGGTTATATCCATATCGGTTCTCGTTTCGGTCAACTTTTCATGACCTTATCCGCACCCACAGCTGCTATTACTGGTCGGTTGCTCCTCGGCGAACAGATGCGTCCCTTAGCCATACTCGGCATGGTCATCACCTTGAGTGGTATTGCGCTTTCGATATTGTCAAAGGGTGACAAATCTGGACTCCACGCCATCAAGTTCAAGCTGCCTGCGAAAGGCATATTCTATGCGGCCATGGCGGGCATCTGCCAAGGCTTTGGATTAGTGCTCAGCAAGGTAGGACTGACGCATTACGATGCAGCCCTCACTGCCGCAGGTATTTCTGGTGATTCTGTCTTTTCTGGTGCCGTGTTGCCATTGCCTGTCAGCGTGAGCATGACGTTTGCCGCCACCACCATCCGCGCTTATATGGGATTGTTCGGGTTCTTCTTGACCTTGGTGCTTTTTAATAAAGATGGTCTCGCCAAGCTACGGCATGCCTTAAATGACCGAAAGGCGATGTGGTGTGTGCTGGCAGCCACTATTTTCGGGCCTTTTGTTGGGGTCACTGCATCGCTATTGGCCACACAATACACCTCGGCAGGCATCGCACAAACACTTTTTGCGCTCACCCCCATACTCATCATTGTCCCGGCAGCCCTTCTGTTCCATCAGAAAGTGACAGTTCGGGAGATAATAGGAGCAATTATTAGTGTTATTGGCGTGTGTTTATTTTTTTTTGTAAATTTTTCTTTGTGTATTTTGCTTTAATTATTTCATACGAGTTACGCGAGGTGATTGCCTACGCCAAGGTACGCGGCATAATAATGCGGAAGAATCTTTTGATCATGGAAGTTCAGGCTTTTTTACATTTTTTGGCTTTGCCAGGGAAAAACCGAGGGACACTCTTACAATACTTCTCATATTCCGGATACTTCCCACCGCTGATTTCTTCAGCCAGTGACGAGCTGCCCTGAAACAGGACGACCAACAATAGCGCCCCTATGATGCTCCAGTTGATGATGCCTATGCCAGCTCCGATTGAGAACAGGTAGAAGCACACCCAGATGGCCTGTTCGGCAAAATAGTTAGGATGACGGCAGTGACCCCAAAGTCCTGTGGTGTTAAAGCCTTTGTTATAGGGTTCAGGCAACTCCTCAAGTTTTTTCCCTTCATTGATCATGGCCCATTTACGGGTTTGGAAGCGCCACTGTTGCTCGTCGGCGACAGTCTCCCAGATGATGAATCCCAGCATTAGCACAGCTGCAACGGCATCCATCCACCCGAACGGCACATCTGATTTCATGGCTACCAGGGCAGGGAAGGTGGTCATCAGCACCAACGCGTTCTGATAAATGGAGATAAACCCCAAGTCGAACAGCGTCCACGCCCAACGTTTTTTGAAGGTCGGTCCAGAGCGGACAACGGCCCAGCGATAGTCTTCAACGCCTTCCCAAAACTTGAGTTTGTAGGCACCCTTACGGGCAAAGTTAATGGTGAGCCGGATACCCCAAAGTGTAGCCAGAGCGGCCATCACCACCAAACGGGTATTCATGCCGCCTTTAACGGCAATCACCCATGTGTAGGCAATGGGAAGCAGGCTCCATAGCTTATCCATCTGGCTGTTGTTTCCTGTGATCTCCCCAACGATAAAGCAGAAAGCTGCGCTGCACGCCGCTATGATGCCCAATAGTTTGAGCGCATCCAGTTGGGCTTCGTCCAATTTGGGTCCGACCGTAAAATACAGAATCGGGCACATAATGATGGATAGCGCCAATAGCGTGGCCATCAGGGGGATATTCATTTTTTTCATGTCTTATTCAAAAGATTTTGTTTCAATTTGATTGTAGTTGCGGTCGCAGCACCAATAGACGGTTTTTTCTGTAACGTCAAAAACCATTGAGATCACCGTGGGACAAACCGTTTGTGACACTTCCTTGAGTACGTTGAAACAGTCTTTCACATCAAAGTTGTCAGTTGCCATGCTGAGCAGCTCCTCTGCCTTTTGATAGCGATCCATACCCATCCACGGATGTTGCAGCGGATGCTGGACAAAAGGAGGGAAGTTGGTCATAATTTTATATTCAGGCTTCTCATAATACTTGAAACCATGTCCGGGGACAATGTGCAGCACATTGCCATTACTGTCTGACAGTGAAGCCATGAAAGTGACTACGGGAACGCTGCAAACCCTGTTGTCGTTGACAAAATCACGCACCTCCTGCAATGTCTTCCTCATCAGCAGCAGGTCGATATCTAGCAGGATGATATTGGTGTCGTTACCAGTGGGATCGCTACGATCGTTATGGGGCCAGCAGGTGGGCATTCCAACGAAATCGCCCCTGCGGTTGGCGCCGAACAGCGGCATCCAACCTTCGGTGGCATCGTTTACTTCAATGTAAACGCCATCGTCGGTAGGGCGGACCCGGTATTCAAAATCCATGATGTCGAGATTCCATCCGACGATGGTCTTTTTCTTATTTACAACGATGATTGTGCACATTGCTTGCCTTATTTATCCAACAATTTTTAGTCAAATTATAAAATCTAGACAAGCCCTTTGAGCTGTAAATGGTCTCACCTTCGTATTGGCCACGGCCAAATGCTCAGGATGTTGGGCATAGACCTTCAACGCTTCTTCGTTCTCCAGTGTACAGTCCAGCATCAAGTCGGCAGTTGACGATGCCAGTCGGCCATCAACTTGAACCTTCACGTCGATCAAACCTGGCACCTTGCCAACCAGGCTTTCCAATCCTTCCTTGATGCCCGCTTTCACGGTATTTTTCTCTTCTTCAGTAAGTTCGGGATTCAATGTCCACAGAATAATGTGCTTTACCATATAGATTTTTTTATAAAACCCTTACTTTCATGGTCTCAGTGCCCTTCGCCGTCTCAACCTTAATTAAATACATGCCGGCGTTTTGACGGCTGATGTGGGGCTTTGCGCCTTGGCGAAGCCAGCGAATGCGAGTAACAACAAAACGAGATAAAATGCCTTTTTTATCATAAATAAGTTTAGATTAGAGGCCACAAATATACGATATTATTTATCTTTGCATTCATATGTCAAACAACCTTTTATGAAAAAAACACTCTTCACCTTGTTGATGCTATGCCTCTGTCTCTTTGGACATGCCGTTGGGCCTGTCATCGAGCCTGAGCTTCTTGCTTTGATGAGCCGTATGGGTAATGACGAAAAGGTAAAGATCTGTATGCTGATGTCTGAGCAGTCTGATCCGACAGCCCTGTTGCTTGAAGCCGAAAAGTATGACAACCTTGATGAACGCCGACAATATGTGATCACTACACTGCAACACCAAGCTGAAGCTGCACAAGCTGAATTACTGGATCTCCTTTTTGCGATGGAACGTTACGGCAGGGTAGAGGACGTCCAATCCTTATGGATAGTGAATGCGGTGAGCTGTAAGGTTAGCACGACCGCCATTTTTGACTTGGCGCAACGTCGCGATATCCTTTCCATCAGCTTTTGCGAACAGGCACAATGGATCTTTGAGGGCGAGGCAACCCCAGCTCCAAGCGGAAACGGTCGTGAAATCACCCAAAACCTGCTGCAGGTAAATGCACCTCAGGTGTGGGAACAAGGTTACACCGGACAGGGCGTTGTGGTGGCTATCATCGACACAGGTGTCAACTACGATCATGCCGACTTGAGTGGCCGTTTATGGGATGGCGGCACGAGTTATCCCCATCATGGCTACGACTTCAGTGATAACGATAATGACCCGATGGATCGTCATGGTCATGGCACCCATGTCGCAGGAACCATCTGTGGCACAGGTGCATCGGGCTCGCAGACGGGTATCGCTCCTGAGGCCACCATCATGATCTTAAAAGCCTTCAACGACCAAGGGGAAGGCGATGAGACCCAATGGATTGCTGCCATGCAGTTTGCTTTAGAACATGGTGCTGATGTCATCAATATGTCGCTGGGGCGGCCGCAACCTAATGTGACCCAAAGGACGATGGTGCGTCAGGCTTGCGACAACACCTTGGCCGCTGGCGTTGTTGCCTCTGTTTGTGCTGGTAACATCCGGCAGATGCAGTTCATGGTGCCAGTACCTTATAATATCTATACGCCCGGTGACTGTCCTCCGCCGATGCTTCACGATGACCAGATGGTCAACGAGGGGAGAACAAGTTGTGTCATTTGCGTTGGGGCGGTCGACTCTAATGATAACATTGCTGCTTTCTCCTCCGAGGGACCTTCACAATGGGCCGATGTGCCTGAATATGGCGATTATCCCTACATTGCAGGCAGCACTACCCAAATCGGACTCATCCGTCCTGATCTATGCGCTCCTGGAGTGCAAATCAAATCGTTGGACTGCAACAACATCAACGGTTACACCCTGATGGACGGCACGTCAATGGCTACACCTTTGGTGACGGGTACCATTGCGCTGATGCTGTCGAAAAACAATGAACTGACCCCGGCGCAGATTGACCGTATCTTGGAAAATACCGCTGTAAAAATCACCGAACACAAGAGCAACGATTACGGAGCGGGCCGCCTTGATGCCCTTGCTGCAGTGAATGCTGTGGATTACGATGCCCTTATTGAGTCGGAATCAAGTCAAGTGCTGATGTATCCCAATCCTTGTTCTGGGAGCATAACCATTCAATGCAATGGCATGAATCAAGTTGAAGTCTTCTCTATCGATGGAAAAAAGGTGAGGAGCTTGGAAGTAAATGGTTCCCAATGCCAAATCAACGGCCTTGAAAGTGGGATCTATCTGGTTAGGGTAATATCGAAAAGTGGGGTGACTACGAGAACGATGGTGTGTTCTCAATAAAGCAAATAAAAAAGCCAACCCGAAGGCTGGCTTTTTAAAGGTATCATCGACGGATGATTTAGAGTGTATAGCCGAGGCCGATGAAGAGGCCGTTGGTCTTCAAAGTGAAGTTGTCGCTCTTGTCGAGGTCGAGCAGGCCAAGACGATAGCCACCGAAGAGGTTGAAGTTATTGAACTTTACATCGGCGCCGAACACGGCGTAAAGGTTAAAGCGGCTTTGGTTGCTATTGTCGCCGTACCAATCAGTGGTGGTAGTGGTTCCCAGAAGGGTCTCGCTGAATTTTGTGGTACCAGTGATGGCCAAACTTGGCATAGGACCGACGAAGGGATAGATGGCCAGTTCACGGTTCACAGCAATTTTATAGTTGAACAGAATCGGCACATCGATAAGGAGTTGTGTTTTGTTGGTTGTACCGGTAACGCCCATTAATGAGCCGGATTCGCTTTTTGTGTTCATGCGGAACTGACCACCGGCTGCCACGCTAAGATCTTTGGCAAGGTTGATGTTCTGGGTGAAACCGAGGGCGAAGCCTTGATAGTTGGTGCTAGTGTTGCCTGTGACGAATGTTTCGGGAGTATAGGCAGCGTAAACGGTTGATTGAGCCTGCACATTTCCGGCGATGAACAGAGCGGCTACGAAAGCCACGATAGCTAATGCTTTTTTCATAGTTTTCTATTTTAAGAATGGACTGCAAAAATAATAAATTAAAAATAAAAATAGTGTTTTGTCCACAAAAAAAGGAGTTACCTGTTTTGTAACTCCTTGATTTTCAAGTCGGGGCAAAAGGATTCGAACCTTCGACCCCCTGCTCCCAAAGCAGGTGCGCTAGCCGGACTGCGCCATACCCCGAAAAAAAAGACGACTCATCATCGTCTTTCCTTTGAGCGGAGAAGGGGGGATTCGAACCCCCGGTACCCCTTGCGGGATACGACAGTTTAGCAAACTGTTGGTTTCAGCCACTCACCCACCTCTCCAGCGTGCGAATTGCGAGTGCAAAGATACGCCTTTTACCCGTATCCGCAACTTTTTTTTGAAAAAAAATTCAAATATCGGTGTAATATACTGATTTTCAGCCTTCAAGATCGTCGTTAAAGAGGGCCAGCTGGTTCTCGGTGACGTATAACTCAGGCGGGATCTCATATTCATAGTTGCTGATAAACCGCGAGATGCACCGCTTGATCAACTTGATAGGGGTGGTCTTGCGCGCCTTGCAGTAGTTCTTCAGCGACCGATACTGACCCTGCGAGAGCTTGAAGGTGACCGCATGGTACTGATAGCTCTTCAGCGACCGTTTGTTTCTTTTTGCTTTCATTGTAATATGTCTTTGCAACTCAATATCAATTGTGCGAACCGATCCGCCTCGGCCTCTGACTTGCCCTCGGAGTAGATGCGGATGATAGGCTCGGTGTTCGACTTACGCAGATGCACCCAGCCTTCCTCAAAGTCGATCTTCACGCCGTCGATGGTGGTCACCTGCTCGTCCTTGAACTTCTCGGCAAACTTGGCCAGGATGCCATCTACGTCCATGCCAGGGGTGAGCTGGATCTTGTTCTTCGACATGTAGTAGGCGGGGTAGGTCTTCTTCAACTCGGAGCACTTGATTCGTTTCTCAGCCAATTGCGTGAGGAACAAGGCGGTACCTACCAGGGCATCACGGCCGTAGTGGATGGCGGGATAGATGACACCTCCGTTGCCTTCGCCGCCGATGACAGCGCCTACTTCCTTCATCTTCTCTACCACGTTCACTTCACCGACGGCGGCGGCGGCATACTCTTGTCCATAGGAACGGGTCACGTCGCGCAGGGCACGGGTGGAGGAGAGGTTCGACACTGTCGGGCCGGGGGTGTGTTTCAGTACGAAGTCAGCCACGGAGACTAAGGTGTATTCCTCGCCAAACAGCTCGCCGTCTTCCTTCACGAAGACCAGACGGTCCACGTCAGGGTCGACCACCACGCCGAAGTCGCAGCCTTGCTCCTTGACGTATTGGCAGATCTGAGTGAGGTTTTGTGCCAGCGGCTCTGGGGTATGGGCGAAGTTGCCTGTGGGTTCGCAGTTCAGCTCAAGGATATCATCGACGCCCAAGGCGCGCAGCATCTTCGGGATGGCAATGCCACCGGTGCTGTTGACGGCGTCGACGGCGACTTTGAAATGAGCGGCTTTGATCACCTCTTTATTCACCAATGGCAGTTGGCAGACCATCTCCACATGCTTGTCCATCCAGCCATCGATCTGTTGATAGCTGCCGATCTTGTCAATGGTGACGAACTCGAATTCGTCCTTGGCGGCCACGTCAAGTAGCCAAGCGCCCTCGGCGGCGGAGATGAACTCGCCCTTTTCGTTCAGCAGCTTCAAGGCATTCCACTGCGCCGGATTGTGGCTTGCGGTGAGGATGATGCCAGCGTCGGCCTTCAGCCCTGTGACGGCGATCTCGGTGGTGGGGGTGGTGCTCAGCCCGATGTCGAGCACATCAGCACCCATGGCCTGCAGCGTACCGCAAACCACCTGGTTTACAAAGAAACCTGACATGCGTGCGTCGCGACCCACGACGATGCGTGGACGCTCGATGCCTTTACGCTGTACGAATTTCACAAATGCTGCGGTGAATTTCACCATGTCGATAGGAGTGAGGTTATCGCCGGGAACGCCACCTATGGTGCCGCGAATGCCCGAAATGGATTTGATCAGTGTCATCTTATAATAAAATGGTTAATTGTCCGTTAAATGTGAAACAAAGTGCAAATTTAGTATTTTTGCAAATAAAAAACAAATGATGAAAAAAATCTTCTTCGCCCTGATGGCTTTTTTGATGACTTCCAACCTTGTGGCTCAGGATCTTAACCGTACTGATGAACAGGGACGACGACAAGGCAAGTGGGTGGGTTATTTTCCCAGCGGACAAAAACGCTACGAGGGCAGTTTCAAGGATGACAAATGCCAGGGTACCTTTAAATATTATGATGAGAAAGGGACTCTGAAAGCCACCAATACTTTCGACAAGTCGGGGACGAAGGCGCTCAATAAGACGTATGCATCCAACGGAACAATCATTGCCACAGGTTATTACATCAACCAGAAAAAGGAAGGCGAATGGCGTTTCTTCGAGTCAGACGGCAAACTGCTCACCGTGGAGGAATATAAAGACGGTCTTGCACACGGTCTCTCGAAAACATACTATGAAACCGGAGTCCTAATGTCGGAACGGCAATATGTAAACGATGTAATGGAAGGACCGGCAAAGAACTACTATCCTTCAGGTGCCCTGAAAGAGGAGGGAGAGTTCCATAATGACAAGAAATCAGGCATTTGGAAGACCTATAACGAAGATGGCGACGTCATCAGCGTCGAAAACTACAGTGTTCCCCAACTCAAAGGGTTTAATTAATTTGGGCATCCTTTGACGTAGTCGTCCATGTTTTCGCGTCCGTCGCGCTCAGCAGCCCTGTAATAATAGCACATCATGTCAAAGTCGTTGAGGACGAAATAGGTCCTGCCAAGACCGAATTCGGCGTCGGCATAGTTGGGACGGATCTCCAGCGCTTTCTGATAGTCGAGGATGGCGTCGTTATACCGTCCTTGGTTGAACTTGGTGCAAGCACGGTAATAATAGGCTTCGCTGTTGTTATTGTCGTATTTGATGGCCAAGGTAAATTGCTCTTCGGCTTCGGCAAAACGTGAAGATCGATACATCAGTTCAATGCCTTTGTCAAGGGCAACACGGCTCTTCTCGGGGTTGTTGGTGCAGCTGGCAAAGAGGATGCAGAACAGCAGCAGGCAAGCGAAACTCTTTACGATATCCGACACTTTCTTGACCACATCTTTCAGCTTATGTTCGTCTTTGGCTTCTGCCAGGAAACGAAGGTAAGGCTCGGTGTTGGAAGGCCTGATGTTGAACCACCAGTCGGGGTAGTCGAGGCGATATCCATCGAAATCGAGATAACGTTCAGGTTTCTCGATGCCGGCAAAATGGTCGCGGACGGCGTCCATGGCCTCTTGTTTGCGTTCCAGTTTGAAGTTAATCTCGCCGGAGTTGTGATATTGTGAGATTTCCTTGACGATGTTGCTCATGGTACGGCCTTGGCGTTTGAATTCCGCCAGAAGGCGAAGCACGATGGAGGCAGCCAGCAGCGCTGAGTCAGAATAGTAGAATTCACGGAAATAATAGTGTCCGGCCAGTTCGCCGCCATATACGCCGTCGAGCTCGCGGAGTTTCAATGCGGCGTAGGCGCGACCCACACGCCAGGTCTCCACCTTGGCTTGGTAACGGTTGAGGTATTCCTGGATGGCGCGTGAGCTACGGATGTCCTGCAACACGATACCTTTTTCGTGTTTCTCACCAATGAAATAGTTGCCTAAGAAGGCGATCATCAGGTCGGGGGAGATGAAGTTGCCCAGCTCGTCGATGAAAGTAATACGGTCGGCGTCGCCGTCGAAGAGCAGTCCGATGTCGCATTTCTCTTTCTTCACCAACGCTTTGATCTGTTCTTGACTGACAGCCTCAAGCGGATTGGGTTCATGGCTGGGGAAGTTGCCGTCGAGGGTATCGTTGATGTAATGGGCCTTGCCGATGAGTTGATGGACGAATAGCGATGACATGCCGCTGCTGCAGTCCACAGCGATATTGAGGTTGGAGAGGTCGCCAACGTATTGTTTCTGGAATTCCAGATAGTCGTCTTTGACTTCTTTATGGCGGATGACGCCTTTCTTTGCGACAGGCACGCAGGCTTCATCACTTTCCACAAAAGCTTCCAGCTTATTCAGCCCTGTATCGTATCCCACCGGAAGAGCGTTGGTACGCGAGATCTTCAGCCCATTGTGGTTCTTGGGGTTGTGTGAGGCAGTGATCATCACGGAGGCATCGTAGCCATAACGGGCGGTGCTCCAGTAGACCATTGGGGTGGTGGAGAGGCCGATCTCGTCAACATTGACACCGCTGTCGGTGATGCCTCGGGTGAGCTGCTCGAAGAAGGTGTCCGACGACAGACGCATGTCGCGACCCACTAAAACAGTGTCTACGTCGAGTATTCTGTGAAGGAAATATCCGATGCGGTATGCAATCTCTTCGTTGAGGTCGGTGCCCCATTCTCCTCTGATGTCGTATGCTTTGAATGCTTTCATGTTTATCTGATTTCTTTTATTTTCCTGTGATATTTTTCCGCGTTACGGTTGTGTTCTGACAATGTTTTGGCGAAGACGTGATATCCTGAGAGATCGTCTTTGGCGCAAAAATAATAATAATTATGCTTCTCCGTGTTTAAAACCGCATTAATTGATGCTAACGACGGGATGCAGATCGGTCCCGGTGGCAGTCCGGGATATTTGTAGGTGTTGTAAGGTGACTCCACTTCCTTATGCACGTTCAATACCCGTTTCAGTCCGAAGTCGCCCACGGCGAACACCAAGGTGGGATCAGCCTGCAGCAGCCATCCGCTCTTCAGTCGGTTCATGTACACGCCGGCGATTCGCGACATCTCGTTAGTCTTGTTGGTCTCCTTGTCGACGATGGAGGCCAGGGTGCTCACTTGGATGGGGGTGAGTCCCAATGTTTTGGCTTTGTCGCACCGATCGGCGTTCCAGTATTTGTCGTATTCCTTCTTCATTTTACTGACAAACTGTGCTGCGTCGGTGTTCCAATAGAACTCATAGGTATTGGGTAGGAACATGGCCGGGATGGTTTCGCGTGTGAATCCCAGCTCGGCGAGATGTCCACTGTCGTTGAGGTAACTCACGATACTGAGCGAGTCGGCCTCGATCTGCTCACTGACACGTCCTGCCAGCATGGCGACGTCGCGCATGTTGTTGAATGTCACTTTGACAGGCGTCTGAAGTCCACCACGCAGCATGTTGCAAAGTTGCTTGTTGCTCATGCCGTTCTTCAGGATATACCTTCCAGGATGGATGTTTTGGCTACATTTCTTGGATGCGGCGACGGCCTCGAAACTTTTCTTGTTTACAATGATTTCATGGGTGTATAGCGAATCCTTGATCTGCTCGAAACTGGCGCCGGTTGGGACGTAGAGGGAGAACTCGGTGCCACCAGGTGTAGTGACATTAGAACGCATCATCATGCCATAGAACCGTAATCCGAAAAAGGCCAGAACGGCGAGGATGGCGATGACGATGACAATAACAAGGATGATGATTGTTTTCTTTTTCATGCTTGGTTGATTTTCTGGTAAAACACAGCGTCGAGAAAGCCTTCCGGGGTTTTGATCCAGTCTTTACGGAGTCCACTTTCGACGAATCCAAGATTCATAAACAGATGTTGGCTTTCCTTGTTCTGCACATCGATCAGGCAGTGTACCTGATGGACCATGACATCACGGAATAGATAGTCGAGGCACAGCGCCACGGCTTTGGTGGCATAGCCTTGGCCGCGATAGGTTTTTTCGATGAGGACGCCGATGCCGATGCGGCTGTTGACGGGGTCGAAATCAAACAGGTCGATGCTTCCGATGGGGCGGGCGACATCGTCGTGGCAGACCATCAGACGGAGTTGTCGGTTGGTCACTAGATCGCTGTTGCCCAGCAGGAACTGCTCCACTTGAAACAGTGAGACGGGACAACTGGTCTCGCTCACCCGCCAAACACTTCGATCATTCTCCCATTCGTAGATCTGACGGGCATCCTCAGGCTCAGCGATTCGTAGTGAAATTTTTCCGTCAGAAGTGAACATATGGCATATTTTTTGATTATTTCTGAATGTTTTTTTCTTGACAAAAATACACTTTTTGGTGCAATAAAGACGGAAAAAACGCATTAATGTACTAGAAAACCGAAACAAGTTATCATAATATGTGGAAGAATAAAAAAGGGATGACCCCCATGAGGGCGGTCGTGGTTGCTGTGGCCCTATTTGTCATGGCAGTAAGTGGAAACAGTGTGTATGCACAAAACAGGCCTGACTTCGTGGATGCCGCTGAGGCTAGCGTCAACGCTGTGGTGCATATCAAGACGACGATGATCCAAAAGACTGCGGTTTACGACAATTTCTTCGGATTCTTCGATCCGTTCTTCAGCTACCCCGGGCAGACCCAGACCAGCAAGGTTGAGGCCTATGGCTCTGGCGTGGTGATCTCACCCGACGGGTATATCGTGACGAACAACCATGTGGTGGACGGCGCCAGTAACGTGGAAGTGACCTTTAATAATAAGATGGTGCGCAAAGCTACCATCGTGGGCACCGACCCGACGTCGGACCTCGCCCTGATCAAGGTGGATGCCTCAGGCCTCGATTATCTGGTGTTCGGCGACTCCGACAAGGTGAAGGTCGGCGAATGGGTGTTGGCGGTAGGCAATCCCTTCAACCTCACTTCGACGGTGACCGCTGGTATTGTGAGCGCCAAAGCCCGTAACATCGGCATCTTGGGTGAGGGAAGCAATGTGGAATCGTTCATTCAGACCGACGCCGCCGTCAACAGAGGCAACAGTGGTGGCGCCTTGGTGAACACCCGAGGCGAGCTGATCGGCATCAATGCCGCCATCGCATCGCACACCGGCTCCTATGAGGGCTATTCGTTCGCCATCCCTTCCAACATCGTTCGCAAGGTGGTCGACGACCTGTTGATGTACGGTCAAACTCAACGTGCTTATATCGGGATCTATCCCCAGGAGATGGATGCATCACTGGCCGAAAAAGCCAGAATGAAAGACATCAAGGGTGTTTACGTGAAGAATGTCACCAACGAAGGTGCCGCTCAAAAAGCCGGTATCAAGGCTGGCGATGTATTGACTAGTATCAACGGTAACGAAGTGAACACCATAACTCAACTGTTGGAAGCAGTAAACCAATACCGTCCAGGCGATAAGGTGAACGTCGACGTGGTACGCAGTGGAAAGAAACTTAGCTTCACACTTTCACTTCTCAATGAGTCCGGCTCGACCGACGTGGTCAAGAAAGGGGAGAGTTTCTTCAATTCTTCTATGGGCCTCGTGCTGCAGCCGATCTCCAAGAGTGAGATGAATAACCTGCATATCAAAAGCGGACTTAAGATCATCGAGATCCGCCAAGGCCCCTTCCAAGGTTCAGGTGTGGAGGGATATATCATCAGTGCCATCAACGGCAAGAGCGTCTCATCGAAGAGTGAGCTCGAGTCCGCTTTGGCCAACAACAAGACTCGTAGGGTTTATATCGAAGGAGTCTATCCGAACGGCATGAAGATGAATTTTGAGTATTACAACTAAAAAACAGCAATAAAAGAAGATTATGAAACAACTGAAAATTTCGAAATCCATTACCAACCGCGATGCCGGCACCTTGGAGAAGTATCTCCAGGACATCGCGAAGGAGAGCCTGGTCACTCCCGAGGAGGAGGTGGAACTGGCTCAACGCATCAAAGCCGGCGACCAGCAGGCCCTCGACCGTCTGGTCAGGGCTAACCTCAGGTTTGTCGTCTCTGTGGCCAAACAGTACCAAAACCAAGGACTGTCGCTGCAGGACCTGATCAACGAAGGCAACGTGGGTCTCATCAAGGCGGCACAACGTTTCGACGAGACCCGCGGCTTCAAGTTCATCTCCTATGCCGTGTGGTGGATCCGTCAGTCCATCCTTCAGGCGGTGGCTGAACAGGCCCGTACCATCCGTTTGCCCCTTAACCAGGTGGGCGCCGTGAGCAAGCTGAAGAAGACTGCTGCCATGCTCGAACAGGAGTATCAGCGCAAGCCTTCCACCGCTGAGCTGGCCAAGGAACTCGATATGTCCGAAGCCAAGGTGCAAAGCCTGTTGGGTATGAACCTGCGTCAGATCTCGACCGACGCCCCTCTCGATGAGGACGACGAAGGCAGCTTCCTCGATGTGTATGTCGACCAGGAGTCTTCCGCCACCGACGAGGCCGTGGAGAACGAGTCGAACAACACTGCCATCCAGCGCTCCCTGAAGGCACTCTCCGACAAGGAACGCCAAGTGCTCTCCATGTACTATGGCATCGGCACCGCCCGCGAATATTCGCTCGACGAAATCGCCCTCGCCATGGGTATCTCACGCGAAAGGACCAGACAGATCAGGGATCGCGCCCTGAAACGCCTGAAATCCAATCCCGATACCTCTCTGTATCAGATGTATATGAACCAGTAATCAAAAAAGATCCCGTTTTATTTGCTTTTTTATCATAGGTGTCGTACATTTGCAGGTTATTTGTCTCTAAGCAACAATAGACCTCTATGAACGATACAGAAAAAAGAAACTGGATTTCAAGATTATTTGGTGGCTTTTTCAACAAAAGGGTGCTGCCTTATTGGTGCATCCTTTTGCTTGATACGCTGATTGTTTTCTTCTCATGCATCTTTTGCTATTGGGTAGAGAAACGATCAGTGGTGTTGCTTACCCTTCTTGACAATGTGCTTGTCACCTCGGCATTCTATGCCTTGCTGAGTTGGATCGGTGCTAGAATTTTCAGAACCTATTCCGGAGTAGTGCGTTACTCCAGTTTAGTTGACCTGATGAAGGTTGCTTTTGCCAATCTGGTGACAATGGTATTAGCGCTGATTAGCTATTATTTGCTAAATTGGCAAGACGTCAAGATGCTTAGCGCTCTATCGCCCATTGCTATCGTGGCCTCGTTTGTGATCGCTACCATGCTGATGTGGGCCATGCGACTCTTGGTGAGAACGGTTTATGAACAAACGCAAGTCCAGTCGAAGAAGACCAGAGTGCTTATTTACGGAGCTTTGACAGGTGGTGTGGGTATCGCTAAAAACATCCGTAGCCAGAAACCCGCCCAGTATGAATTGTGTGGCTTTATCTCGCACGAGCATCGTATCCGTAAAATGAGCCTCATGGGGGTGGATATCTTCAATCCCGATGATGACATTGCCGCTATTGTCAAGAGACTCCGTATTGAAGCTGTGTTGGTGAGCCCCCTCCGTGTGGATGACTTCCGTAATAACCAGAAAATACAGGATATCTTGATCGGTGCCGGTTGCAAGATTTTGATGGCACAATTGGAAAAAGAGGCTAGTGTGAAGAATGGCGAACTGGAAGAGGGTGCCGAGAAGGATATGCAGCTGAAAGAGGTGAGTGTGGAAGACCTGCTGCCTCGTCAGCAAATCAAGGTAGACCTGAAGTCGGTGGAAGACCAACTGAAGGGGAAACGCGTACTGATCACAGGTTCAGCCGGTTCCATCGGTGCTGAGATCGTGCGTCAGGTGGCTGCTTTCCATCCTGCCAAGATGATGCTCATCGACCAGGCTGAGACTCCGCAACACGATATCCGCCTGATGATGGCCAACGAATTTCCCGATGTGCCCTGCGAGGTCGTGGTGACCAGTATCAGCCGTCGTACCCGCATGGAAAGCGTGTTCCGCACCTTCCAACCTGAATATGTGTTCCACGCTGCAGCATACAAGCATGTGCCGATGATGGAGGACAACCCCAGCGAAGCTGTGATGAACAACATCTATGGTACCAAGGTGATCGCCGATATGGCTGTGCAATTTGGAGCCAAGAAGTTCGTGATGATCTCCACCGACAAGGCGGTAAATCCCACCAACGTGATGGGCTGCTCGAAACGTATCTGTGAGATCTATGTGCAGAGCCTCGACCGCAAGTTGAAGCTGGAAGCTCTTGAAAAACAGCACCAGACAGGCGAAAAAGTGGAATACACCCAGTTCGTCACCACGCGATTCGGCAACGTGCTTGGATCCAATGGCTCGGTGATACCGCTGTTTAGGGAACAGATCAAAAAAGGCGGTCCCGTCACTGTTACCGACGAGCGCATCGTCCGTTTCTTCATGCTTATTCCCGAGGCTTGCAAACTGGTGCTCGAAGCTGGTACCAAAGGCAACGGCGGCGAGATCTTCGTATTCGATATGGGAGAGCCTGTGAAGATCGCCGACCTGGCCAAGCGTATGATTGCCCTTTCGCATGCTCAAAACGTTGAAATCAAATACACAGGCCTCCGCGAAGGCGAGAAACTCTACGAAGAGGTGCTCAACGAGTTGGAAGGCACCAAGCCTACCTTCCACGAGAAAATCCGTATCGCCCAGGTGCGTGAATACGATTACGACGATGTGAGTCGTGAGATTGACGACTTGGTGGAAATTTGTAAACTGTTCGACAACATGAACACCGTGCGCAAGATGAAACAGATTGTGCCGGAATATAAGAGTAACAACTCGGTTTACGAAGTTTTGGATGCCGAAATAGGGGGGGGGGGGCTGTTTAAGTAATTGATTTTCATATATTTTACGCTTAAATGAAGCTCTTGAAGTTTGTTTTTGACCGTACCGTAGCTTTTATGGGTCTGCTGGTGCTGGCACTTCCCATGGCAGTTATCGCCGTATTGGTAAAGGTAAGCATGCCTGGCGGACCGGTGCTCTATCGTCAGACTAGAGTAGGAAAGGATGGGAAACTCTTCAAGATTCATAAGTTCCGCACCATGACCAATGATGAGGAACTCTCCAATATCGCCTATCCTAATAGGGCGAGGGTAACTCCTTTTGGTGCCAAGCTCCGCCGCCATAAGATCGACGAGCTACCTGAGCTGTGGGATGTTCTCATCGGGAAGATGAGCTTTGTGGGTCCGCGTCCTGATGTACCGGGTTATGCCGATAAGCTACAGGGCGACGATCGTGTGGTGCTGAAGATGCGCCCAGGGATTACGGGACCCGCCACATTGAAATACCGCGATGAGGAGCACCTCATCGAAGCCTATGTGAAACAAGCCAAAGCTGACGGCGATGCGCGATCCGAGGACGAGATTGCCAGGTGGTACAATGACGAGGTGATCTATCCCGACAAAGTGCGTATCAATGTCGACTATTACCATAAATATTCTTTTTTCAACGATATCAAAATCATTTTTCAGACGCTGACATAGTATGGGACATTTGATTGAAATAGACAGTCTGACCTTCTCCGCCATGCTCCGACAAGGGACTGTGGCCTTAGGAAAGGAGAAGGGTGTAATCAACGATTTGAATGTTTTTCCTATCCCCGACGGGGATACAGGTGACAATATGTATATGACCATGAAGGCCGGAGTGAGCGCAGCTAGCGAGGCCAACCCCATGGGCACTGCATATCTCCCGGTGGGAGATACGCTAGGTGCCCATGGGGTTGCCTCGCTAGCATCCGCAGCGTCATCTGGCATGCTACTGGGTGCCCGTGGCAACTCGGGAGTTATCTTGAGCCGTATCTTCGCAGGCCTTGCTAAAGGGTTGAAAGACGTGGCTGTGGCCGACACCAAAACGTTTGACCATGCCATGCACGCTGCCGTCGACGAAGCCTACAAAGCCGTTCCTGTCCCAGTGGAAGGCACCATGATCACGGTGATGCGCGAAGGCGTAGCTGGGGCCGACGCTTCTGGTGACATGAACCACTATTTTGAGACCTTGCTTGAAGCCATGCAGACCTCGCTTGACCATACTCCAGAGCTTCTTCAGGTGCTGAAGGATGCCGGTGTGGTCGACAGCGGCGGGGCAGGGGTGCTCTGTGTTTTCCGTGGGATGAACGACGCCCTCTGTGGTCGTATTACCGATGAAGAACTGTTGCCATCCAAGGTAGAAACACCTACTGTGGACCTCAATAAATTTAACGAGAACAGTACGCTTGAATTTGGCTATTGCACAGAGTTCCTGCTACGGCTGTTGCGCGCTAAGGTGGACTTGGAAACCTTCGACGAACAGGTGATCATCGATTACCTGAATCGCGTTGGTGAGTCGGTGGTGGCCTTCCGTGAAGGCACTATCGTGAAAGTGCACGTGCATACCTATACACCTGGAGTCATCCTGAATGAAATGCAGAAATACGGCGAGTTCCTGACCATCAAAATTGAAAACATGGCGCTTCAACATCATCAGGAAACTAACCAAAACAATGCTTCATTCAAAAAGCCCAAGCAGAAATATGGAGTTGTTACCGTTGCTTCGGGACAAGGCCTGATGGATGCTTTCCGTGAGATTGGTGCCGACGAGGTGATTGCCGGCGGACAAACCATGAATCCCTCTACACAGGATTTTATAGAAGCCTTCAGACGCATTAATGCACAGCATATTCTAGTATTCCCTAATAACTCCAACATTAAGATGGCTGCCGAGCAGGCCGCTGGACTCTATACTGAGTCCGATGTGCGTGTGATGCCCTCTGCTTCGATAGGCGAAGGCTATTTTGGCATTGGCTCCATTGATCGCGATTGCGCTAATGTGGAAGAGGTGATCGAGAGTGTCACCGAGGCCATGCAAACGACAGTTTCGGGTATGGTCTCCACCGCCATCCGTGATGCGGAAGGGGAGGTGAGTGTGCATACGGGCGACTTTGTGGGCTACAGTGGCAAGCAGATCCTCAGCGACAGCCCCTTGCGCAAGGAGGCAGCCATGGAACTCTTACGGAGACTGAACATCGGATCACGTGACGTGATGATCGTCTTTTATGGCAACGATGTACCTGCCGAAGAAGCGGATGCTTTAATTACCGAATTGCAGAATAATTATAAAAACATTGAAATAATAAATATTTGCGGCTTACAGCCGGTTTATGACTATATTTTTGCCTTATGTTAGTATTTTTCAGTGACACCGATTGCGACATCACTCCCAAGGAGTGTGCCGAGTATGGCATCAAAATGATTAGCATGCCGTACACCGTGGGTGATAAAGTGATTTACCCTTACATTGATTTTCAGGAATTCGACTCGCACAGCTTCTATGACATGCTGCGTGCTGGCACCATGCCCACCACCAGCGCCATGAGTGAGGAAGCCTACATCCAATACTTTGAGCCCGAGTTTCAGGCTGGTAACGATATTCTCTATGTGCATTTTTCCTCAGGGACCTCGAATACTTTCGCCATTATGAGTCAGGCCGTGGCCAAGCTGAAGGAGAAGTATCCCGAGAGGATGTTCTATGAAGTTGATACCTTGGGCATCACAGCGCTTTCCTATAATGTGGTGCTCGAATGCGCCGAGATGTATAAAGCTGGTAAGACCGCTGAAGAGATCGTGGAATGGGCCAAGGTGGAAGTGCCGAAGTTCCCAATGTATTTCTTCGCTGACGACTTGAGGTTCTTCCGCCGCAGCGGTCGTGTGAGCGGATTGGCGGCCACGATGGGCGGCCTCATCGGCATCCGTCCCATTATCTACTTGAACGACGAGGGTAAGATGGTCTCCATCGGCAAGGAGAAAGGCCGTAGCAAGGCTATCGCCCGACTGGTGCAGTATGTGGAGGAACTCGGCGAGGACGTGAAAGCCCACCGTGTGGTGATCGGTCATAGCGATTGTCCAGAGATCGCTGCCGAAGCCGAAACCTTGTTGAAAGAGAAATTCGGCGCTGATCTCAATGTGATTACAGTGGTGGTGAATCCTACGATCGGTAGCCACTGCGGTCCCAACGGCGTCGGTATCTGCTTCCACGCCAAACATAGGTAGAACGGGATCGAGCCAGTGTACCCCCTGAGGCGCTGCATATCTCCTTCGGAGATACGCTAGGCGCCTCAGGGGGTACACTGGCTCGTAACAAATATAAGCGACTATGATTTTAATAGAACAAGTCCAAACTAAAAAACAGCAGAGGGATTTCCTGAGATTTCCTCTGAAACTCTATAAGGGGAATCCTTACTTTTCTCCTCCATTGTATATGGATGAGAAAAAGATTTTCCATAAGAACTTCGTTTATAACGACTGCTGCGACGCTATCTACTTCAACGCTTATAAAGACGGTGTGATGGCAGGACGTATCTCGGGTATTATCCAGCGTGCGGCCAACGAGAAAAACAACAAGAAGCAGGTGCGTTTCACTCGTTTCGATGTTATCGATGACGAGGAGGTGGCCAAAAAGTTGTTCGAGGCTGTGGAACACTGGGCTGTCGAGAAAGGCATGGACGAGGTGATAGGGCCTTTGAGCTTCTCCGATCTTGAAAGGGAAGGCTTGCTGATTGGTGGTTTCGACCAGGCGGCCACTTTCGAGGAAAACTATAACCACCCCTATTACCAGACCTTCATAGAGAATATGGGGTATAAGAAGGAGGTGGACTGGACGGGGAGTCATTTAAGAGTGCCTAAAGACTATGACGGTGAAGTGGACCAGCTGGCTGCCTATGTGATGAAACGTTACCATCTGCATCTGGGCACGGCGCGCAATACCAACGAATTCCTCAAGAAATACGCTGACGATATCTTCGAGCTCATCGACAAGTCGTATGATCTGCTTTACGGTACTGTGCCTTTTACCGAGGGGATGAAGAAGATGATGATCGACAACTTTAAGTTGGTGGTTGACATGAAGAACGTGGCGGTGGTTCTTGATGAAAACAACAAGATGGTTTGCTTTGGACTGGCATTCCCTGCCATTGCCGATGCTGTACGTCCTTCAGGCGGACGCCTCACTCCGATGACGTTGATCCGTCTGCTGAAAGCCCTGAAGAAGCCCTCGGTGATCGACCTCTGTCTCATTGGCGTTGATCCCGAATGGCTTAACCGTGGCGTGAGCATCATCGTCTCCTCAGGCTTGATGAAAATGCTCCAACGTCCCGAAGTACTTTATGCGGACACCAACCTCAACCTTGAGGAAAACTATGCGATCCAGAACCAGTGGAAACGCTTCGATGAGAAAAAGGTTAAATTGTATAGATGTTACGGTAAAAAGATAAAATGATGTTTGAACAAGTAAAAGAAATATTAGCCCGTCAATTGCGGGTTTCGCCTGATAAAGTTACTATGGACGCCCAAATCAAACGCGATCTGGGTGCTGACTCTGTCGACATTCTCCAATTGCTCATGCGTCTTGAAGACGATTACGGCATTGTCATTCCCGATCAGGAGCTTGCCAAATTCGAGACCGTCGGCGATGTGGTCAATTTCCTTGACGGCTTGAAGGCTTAATACTCGTAGTGGTCGTATCTCATGATGATCTCTTCCATCTTGGAGGAGAGTGAATTTACTTCCATCTTGTAAGCCTGTTCGATGCATTTCTCCACGGCGACAGCTTTGCTGGAGCCGTGGCCTTTGACTACCGTCTTCGAAGTGCCTAGGAGGACGCTGCCGCCATAGTTCTGGTAGTTCATGAATTCCTTTTCCTCCTTGAACATCCGTTTCATCAGCAAGGCTCCCAGTTTGTAGATGCCGCGTGAATAGATGTCTTTCTTGAGTTTCTTCAGCAGTTCGATGGCGGTTCCTTCAGTCGTTTTCACGAGTACGTTGCCCGAGAAGCCATCGCACACGACAACATCGTAGTTACCCGAGAGCAGATCGCGGCTTTCCATGTTGCCCACGAAATTCACTTCTGGGGTCTCCGTCAACAGTTGATAGGCCTTTTGACGGATCTCATCGCCTTTCTCTGCTTCTTTACCCACATTAAGCAATGCCACTCGGGGTTTGATGATGCCGTACACCTGTTCCATATAGAGGCAGGCCATGATGGCGAATTGGCGGAGATGGTCGGGGGTGACCTCCACGTTGGCGCCGCTGTCGCAGATGCCCACGATACCGCCGTTCATGGTGGGTAGGATGGGGCAGAAGGCGGGACGGATCACGCCTTTCACACGACCGATGCGGGTGAGTGCTGCGGCTACTAAAGCGCCTGTGGACCCTGTGCTGACCAAAGCGTTGATATCGTCGCGGTCGCGCAGCATCCGCACCGCCTTGATCATAGAGCTTTCTTTTTTCAGGCGGATCACGTCGATGGGGCGTTCATCGCAGCCGACGACCTCTGGAGCATGTACGATCTCCACCCTTTCGGCATCGTAGGCTTTGCCAGAAAGATAGTTGTGGATGGTGGGCTCGTCGCCAGTGAGGATCAGATAAAGGTCAGGATTCTTGGCAAGTGCTGTCAGAGCACCGTCAATATTGGCTTGGGGACTATGGTCCCCGCCGAAACAATCAATAATTATTTTAATCATATTACGCAATGATATCGTGTTCCTGTCCGTCGTCGACCAACTTGATGACCGTTGGCGCGATATGGGCACTTGGCGTCTGATACTTTATATTATAGGTGCTGTTTCCGAAGCGGTAGCGGATGGTGAAGCCGTCCCATTCGGAGGGCACGTGAGGATCGAGGGTGAGGGTATCGCCTTCCTTGTGGAAGCCCAAGATATTCTCGATACCGGTCTTGTAAGCCCATGAAGCCGATCCGGTGTACCAAGTCCAGCCGCCGCGACCAGGATGCTGAGTGTTGCTGTAAATATCGGCTGCGATGCAGTATGGCTCGACCTTATACTTCAGCACGTCGGCAAGGGTCTGGGTACGGTGGATCGGGTTGATCAACGAGTAGAGGAAGTACGCCATGTCGGTGCGTCCTTCTTTGAGTTGTGCCATGATGTACCACATGGCGCCATGGGTGTACTGACCGCCGTTCTCGCGAACGCCCTCGGGATATTGCATGATGTAGCCCGGATTGTCGGGTGACTTCTTGAAGGCGGGGGTGAGCAGCTGGATGATCTCGTGTTCGCGGTTGACGAGGCGGCTGTCGGTCTCACGGAAGATGGACTTCTTCTGGTCGGGTGTCGCCACGTCGGTGAGGATACTCCAAGCCTGTGAGATGAGGTCGATCTGGCATTCGGTATTGTTGACCGAGCCCATGGGGTGCCCGTTGTCGAAGAAGGCGCGGAGGAACCAGTAGCCGTCCCAGGCGTTGCTTTGCAGTGCATTCACCAGCTTCTCCTTAAACTGTGAAAGCTCTTCACAGTAGTTGAGGTCGGCGTCGGACATCTTTTGGGTGAGTTCTTCCATCTTAGGCAGCAGGTCGCACAGGAAGAAGGCCACCCACACGCTCTCGCCTTTGCCTCCGGCGCCGACGCGGCTCATGCCGTCGTTCCAGTCACCGCAGCCCATCAACGGCAGTCCATGTGCGCCGATTCGGCTCATGGAACGGTTGATGGCTCTCTTCAGGTGTTCGTACAGGCTGGCCTTGGTCTCTGAGGCGGTGTAGCTGATGCCTCGCTCGGTCTGGCCAGCGGCCAGCGTCTCGCCTTGGCAGAAGGCCACTTCTTCGTTGAGGATTCCAAGATCGCCGGTGACTTTGATATATTGATAGGTGACGTAGACGAGCCATAGGTAATCGTCGCTGAAGGTGGTGCGGGCGCCGAAGTGCATGCTCTCGTGCCACCAGTGCAACACATCACCTTCGGCGAACTGGTGCGCTGCGTGGTCGAGGATCTGACGACGGGCGTAGGCCGGGTCGCTATAAAGACAGCTCATCACATCCTGCAGCTGGTCGCGGAAGCCAGTGGCGCCGCCAACCTGATAGAAGCCGGCGCGGGCAAAGAGTCTGGAGGCATACACCTGATAGAGATACCAACGGTTGAGCATGTAGTTGAGCGACTTGTCGGGGGTCTCCACCTCAAGGTAGCCAAGTTTCTCATCCCAGTAATGGATGACAGCGTCGAACTCCTTGTTGATGGCCGGGATGTCATAGCTGACGGGCGCTTGGGCCTCGCTGTCGACAACGGCGATGATGAATGCCAATTCGCGCATGCCTTTAGCGGGGATATTGATACTCATGCCAAGACGTTTGCGGTTGGGGTATTTGAGCGAATAGTCGAAGGGGACGTTGTCGTCGCCATCGGTGACTGCGGTGAGCCGTACCTTAGTGTCGCGGTAGAGGTCGTGGTAGACGTTACGCACGATGATGCTGTGCGTGGCCTCGTCCCACTCGGAGTAGAGGTAGCGAGCAGTCTTCTCTTCAGTGGTACCCAAGACGAGCTTGTAGACCATGTCGAGTTGCATCACCATATCATCGTTGGTCTTGTTTTCCACCTTGATTTGGTAGTATTTTTCCATCTTCTCGCATGCCACAAACACACGGGTCTTGACATTGAACTCGTCGTACTGGGCGTCGAACGAAGAGAAACCTTGGCCGTGGCGGGCTGTGGCAGGAACAAACTGTTTCTTGTTGATAAGCAACATCTCTGACGCGTTGTCGCGGACGATGTCGTTGCTCCAGCCGGTGAGTTTGAACTGCTGGGCGTTATAGGCGAAGGTGAATCCTGCCATGGTAGAGCTGATGATGCAGCCGAACTTCGGGTTGGCGATGACGTTGATCCATGGCATCGGGGTGTTGGTGTTGGTGACCACATAATCACGTCCGCTGTTGTCGAAGCCACCATATTGGTTGTAGAAGTCGAGCGAGCTCCACACGTGGAAGTGGGCGCTGGGTTTCAACACGGGGTATTCCACCTTGTCCTGATATTGCTGGTTGGCGGCTTCAAGTTTTTGCAGTTGCTGCTCGATACGGTCGTGGTTGTTGAAGTCGATTCGGGCCACGGTACGCAGCAGGATGCGCTCATCGTCGCTGAGGTCTCTGCCGTTGAGGATGAACACCTGTCCGACCTGTTCATGCGAAGCCCAGAGGTGTTCGGTGTTGGCCATGTTGCGGATGAAGTGGGTGAGGCCGTCGTGATCTTCACCTGGGACGTCGTTGATGAAGACAAGGTCGAGCACCATGCCATGCACCTTATAATACTCGAAGGCGCGGAGCATCTCCTTGGCAAAGCCTGACTTGTTGATGTCGTCGATCTCCATCAGCACGATGGCATGGTCGCCGCTGATGCTGAAGCGCCACAGGTCGCGTTGCGAGAGCTTGTTCTTGGTCAGCAGCTCTTGGCGTTGATTGCCGAAGGTGGCCGTCTGGAGGATGTATTTCGAGATGCTGTTGTAGAGCCGCATCTGTGAGCCTTTGAGGAGCGACATGCCAGTGCGCATGTTGTTGAACACGGAGGCTTTCTTAAAGGCATCTTCGATGTCGATGGCGCTTTGGTACTGCTCCAACAGCTGTGAGAGCTGTTCCTTGGCTTTAGCGAAGCCGGTGATGAGGAAGGCGGAGACTGACTTGCCGGCGGGGATGTGGATACGACGGCGCATGCTCATGATGGGGTCGAGGGTGGTGCCGACGGTATTGCTCAGCGTACGGTGGTTGTCGATGACATGGGCGTGACGGATGCTGCCGCCGCGGCCGAGGAAACGCATGCGCGAGGTCTCGTATTCCACCAGATGCTGGGGTTCCGACTGGTCTACGAAGAGACGGTGGACGACGTAGTAATAGCTGTCCTGAGCGTCTTGGGCAGGCTTGCTGAAGATCAGGGCTTCATGCTCGCCGTCGTATTCACTCAGGATCTTCATGCCGTTAAACACACGGTGGCCAGCATCGGCATCCCTTGTCGACATGACCACTTCGCCGTAGCTGGTGATCTCTAGATCGACATCGATGTCGCCATTGTTGGTGAAGGTGTAACGGCGGATCTCAGCGAAGAAGTCTTTCACCACGGTGATCTCAGTCTTGGTCTCGATGTCGCCATCCACACGCAGGTAGCTCACTTTGTCGGAGGCGAAGCTGACGCGGTATTGCGCCGGCATCACGTCGAGTGGTGAGTAGGTGTTGGTCCACAGCCTGTCGTCGCGGAGGTTACGGATATAGAGATAAGTGCCGTAATGGTCGGCGGTGATCTTACGGTAGCGGTTGATGAGGATGTTGCGGTAACGCGAGAATCCTGAACCGCGGTCGTTGAGCAGCACGGTGTATTGTCCGTTGCTGACGACGCCGATCTCAGGCACTGTGGCGATGCCATCGTAGTCGCGGGCATCGCTTTCGGTTTGCACCTTGGAGTATTGGTAGCGCTTGTATTGTGTGACTTTCAGGTCGATGTAAGGCTGTACTTGGGCTTTTTCCTTCAGCAGGGTCTCCATCGATTTGAAGACAGGCTCCTGCATGAAGTAACGCTGCAGGCAATGGTTGCCGAGGTAGTTGGCAAGCGAAGCCAGGATCATGCCTTGGTGGTGGGCATAGTGGGCCAGCACCGGTACACGGTCGTCGGCATCGTAGCTCTCGTAGAAGCCCATGTCGTCGTACATGTTCAGAGTACGGAAACGCTTTAAGTTGTCGTAGACGGCACGGTCGTTGACGCTAATGGACAGCAATGAGCTGTAAGGTGAGATTACAATGCGGTCAGGCGTGGTGTTTTGGAACTTCAGATAGGGCACTCCAAATGCATGGTACTTGTAATTCTGTGCATCGTCAAGCTCATTATAAGCTGTCTCAGAAATACCCCAAGGCAACACTTTGTTGACATTGTTGATGAATGCCCGTTGGGCTCTGACAGCGAAACTATAGGTCTCATCCATTAACGTATGCTTATACGTTGGCAAGAAGATTAGCGGCATGAAGTACTCGAACAACGTGCCGTACCACGAAGCCACGCCTTTGTAGCCTTTGTACTGGACAAGGGTCTTGTCGAGACAGAACCAGTGTTTGTAAGGCGCATCGCCTTGTGCGATGGTGAGGAAACTGGTGAGTCGGGCCTCCGATGCGAAGTTGTTGTAGTGATAGGGCAACAGGGCATGGGCACCGTAGTCGTAGCCGATGCTGAAGACATCCAGCTCGGGATTGTATAGTTTAGAGAAATCGGTATCGGTAATCAGTTGTTGGATCCGATCTCGGAGCGCAGTGTCGTGAGCCGCCTCAGCGAACGATTTAGCCACATATAGACATGCCACGAAATTGCCGCTGTCGCATGTTGAGATGAAGAAATTCGGCAACGCCTCCAGGGTCTGAATATGATACCAGTTGAATAAGTGTCCGTTCCATTTTCTCAGTTTTTCGACGGTGCTGATGATGTGCTCCAGTCGCTCCAGGGCTTCTTCTTGGGTGATGAACTCCAGCTCTGAAGCAGATATAATAGAGGTGATGGAGTATCCGATGTTGGTCGGCGATGTCTTGTAGTCGGCTTTCTTCTCACGGTTGAGCTGGTAGTTGTCGGGGATGAGGTAATGTGTCTCTTCGGTGATCTGGCTGTCGAAGAAATGCCAAGTGTCTTTGGCCAGCTGACGGATCTCCTCAGTCTCTTTGGTGTTGAGGTTTTTCTTGTCTTGTGGGAACTTCTTACCCAGCCAGAACATCAGGAACGGGGCGCCGATCCAGAGGAGGGCAACCACGCCAGCGATGATGAAGGTGAAGAGGTGAGGTGTGAGCGGCGAGAAGTAATAGGCAAGGATAGTGAGTGCTATTATAACGGCAGCACAGATGTAATTGAACCAGAACTTCCCAATGTAATCGCCCAAAGTGCCTTTGGTGCTCTTGGCGGCCTCGTCGCTGGTGATCCAGTTGAGGAGGTTTTTATGGGAGAACCACATGCGGTAACAGGCACGCACCAAGGCATCGGTATACATCCAAGCTTCTTTCGGGAGCAAGGCGAATTGAACAATGGAGCGGTAGATGATGACTCGGAAGCCGCGCATCAGGGTGGCGTAGTAGTGATAGCGTTTGCCGAAGTTGGGCACCTTGGTGACCTGTCCGAGGATGAAGAACACGATGGGGCTGGCCACGGCGATGAAAGCGACGAGTACATACCAGGCGGGAGAGATAACGGACAACGGAGAACTGGAAACGGCAAGTGGGAAGGAGAACCCGAAGAAGATGATGACCATGAGGGCGAGGCTGAGGACCGAACGACGGAGGTTGTCGAAGATCTTCCAGCGACCGATGGTGTTGACTTGGTTCTTGACTTTGTCGCCTTTCTCGTTGCGAACGCGTTTGCGGAGCCAGCTGATGATCTGCCAGTCACCGCGGGTCCAGCGGTGGTGGCGCTTGGCGTCGTCGATATAGTTCGATGGGTTGTCGTCGAAGAGCTCCAGATCGTTGATCAAGCCACAACGGATATGGCATCCCTCGATGAGGTCGTGGCTCAGGATAAGGTTCTCGGGGAAGGTGCCTTTCAGCACTTTTTGGAACACCTTCAAATCGTAGATGCCCTTACCGCAGAACGAGCCTTCATTAAAGATATCCTGGTATAGTTCGAAAGAGGCTGTAGTATAGACATCGAGGCCGCCCAATCCGGCGAAGAGCTGGGCGTAACGGCTCTTGTTGGTGACTTCCACGTCGACATTGACACGAGGCTGCATGATGCCGTATCCGGCGTTGACGCGTTTGCCGTCGGGCGACAGCTGGGCGCGGTTCAACGGATGGGCCATGGCGCCGATGAGCTTCTGGGCGGAGTAGAGCACCAGCTCGGTGTCGGTGTCCAGCGTGATGATGAACTGGATGGGTGGCACGGCGCCTTCGAGCCATTGGCTGATGGTCTCACAACGGAAGCGTTTTTGCCTTTCTTCTTCGGTGGTGTTACCCAGTACCAAATCGTTGAAATGCAAGATGGCGCCACGTTTGCGCTCGTAGCCCAGCCAGCAGTTCTCGCCATCGCTCCAGGCACGTTTGCGGTAGACAAAGTTGAAGATGGGAGCGCCGTATCTCTCGTTCAGCTCTTTCACCTTGGCTAGACCGGCTTGTACAACTTCGTCGTCCCAAGGCATATCTTCGTTGGGGCCTGCGGCAGCATCGCCAATCAAAGTGTAGTAGAGGTTCTGCGGGCGGCGTTCCAGACGCTGGCCCTCGCTGGCACGGTTGATATTCGAAAGGTAATAGATCTCCAATTGTTCCAGCAGCTCGATGGTCTTGGCCTTGTTTTTCAAGATCGTGGGCATGATGACCATGGTGGCATATTCCTTAGGGATCAGGCCGTCTTTGAATTTGATCTTAAAGGTGTTGACGGGTTTGTGAATCTTATAGAGCAATTGGTTGAAGAGGTCGATGACGATTTGGCTCATTGGCACCGCCATCAGCAGGGTGAGGATGATGGTGAGCCATATGGCTGCTTTGGAGCCCAATCCGAAAGCGAGCCAGGAGAACAGGAAGGCCAGTGCCAGTGAGAAAACGCTGACGATGGCGATATACCAATGGGCGCGGCTGTCCCATTTCTTTGGTGGGAACAGCTGCCAACCTACATGCTCGCCTTTCTCATCGGCTTTAGCCACCAGTTCTTTCACTAAATCATACTCCTTCATTTTGCGTTTCTTGCACAACCGGGTGATCTTGGCACGATAGTCGTCCTTGGTTCGGTCGTACATCTGGTCGTACATGCCGGCTTTCTCATCTTTGAGCATTTGCTCTGAGTAGCTCACGCTGTCGATGAGTTCCGACATGGGCAGCTTGGTCATCTTCTTCAGTGAGTTGAAGAGGTTCATCATCATCAGGTTATGACGGGCGGCCTCGTTCAACTTCTCCATATCGGCCAGAGCCTTGTCGGTGGGAGAGTAGTGGTAGGCGTTGGCTTCTTTCAACTGCTCACAAAGCATAGCAAGATCCTTCAGCAGGATGCACTTCATCAAGGGCAACAAAGCGCACACTTCTGGATAAGAAAGATAGTCCTTCTGCCGTTCTTGCTCTTTGATCAGATAGTCGAACAAAAGGTTTCTGTCGACTTGATAGTGGCAGTGGATCAGGAAATCGCGCAACAGGTGTTTCAGGTACTTCATGCGCTCGCCTTCGAGTTTTTTGAACTCTTTGCTTTGCAGGTCGATCTTCAGCACTTTCTCCTGCTCGCTGATCATATAATAGTTATCGAGAACCCATTCGTTGGTGCTGCCCACCAGGCGCTGCGATTTGGTTTCCTCAACCAGTAATAAATAGTAGTCGGTAATGGTTTTCAGACTTTCTTTGAAAACCTTATAAGTACTTTTCATGGCCTTTTTTTTCTAATAGGGCAAAAATAGGGAGAAAAAAGCAGAAAAGCAAAATTTTTTTATTGGTTGGTAATCATGTGATACTGGCAGACTTGAAGCTTGCCGTCGCCGTCACGGAGGTGGAATCCGTTGCCTTGACAGTAGCGCCACATCTTGCATTTGGCGCATTGGTCTTTTTTCATCCATCGACGGTCGCGGTAGACTTGGTATTTGTTTTGCCAGATATCCCAGAAACTGTCATTGTAGATGTTGCCTTGATGGTAGTCGGCGCGGATGCTGAGGCAGCCTGAGATGGAGCCGTCGGCGAGGATGGAAGCCACGTTGATGCCTGCACTGCATGAATAGATGTGGTTTCTGACATCGCCTTCGTAAGGTCCCAGGAAGCCGTCGCAGCCATAGTCGGCGCGGATGAGACCTTGCTGACGGGTTTGCTTGATGAATTCCATCATCTCCACAAACTGGCTGTTGGAGAGCTTCAGATCGGGGTCGTTGGTGGCGCGTCCTGAGGGGAACACGGTAAACAGTCGCCAACGCTTGATGCCCAGTGAAATCAGGTAATCGCGGAACTTTGGAAGGTACTGTATGGTGCGTTGGTTGACGCAGGTGATGACGTCCCAGGTGAGGCTGGGATGTTGCTTGAGGGCTTCCACGGCGACGAGCACGTTCTTGTAGCTATTGGGGTTTCCTCGCATCCAGTTGTGATCTTCTTCGAATCCGTCGAAGCTTACGGCGATCGACTTCAGGCCTGCGTCGACATAGGTGTTGAGACGCTCGGGGGTGAGCAGCATGCCGTTGCTCACCATGCCCCACACAAAGCCTTTCTCGGTGATGGCGCGTCCGCATTCGGCCAGATCACCGCGTACGGTGGGTTCACCACCGGTGGTGATGACCATCACTTTCGAAGGATCCATATGTTCGCGGATCTCGTCGAGCACCTTGGCGAAGTCGGCAAAGGGCATGTCATCCTTCTCGGAGAGCATCCTGCAGTCGCTGCCGCAGTGCCGGCAGTTGAGGTTGCATCGCAGCGTGCATTCCCAGAACAGCTGGTGCAGTTCGTGCTCTTCGATGCGCTCTTGCAGGACGGCGCGGTTAAGCTCCAAAAGCAGTTTCTTATATGCTCCCAGCCGCTTATTCATTGTCGAGTTCTTGGAGTTTTTGTTGAATCTCTTTGACTTCTTCTCTGAGGCGGTTGGTCTCGTTGCGGTACCTCTCGATGACCTCGGGTGAACCGTAAACGCAGGCACCTTCGCGGCGTTTCAGAATCTGATTAAGTCCGTTGAGACGGTTGATAAGGGTTTGACGATATTGCTCTTTGTCCATCTCTGGTATGGAATCGGTGACAGGCGGTCCATATACACGGGGGCCGATGGAGTCCTTCTCCGTGACCACATGAAGCGTGTCGCTGTCATTCTGTATTGTTCCTTCGTTGGTCGCTTTTTTACTAGTGGTGCAGGCTACTAGGAAGGCGAGGCCCGAAAGGAGGCTGATCCATACGGTTCTTATTACTTTTTTCATAGTTTATTTGTTTTGACTCGTCATTGCGAGGAGCGAAGCGACGAAGCAATCCAACCAGAGTGGGCTTTGTTTGTGTCAGGTTGGATTGCCGCGCTCGCCCCTAACTCGCTCGCAATGACGTACTAGTATTCTATTTTATCGGTTTTGTTTTCCCAGAGTTTAAACGAACTCAAGGCCTCTTCGCGAAGCATATTAATAAAGGGCACAGACCGACGGTCGATGGGTTTGTCGAGCTCTTCATAGATGAAGTCGTCGGCGAAATCAATGTCGCGGGCATCTTTCTTGGTGTTGCCGTAGTAGATGCATTTGAGGTGTGCCCAGTAGATGGCACCGAGGCACATCGGGCAGGGCTCGCAGGAGGTGTAGATGACGCAGTCCGAGAGGTCGAAGGTGCCTAACTTACGGCATGCCTGACGGATGGTGTTGACCTCGGCGTGGGCTGTAGGGTCGTTGTCGATGGTGACGCTGTTGGAGCTGCCTGCGACGATCTCGCCATCGCGGACGATGACGGCGCCGAAGGGACCTCCGCCGTTGCGGACGCTCTCGTCGGCCAGGCGGATGGCCTCGCGCATGAATTGCTTATCTTGTTCAGTAGGGTTCATCGTCAGAAGATTAAAGCTAGTAAAACATAGAGCCAGTGTGCGGCGATGCCGGCGACGAGGCCTCCGATGGTATGGGCGCCGATGGCCTTGCCGATGAGTTTGCGGTAACCAAGGCTGTCGAGCATGGCGGTGTGGGTGCTGAGATAGCCGCTCCAGCACATGCCCATGGCGGTGAATACGGCGATGGCGTTGTTGGCGTTGAAGATTGCTTCTTCGGTGGCGACGCTGATGATACCTGTGTCGACAAAAGTGGGTACCAAACCGATGGCGGCACCTACAGCGCCGAGAGCGGTGATGGGGAAGGAGATCAGAGCTCCAGAGTCAAAGCCGAAGAGCCAATAAAAGACAACATTGATTTTATCAGCCAGCATGGTGATGACGGGAACACCTTCATAGGCAACGCCGAGATAAGTCTTGCCGTCTTCGCCTGCAGGGCCGAAGGTGAGCATCATCACGATGGTGGAGATGCAGAGCACACCGGGGATGATAGCTAGACCGATGCCGACGCCATCCTTGCCGCCATCCAACAGCGAGTTGAGGAAACGCTGAAACACGCCGCCCTCGCTCTTGAAGGTGATCTGCTGCTCGTCGCCAGACTCTTCGTCAACGGGTGAGTCCATCTCGGGATAGGCTTTCAATGTGAAACGTTGCATCAGGCGAGTGGAGACGATGCTGCCGATGATAGCGCCTATCAGTCCTACCAATGCGCCCTTACCGAAGCCTTGACCAGTCATAAAGGCAATGACCACCAAGCCCATGCCGAACGCGGTGCCGAAGTTCGTCAACGACACCAGTTGGTACTTCTTGAAATATCTGGAGAAGTTTTTGTCCTTGGCCAACGAGATGATGGCGGGGTTGTCAGAGAGGAAGGTCATGACGGCACCCAAAGCAGCCACGCCGGGCAGGTTGTAAAGGGGTTTCATCAGCGGACGAAGGATGTTCTCTAACAGACGCACCACACCGAACTCGGTGAGCAGTTTGCTGATGGCGCCCATCAATACGCAGATGGCCATGATGTAGAACACGGTCTCCAGCAGGAGGTGATAAGCAGTCTGCATGAAGGTGTTCAGCATCTTCGGGAGGGTCATCTTCCAGGCCAGCAGGCCGAAGAACGTAAAGAAGAGGATCAGGAAGATGATAGCCTCAATGCTTCGCTTGGTGGTGAACTTTATCGGGTTTTTGCGTTCAAGCCTTTTGAAGAACTTTTCCACCTTCTCGTGATAGAAGGTGGTCGTTCGCTTGATGGTATTGTATTTTGTTTTTGCCATGATGCATTATTTTTTCAGACGGAGTAAATCGACTTTCCAGGTAAGTCCGAGGTTGGCTTGGAATTTATTCTCGCCGTCGACGCTGGTGTGTGAGCCACAGAGGTGGAGGCGCAGGCTGCGGTCGCCCAAGGGGTAATACTCAAAGCCCAGACTCTCGAAGTCGACCTTCTTGCCAGGGGTGACGTACTGATCGTAAGCTTCAGTGTTGGGTAGCTGAGCTTGGTTGAAGTCGTAGCCGGCCTTGGCGAAGACGATCCATTTCGGCCCGATGTCGACACCGATGCCATAGATGGCGGTGAGGTCTTGTCCGAAGAACTGTGCTTGCTCAAACGAAGCGCGATTCATGATGTCGAGGTACATCTCCACACCTTTGAACTGAAGCTTGTTGCCCAGGGCGATGTAGTTGATGTATTTGCCGGGTTGGTATTCGATGATGTTGGCGGAATAGGCTGTCTTGAAGGCTCCGAAGTTGCCGTACCACATCAGGTTGTAGGCATAGATGCTCTGCATGGCCTGGTTGATGAACGGGGAGTTGCAAACCTGTACCAACACTTGGTTCTTGCCAGCGTTGTCGACATAGTTGAGCGAGGCACCTACCTCGTAGCAACATACGGTGTTCCAAAACTCGGTGCCGTAGTAGATGTCGATGGGGTTGGAGTCGTATTCCCAACCGCCTATGGCGACGACTTGTTTACCGGCTGAGAGATAGAAGTTGTCGGTGAAATTCCAGTTGAGATAGGCCCAGTCGGTGCCTTGGAAGAAGGTGTTGGCAAAGCCGATATTGGGCGAGTTGAGACGCTGGCGAAGATGGTATGAAAAACGTGTCCCCATGGTGCCATCGAGTGCCACCACAAGATATTTGCCGGCAAAACCGTGGTCGGTGAAGGCAGCCACCGTATCATGACCGGGATGGTAGTCGGCGGTGAAGTCGACACGGGTGCTCAGCTTCAGATTGTCGAGCGTGATGAGGGGCTTGCCGTCCTGCGAGAAGGCCTGCAATCCCAATACAAAACATAAAACGATGAAGGTCAGCGTCTTTTTCATATGCAGATGCGATTATCAACGGACCACTTGGGTGAACACGGGGGCTTCGCCGTTGGCAACGGTGACGTACACTTTCATCATGCCCGCGGGAGGCATGTCGGGAGCATCCTCACGGGGAAGGTCGACGGCGATAAACAGATATTCCTTGCCTTCGGGGATGGCACGTTCTCCAACGGTTTCTGCCTTGGCGTTTAACATTTTATAGCCCTTCACAGCAGCGTCGAAGATGGCTGCTTCCTCTTCGGTCACAGGGTGCTGTTCCGTGAAATCGCCCGGGTCGTTGTATTCGCCTTCGATGTATTTCCCAGCCTTCAAGAACTGGTCAACCTCTTTTGGAACGGCTTGCAGGCGCTCGGCACGGACACCATAGCCAGGTTGAATGTGTGCATTGGGTTGTGCCTTGGCCATGTCCTTGGAACTGCTTACCAGTCCGCCGCTACCAAAGGTGCAGAAGGGGACGAGGTTCTTGCCGCTCAAGTCGGTCTGCTTCAGGAAGGTGGCTACAGGCGGAGCATAAGTACCGAACCAAACGGGGTAGCCGATGAAGATGGTCTCATACTTGGAGAGGTCGGCGGCAATCGGTTTGATCTCGGTCTCGATGCCCTGCTCTCTTTCTTGAAGGCAGCGGGCGATGGTGGCATCGAAGTCGCCGTCATAGGGCTTCAGGGGAACAATCTCCTCGAGGTCGGCATCGAGAGATTTGGCAATCTCCTGTGCTACGATCTTGGTGTTTGAGGTCTGTGAATAATAAAGCACCAGTGCCTTGGGCTTCTCATCCTTTTGTGTGTTTTTCGAGCCGCATGAAACGGCGACTAATGTCATAGTGGCAATAATCATTGCTAATTTAAACTTTTTCATATCGATTATTTTTATTGTGTTTTCAAAGAAATGTTTTTGCGTGATCAGAGACGCATCTCGTAGGTGTTGACGGCGACGCCTTCGTCAAGCACCATCTTGACCAGTGTTCCGTCGGTGATTCGATAGGTGAGTGTCACGGATTCATAGCCACCTCTCGGGACTCTTCCCTTGGCTTTGATTTCGATGGTTCTGAAGCCACTTTCTTCTGTCGTGGTTGCCTCGGCATTGTTGTCGACAGCGGCCTGCTCCCAGTTGCCCGAGAGGCAGTTCAACAAGGTGGCACGCTGTAGCTTTACAGGCTTCACTTTATCTGCATTATACTCTTTCTTGTTCCCATCGAGGTTGATCTTCACCTGGTTGCCCTCGATGCTGAAATAATCACCCTCGGGTTTCGTGTAGTTCATGGTGAGATGGTCGTTGCCATCATAAATGAGATGCCCGGCTTTCTCAGTGGTGATGCCCGATGCTTTCAGTACTTTCGTTTGTGTAAAGTCAATATCGTATTTCTGTTGCGAAAAAGATATTAAGCTAATTGATAGAATACTGATAATCAAAAAAATACGTTTCATTTCTTATTTAATTTTTTCATTACACTTCGTTGATAGAATGGTATTTTCATCAGCTGCCAGAACACAAAGGGTTGCAGCGAATAGGAAATCATGATGGTGGAGGCCATGCCGATAAGAGTACTGAGGCCTATGGATTGGATGGCGGGGTGTACTGCGAAGAGCAGCGACGACACTACGATGACGAGGATGATGGCGGAGAAGAAGATGGCAACCTTGTGCCAGGTGAGCATGTCTTTCTTGCCCGTTCGTGCCTGCGCCAACAGCCCTTCGGTGATGAAGATGCTGTAGTCAACACCCACGCCAAAGATGAAGGTGGAGATGATGATGTTGATGAGGTTGAACTCCAGTCCCGTCAAGGCCATATAGCCCTGTACCATGAACCAACTGAGCACCATCGGAAGGAACGACAGCAGTGCCGTGATGATGTTCCGGAAGGAGATCAGGAGGATGATGAGGACGAAGAGCGAGGAGATCCAGACAGCGATGTTGAAGTCGTCGTTGATCAGCTCCACCATGCTCTTGCAATAGTAGAAAGGCTCCAGTACAAAGGTTTTGGGATTGGACACTAGGGCGTCGGTAACCTTGTCTTTCTCGTCGAAACGCATGGAGACATCGGTGAAGACTATGTACTGGCCGTCAGCGTTTTGTTCGATGAAGTTCCCCAACAGGTTTTCGGGGATCACGCCACTTTCGTATAGTGATTCCGGCTCGTAATCGCTTTCGATGAGGGTTTGGAAATTATGGAACAGATCGGGGTTCAGCCCAATGCGAACTGCATTTTCGCGGACCAGGGCAAGGGCTTCTTCTTTTCGACTTTCAGTCCAGAAGGCGTTCCAGGCGGCGATGCGCTGTTCCTGGTCGGCTTGGGTTACAAACAACGTCGGGATAAAGTCGGTGTAGCTGTGGACGAGGGGACTGTTTGTGCTCGTGTCGATTTTATGGGAGAGGGTGTCGAGAATCAGCATCAGCGACTTGTCGGCTTCCAGCGCTTCGTCGAGGTCTGTTGACACGGTGGCGAAATAGAGATGGTAGAAGCCGTCGTTGTTCTTGGCGTTGAAGAGGCTCTCCGCCACGGTCTCCTCGGGCGAGTTGTAGTCGAGGTTGCGCAGGTCGCTGTCGAACTTTACTTTAGGTGAGAAAATGATGCCGATGACGACAATGACGGCGATGAGGATGAGGAACCACTTCTTGCTGTCGAACGGCAGGTTGTTGAGCTTCGAGATTCTTTTGAAGGTCTTGCTGTTGCTGTCGGCCTTGATGGCGGGCATGAAATGCGGCAGGAAGATGAGTCCGAAGAGGGTGCTGCCCAGCAATGACAGTGAGGCGAACATTCCGAAGTCGCGGAGCAGTTCGCTTTCGGTGAAGAGCAGGCTGCAGAAGGCGCCGACGGTGGTGAGGCAACCCAGGAAGACGGGCGTGGCTTCGTCGGTGAGCAGTTTCTCGGGATCGCCCACGTAGAAATGGTGGATCAGCAGATGCAGGCAGTAGCTGATGGCTACGCCCAACACGATGGCGCCGAGTCCAAGTGCCATGAGCGACATGCCGCCTTTGAGCCAGTAGATGCAGGCCAAAGAGAAGAACGTGCCGTAGAGGATGGGGAGCAGCAATCGGATGATGAAACCTGCGCTCCTGTAGAAGAACCCCAGAAGGATTAGGATCAAGATGATTGAGATTCCCACAGTCAGCATAAGGTCGGAACGGATGCGTCCGGCGTTGGCCACGCTACCGATGGGATCGCCGTGGGCGTGCACCTTTACATCGGGGTACATAGCCTCAAACTCCTGCTGCGTTTTGGAGAGTAGCTTGGAGAATGCGGTGGCTGACCCTGAGTCGAGCGTCTTGAACGCAGGGGCTAGATAGGCGAGAACCACAGTGCTGTCGGGGCAGAAGAGGTGGTTGTCGATGATGTTCAGGCCTTTGGTGGCTCCGCTCAAAAGATCGCCGATGACGGCGTCCTTCAGGTTAAGCGGGTCGTTGACGATCATCTGGGTGATATCGCCGGTGACATCGTTCATCATCAACTTGTAGTTGGTGTCCATCTGCACACGGGCGACCTCGGGATCCATGGCTTTCTCGAAGGCTGTATAAGCCATGGTATCAACAAACGATGGGACATGGTCGAGCACGAAATCCAACGCGTTGACGATCATCTCAGGCTCCATCTGCACTAGGATGTTGGAGATGTAATGGCTTGATGAATCCTTTTCGAAGAGGAGATCGGTGAACTCGTCCATTCTTTCGGCGAGGATCTCCGGAGGAAGTTGTTCATCGGCGGATGTGACTTGCAGGTAAATCTTGTCCTTGAGTTCGATGGAGCTGAATGCTAGCTGGCTCTCAACGCTTGAGGTGGGTAGGAGAGTGGAGATGTCCTCTTCGTATTTCAATTTCAGTCCGAAGAAGGCAAAGACCAGCGTCGTGACAGCCATGATGAGGTACATCAAAGCCTTATGGGAGTGGAAAAACCGATAGATGGGTACAAAAACGCGGTGCATTTGTGTTTTTTTTAAAGCTTGTCCCAGTAAACGCTTTCGCCGATGCCCAGCACAGTGCCTCTGATCTTGAGCTGGCCCTTGTCGGTGAACTCGGCGGTCATCCTTACTCTTATTCCGCGTTGCGGGTCATAGATCTTAGCGCCGTCCCAACGGTGTTTTTTGGCATTGTATTCCAATCCGCTGAAGAGCACGATCTGATCGCAAGGGGTGTTGCGTAGACTTCTGTCGGGATTGTGTATGTCTAACATTTTCTTTCCGTTGGCGTCAGTGCTATTCTCCATCCAAAAGATTTGTCCCTGATAAGTGCCGTTGTCCAGTTTAGTGATTCGGACCTTGAAGTGATCACCTTCTTGCTCTCCTTTGTATTCGCCTATGATATTGTCGGCTTTGTTGTTCAAATTGCTTTGCGCAATGCTCGGACTGATACATGCCATGAGCAGGGTAAGGGCAATAAAAAATTGTTTCATAATATATTAAATATGTATTAAGGTTGCAAAAATACAAAAAAAGTGTATCTTTGCAGTTAATTTTGTATAAACACTTTTTTTTATGAAAAAAACTTTCCTTGCAGTGGCACTGTTCCTATTTGCTTTTGGTAGTGCCGCCATGGCCCAACGTCAGGCCGTTCCCCAACAACTTTTGAATAACATGCAAAAACAGCTTCGCGGTGAGAAATGGGCGGAGCTCTACAGGCCTTCCACAATCATCGTACAAAGCTACGAGGATGCCACTCGTTATAGCTACGAATACGATGAAGATTATTTGTTGACCCGCATGCAAGAGGACACTAAGGGCACAAACACTGCGTGGATGCCTTATTCCGAGTATCTATATGAGTATGATTACAACGGCAATGTGATCGAAATTCTTATCAGGGATCTTGAGCTCGACGAGGATTATCAACGCGAGACCATGACCTATAGCGGCGGCAAGCTCATGGTGGATCTGTATCAGGAATGGGATGGCTCTAACTGGAACAATTTGTCGAAAGCGGAGTATAATTACTACACCGATGAAATCCTTATGGTCATTATTTGGAATTGGAATGGCACTACCTGGACATCAGACTATATGTACACCTATACGACCAGTGGGAATACCTACGAAATGCTTGTCCAGTATATGCAGGGCGGTGCCTGGCAGAACGAAGAGCGGGTGACGACCACCTACAACGAGGATGGCACGAAAGACGCGGTACTCACTGAATTCTTTGAAACGAACGCATGGGAAGAAGCCTATAAAGATATTTACCACTATACCAATGGGCATTTTGATGAGATCATGGAGTATTTCTGGATCAATGGAGCATGGACTGATAATGGAAAGTCGACTTACGTATACGATGCTCATGGCAATTCGGTGTCAGGCGAGCGCTTTTGCTACGATGGCGGCTGGAATCCTTGTTATGGTGATTTGGAAGTATCTTTCGACAAAAACAATATGGAGTATTCCTTTTCAGGGCTTTCATTTGAGGCGACCTATATAGACCTGACTGGTATAGGAGAGGAACCTGAGTCGGGGAGCTTTACATTCTACCCGAACCCCGTGAAGGATGTGCTGACCATCATGGCCGACGACTTCCAGAAGGCCGAGGTGTATAACCTTAGTGGTGCCAAACTTGCCGAGACCACCTCGAACCGCGTGGATGTGAGCAGCCTGCAGGCGGGGATGTACCTGCTAAAGGTCTATGGCAAGGAGACGGGATGCAAGGCAAGGGTTTTTGTGGTGAGATAAGAGATTTGAGATAAAATATAAAAAATGAAACGAGCAAGATTTTTAAGGAGTTTTCTGATGCTGACCTTTGTGATGTCAGTGGTAATAGGTTTAGCCCAGCCTCCCGGTGGTGGCGGCGGTTTCCCTGGTGGACGTCCTCCTGGCGGTCGTCCACCATTTGGACGTGATGGCGGACAGTGGAACCAAAACGAACCTAAGACGAATGTAAAACAGAAGAAACGTGTCAGGGAAGGTGATACTTTTGTGGTTGCTGGCATTTTACGCGATGCCGACACTAAGGAATATCTGCCTTACGTCAACGTGGCTGTGCTCGACTCGATCGACAATGAGTTCGTCAAAGGCGGCATCAGCAACATGGACGGCGTGTTCGAGATCTCAGGCGTGCCACAAGGATCGTTCCTGCTGCGTGTCTCGGCCATCGGATACGAGAATTTTGTTTTGCCGTTTAAAGTGACCAACAACACTGATTTGGGCGTCCTGAAACTCAAGCAGGGCGTTACCTCGCTGAACGAGGTGACCATCGCCGCTGAGAAGCCACTCTATGCCATGGATGGTGAGAAGCTGGTGTATAACGTCAGCGAGGATCCATCCATCCAGACCGGTACTACCGAGGATGCCTTGCAGAATGCGCCTGGCGTGGAAGTCGACGTGGAAGGCAACATTACCTTACGTGGCGTGTCGAGTGTGGAGATCTGGATCAACGACAAACCCTCCAAGCTTACCGAGGAGAACCTGAAGACCTATCTCCAGACCCTGCCTGCCAATGCCATTGCACGCATTGAGACCATCACCAACCCTTCGGCAAAATATGCCACTGATGCTGAAGCAGTCATCAATATCGTGACATCGGCGCACATCAAGAGCAATCAGTTCATCAGCTTCGGTGTCAACGGATCCAGCCAGCCTTTCGTGTCACCATGGATTAGCTACATGTTCAAAAAAGAAAAATGGAGCATCAACTTGTTCGCCTCTGGACGTTATAGCAACCGTATTAATACCAACGACGAATGGGCTTTGAAACGTCGCGATGCCGCCACCCCAGGTGAATATGAGATCACTTGGGCCGACACCACGCATCAAGACGATGGCAACCGCCGTATCAGCGGCAATGTCTTTATGAATATCAACTATGAAATCGACTCCACCAGCGAGATTGCCATCGATGGAGGAGGGTTCTATAATGTTGGTACCACCGACATGCTTCGCTCACAGCGTCAGACCTATTATTATCTCGATGATATGGCTTATGATCCTCCGATGCTTTATGCTGACACCACGCGCAGCAATACCGATCAGAAGACAATGTTTGGCCATCTGGGCGCCGAATACACCAAGAAATTCGATGAGAAAGGTCATAATCTTCGCATTAATCTGAATAGCCGTTTCAACAAAAACGGCAGCGAGCAATGGTATGATCGTGTCTACGATGTCTATACCGACCTCGACGAGCATCGTTACTTGCTTACCGACATGAATGGCTTGGGCCTCAGCCTTGACGCACGTTACAACCGTCCCTATAGCGACGATGGTGAACTCAGCTATGGCTTGCGTGCCGACCATCAGCAAAATAACAACGATTACCTGCGTTACAACGACCAGGATGCGACTATCAAAGACAGTCTGCGTGCCTATCACTTCAACGGGATGGACAACAGCGTCAACGCCGATATTAACTGGACACACCGCTGGGGCGGTTTCACCTTGAGCACTGGATTAGGTGTGGGAGGCGACCGTATTTGGTACCAGTACCTTAGCGACATGCCCTTTGCTGATGACAGTACCTTGTATTTCCTCAATGTACGTCCCTCTATCCATCTGACTTACCGCACTGAGAGCATGCATAACTGGAAGCTCAACTACACGATGCGTATGTCGCATCCCGGAGAGGAACAGATCAGCAGCTTCCGCCGTTATGGCGAGAACAACTATTCAACGGGTAACCCTGACGGCCTCAAGAACTCGTACACCCACAGTGTGGAAGCCGGTTGGCAGAAGTTCTTCGACCGTTTCGGTAACATTGGTATTGAAGGTTACGGCCGTTTGAGCACTAACGAGATCAGCTCGCTCACCGACTCGGAGTACGACGAGTATCTTGACCGTATCGTGAGCTATTCCGTCCCTTACAACATGGGTACTTCGTGGCGTTATGGCACTTCTCTCAACATGACCTATCGTCCGACAGGCTTCTTCAATGTGCGTCTCTATGCCAACCTCTACAACTATGGCTATCGTATGCAGTATGAGCGCGACGGCGTGTTGCAGACCACGGAGAACGACAAATGGTCGTGGAGCGTCCGTGTGAACGCCTGGGCCAAGATTTTTGACCAGTATATGTTGACGATGTCGGCCAACTACAATTCGCCGACCATTGGTTTGATGAGTGAGCGCAAGGCACGTTACTTCCTCAACATGGGAGCCCGTAGCGACTTCTTCAACCGTCGCCTGTCAGTGTTTATCAACGTCCAAGATATCTTCAACTGGGGTGCCAAGATTGGTTCGGGTTCGACGAACACCAACCCGTATTATCTCAGCGACAACACCAACAAGATGGTGAACAGCCGTTATATCTCGGCAGGTATCACCCTCCGCTTTGGTAAACTAGAGCTTGAGAGGACTGCCAAGGAGGGCGACAGCGAGACTGGCGACAGCCTTGAGTAACAACATGAGAAAATGAAAAAAAGCCAACTCGAAAGGGTTGGCTTTTTTTTGTTAAGTGATCCGGTTGGGATTCGAACCCAAGACCCACAGCTTAGAAGGCTGTTGCTCTATCCAGCTGAGCTACCAGACCATCCTATTGCGGCTGCAAAAATACGCATTTTTTCTAAGTTGTCAAGCCTTTTGTTTTGAATTTTTCTGGGGACGCGACTTTTTCACTTGAAGCACGCTGCCTTGGAAATCCATGTCATCGGTCTCTACAATGGCGCGGTAGGCTTCGTCGTCGTTGGGCATCTCCACGAAACCGTAACACTTTGATCGACCAGTCTCCCGGTCCATGATGACTTTGCACTCGTCTACCTGGCCATATTGTTCAAAGTAGGCGCGTAGGTCGTCAGCAGTGGTGCGGAATGCCAATTTGGCTACGAAAATTTTCATATTGTTTATTTTTAGGGTGTTATGATTTTGCAAAATTAAATTGTTTTTGCATATTTGCAAAAAATTTTAAAAAAAATTTTATGCGATATAATTTTGACAAGGTCATTGAACGGGCAAATACCAACTGTGTGAAATATGATCTGCGCAAAGTGGTATTCGGCAACCCCGACGTGTTGCCTATGTGGGTGGCCGACATGGATTTTGAGACCCCTGACTTCGCCCGTGAGGCAGTGATGCAGAGGGCTTTGCATCCTGTTTATGGCTATCACTTTAAAGACGAACCATATTTTAAGGCCATCCAGGGATGGCTTTTGAGGCGTCACCAGTGGGAGGTGCCCCTGAAATGGATGTCGTTTGTGCCAGGCGTGGTGTGCGGTTTCAACATGGCGGTGTTAGCTTTTACTAAAGAAGGCGACGAGGTGATCATCCAGTCGCCGGTGTATCCGCCTTTCCATCATGCTGTCAGTGAACACGGGCGCAAGCTGGTTTACAACCGCTTAAAGATAGGAGAGAAGGGCTATGAGATGGATTTTGAGCTGCTGGAACAACAAACCAAGACCGCCAAGATGCTGATTCTATGCAATCCCCACAACCCAGTGGGACGCTGTTGGACCCGTGAAGAGCTCCAACGCCTAAGTGACATATGCTTGCGCAACAATGTGCTGGTGATCTCCGATGAAATCCACTGTGACCTAGTGCTTCCGGGTTATAAACATACGCCATATGCCACCCTGAGCGAAGAAGTGGCGCAACACTGTATCGTGTTCCATGCCGCCAGCAAGACCTTTAACCTGGCGGGACTAGCCACTTCGACGGCTATCATTCCAAATAAAGCAATGCGTGACGAATATGTCCATTATGTGGAGGCGTTAGAAGCCCATTTGGGCAACATTTTTGGCAAAGTGGCCACACAGGCTTCCATGGAACAGGGCGACGAGTGGTTGGGACAACTGCTTGATTACGTGCAGGGAAATATCGACTATGTCGCTGACTTCTTGAAGAATAACCTACCCAAGGTGAAGTTTTTCAAGCCTCAGGCCACCTATATGATGTGGCTCGATTTCAACGGATATGGTCTCTCCGAGGAAGAATTATGGCGTAAGATGACACAGGAAGCCGGCCTCGGCTTTAACCGTGGTTCCGATTTCGGCCAGGATGGCAGTGGGTACTTTAGAATAAACTTAGCGTGTCCCCGGGCGACGGTTGAGGAGGCGATGAAAAGGCTACTATTTTTTAAGCAATAGCCCAACCGAATTTTCTTGACAATTCACTGATTAATGTTCTGTCGGTAGATGGAATAGTAATCATAATTGTCTCTGATTCAACGTTCCTTTTTAGAATGTTGGCTGAATCTAAATCATATTGAGTTTGAAGATTAATCCAAATTCGAGCGGGAATCCCTAGGGCTTTCTCAAGGGCTTTGGCTACTCCAATAGAAATGGAGCGTTTTCCATGAATGGTATCACACAGTACCGAAGGCTTAATGCCAGTTTCTAACGCAAGAGCCTTTTGTGTCATTCGCCTTTCTCTCAATTCATCCCTAATCAATTCCCCAGGATGTGTCGCAATAAAAGGAGTTTGGTTTTTATTCATAATGCTTTGATATTTCTTTTAAGATTACGTTAACTACGATATCGTTCTCATTGGGAGAACTAGTGAACAACAATCGATATTGTTTATTGATCCATACCGCTTCAGACCCTTTTAGATCCCCTTTTTTCTTTTCATAATGAAGCGATTTAATATAAAAAAGATCTTCTATTTGTTGAACTGATTTAATGTAGTTAACCGTTTTAATATATTGTTCTACAACCTCTTTTGATAATTTTTTATATTTTCGATCCTTTGTTGAGCCATATAGGTATAGCTCTTCTAAAGCAGTGTCATTGAACCCTATTATCATACTATTCTTTTTAAAAAGTGAATAAATGACTAATGGTTCAAATGCGTTGCAAAGATAGCAAATTTTTTAATAAATTATCAAATTTGATAATTTTTTAGAAAAAAATTAAAATAATGAGAGTTGTTGTTCGGCTTCTTCTTTAGAATCATTGTTTTTTTCAGCCGAACCGATCATCTTTTGGAAATCCTCTTCGCTAATGATCGGGACTCCCAAGGCTTCGGCTTTCTTGCGTTTTTCGGGACCCATTTTGTCGCCTGCTAGGACATAATCTGTCTTGCTGGAGATGCTACTGGCATTTTTGCCTCCATAGGACTCAATGGCGGCCTTGATGCCGTCGCGGGAATAGTTGGTAAACACGCCACTCACCACGAAGGTCTTGCCCGCCAGAAGTTGGGGCTTGTCAGATTCCACAGCCTCGACTTTGGCAAACTGCAGCCCTGCGGCTCTTAACCGTTTTACGATATCTTGATTAATGGGATTCTCAAAGAAGGCTTTCACGGATTGGGCGATGACTCCGCCCACGGTGTTGATGGCGCTCAAATCCTCTACCGAGGCCTGCATGATGGCATCGATGTCATGATACTCTGCCACGATGGTCTTAGCCACTACCTCGCCGACATTGCGGATACCCAGAGCAAACAAAACGCGCTCAAACGGAACTGTTTTTGACTTCTCCAGGGCGTCAATAATGTTTTGTGCAGTCTTTTCCTTGAAGCTGACTTTTCGGGTCTTTCCTGTCTCGATACCGTTTTCGTCAAGGATAGGAATCTCTTTGGCCAGTCCGAAAAGCTTGTCATAGGTAAGAGCGTAGAGATCCGCTACGTCTTTTATTAATCCTTCGTCGTACAGCAATTCGATTTTGCCTTCGCCGAGGCTCTCGATGTTCATGGCCTTACGGCTGATGAAATGCTCGATACGGCCTTTTACCTGTGGGGGACAGCCTTGTGTGTTGGGACAGTACCATGCCGCCTCGCCCTCGTTTTGGATCAGCTCTGTGCCACACGAGGGACAGACTCTGGTGAACTCCACGGGAAGGGCGCCCTGTTGACGCTTGTCGAAGTTCACGCCTATGATCTTCGGGATGATCTCACCGCCTTTTACCACGGTGACGGTGTCGCCATAGTGCAGGTCGAACTGACGGATAAAATCCTCGTTGTTCAAGGTAGCGCGCTTCACTGTAGTCCCAGCCAGCAAGACAGGGGAGAGGTTGGCCACCGGCGTGATGGTGCCATGTCGTCCCACCTGAAAGTCAACGCTTTGTAATTCAGTTTCCACCTCTTCGGCCTTGAACTTATAGGCAATTGCCCATTTGGGTGATTTGGCCGTGGAACCTAAGGCTTGTTGCTGTTCATAGCTGTTCACTTTCAGCACGATGCCGTCGATGGCGAAAGGCAGCTGGTGTCGTGCCTGGTCCCAGTAGTTGATGAAGTCGAAGATCTCTTCCACCGACTTGCAGAGGCACATGTAGTTGGAGATGTTGAAGCCCCATTTCTTGGCAGCCTGCAGGCTCTCGTAATGGGTCTGGTAACGCTGCTCAAGGTCGTCCATCATCATGTAATAGCAGTAGTTGTCGAGGTGCCGTCGTGCCACCTCCTTGGAGTCCTGCAGTTTCAGCGTGCCTGCCGCGGCGTTGCGGGGATTGGCGAAGAGGTCGTCGCCGGCTTCGATACGTTGCTCGTTGAGCTTGTCGAAGCTCTCGAAGGGCATCACTACCTCGCCGCGCATCTCAAAGAAGGGCGGGAAGTCGCCGTGAAGCTTCAGCGGTACGGTGCGGATTGTCTTGATATTGGTGGTGACATCGTCGCCTTGAGCACCATCGCCACGGGTGACGGCACGGACTAGGATGCCATCTTCGTATTGCAAGCTGATGCTCAGCCCGTCGAATTTCAACTCGCAACAGAACTCCACTTCGCCGTCGACGCCTTTCTTGATGCGATCAATGAAGTCTTCGATATCCTCTTTACTATAGGAGTTTGACAGAGAAAGCATCGGGTAGCGATGCTTGACGCTTTGGAATTCTTTGGTGATGCCGCCGCCGACACGTTGTGTAGGCGATGAAGGCGACAGAAATTCAGGGAACTCGTGTTCCAGCCGAGCCAGCTCTTCCAGCTTCATGTCGAACTCATAATCGCTGATGGTGGGCTTGGCCAGGATATAGTAGTTGTAGTTGTGTCGCTCCAGTTCTTCGCTCAGGGCGGCGATACGTTGGCGGGCATCCTCTTTTGTCATTGCGGGAACGGTGGGAAGTAATTGCAGATATTGCCTTTAAAGATCAACAGCGGGACCCAAACCACCGCCAAGATCAAGATGAAACCGATCAAGGTTATCAGGGCGCCTTTATAGTCGCGTTTGACGCAGAGCATCAGCAGGATGGCAAGGACGAGGAAAGCACTTTGGTACCATATGCAAACCGATAGCCCCAACATGAGTCCGGCGATGAAGTAGGAGGTACGGTGAACCTTTTCATCCATATGAGCGCCTCGCAGCACCTGTTGGCGAAGCACCACGTTGGAGCCGTAGAGCAGCAGAGGCAGTCCCAGGAAGAAGCTGACGTTGTCGATGATTCCGAACGAAGGCATAATGACACAGACCGTGGGGATCAGTGCGATGTTCCAGGCTTTGGCTTTATCGTTGGCCAGCAAATCGCAGATGCGGTACACCATCGACACGGTGAAGAGCGAGATGGCGGCGTAGAAGGCGCGACTGAGGAACATCATCCCTTGTGAATCGCCCATGCCTATCTTGGCTTTCAGCCATTCCTGCAATGCTTGGACGAGGCTGGGTTGTTGGATATCGTGGTTCGACCCAAATCCCGGCACGAAGATGACGGCCAGGATCCTCACCGCGATGGCTATCAGCATCAGCGAGGTGAAGGGGTGTTTGGCTTTGAATTGTTTTAGTTTTTGCATGAGGCTCACTTTAATCGTACAAAAGTACGAAAAATATCCTTAAATTTGCCCTTTAAAATGCAAAAATATGTTCTCTTGTCCCATCCAAATCCGCATGAGCGACCTTGATCCGTTCAACCACGTGAACAACGGGGCGCAGTGCCATTACTTCGACATGGGTCGAAGCCGTTTTTTTGAACATGCCTTCCAGACCGAGATCGACTGGCTTTCCTTTAAATATGTGCTGGTTCACGTCGAGCTCGACTTCAAGGCGCCTATCCGTTTTCATGATGACCTCGCCTGCGAGTCGGAGGTTACCGAAGTGGGTAACTCCAGCTTCAAGATGGTCCAACGCCTTGTGGATCAGAAGACTGGCTCGGTGAAAACCATTTGTCATTGTGCGGTGGTCTACTTTGATCGTTATACAAATAAATCGGAGCGGATTCCGGATGGAGATAGGGAAATGCTCCTAGCATGGAAAGCTCCAAGCACGGTGAGCTTTTAGCTGAAGCAACCCCCGCGGCACTACGTAACTCCCTTCGGTTCGTTACTGAGGTGCCGCTGAGGTTGCTTCGCTAAGCTCGCTTTTGGAAGTGCTACATCAGAAGAACAAGAAACAATACATTAAAAAATGAAAAAACTAATCCTTATAGCAACCCTCGCCCTAGCCTTCGCTGGCCTCAACGCACAGAGTATAAACATTCTGTCTAATATAGATTCTATCAACAAAGAACATGAAAATTATTGGAACGACGTTCAGCATTATGAATATGGTTGGCCAAAACATAGAACCAATGTGGTTCCCGTTGGCGAACAATGGTCTAAAAGTCTTAATGGGGAATGGAATTTCTATTGGGTAGATAGTCCAGAAAAAGTTCCTGCTCATTTTTGGTGGAAGGATTATGACGCCTCCAATTGGAAGACGATCCAGGTACCGGCCAATTGGGAATTAAACGGCTATGGCACGCCGATTTATGTTAATGTTGACAATGAGTTCCGGCCGAATGATCCGCCATATGCGCCCACAATAGACAACCCGGTGGGGTGTTATTTGACGGAATTTGAGGTGCCAAAAGCTTGGCGTAACCGACAGGTGTTAATCAATTTCGGCGCTGTGAAATCAGCATTTTATCTTTGGATTAATGATGTTTTCGTTGGTTATAAAGAAGACTCAAAGACCAATGCGGAATTTGATATCACCAATTTAGTTCATCCAGGCACAAATAGATTAGCCATGAAGGTGTTTCGTTTTTCCAGCGGATCCTATTTTGAATGTCAGGATTTTTGGCGTTTGAGTGGCATTGAACGTGATGTTACGCTTTATTCAAAGCCAATGATGCATGTTTTTGATTACGAAGTTCATGCTGGTTTAGATGAAGCTTATAATAACGGCACTTTTAGTATCGACGTGTGGACCGAAAACAGCGGTTTAGTACGAAAGGTGAGAGATGGAAATTTGCAAGTGAAAAGTGGGAAGCTGCAAGTTACACTCTTTGACGGAGACGAAGAAATCCTCGCATTAGAAAAAGAGATATTATTTGCTGAAACAAAAGTTAGACTATCCGCCGATCACCCTTTGCCAAACATTAAACCTTGGTCGGCTGAACATCCAAATCTTTATCGTTTGGAAATCAAGATTTTGGATAAAAAAGGAAAGGAGATAGAACGTCTTGAGAACCATATCGGTTTCCGCACCTCTGAGATCAAAGATGACAAATTGTTGATTAACGGTCAGTATGTATTAATCAAAGGAGTAAACCGTCACGAACATGATCCTTACACGGGCCATGTCATCAGCCGTGAGTCGATGGAGAAGGATATCGCTTTGATGAAACAGTTGGGTATCAACACGGTACGCACCTGCCACTATCCCGACGATCCGTATTGGTATGAACTCTGCGATAAGTATGGCCTTTACGTTTGGGACGAGGCCAACTGCGAGTCGCATGCCCAAGGCTATGGGGAAAAGAGCCTCGCCAAGGATCCGCAATATCGTGATATGATCTGGTCACGCAACCGCAGTATGCTGGAGCGCGACAAGAACCATCCTTCGGTGATCATGTGGTCGATGGGGAACGAATGCGGCAACGGCGTCAACTTCGAGTACACCTACGATTGGATGAAAGACCGTGATCCTTCACGCCCTGTGACCTATGAACGTGCTATTTATGATCGTAATACGGATGTCATTGGTCTGATGTATGCCAGTCCAAAATACTTGCAACGCTTTGTGAATGAGAAACTTGATTCGTTGAATCGTCCCTTCATCATGGTGGAATACTGCCACGCTATGGGAAACAGTATGGGCGGTCTACAAGACTACTGGGATGTAATTGAGGCCAACGAGCAACTGCAGGGAGGCTGCATCTGGGATTGGGTGGATCAGAGTTTCATCGTCCACGATGACAAAAAAGACGTGGATTGGTTGGCGGTAGGTGGTGACTTCGGTCATGCATACGGGGTAGGTGACGATGACGCTTTCTGTGCCAACGGAGTGGTTTCCTCAGATCGTACTCCTCACCATCATGCGGCTGAGGTGAAGAAAGTGTATCAACCCATCAAGTTCAAACCCATTGATGTGAAGGCATGTGAGTTTGAAGTAACAAATTGGTATTCTTTTACTAATCTATCATTATTTGAAGTAAGTTATAAGGTCTATACCAACGAGAAAACCATTCACGAAGAAGTGCTGGAAATGGATTTGAAACCATTTGAAACCAAACGTTTCAACATTCAGCGCTTCCGGAGCTATGGCGGTCCTGGAGAGGAATTCTTTGTTCGTTTTTCTGTGAAACTCAAAGAAGATCAGTCATTTATGCCTAAAGGAACGGAGATTGCCTATGATTGTTTCAAGTTGGATTACCCATCGGAAGAGAAGTATGTTAAGGAGAACGAAGGTAAGGTGAAAGACTATCCGACGGATGATGGAACCCTCACTATACAAGGAAAGAACTTCGCTCTCAAACTAGATGAAAGAACAGGATTATTATCTTCTTATACATTTGATGGACAAAAGATTATAACCGATTACTTAAAGCCTAACTTCTGGCGTGCTCCAACACTCAATGACGAGGTGGACCGCCATGGAAGTATGGTTTGGAAACAGGCTGGACTGGATAATTTGAAGGCGGATAAGTTGGCGACGGAAGTCGAAACGCTTGATGATGGTCGCATGCTGATTCACCAAGTCATCTATCTGAACGATGCTTCAGGAAATCCTCAAGTCTTTGTGCATCAGTTCTATATCATCTCTGGAGATGGTGAAGTGGCTATAGCTACCCGTGCCGAGATGGTGGGTGATGTCACCTATGTGCCTAAGGTGGGTGTGCAGATGCATCTCCCGAAGGACTTCCAAAAAGTCATGTATTTCGGTAAAGATGCAGAAAATTATCCCGACAGGAACGCTGCGGGTACCTTTGGAGTATATAAAAGTAACGCTTTAGATTTATTTGAACAACATGTTGTTCCTCAAGAAAATAGCAATCATTCTGATGTACGTTGGATAGCCCTTGAAAGTTCGAAAAATCCTTATGGTTTGTTCGTTACCTCTTCAGTGCCTTTCAACTTCAGCATGTATCCTTATTCGGATGAAAACCTGACTAAAGCGCACCGGATTAATCAACTCGATAAGGCAGATTTCATGACTTTGAATGTGGACGCTCTGCAATCCGGTTTAGGTACGGCGACTTGTGGGCCTGACACAGATGAAAAGTATCTTTTGAATAAGAAATACTATGAATATGTGGTCTGCTTGCGGCCTTATCCCGTTGGAAAACAGAATCCTGCAGAATTGTATCACTATGCGGTCCCTTCGTTTGAAAAAATCTTTGAAGCGACGCCATACACCTATCCAGAATATGAAAAACATATCATCAAGAACACCACTTTTGTGAATGAGCCTGCTCCGAACTATTCACAGAACAAGGAGACTGCTTTGATGGATGGCAAGAAAGGTATTGTCGGTGGCTATTACTGGGATAACTGGTTGGGATTCAACGGTGTGGACATGGAAGCTACCATCGAACTAACCGATCCTATTGACATCAACATGGTGAAGATAGGTGTGGCCCACAAGCCTGAGAGCTGGGTACCGTGGCCTAAGGGCGCCTGGGTGTCTTTCTCCAAGGACGGCAAGAAATACACTGAATGGAAACGTGCTGAATTTCCAGCTTTCGATAAACCGGATCCGATGAAGTCGCTAGGCCGCGTCGAGGCTCGGGCCAAGGTCAACGAAAAAAATGTCAAGTTCTTGAAGGTCAAGATTGAAAACCAAGGCGTCCTCCCGAAATGGCATCCTAATGCAGGCGAAAAAGCTTGGATTATGGTGGATGAGATTGTGCTAGAATAAATTATTTAAGCGAGCCTATCGCTAGAGTAGCCCCTGTGACACTACGTAACTCCCTTTGGTCGTTACTGAGGTGCCCCAGGGGCTACTTTGCTTGGCTCGCTTTATTCTAGATAGGCTTGTTTCGAGTTCGTTTTACCAATCGACAGCCTGCCGTTGCACCGGCATCGTCATGCAGCGGGCGCCACCGCCACCGCGGGAGAGCTCGTTGCCGATGAAGGTGACCACGCATTTCTCGTGGTTGTCGAGGTTATCGCGGCCTTCGACGATGTCAGCGGCTGTAACCACATCGAAACCAGCGTTGTTGATGGCCTCGATGGTGTGACGGTTGCGGGCGTAACCCAGGAACTTGCCGGGGGCGAAGCAGAAGAAATTGGTGCCGCTGTGCCACTGTTCACGGGCAGGGAAGAGACTGTTGCCTCCGCCGCCACAGAAGATGGGCTTCACGGGAACACCAAGAGCATTCAGGGCTACCACCAAGTTGGGTTCATCTTTCGTGGTGACCTTATCACCGTCGATAATGAAATGCGTCGTCGTCATCGAAGGATTCATGATGACTGGCTCATAGGCCATACAGCGATCCACATCCAGCATGGTAAACACCATGTCGAGATGGATGAACGACTCGGGTGTCAAAGGTAACTGCTGGGCAATCAAGTGTTTCACACCAGGTTTGGTCTTCAGGTGCTCCACCAGGGCTGCAATACCGTTCTTGTTGGTACGGGCGCTCATGCCACTCAGCACGATGTCATCGCGGACGATATGAATGTCGCCACCTTCCATGATGGCCGACTCGGGATTGCCATATTTCTTTGCAGGGCAGATCACTTCGCCGTCAAATAGAGGATGGCGACTGTAGATGGTCTCCAGAATCATGGTTTCGCAGGCGCGCACCTTGGTAGCCATGTTGCTGATCATCAGATTGTTGAACATGGTAAAGGAGGCGTCCCTCATGAAGTAGAAGTTGGGCAAAGGACGTAGAATGAAGTAATTCGGGTCCGTGACGGGGACATTGTCTTGGCGTACGCCTTCGATCAAAGCCTTGGAGAGTGTAGGGGCGTCGAGCGATTTGAGCTTGTCGGCCATGAAGGCAATCCCCTCGTTCTGGCAGATGCGATCGACCAGGCTGTTTTTGACGTCTTCGTCGTAAAGGATATCCGTCAAAAGGTCGCCGATCTCGTGGACTTTAGCTACTTTTTGAAGTACACCCTTGAAATATTTGTGTTCGTTTTCTGCGACTGGCAGGTTGAGAATGTCGCTAAAGAGGTAATCGTGAGCCGTCTCCGGAGTCATGTTCTCCAGCTCGGGGCCCGGGGTATGCACCAACACGTGTTCCAACTTGCCGATCTCAGAGTTGACGCATACTTTTACTCGGTCAGAATCCATAAAAAGAGTTTTAGAAATTTGGGTGCAAAGGTACGAAAAATTTTGAAATAGGTCAATACAATTCGAGAAATTCGTACGTGTTGCCCATGGAGTCTAAGAACTTGATGAAGTCCTCGTTCTTGATCACGATGGTGGCGGTGTTATCGTTGGGATGGAAACTCAACCGCTCGGCTTTTTTCAAGTTTTCATCAATGAAGACATGGACGTGATGCTCTTCGTCATTAATTAAGCCGAAAGGAGAGACGCTACCGGGTTTCAGGCCCAAGTATTTCTCCATGCGGGCTTCGGAAGCGAAGGTCAGCTTGCCCTGATGAAGCCGATGTTCCAGGTCGTGGATGTCCATCTGATGCATGCATTCAAAAAGCACCAGATAATGCTTGTTTCCCTTATGGTTACGGAAAAACAGGTTTTTGCAATGGGTGGAGTCAAATTCCTTCCAATAATTAATGGCCTCCTCGATGGTCGGGATGGGCGGATGGAAGTGGATGTCGAATTCGATGCCAAGGCTTTTCAGCGTGTCAACGACCTTTTGTTGACGTTCGCTCATTTCGTGGTCAATATTACTTGAGTGCATGGGCTGTATATGATTTTTCGCATTTCATTAATGCCTCGGGTGTCCCTTCAAAGACGATCTGACCGCCTTCGTTGCCGCCTTCGGGACCGAGGTCGATGACCCAGTCGGCAGACTTGATGACATCGAGGTTGTGTTCGATGACAATTAATGTGTGACCATTATTAATTAAAGCCTGGAACGAATCCAGCAGCTTGCTCACATCGTGGAAATGCAGGCCCGTGGTGGGTTCGTCAAAGATAAACATTGTAGGTTTCTCCACGCTGCCTTTCACGAGGAAATAGGCCAATTTTACACGTTGGGCCTCGCCGCCGGAGAGGGTGCTGGAGGGTTGTCCCAGCTTCAAATACCCCAAGCCCACATCTTGCAAGGGCTTTAATCTATTGATGATCCGTCCCACAGTGGGGTTGTTTCGATCTGAAGAGGTGTTGAAGAACTCGATGGCCTGGTTGACCGACATATTGAGGATGTCGGAGATGTCCTTGCCGTCGTATTTGATTTCGAGCACTTCCTCTTTGAAGCGAGTGCCATGGCAGACCTCGCAGGGGAGGTAGATGTCGGCCATAAACTGCATCTCAATCTTCGTCACTCCTTCGCCTTCGCAGTTGTCGCAGCGGCCGCCTGGCATGTTGAAAGAGAAGAAGGACGGCTTGATGCCACGGAGCTTGGCCAGTTTCTGGTCGGCGTAGAGTGCGCGTATCTCGTCGTAGGCCTTCAGGTAGGTGACGGGGTTGGATCTTGACGACTTGCCGATGGGGTTCTGGTCGATGAACTCCACAGCTTGTATTTGCTGTAAACTGCCCTCCAAAGCGTTGAAACTGCCACATTTGTCGGCGGTCTCACCTAGGTGGCGCCGCAGGGCAGGGAAGAGGATGTCCTTCACCAAGGTGGACTTGCCTGATCCGCTCACACCGGTGACCACGGTCATCACGTTCAGTGGGAACTTCACGTCGATGTTCTTCAGGTTGTGCTGACTGGCGCCGGTCACGGTGATATAGTTGTTCCAGCTGCGACGGTGTGTGGGGACGGCGATGCTCTTCTTGCCCGTAAGGTATTGTCCCGTAAGGCTTTCCGGGCATTGGGCGATATCCTCGTAGCTGCCTTGACACACTAGCTCGCCACCGAATTCACCTGCCATAGGACCGATATCAATGATATGGTCGGCGCTGCGGATGATCTTCTCGTCGTGTTCCACTACGATGACCGTATTGCCGATGTCGCGGAGACGTTTCAAGACCTTGATTAATCGATCCGTGTCGCGAGGGTGTAGTCCTATGCTGGGCTCGTCAAGGATATAAGTGGAGCCCACCAGGCTACTACCCAATGAAGTCGCCAGGTTGATGCGTTGCGACTCGCCGCCGGAGAGGGTGTTCGAGAGGCGGTTCAGGGTGAGGTAACCCAGTCCAACATCCAGCAAGAACTCTAATCGGTTATTGATCTCAATGAGCAGGCGAGAGGCGATCTTTTGGTCGGTCTCATCAAGCTTCAGCTCGTCGAAGAAGTGTTTCAACTCGTCCAACGGCATCAGCACCAAGTCGGTAATGCTTTTGCCGCCCACCTTCACGTACTGGGCTTCTTTCTTAAGCCTTGAGCCATGGCATTCGGGGCATACCGTCTTGCCGCGGTAGCGCGACAGCATCACGCGGTACTGTATCTTATAGGAGTTGGCTTCCACCATCTGGAAGAAAGCATTAATGCCTTCAAAGTATTCGTTGCCGGTCCATAGGAGTTGCTTTTGCTCCTCAGTGAGCTCAAAATAAGGCTTGTGGATGGGAAAGTTGAAATAGTGTGCTGATTGAACCAATGCATCCTTCCATTCACTCATTTTGTCGCCTCGCCAGCAAGCCACGGCATTGTCGTAAATCGAAAGGCTTTTGTTAGGGAACACCAGATCGGGATCGATGCCGATGACGCTGCCGAACCCTTGGCAGGTAGGGCAGGCGCCGTAGGGGTTGTTGAAGGCAAACAGGTTGACCGATGGGGTCTCGAACACCAAGCCGTCGGCCTCGAAACGCGACGAGAACTCGGCGGTGCTGCGTTTTCCATTGGTCTCGGCGACGATTTGGCAACATTCTTTGCCCTCATAAAAGGCAGTCTGTACGGAATCCGACAGACGGCTGACTTCTTCGCGAATCTCATCAGTGACCTTCATGCGGTCGATGAGTAGCATCACCTGGTCATCGGCCTTGGAGGCGGTCAGATAATCTTCAATACGGACGATTTCTCCGTTGACCATCACACGGTAGAAGCCCTGTTGCATAAGGATGCCAAGGTGCTCGTCGAGGGTGCGTCCTTCGGGAAGGCTGATGGGAGCGAGAATGTAGGCCGTCGAGCCTACGGGCAGATTGAAGATGTGCTCCACCACATCGCTCACTTGATGCTTCTTGACGATGCATCCGGAGATAGGGGAGATGGTTTTGCCGATGCGGGCAAAGAGCAGTTTAAGGAACTCGTAGATTTCGGTGCTGGTACCTACAGTGGATCTTGGATTGTGGGTGTTTACCTTCTGCTCGATGGCGATGGCCGGTGACAGGCCCTTGATGCTTTCCACGTCGGGTTTGTTCAGTCGGCCCATGAACTGCCGCGCATAGGAGCTTAGGCTCTCAACGTAACGTCGTTGTCCTTCGGCATATAAGGTATCAAACGCCAGCGAAGACTTTCCCGAACCGGACAATCCAGTGATCACCACCAGTTGGTTTTTCGGAATATCCAAGCTCAAGTCTTTCAGGTTGTTGACCTTCGCATGGCGGATGCTGATATGGGATATTTCTTTTTCTTTCAAAGGTTCTCAAAAATTTGAACCTGCAAAGATACGATTTATTTGTCGAGTTTGCGAGAAATGTTGATTATCACTTGGAAAAAAGAGAATAGATTAAAAAAATAAACATCTTTTTTCTTGACAATATCAATTTTTGCACTATCTTTGCAGCATAAAAATTGTTTAACCAACCCATAGGAGGACAGTCTATCGAAAGATATTTACCCTGATTAACAGGCTTTTAGCCACTAAAAACAGGGCCGTATGTCCGAAAGAAATAGAACTGATAAAGAGCTGATAGATGGCTACAGGAATGGCTGTCTAGCAGATTTTGAATTGTTGGTTGGTCGTTACCAAGATCAGATATACAATTATGTGTTCTCTTTGGTGAGAGAGCGTCAACTGACGGACGACATCTTCCAAGATACTTTCGTGAAAATCATCCGCGTGATCAAAGCCGGCGTGTATAAGGACGAAGGCAAGTTCATCCAGTTTGCCATGCGTATCGCCCATAACTTGGTAATCGACCATTTCCGCAAGGAGAATCGCATCCCCGTGGTGGAATCTTCCAGCGAGGACTACAATTATGTAGACAATGCGCCGATTACCGATCCATCGGTAGAGCAGGGGATGATCATCGACCAGATCCACAGCGACCTGCGTAAGATGATCGAGTTGCTTCCTGCCGAGCAGCGCGAAGTGCTCCGTATGCGTATCTACGACGACCTGAGCTTCAAAGAAATCGCCGACATCACCAATGTGAGCATCAACACGGCTCTGGGACGCATGCGCTACGCCCTCATCAACCTGCGCAAAATGGCGGAATGCAACCACGTTAGCTTGAGTTATTAATTTTTTTAAAAAAAGTTTTTGAGGCGGCACAATATTCGACCCTGACTTCCGTTCTAAAGGTGTAAGTTAAATCAAACCAATCGCCTATGACGGAAAACGCTACCCTCAACTACAATGAACCCATCTTGAAACCAAGCCAAAAAGTACTGAACTTCATTTTCAGCTATGCAGCCTCCTACGACGCGATGAACACAGGGATGCTAGGCTTGACGGGATTCATGAAAAACTAAGAGTTAAAAGTTAATAATTAAAAGTACGAGACGCGGCCTGAAGGTCGCGTCTCTTTTTATTATTGATTCGCGTTTTTTTTATTTTTAAAATAAAAGAGGTTTTATTTGTTTTCCCGAACAAATTACACTACCTTTGCACCCAAAATTTGATTAAATTCACAAATTCTAAACATAACAAATTATGAACAAGCAAATTACATTGGAACAGGCCGTTGAAAGAGTTCACGACGGCATGACCATCATGATTGGCGGTTTCCTCGGCGTGGGAAGCCCGGTTCAAATTATCGACGCTCTGGTTGCCAAAGGCGTGAAGGATCTTACCATCATCGCCAACGACACCGCTTACGATGAAGTGGCTCACGGCAAGCTGGTGACCAACCACCAGGTGAAGAAGGCCATCGTGTCGCACACCGGCACCAACAAGCAGACTGCCCTCCAGAAGAACGAAGGCACTTTGATTGTGGAATACGTTCCCCAAGGCACCCTCGCAGAGCGCATCCGCGCCTACGGTGCAGGCCTCGGTGGCGTGCTGACCCCCACGGGCATGGGCACCATCATGGCTGACGGCAAACAAGTGGTGAACGTCGATGGCAAGGATTACCTCCTTGAAAAGCCCCTGAAGGCCGACATCGCTTTCCTCCGCGCTAACATCGTCGACGAATTCGGCAACATGGTGTTCCTCGGCACCACCAACAACTTCAACCCGCTGATGGCTACCGCCGCCGACTATGTGGTGGTCGAGGCCGAGAAGCTGGTCCCCGTTGGCGAGATCAAGCCTGAGTGCGTCCACGCCTCTGGTATCTACGTTGACGGCATCTACGTTGAGAAATAATTATGAATCTAGAATAACGAGATTACAAATGGAATACAGAACTAAGATTAGACTTCGCATGAGCGCGAAGGATGCCCACTATGGTGGCAATTTGGTTGACGGTGCCCACATGGTTCACCTCTTCGGTGACGTTGCTACCGAACTTTTGATTATGCGTGACGGCGACGAAGGCCTGTTCTGCGCATACGACATGATTGAATTCAAAGCCCCTGTCTATGCAGGTGACTTCATCGAAGCCGAAGGCTGGATCGACCGCGAAGGCAACACCTCTCGCCACATGTTGTTTGAGGCCCGCAAGGTGGCTGTCGCTCGTCCCGACATTTCTCCTTCAGCCGCTGACGAACTGGATGAACCCATCCTGGTTTGCCGTGCTTCAGGTACTTGCGTAACTCCCAAAGATTGCCAGAGAAAGTAATTTAGAATTTAGAGAAGTTCATGGATAAACTTATTATTACCGCTGCTATATGCGGCGCAGAAGTCACCAAGGAACAGAATCCCAATGTGCCTTATACCGTTGAGGAAATCGTGCGCGAGGCCAAGTCGGCCGTCGACGCCGGTGCTGCCATCGTGCACCTGCACGTCCGCTGGGACGACGGCACGCCCACCCAAGACCGTGGCCGTTTCCAAGAATGCGAAGAGGCCATCCTGAAGGTGTGCCCCAACGTCATCCTCATCCCTTCGACCGGCGGTGCCGTCGGCATGACTCCCGACGAGCGTCTTCAATCGACCGACACGAACCCTTTGCCCGAGATGGCTACCCTCGACTGTGGTACCTGCAACTTCGGTGACGAGATCTTCGACAACACGATGCCTACTATGCGCGCCTTCGGCAAACGCATGATGGAACGCGGCATCAAGCCCGAATACGAATGCTTCGAAATGGGTCACCTCGACACCATCCTCAACATGGCCAAGAAGGGTCAGGCCCCTGGCGCTCCCATGCAGTTCAACTTCGTGTTGGGCGTGCCCGGTTGCACTCCCGCCACCGTCGCCAACCTCTGCTGGCTCGTGAACGGCATCCCCGCTGGCTCCACTTGGACCGTCACCGGCGTAGGTCGCCATGCCTTCCCGATGGCTGCCGCTGCTATCGCCATGGGCGGTAACGTCCGCGTGGGTTTCGAGGACAACCTCTACCTCTCGAAGGGCGTTCTCGCCCAATCGAATGGTGAACTGGTTGCCAAGGTCGTCCGCATCGCCAACGAACTCGGTCGCCCGATTGCCACTTCCGACGAGGCTAGAGAGATTCTTGGACTGAAACCGCGTAAATAAAAACGGAGGATTGAATCTTTAATTCGGCAACAATGAAAAAGACGTTTCATTTTATCATCGTATCAATCCTGTTGGGCGGATTCTTTGCTTCATGCTCCTCCAATAGAGGTTTTATCTCCTCTGTAACACGAGATGATATCCAGCAGATGGTAAAATTCGAAATGTATGATTTCGGTTATGTCAAGGATGGCTCCTACGTTATTAAAGATGACTCGGTGACGGATGTCGCTAAATCACTTTTTGAAAGGGCGTTAACTAATGACAAAACACTTTCTGTGACTGAGACCATTGTTATCTCTGATAGTCTTGTCCATAAAGAGATCCAGAATGAGATTAAGTGGTGTAATTATCTTGCCCAATCCCTGTCCTTTCCTATATCCATAAAAGACATTGAAATTCCTCCTACTATTGATTCCATTCTATGTTCACGTAATGAGCGTTTTGGACTCATTATTTATAATGGAGGTTACACATGTCCTGATGGTATATACAATCCTCCTACTGGTTCTGGTATTTATTTGGGGACAAAAGAAGGTTTCATCATAAGTTCCATGCTCATCGTTGATAGCAAAAACAAGAATTTTGCTTATGTAGCATATACTGATCGTAACAGTGACCCAATGAAAGCCGAGACACACCAAAAACAATTGGATAAGTTGTTGAAGAATTATAAAAAATAAGACTTAAAAAATTTAATTTTAAATACTAAATCATTAAATTACAAAGCAATGCAAAAACATGGTAACAAATACGGTACTCACCGTGTGATCGAACCCGTCGGCGTGCTGCCGCAACCCGCTAACAAACTGAACAACAACATGGATGAGATTTGGGACAACGAAATCCTCATCGATGTGCAGACCCTGAATATCGACTCCGCTTCGTTCACTGACATCCATAACTACGCCAAGCAACAGGCTGGTCCCGGCGCAAGCGAAGAGAAGATCATGGAAGAAGTGAAGAAGGAAATGTTCCTCAACGTGGAACTCCAAGGCAAGCACCGCAACCGTCGTACCGGTTCGGGCGGCATGCTCCTCGGCAAGGTCGAGAAGATCGGCGACGCCCTGAAAGGCAAGATCGACCTGAAGGAAGGCGACCGCATCGCTACTCTGGTCTCCCTGTCACTGACTCCTCTTCGCATCGACGAGATCCTCGCCATCCGTCCCGATGTCGACCAAGTCGATATCAAGGGTAAGGCTATCCTCTTCGAAAGCGGCATCTATGCCAAGATCCCGAGCGACATGCCTGAAAAACTCGCATTGAGTGCCCTCGACGTGGCTGGTGCTCCCGCCCAGACCGCCAAGTTGTGCCAATACGGCCAGACCGTCGTCATCCTCGGCGCCGGTGGCAAGAGCGGCATGCTCTGCTGCTATGAGGCCAAGAAACGCGTCGGTGTCACCGGTAAGGTCATCGGTATCGCCAACAGCCAGAAGTCAACCCAGCGTATCAAGGACCTCGGCTTCTGCGACATCGTGGAAAGCGCCGCTGGCATGACTCCAGTTCAGGTTTACGAAATGGTCGAGCGTCTGACCAACGGCAAGATGGCCGATGTGACCATCAACTGCGTCAACGTCCCGGATCAGGAAATGACCGCTGTGCTCTGCACCAAGGACGACGGTATCGTCTACTTCTTCAGCATGGCCACCAGCTTCACCAAGGCTTCCCTCGGTGCTGAAGGTATCGGCAGTGACGTGAACATGATCATGGGTAACGGCTACACCAAAGGCCACGCCGAATTCACCCTGCAGGAACTCCGCGAAAGCCCCGAGCTCCGCAAGATCTTTGAAGAGTTATATGCATAATAATTAGGGTTATGGCAGAATCAAGAAGAAAACAATTATTCCCGAAAGTCACCGATGCCCAGTGGAATGACTGGAAATGGCAGGTGAAGAACCGCATCGAGACCCTTGAGGACTTGAAGAAATATGTGAAGCTGACCGCCGAGGAGGAAGAAGGCGTAAGAAAGACCCTCTCGACCCTCCGCATGGCCATCACTCCTTATTATTTGAGCCTCATTGACCCGAACGACCCGCATGACCCTGTCCGCCGTCAATGCATCCCCACGGCATTGGAGACCCATCAGGCGGCTGCCGACCTGCTCGACCCGCTGCACGAGGATGAAGACTCACCGACCCCCGGCTTGACGCACCGTTATCCGGACCGCGTGCTCTTCCTCATCACCGATATGTGCTCGATGTACTGCCGTCATTGCACGCGCCGTCGTTTTGCCGGCCAGACCGACAACGAATGCGGTCCAGACCGTATTGAGAAAGCCCTCGAATACATCGAGAAGACCGAGAGCGTGCGCGACGTGCTGCTTTCGGGCGGCGATGCCTTGATGGTGAGCGACAAGAAACTGGAATACATCATCTCGCGCCTGCGCCAAATCCCGCATGTGGAGATCGTCCGCTTGGGCACCCGCACCCCCGTGGTCTGCCCGCAGCGTATCACCCCCGAACTCTGCGACATGCTGAAGAAGTACCATCCTATTTGGATCAACACGCACTTCAACCACCCGAACGAGGTGACCGCCGAGTCACGTCGTGCTTGCGAGATGCTGGCCAACGCCGGTGTGCCGCTGGGTAACCAGAGTGTGCTGCTCCGTGGCGTCAACGACTGCGTCCATGTGATGAAGAACCTCGTCCATGAACTCGTCAAGATGCGCGTGCGCCCGTACTACATCTACCAGTGCGACCTCTCGATGGGTCTGGAGCACTTCCGTACTCCGGTCTCGAAGGGTATCGAAATCATCGAAGGACTGCGTGGCCACACCAGCGGCTTCTGCATCCCGACCTTCGTGGTCGATGCTCCTGGTGGCGGCGGCAAGACCCCGGTGATGCCTCAGTATGTGATTTCCCAGGCCCCTGGCAAGGTGGTGTTGCGCAACTTCGAAGGCGTCATCACGACCTACACCGAGCCGACCGAGTATCACAGCGAGTGCAACTGCCCCGAGTGCCAAGCCGAGCGTCGTAAGAAACAAGTGGCTGCCAACAAGGCTGTCGACGGTGTCATCTCCTTGCTGGAAGGCGAGCGCATGAACATCGAGCCGAAGGCCCTGAAACGCCACGAACGCAACAAGAAAAGAAACCAGAAGTAAATGACCTTCATCGATGACATATTGAACTACGACAGCCTGTCCATCGTCGGGTTGCAGAAGAACACGGGGAAGACCGTCAGTCTGAACTATGTGCTCGACCGCCTGCCCGTCGAGAGGAAGCGCATTGCCGTGACTTCAATAGGCATTGATGGAGAGACCACCGACCAGGTGACGCGCACCCAGAAGCCGGAGATCTATCTGCGCCAAGGCATGTATTTCGGCACCTCCGAGATGCACTACCGCCAGAAACGCATCGTCTCCGAACTCATCGACGTGAGCGACGAAAACACCTCATTGGGTCGCGTGGTGACGGCCAAAGCCTTGACAGGGGGCAAGATCCTCCTGTCGGGGCCTTCGTCGTCGAGCGGACTGAAGCGTTGGATGAAGGACATGCACCGCGTAGGCCTCGACTTGGTCATCATCGACGGGGCCTTGTCGCGCATGAGCCTCGCTTCGCCCGCCGTGAGCCAGAGCATGATACTGGCCACCGGCGCCGCGTATTCGACCAACATGAACACGTTGGTGCAACAGACCGCCTTCGTGGTGGACCTGATCAAGATCCCGCTGACCAGCCAGGAGAACCTCGACCTGTTGCTGCCCATCGAAAAGGGCGTGTGGTTCAAGGACTCCGATGGCGCCCTGCATGAAATCAAGACCGTCTCATCGCTCTCTCAGGAGATTCGCTTCGAGGGTATGGATGACTGCAAGACGCTCTATGTGGCTGGTGCCTTGGTGGACGGCTTCTTGGAGAAAGTGAGGAAGAATCCCAAACTGAAGAGCACCGAACTGGTGGTGCGCGACTTCACCAAGATCTTCGTCACTCCACAACAGTTCAGGCTGTTCCATAAATTGGGCGGCACCATCCACGTGCTGCAAAAGAGCAAACTCATCGCCGTAACGGTGAACCCAACCTCGCCATTGGGCGTTGTGCTGGACTCCGACACGCTTTGTGCGAGACTTTCGGAAGCGATACAACTTCCGGTGTATGACATCATGAGACTAAAAGACGCGGAAGAGAAAACCGCGAATACGATATGCAACTGAGAGACCACATAGAATCGCCTTGCGGACTGCGCTACGTATTTGAGCAGCTCGAGCTCCAGTCGGGATACACCCGCCGCTGGATGCTCGACATGCCCATGATGCGTACAGGGGAGGAGATAGCACAAAGCTATGCCACCCTAAGGCAATTCGTGGATTTCATCGGTCGGGTCGACACACCTTATATTAATACGCTCCAGTTCCGGCTTCAGGGATTGAAAGATATCCGCACGACCATCAAGAATTTGGAGAATAAGGCTGTGCTGGATGATATCGAGTTGTTTGAGGTGAAGCATCTGGCCATCCTTGCCGTTGATGTGGCCGAAAGGCTCAAGGCGCACGAGATGGATGATGCCGTTAAGGTACCCGACCTGAACGAAGTCATTACCATCCTTGATCCCGATGGATTGAAGATGGCGACCTTCTATGTGTATGACTCTTATTGCCAGGAATTAAGGGATTTGCGTGCGCAGATGCGCCAGCATCCCGACAAGCAGGAAGACCTCCTGCTGGAGTGTGCAGAGATTGAGGAAGGCGTACGTCGCGACCTCAGTCAAAAGCTCTTTGGCTTTGCCAAGGCACTCCACGAAGCACAAATTGCTTTGGCTAGGATTGACATGTATCTCGCCAAAGCCTTACAGATAAAGCAGTTGGGACTTTGCTTCCCAACCATCGCGGAAGGCGACGTTACCCATTACGAGGCGATGTTCCATCCGCAGGTGAAGGACGCTTTGGAGATGCGCAAACGCGCATTCCAACCGGTGACGCTCACCTTCGGGCAAAAGCCTACCTTGATCACGGGTGCCAACATGGGTGGCAAGACCGTGGTGTTGAAGACCTTGACGCTGTGCCAGTACCTGTTCCAATACGGGTTTGGCATCCCGGCCCAAAGTGCCGACATTGCCGTCAAGGATGAGATTTTCTTCTGCATCGGCGACGAGCAGTCTATCGAGAAGGGGTTGTCGTCGTTTGCCGCAGAGATGAAGAATATCGATGCCGTCATCAAGGCATCGCGCGAAAACAGAAAGATAGTGGCGTTGATTGACGAACCGGCCCGAACCACCAATCCCACCGAGGGAACGGCCTTGGTGTCGGCCTTGGTGAAGGTGTTGAGGGGCGACAATGTGAGCCTCGTCATGACCACGCATTACGATATAGAGCCGACCGATGCCCGTTGCCTCCGCGTGAAGGGCTTCGAGAACGGCACGATGAACTACGAACTTGTCGAGGTGCAAGACGGCGAAGTGCCGCATGAGGCGCTGAACATTGCCGAAAGCCTTGGCATAGATTCCCAATGGATTAGTGAGGCGAGGGAGATTTTAACTAGGGCGAACTCCATCCCCCTGGAAAAAGAAAGGAGGACGCTGAGATGAGAAACTCTGTAAGATATATTTTAGCCGCACTATTCTTAATAGGTTCTGTTTTGTTCTTCGGATACATTTTTTCTGAACTTAAAAAAGAAGAAGCAGTTTCAATGGAAGTGTTCGAAAAGCCAAATGAAATTAAGAATAAGAAATACGAAGAATACTCTAACAAAGAGTTTAGTTCACTTCCTCATGATGTCCAATACTCTTTGAAATTCCCGAATGATGTTGATACGATTATCACTGTCTATTATGGATGGATGGATACTTTATATACAGAGGATGGAACACCGTTAAAGATAAAAAAGACTTCAAGAACTTGTAATTTAGTATTGGGAAAAGATGCAATGAAGTTATATTATCCATATATGGCTAAACCCACTCTTAGTTTCTCTTCAAGTGAGAAACTTTATGACAAGAGAATTCGTGATTTTTCTAACGATTTTTCTTTTGAATTTAAGTATGACAAAAAAAAGAAATACTACTATATACTTAGGACGGAGCTCCCCCAGGGGGTAACATTTGAGCATGATTTATCTTCATTAAATAAGCCAAGTATTAGTAATTTATCACCAACTGAAAAGAAATACAAAAAAATGGTCAAAGAGCTATACTCTTATGATTTCATATATTCATTTAGTGAATCTCGTTATTATGAGTATGGGAGCTGGGCCTGTGAAGAAAATGAAATCACTAAACTTGAGAATTGGTTAAATAGCAAATAGTATCAATTAATTAAATAACATACTGAAAATATGGAAAGTAAATTAGGACTTGATTTTAAGAAAGTGGAGTATGCCAGGGGGCTGGCGAAAAACATCGCTGACGATGTGCAGGCCTTCTGCGAGCAATACACCACGGTGGCCGTGGAGCGCACCCTCGCCCGACTGATGGGCATCGACGGGGTGGACGAAAGCGATGTGCCGCTGCCCAATGTGGTGGTGGACGCCATCAAGGACAAGGGCGTGCTCGGCGAGGGCATCCTGTTCTTCATCGCCAACGCCATGATCCAGACGGGCCTCAACCCGCAACAAATCGCCGAGAAGGTGGCCAAAGGCGAACTCGACATCACCAAGGTGGTGACGCGCGACCAGAAACAGATTGCCGCCACGCTGCAACCCGTTATCGACGAGAGCCTGACGCGTATCCGCACCCGCCGCGCCCGCCGCGAGCATTACCTCGAGACCATCGGCGAAGGCCCCAAGCCATACCTTTATATTATTGTGGCCACCGGTAACATCTACGAGGACGTGGTGCAAGCCCAGGCCGGTGCCCGTCAGGGAGCCGACATCATCGCTGTGATCCGCACCACGGGCCAGAGCCTCTTGGACTATGTGCCTTACGGCGCCACCACAGAGGGCTTCGGCGGCACTTTCGCTACACAGGAGAACTTCCGCATCATGCGTAAGGCCTTGGACGAAGTGGGCGAGGAGGTGGGCCGCTACATCCGCCTCTGCAACTACTGCTCCGGCCTCTGCATGCCCGAAATCGCCATCATGGGCGCTTTCGAAGGCCTCGATGTCATGCTGAACGACGCCCTCTACGGCATCCTGTTCCGTGACATCAACATGCAGCGCACACTGATTGACCAATACATGAGCCGTATCATCAACGGTTTCGCAGGCGTCATCATCAACACGGGTGAGGACAACTACCTGACCACCGCCGACGCCGTGGAAGCCGCACATACCGTGTTGGCCTCCGACCTCATCAACGAGCAGTTGGCCAAGATCGCTGGTCTGCCCGAAGAGCAGATGGGCTTGGGTCACGCCTTCGAGATGGACCCGATGCTCGAGAACGGCTTCCTCATGGAACTCGCGCAGGCACAGATGACCCGCGAGATCTTCCCCAATGCGCCGCTGAAATACATGCCGCCCACCAAGTTCATGACGGGCAACATCTTTCGCGGCCACATCCAAGACGCACTATTCAACATCATCGGCATCTGGACGCACCAGGGCCTGCAACTGCTGGGTATGCCCACCGAGGCCATCCACACGCCGTTCATGAGCGACCGTTACCTCTCCATCGAGAACGCTCGCTACATCTTCAACAACATGAAGGACATCGGCGAGGAGATGGAGTTCAAGGAAGGCGGCATCTGCCGTCAACGCGCCCACCTGGTGCTCGACAACACCATCAAGCTGCTTGAGGAACTCGTCAAGGAAGGTCTGTTTACCGCCTTGGAGAAAGGTATCTTCGGCGATGTGAAACGCCCGAAGAACGGCGGTAAGGGCTTGGCCGGCGTGACGCTGAAGAGCGAGAATTATCTGAATCCGTTTGTTGAACTAATGAAAGGGAAGAAATAATGAGTGAAGGTTTGTATTCAATGGAGGCCAAGGATTACGACAAAACCCTAGACCTCACCAAGATAAAGCCCTACGGCGACACCATGAACGACGGCAAGATGCAGTTGAGCTTCACCTTGCCCGTGCCTTGCGGCGCAGAAGCCATCGAAGCGGCCAAACTGTTACTGAAGAAGATGGGATTAGAAAACCCCAGCGTGGTGTATTACAGGGAGTTGACTCCTGGTTTCACCTTCGTCAACTGCTATGGCAGCTGCACGCACACGGTGGACTATTCGACCATCTATGTGCCGAAGGTGGAATCCACGACGATGGACATGTATGAGACCGACAAGTACATCAAGGAGAACATCGGCCGCAAGATCGTCATCGTCGGCGCCTCGACGGGTACCGATGCCCACACCGTGGGTATCGACGCCATCATGAACATGAAGGGTTATGCCGGCCACTACGGACTGGAGCGTTACGAGATGATTGAGGCCTACAACCTCGGCTCGCAGGTGCCTAACGAGGAGTTCATCGCCAAAGGCATTGAACTTCATGCCGACGCGCTACTCGTGTCGCAGACCGTGACGCAGAAGGATGTTCACATCCACAACATGACTAACTTCATCGAGTTAATGGAGGCCGAGGGTCTGCGTGACAAGATGATTTGCTGCTGTGGCGGCGCCCGTATCACCCACGAACTGGCCAAGGAACTGGGCTTCGACGCTGGCTTCGGCATGAACACCTATGCCGACGATGTGGCTTCGTTCGTCGTTCAAGAAATGGTTAAAAGAGGAATGAAATAACAAAACAACAATAAACAATTCAACAATTAAACATTTCTAACTATGGAAAAAAATGAAATGAGAGAAGTAATCGCCAAGCGTGCTGCGAAAGAACTGCACGACGGCGATGTTGTCAATCTTGGTATTGGCATCCCGACTTTGATTCCGAACTACCTTCCCGAAGGTGTGACCGTGACCCTGCAAACCGAGAACGGTGCCATGGGTATGGGCCCAACCCCTGAAGAAGGCAAGGAAGACAAGAACCTCATCAACGCTGGCGGTGGCGCTATCACTCTGCTGCCCGGCGCCTGCACCTTCGACTCGGCCACATCGTTCGCCATCATCCGTGGCGGCCATGTGAACGTGTCGTTCCTCGGCGCCCTGCAAGTGGATGAGAAGGGTAACCTCGCCAACTGGATCATCCCGGGCAAGATGGCTCCCGGCATGGGCGGCGCCATGGACCTCGTGGTTGGTGCCAAGCGTGTGATCCTCACCATGGAACACACCCAGAAGGGTGCTCCCAAGATCCTGAAGGAGTGCACGCTGCCCTTGACCGCTGCTGGTCAGGTGAATATGATCATCACTGAAATGGGTGTCATGGACATCACCCCCGAAGGCATCGTCCTGAAGGAGCTCCATCCTGAATTCACCGTCGAGCAGGTGCAAGCTGCCACTGAGGCCAAGCTGATCATCAGCCCCGACCTGAAACCCATGGACATCTAATCCCTACAGAGATGGAATACACCTATCTGAAAATTGAGGAACACGAGAACATCGCCGTCATGAAGGTGTCGGCGCCCAAGACCCTGAATGCCCTCAACACGGGCGTGTTCAAGGACATGGACGACTACCTGAACAAGTTTGACTGCAATAAGTTCCGTGTACTCATCATCACTGGCGATGGCGAGAAGGCCTTCGTGGCTGGTGCTGACATCAGCGAGATGGCCAACCTTGGTATGTTGCAGGCTCAGACTTTCGGTGCTCGTGGCGCTGCGGTGTTCCGTAAGATTGAGACGTTGCATGTGCCCGTCATCGCCGCTGTCAACGGCTTCGCCCTCGGCGGAGGCTGCGAGTTGGCTATGGCTTGTGACATCCGCATCTGCTCCGACAACGCCAAGTTCGGTCAGCCTGAAGTCGGTCTGGGTATCATCCCCGGTTTTAGCGGCACCGTGCGTCTGGCCCGTCTCGTGGGCATGGGCATGGCCAAGCAGCTCATCTACACCGGCAAAGCCATCCGCGCCAACGAAGCCCTGCAAATCGGTCTCGTCAACGAGGTGGTGCCTCAAACCGAGCTGATGAACCGCGCTTTCGAGATCGCCAACCAGATCGCTGCCAATGCACCTCTGGCCGTAAAAGCCGCCAAACTGACGATCAATGACGAGTGGGACATGGATGTAGACAGAGCCATTGAGAACGAGAGCGTCTTTTTCGGCCGTTGCTTCCTCACTGAGGATCAGAAAGAAGGCATGGCCGCGTTCCTCGAGAAGCGTAAACCTACTTATAAAGGGAAATAACAAATCAACAAATCAACAATTCAACAATTCAACAAATAAACAACTCAACATCATGAAAATCTGTGTTATCGGAACCGGCACTATGGCTAAAGGTATCGTGAAGGCATTCGCCGCCAAGATGCCCGTCGTCATGAAGAGCCGCACCCAAGCTAGCCTCGACAAGGCTATGGCCAGCATTTCCAAAGGCTACGGCAAGCTCGTCGAGAAGGGTAAGATGACCCAAGAGGCCGTCGATGCCCTGCTGAAGAACATCACCACCACCACCGACTATGCTACCTTCGCTGACGCCGACCTCGTCATCGAGGCCGCAGTGGAGGAGATGCAGCTGAAGAAGGATGTGTTCATGGAACTTGACAAGATCTGCAAGCCCGAGACCATCTTCGCCACCAACTCATCGTCACTGTCGATCACCGAAATCGCCGCCTGCACCAGCCGTCCGGCCCAGTTCATCGGCATGCACTTCTTCAACCCCGCCGACCGTATGGCCCTCGTTGAAGTCATCAAAGGCCAACTCACCAGCGATGAAGTGACCAAGTGCATTGTGGAACTCGCCACCAGCATCGGCAAGCAGCCCGTGGAGGTGAAGGAAGCCCCCGGCTTCGTCGTTAACCGCATCCTTATCCCGATGATCAACGAGGCCGTGGGCATTCTTGCCGACGGAATTGCTTCAGCCGAGGACATCGACAAGTGCATGATGCTGGGCGCCAACCACCCGATGGGTCCCTTGGCTTTGGCCGACCTCATTGGCAACGACGTCAACCTCGCCATCATGGAGGTGCTTTACAAAGAATTTGGCGATCCCAAGTACCGCCCGCATCCCTTGCTCCGCAAGATGGTCCGC
>JAFPWT010000014.1 GCA_017394865.1 Bacteroidales bacterium
CTACAACCATGGCGCGACCTGCACGCTGACAGCGACGGCCAACACGGGCTACAATTTCATCAATTGGACGCTATACGGTGACGAATACGACACCATCCCAACCATCCAGTTCGAGGTAACCGACACCTTGGTCTTCGCGGCTAACTTTGAACTGATCAACTACGACATCACGGCAATGGTGACGGTCAATCCTACCGAGGGCGGTACTGTGACGGGCGCTGGCAACTACAACTACGGACAGACCTGCACATTGACAGCAGTGCCAGCCACGGGTTATCATTTCGTGAACTGGACCAAGAACGGCCAAGAGGTCTCTACAAATCTTACTTATACATTTGAGGTGACCGAAGCTGCTGAATACGCTGCTAATTTTGCGATTAACAACTACAACATCGCCGCAACGGCCAACCCGGCCGTGGGCGGCACTGTCACTGGCGCTGGTACCTATAACCACTTCGAGGAGATCACGCTGACGGCCACCGAAGGCGAGGGTTATACCTTCGTTAACTGGACGGAGAACGGTCAAGAGGTCGCTACGACCTTGGCTTACACCTTCACGGTGACAGGTCCTAGAACGTTGGTTGCCAACTTCAGCCTGAACAGCTATGATATCACTGCTTCAGCCAACCCGGCCGTAGGCGGCACTGTCACTGGCGCTGGTACCTATAACCACTTCGAGGAGATCACGCTGACGGCCACCGAAGGCGAGGGTTATACCTTCGTTAACTGGACGGAGAACGGTCAAGAGGTCGCTACGACTTTGGCTTACACCTTCACGGTGACAGGTCCCAGAACGTTGGTTGCCAACTTCAGCCTGAACAGCTATGATATCACTGCTTCAGCCAACCCGGCCGTGGGCGGCACTGTCACTGGCGCTGGTACCTATAACCACTTCGAGGAGATCACGCTGACAGCCACCGAAGGCGAGGGTTATACCTTCGTTAACTGGACGGAGAACGGTCAAGAGGTCGCTACGACCTTGGCTTACACCTTCACGGTGACAGGTCCTAGGACTTTGGTTGCCAACTTCAGTCTGAACAGCTACGACATCGCAGCATCGGCCAACCCGACCGTAGGCGGCACTGTGACCGGCGCTGGTACCTACAACCACTTTGAGGAGATCACGCTGACAGCCACAGAGGGCGAGGGTTACACCTTCGTGAACTGGACGGAGAACGGCCAGGAGGTCGCCACCACCTTGGCCTACACCTTCACGGTGACAGGTCCTAGAACGTTGGTTGCCAACTTCAGCTTGAACAACTATGAGATCACGGTGTCTGGCACACCGTCGACTGGCGGTGAGGTGAGCGGTGCAGGTACTTACGACCATTTCGCTACCTGTACGTTGACCGCCACCCCTGCCGAAGGTTATCATTTCGAGAAATGGACGCTTAACGGCACAGAGGTCTCCACTTCTGCCACTTACAGTTTCACAGTAACAGGAGAGGCTGCTTACGTGGCGCACTTCCAGCGGAATAGATATGCCATTACCGTCAATCATACTACAGGCGGCACCGTCACTGGCGCAGGCAACTACTATCACTTTGCGATCTGTACGTTGAGAGCGATTCCTTCGACAGGTTATCATTTTGTGAACTGGACGGAGAACGGCCAGGAGGTAGCTACAACAACGACTTACACCTTTACCGTAACCGAGGCCAGAACCTTAATGGCAAACTTTGAACAGAATACTTACACCATTACTGCTATTGCCAACCCAACAGCGGGAGGCGCTATTACAGGTGCAGGCGACTACACTCATGGCGAGATTTGTACGCTGACTGCAACATCTAATCCGGGTTATTACTTTGTGAATTGGACCAAAGGCAACGACATAGTCTCCACAGACGAGGTCTATAGCTTCGAAGTGACAGAGAGTGCCACTTATAGGGCCCATTTTGAACAGTTTGACTATGTCGTTTTGGCGGACGCCAATCCTGAGGATGGTGGCACCATCACTGGTACGGGCGAACAGTTCCACTATGGTCAGACATGCCAGTTGAACGCGCAAGCCAATACAGGATACCATTTTGTGAATTGGACTTTGAACGGTGTTGAGGTTTCGACATCTAACATCTATACTCTCACTGTAACAGAGTCGGTACACTACGTGGCCAACTTTGAGCTCGACACCTTTGAGATCACAGCAATCGCTGATCCGGAAGAAGGCGGTGTCATTACAGGTGCTGGAACCTACACCTATGGTCAAGAGGTTGTTTTATCCGCTGAGCCCAATCCGGATTTCATATTTGTGAATTGGACTGAAGGTGACGAGGTCGTTTCCGAGGATAACCGAATCATATTTAATGCAGAAGAGGATAGACAGCTGGTAGCCCACTTCATTAGTACGGTAGGCTTAACCGAACAATATTCGTTGACAGTCTCGGTCTACCCGAACCCCACCACTTCCCAACTGACCATTGAAGCTTCAGAGCCCGTTAAAATGCTCGAGATTTACACCATCAATGGAGCCCTGGTCGGTAAGCAAGTCAATTGTTCCGACAAGATCGTGCTTGATGTTGAGAATTATGTCTCAGGCACTTACATGATTCGCTTGACCACCGACAAAACTGTTGGTATCAGAAAATTTGTAAAGGAATAAGAGTTACTTAGTATTTTCGCAATAATAATCCAACGATAACGAAAAATCATACCATGAAACGTCGAATAATTCTTTTAAATCTTTTCTTTTGTTTTGTATTGTTGTTTGGCTTTTCACTAACCTCAAAGGCACAAGACTCAGAGCTTCAAACTGTGGTTGACCCGTTGACTGTGTCAGGTACAGTTGGCACTCAACTCACGTCATCGTGGAATAATGCCGATCTGCATTACAATTCGCCGTTTTCGGCCCTTGCTTATGCCAATATGACCTATAACATTTTTGGTATCAGTGTCCCGATGAGCGTTAATTTGATTAATGTGAGCGCCGAACAATTCACCTTTTCCGAACCAGTCTTTACCATCAATTTTAGGCCTACATGGAAAAGATTCACCTTCCATTTCGGTACGTCTTGCATGAATTTCTCCAACTACACATATAACGGTATTTCCTTTGACGGTGTAGGTATGGAATATCGAGGTAAAAAATTCCGTTTTGGAGGCTTTTACGGCAACTTCAATCACGCTACGACCTTCCGTACGGAACTCGATGACCGCGATGCCATTCAATTTCTGTCCGACTCGTTATTGGGCATGAACAATGTGGCTTATACCACCTTGCCTCAGTTCAAGCGCAAGGCATACGCAGCACACATCGCCGTTGGAAGCAAGCGAAATTATGTTGATTTTAGTTTATTACACGCTGCCGATGACTTAAACAGCTTGCCCACACAATGGTATGTGTATAACATTTATTCCTCCGACATGATTGACACCTCACTTGTTATGCGTGACTCCACCATTAAAGGAAAGGAAAACCTGGCGTTAGGCCTGAAAGGACACTTTACCATTGGCGAGCATGTAATGTTTGAAGCCAATTTGGGAGCCAGCTTGTTCACTCCTGACATTGCGCGGGAAGAAATAGTGCTGGAAGGAGAAGGCGATGTTGAGTTGGCCAATAAGATCATGGGTGGATTCCGGAAGATAGGCATGTTCAATGTGCGTTATGGCAGCGAGGTTCGCTTTGCTGGTGACGCCTTGTTAAATTTGAACTTCAAGCCTGTCACAGCCACTTTAACTTACCGCTTTGTGCAACCTGACTATACTTCTTTGGGTGCTAACGGATTCAACCAAAATGCCCAAACTTTTGGCGGCAACCTTTCTACCTCATTGTTTAACCAAACAGCTTTCCTGACCTTGAATGGCTATCTGCAACGCGATAATTTGGATAAAAAACAAATGTACACCAATCAGGTAGGTTCTTATGCCCTCACCTGGAACAATTTCTTTGGCGATAACGTGGCCTTGGCGGTCATGTACAACGGCGTTACGCAGAAACAGTTGGACGGTGTATTGGAAGTTCCTGAAGAAATACAGATTAACCAAATTGCACATAGCTTGGATATCTCGCCCAGCTACACATTGTCTCTCGAAAACGACCATACGTTTAACGTAAGTTTCAACTTGTTGCAGAACAAGAACCTTAACAAACACATGGAAGGGATGAGTTTTGATGTTTCTACTACAAGTTTTGGTGTTGGTTATGAAGTCTATTTTTCTCACTCGCGGGTTTCACTAAATGCCAATTACGACTATTCCCTGTCACGTTCTCCGGGCAACGACTATAACTCCCACTGCCTCACAGGCTGCACATCCTACAACTTCATAAAAAAAGAGGATCTTACACTATCTGGCAATGCTAGATTGACAATGGCTTTTAATGTTGAAAAGACGGAAGTTGATGAAGTGGATGACTCAAAGCGCAGAGTTCTTGACTACCTTGCACACCGTGTTGGTGCCGAAGCGGGTATCGAGATGACCAACGACCTTTCTGTCGCCGCTCGTCTGGGCGCTTCGCTGAATTACAAAGATCGACACAATGCATCCGTATTCTTTTCCATCAGCAATTATAGCGACAATATCGTCATCGGCCAGCACGTGGCGGTCAACACCGACGTGCGCTTCATGATGGAATATAGCTATAGCTTCGCCTCTCGTGTGATTAAGTCAAAAAAGAAATAAATAACAGTTAGAATCATAAAAACAAATCTTAATATGAAACGCATTTTTCGAACTCTAGTTTTGGCTGTTGCCCTCTTTACGGGACTTATGACGGTTTCAGCACAGACAGTTCAAGTGGTGGTGTTCCCCAAGGTTCCTGCACTACCAACGACACTGACCAGCTATCTGGATGACCCGCTTCGTTATTTCAACATACAGTTTATTGTAACCGGCGCGGGAAGCGAAGGATTAGAAGTTTTCTTTGATGCCGAATTCTCAGTCAACAACCAAGCACTCTATGTCCGTACCAAGCCAGGAACGGTTCCTTCACAACCCATTCTTCTTTCTGAGGGAATCAATAGAATGAAGACAGACGTGCTAGCCACCCAGATAGGAAGCGGTCGTCTGGAAACCAACATTAACTACAATAATCCCATCGAGATTCAACAGTTGCCCGAAGGAACCTATCAGCTTTGCATCGATATCTACCTCTGGAGCGACCGTACGAATCCAAATCGTGAATCGATTACCGTAGGACCTTGCCCAACGTTCGAAATCTGCTACTCAGGCTCCGCACCTGAATTGGTGTCTCCTATGGCCGGTGCACAGATGGACTTGAACGGTGCTATGGTGGTAACACCGAACCGGAGAATCAATTTCTTCTGGACTCCCGTCATTTCCAATTGTGCTGGCAGAAACGTCCGTTTCAAATACAAATTGAAGGTGGTAAAGGTACTGGATGGTCAGAACTATCAGGATGCCATTAAATACAACCCCGTCCTCTTCTCTACAGAAGTTCGCGACAATAATTATGCTGTGTTTGACACCTTGCGCGATATCAAAGTTCAGTTGGAAAGCGGTAAACTCTATGTGGCACAAGTGGAGGCCGAGCAGATTAAAACCAGAGATTCCGACGAGCCTTTCATTGTCGCCAACAACGGTGTTAGCCAGCCAATGCCTTTCTTCTGGAGCCACTCTGACGGCGTATTTAGAAAGTACAATTACAATTATTCCGTGGATGACGAAAGTGAAGAAGATGATGAAAGTGAAGGCGTTGAAGGTTTGACACAATGGGAAGGTGGCGTAGAAGAGGTGTCAGAACTGGAGACCATTCTCGAAGAGATGCAAGACCAACATATTGTCGACTTCTCGACCAAGCGTCATTATGTACCGAGCGACGGCTACTACACCATCCCCATGAGCGATGATATAGAGGTGGTCTTCGAACCTGCACGACATGAATCACTGAAAAACGTCTCCTATACTTTAGAATTATATGAAAATACAGGTGACGATATTGACAGTATCACGTCCTATGAACCGCTGCACAGTGAAGAAATCAAAGGATTGCCCGAACGCTACAACAAAATGGACAACCACGAATTGATCAACCGCACCCTTGCCGGTTGGGGTACTGATCTGGAGCAAGGCAATCTTTACTATCTGCAATTGTCAAGCACCTACACCGTGAATTATTGGGAATACGAAGTCTCCGACACCATTTATTACGTCAATGAGATGGTGGCAGAGCATATTCACGACACGATTTCTCGTGAGTTTTTAGAGAGAGAAGTGACCTATCCCACTGGGGTGTTCTTCCAATGGGGCGACGATCCGGAAGTTCCGACATTTACCACACCGCAATGGAAAGCTCCCGTAGATCGCTCTGGTGACGACATCTACGATCCGGAAAATTACAAACTTCCCACTTCGGTGCCAGAAGTGAAGAAAGCCAAGTCATTCCCTGTTTCATGGACCCCAGTCAAGAATGTGACCGACGGAGATGAAGTGGCATACGAAGTGAATGTTTATGAACTAAAGCCGGGTCAGACCGTGGAAGAGGCCATTGCCAACAATTACGCGCTGATCACCCGCACCTTGGATGTCAATAAGATCTCTGCAGAGGATACCCAGTTCTTCAAGGTGTTCTCCGCTAAGAAGACTTATGTGATGACGCTTAGCACCGATGTCAGCGGCGACAGCGAAACCATATACCACTTCGAAAATGGCAACGAAGCACTTCCGATCATCTTCAAAGTAGTTAAATAAAACAATTTATTTCCAGAAGTTTCTGGAGAAGATTGAAATTAGCGTAAAGATCTCCACGCGGCCAAGTAGCATGAACATCATCAGCACCCACTTGGCCGCTTGGGGTAAGTAAGCGTAGGTGCCAAAAGGCCCGACCAAGCCGATCCCTGTGCCGAGATTGCTTAGCGAAGCGATGGATGCCCCTACTGAAGTGTTGAAGTCAACGCCCAAAGCGAGCAGGATGACAATGCCGATGACGAACAAGAAGAAGTAAAGAAAAACAAAGGTCATCGTCTTGAAAATCACGCTTTTGGAAATTGATTTCCGATTAATCTTCACAGGGATGACAGCATTGGGATGAATGACGCGCTTCAGTTCCAGCACAGAATTCTTGATAAAAATAAGGTGTCGGATGATCTTTATACCGCCAGCCGTGGAGCCGGAACATGCACCGATAAACATCAACAGCAGCAATACACACCATAACCCGACAGGCCATAGGGTGTAGTCGTTCACGAAGAATCCTGTGGTAGTGAAGGTGGAAATCACGCTGAAAAACGAAGATCTCAAAGCACTGCTGACGGGTTGCTTTACGATGAAAATCAACACAGCAGCAAATACGGCGCTGATACCTAAAATACTGAAAATAAAGTGCTTGAATTCCTCGTTGCCGAAGAGTGCTTTGGGCCGTCGCACCAAAGCGATGAGCAACAGTGTGAAGTTACACCCTGACAGGATCATGAAGCACATCACCACAATCTGTGAATAACTAGAAAATCCGGCTAAACTGCCTGTACGGGTGGAAAAACCGCCTGACGAGATGGTGGTCAATGAGTGGCACAAGGCATCGAACCAATCCATGTCGCCCACCCACAGCAAAAGTGTCTCCAGCAGTGTGAAGAAAATATAAAGTCCCCAAAGTCGCTTGGCGGTATGCATGGTACGAGGATGCAACTTGTCATAGTTGATGCCGTTCATCTCGATCATGAACAGCTGCATTCCGCCGACGCCAAGCAGAGGCATCAAGGCCACAGCAAAGACAATGATAGCCAATCCTCCCATCCACTGGGTCATGCTCCGCCACAAAAGGATATCTTTTGGTACTGCTTCGATGTTGGTGAGGATGGTGGCTCCCGTAGTAGTGAACCCCGACAACGCTTCAAAGAAAGCGTCAGTGAAGTTGGGGACGCTCTTGCCAAGCAGGAAAGGCAATCCGCCAAACACCGAGAGCACCAGCCACGAGAAGCAAACCGTGAGTACGCCTTCACGGTGGTTGAGCTGTTGGCCTTTGAACCTTCGGGTCGAGAAACTCAGGATAAAACCGGTGAGCACCGTGATGAGCGCGGCAAACGGCATACTGAAGACGTTGATGCCGTGGTGAAAATAGGTAACGGGAAGCACCGCGAGCATAAAACATCCCTCGATAAGCACCAAATTGCCCTGTATGCGAAGCAGGACAGGAATGCGTATTTTGCCGTTGGAGCTCATAAAAAAAGATATTAGTGGAACAGACGTTCAACAGAGGGGATGGCGTTGGGTAATGCCAGCACCACCACGCGATCTTCAGCTTGGATCTCGAAGTCGTCGGTGGCGATATAACCTTCGCCATCGCGCACAATACCGCAAATCACTGCATCGTCGGGCATGGCCAGCCTGCCGATCATCTTACGGGTCACGGCAGCGCCTAGGCGCACCTCAAACTCCACGATATCGGCGTCAATGCCACTGAGGCATTTCATGGTGGAGACCTTGGCACCCAAGGTGTAACGCACCATGTAGCTGGCCGCGATGAGCTTCTTGTTGATGATACTGTCGATGCCGATGTTCTGTGAGATGTCGATATAGTCGATATTTTCCACCAAGGCAATGGTCTTTTTCACGCCAAAGGCCTTGGCTTGCAGACAAGTCAGAATATTGGTTTCGGTGTTTTCGGTGACAGCGATGAAGGCGTCCATATTAGAGATGCCTTCGTCCTCAAGCATGTCGATATTGCGCGCGTCGCCGTTGACGACAAGGGCATTCGAGAGAGCGTTGGTGAGCTCCATGCAGCGTTCTTTGCTGATCTCCAAGATTTTGATATTCAGTTCGTTTTCGAGCCGCTTGGCGGTGATACGCCCCACACGTCCGCCACCTACGATCATCACATTGTGAATGTTGATCTGTTTTTTGCCGCTCAGCCGGATAATGTCCTTGATGGCATGGGGTTTAGTGACCACATAGACCATGTCGGCCACTTGAAACACGGTGTCATCCTGTGGGATGAAGGTGTTCTGTCGGCGGTGGATCACTGCGATACGGAAATCGATGTGCTGGTATTGCTCGGTGACTTCCCCAACACTCTTTCCGATGATTTCGGCACCTTGCTCCAGCTTTACCATGAAGAGCTTCAGTTTTCCTCCGCTGAAATCATAAGTCTCCAAAGAAGCATTCTGTTTCAACAGCGAGATGATTTCCTGAGCAGCGATATCCTCGGGCGAGAGCAACCCGTCGATGCCTAAATCTTGATACATGCGCCACACATTGGTATCTAGGTTTTCCATCGTGTTAACGCGTGCAACAACTTTTTTGGCACCGAGTTTTTTGGCCACGATGCCCGTGAGTAGATTGATGTGTTCGTCGTGCAACACGGCGATGACTAAATCGGCTCGCGACACATTGGCTCGTTGCAGTACCGAGACAGAGGTAGAGTCGCCCGTGATGGTCATCACGTCGCTATGTGACTCCACCATCTTCAGCAATTCCTCGTGAGGGTCAACGATGGTGATATTATGGTTGTCGCGCACTAAAGCCTCCGCCAAGTGCAGTCCGACTTCACCGTCTCCAGCAATGATGATATCCATATGTTATTATTTCATGAATCCCTCGATGATATCGGGGATGCCGTTGTTGTTGTTGTCACTCATGGCGCCGCCAAGGAGGCCGCCGAGTAGCCCGCCAGAGCTTTGTTTACCAGTTGAGCCACCGCCAAGCAGACTTCCTAACAGGCCGCCTAAATCACCGGCACTGGTGTTGGTGCTTTTCTGGCTTTGTCCCAGCAATCCGAGCAGCATGGGTGCGATGGCTGACAAGATGGCGCCCACCTTACCGCTATTAGTGCCTGTTTGCTTGCCCAGAGCTGAACAGACCGAGGCGGAATTGTTTCCAAAAATGTGATTTAAAATCTTGGCTCCGTCAGTAAGATTGTCATCGCTCAGATTGATGCCGTCACCTATATGGCTTGCCAAGGCTCCTGATAGCGAGGAAGCGCCACGCTCTGTGGCTGCGTTTTTCTGCATGGCACTGATAAGCGTCGGCAGAGCGGCGGTGATGATCGAATTCACCTGATCTCCGTTAATCTTGAACTGTTTACTCATGTCGTTGACAGCGCCATTGGCCGTCAAAGCTCCGATAATACTGTTTAAGTCCATAGAAATATTTTTTTTGTGTCAAGTGCAAAGATATATTTTTTTGTTTGAAAAGCATTATTTTTGCATCCTGTTTTAAAAATAATCATTATGGAATCAACCAACAAACACTTCAAGCGTTATACCGTAACCACGGCCTTGCCTTATGCCAACGGCCCCGTCCACATCGGTCACCTTGCCGGCGTGTATATCCCCGCCGACACCTATGTCCGTTATCTACGAATGCGCGGTGAGGAGGTGCTGTTTGTTGGTGGTTCCGACGAGCACGGCGTGCCGATCACCATCAAAGCCGAGAAAGAAGGATGCACCCCACAGGACATCGTGGACCGCTACCACAGCATCATCAAGAAGTCGTTCGAGGAGCTCGGCATCAGCTACGACATTTATTCGCGTACTTCTTCGAAGATGCATCGTTCCACGGCTCAAGAGTTCTTCAAAAAACTCTACGACGAAGGAAAATTCATCGAAAAGGAGACGGAGCAATACTTCGACCCCGAACGCCAGAAGTTCCTCTCTGACCGTTATATCGTGGGTACCTGCCCAAAGTGCGGTGCCGACGGTGCTTATGGCGACCAATGTGAGAAATGTGGTTCTTCTTTGAGCCCTGACGAGCTCATCAACCCGCATTCCCAACTTAGCGGCGCGGCCTTGGTGAAGAAGCCCACCAAACACTGGTACCTGCCCCTTGACCAATACGAACCTTGGCTCCGGGAGTGGATTCTCGAAGGCCATAAGGAATGGAAGTCGAATGTCTATGGTCAGGTGAAGAGCTGGCTCGACGGCGGTCTTCAACCCCGTGCCGTCACCCGTGACCTCGACTGGGGCGTGCCTGTCCCAATTGATGGTGCCGATGGCAAAGTGCTGTACGTTTGGTTCGATGCGCCGATCGGCTATATTTCAAATACTAAGGAAATCTGCGAACAGCGCGGCGAAGACTGGGAAAAATGGTGGAAAGACCCCGAGACCAAGTTGGTACACTTCATCGGCAAGGATAATATCGTGTTCCATTGCATTATCTTCCCCTGCATGATGAAGGCCTACGGCGAATACATCATGCCCGACAACGTGCCGGCCAACGAGTTCCTTAACCTTGAAAACGACAAGATCTCGACTTCGCGCAACTGGGCTGTGTGGCTGCATGAATACCTCGAAGAGTTCCCTGGCAAGCAGGATGTTCTGCGTTACGTGCTTACGGCCAATGCTCCTGAGACCAAGGACAATAACTTTACTTGGAAGGATTATCAGGACCGCAACAATAACGAACTGCTAGCCATCTTCGGCAACTTCGTTAACCGCACCTTGGTGCTAACTCATAAGTATTATGAAGGCGCAGTACCGGCTTTGGGTGAATTGAACGAGGTGGATCAAGCTGCCATTGCCGAGATGAATGCCTATCCTGAGAAGATAGGCCATTTGCTGGATACCTACAAGTTCCGCGAGGCGCTCTCTGAGTTGATGAACTTAGCCCGTTTGGGTAACAAATACCTTACCGACAACGAGCCTTGGAAACAAATCAAGACCGATCCCGAACGCGTAAAAACAGTGATGGCTGTTTCGCTACAGATTGTGGCACACCTTGCCATCCTCAGCGAGCCCTTCCTGCCGTTCAGCGCCCATAAACTGCAGGCTATGATTGGCCTTTCCGTGAAGGGCTGGAACGACGCTTGCGAAACCGTTTTGTTGCCCGAAGGCCATGTCATTGGTCAGCCCGAGTTGCTGTTTGAGAAGATCGAGGACAGCGTGGTGGCCGCCCAGCTGCAGAAGCTGGAGGACACCAAGAAGGCCAACCAGCTCAACGCATGGAAGCCCGCCGAGGTGAAGCCCGTGGTGAGCTTCGATGACTACATGAAAGTCGATGTCCGCGTGGGCACTGTCCTCGAGTGTCAGAAGGTACCGAAGGCCGATAAGTTGCTGCAGTTCCTCATCGACGACGGCATGAACAAACGCACCATCGTGAGCGGCATCGCCAAATACTACACCGAGCCTGAAAAACTTGTGGGCAAACAGGTGTGCTTTATTGCCAACTTCGAACCGCGCAAGCTCAAAGGTGTTGTCAGCGAGGGCATGATTCTCTCCGCTGAGGATAAGGATGGTCGTCTCGTACTGCTTACTCCTGGTGATCTAGTCGCTCCTGGGTGCTCCGTAGGTTAATGGGAAGTGATAATAAAAGCGTCCTCGATGTGTTCGACGCGTTGTTCCGTGTCATTAATGACAATTGAGATGATGTCGAATCGGACGTCAACATCCATTTTTTTGTAACGAACATAGGCATCTGCTGCCCAAATGAGCATCCGTTGTTTGCTGACACCTACGGCGAGATCAGGCTCACCGAAGTCATAGGATTTACGTGTTTTTACTTCCACGGCAACCAATGTATTGTCTTTTAATGCGATGATATCAATCTCCTTATGCCCAGACCGCCAGTTGCGTTCGAGAATCTGATACCCATTGTCGATTAAGTGTTCCACAGCGAGGTCTTCGCCTCTTTTTCCAAGGTCGTGAGGTTCTATCATTTTCAAATTTTTTACAAAGATAAAATAAATTTTGTATTTTTGTGGCAAAATCCTATTCTATGAAGAAAATAATTCTATGGGCTGCTGTTTGCTTGCTTCTTTTGGGATGCAACGAAACGCCCTTTGTTATTGAAAACACCCCCGATTATACCCATTATGTCAACCCTATCATCGGTACTAACGGCATGGGGCATACTTTCCCTGGGGCATGCGCCCCGTTTGGCATCGTGCAACTGAGTCCTGATACCGACACCGTGCCACATGACATCGACGGTGTTTACCAGCCCAGGGTATATGAATATTGCGCAGGCTATCAACATAAAGACAGCACCATCGTGGGCTTCAGCCATACTCACTTCAGTGGTACAGGCCATTCCGACTTGGGCGATATCCTCGTGATGCCCGTCACGGGAGCCATCAAATTCAACCCAGGAACACAAACCGATCCCGATGCAGGCTATCGCTCACGCTACCGCCATGAAACGGAGACGGCCACCCCGGGATACTACACTGTAACCCTCGACGATTATGGCGTAAAAGCCGAACTCACTGCCACCGAGCATGTGGGAGTACACCGCTATTCCTATCCCGAAGGACAAAACGGAAGCATGATCATCGACTTGCAGCACGGCATCTACAACTATGATGGCAAGACGCTTTGGGCAAATCTCCGAGTGGAGAACGATACCCTGCTCACGGGATATCGCATTACTAACGGTTGGGCGCGCACCAACTATACTTATTTTGCCATCAGCTTCAACCAGCCCATCGCCGACTACGGCTATCGGGAACTGGAGAAGCCCAAATACAACGGCATGTGGGGCAAGTTCGATGTGAAACATCACTTCCCGGAGATGACCGGGCGTAAAATTGTGGCCTATTTCACCTTCAACAATCCCCAAACACTGGAGATGAAAGTCGCTCTCTCCGCTACCAGTACCGAAGGGGCGTTGAAGAACCTCCATGCTGAAACTGATGGTCGTGACTTCGAACAGTTATTGGCTGAAACGCAAACCAAGTGGAACAAAGAACTCTCAGTGATAGAAGCCGAAGGCACCGAGGATCAGAAGGCCATGCTCTATACCTCTTTATACCATACGATGATCAATCCTTCCGTCTATATGGACGTGGACGGGCAGTATCGCGGCATCGACCATAACATCCATCAGGCGGAAAGCTTCACCAACTATACTGTGTTTTCGCTGTGGGACACCTACCGCGCCTTGCATCCGCTGTTCAACGTGCTGCAACTCCAACGTAACGCCGATATGGTGGAATCTATGCTCAAGCACAGCGAGCAGAGCGTCCACGGATTGCTTCCCGTATGGTCGCACATGGGCAACGAGAATTGGTGTATGATCGGTTATCATGCCACTTCAGTTCTTGCTGATGCCTACAAAAAAGGCATAGTACCACAAAATAGCGAAATGCTAAAGGCTATGCGCCGCAGCTCCACCTGTCCCTACTACGTGAACCTATCAGACTATCAGCGCCTTGGCTATGTGCCTTTTGATCGTAACAGCGGCTGTGTGTCCATTACCCTCGAATACGCCTACGACGACTGGGCCATCTACCAAGCAGCCCTGAAAGCTGGTGATACCGTTATGGCCTCGGAATACCAACAGCGTGCAACCAACTGGATCAACACCTTCGACACTTCGTTGGGTTTTGCCCGTCCGAGAATGAGCGACGGCAGTTGGAAAGAGCCCTTTAGCCTGATGGACACTGAAGGGGAGGGCTTTGTAGAAGGCAACTCCAGGGTGTATTCGTTTTATGTGCCGCATGATGTGAAGGGACTCATCGAAGCTATGGGCGGTGATGAACGGTTTATCCACAACCTCGACACGCTATTTGTGATGCAGCTTCCTAAAGAATTCTTCGAGAACACCGAAGACGTCACCGAGGAAGGCTTGATGGGTTGCTACAACCACGGCAATGAGCCGGCGCATCATATTGCCTACCTCTATAACTGGAGTTCGCAGCCTTACAAGACCCAATATTGGCTCCGCGAGATTATGAATCGTTTCTACAAGAACAACATCGACGGACTCTGCGGCAACGACGACTGCGGTCAAATGTCGGCCTGGTACATCTTCTCTGTGATGGGTTTCTATCCTGTTTGTCCTGGCAGTGACCAGTATGTACTTGGTGCGCCTTATCTGCCTTACATGAAGGTTCGTTTGGGTAATGGCCGCATCTTGGAAATCAAAGCTCCTAACGTGAGCGACGAAAACCGTTACGTCCAAAAGGTGATGTTGAATGGTCAAGAGATCACCAAACTTTATCTTACTCACGACCAGTTGATGCAGGGCGGTGAGCTTTTCTTCGAGATGGGTTCCGAGCCGAATTACGAGCGCGGTTTGAATCCTGAAGATAAACCCTATTCAATGACGGAATAATTCTTATCTTTGCCCCATGAACATTGCCGCATTAGTATCGGGAGGAGTGGACAGCTCCGTGGTAGTGCCGCTGCTTAAGGAGCAGGGCTATGATCCGCATATTTTCTATATCAAGATCGGGATGGAAGGGAAGGAAGACCTGTCGAGTTGTCCTTCGGAAGAGGATATAGAAATCACCACTTACATCGCCAAGAAATACGGCTGCAAGTTCAATATTGTGGATCTGCAACATGAGTATTTTGAGACGGTCGGAAAGTATACCATGGAGATGGTACGCAAAGGCCTCACGCCCAATCCTGATGTGATGTGCAACCGTTGGATCAAACTTGGTGCCTTCGAGGAGAAGGAAGGCCATAACTTCGATAAAATCGCTACGGGACACTACGCCCGGTCTTGGGAAGATCAAAACGGTATCTTCTGGCTCGGCACCGCGGCAGATACCTTCAAGGATCAGACCTATTTTCTGGGGCGAATTACCTACGCCCAACTGAGCAAAGTGATCTTTCCCATTGGCGACTTGCCCAAACCAGAAGTGCGCAAATTGGCAGCCAAATACAAGCTCCCAAGCGCGGAACGCCACGATAGTCAAGGCATCTGCTTCTTAGGCAAGATCAACTATAACGACTATATCCGCGAATACCTTGGCGAGATGCCGGGCGACATCGTAGAGCTTGAAACCGGCAAAAAATTGGGTCGTCATAAAGGCTTCTGGTTCCATACCATCGGGCAACGCAAAGGCCTCGGTCTCGGCGGAGGCCCATGGTTCGTGGTCAAGAAGGATATCCCCAACAATATTGTGTATGTGTCGCAAGGCTATGACCCTGTGGCGCAATATACCGACATCATCCCGCTGGGCGATATTCAAATGATGAACCCCACACTCCACCTCACCGAAGGCATGCGGGTGCGCTACAAGATTCGTCACCAGCCTGAGTTTACCATGGGAACGATCCATATCACCGAACAAGGTGCCGACATCATCTCCGATGTGGCCATTTCGGGCATTGCCCCAGGACAGTTCGGGGTGATGTATCACGAGACAGAACCTTATGTTTTGGGTAGCGGAGTAATTATAGAACGGTAAATGAGGGCCAGGGCTCAGCCTTAGGCAATGGAGCTGTAATCTCCACAGGTGTCTTCTGCACGGGATGTTCAAACGAAATCCGATAAGCATGTAAACAGATAGACGCATCAGGATTACTCCGAGGATATCCGTATTTTAAGTCACCTTTAATAGGACAACCTATATGTGCCAGCTGGCAGCGGATCTGATGATGGCGACCAGTGAAAAGTTCAACCTCCAGCAAATAATAGTTGTCCGATTTACCTACCAAACGATAGCTCAGGCGCGCTAATTTGGATTCTTTAGTACCTTCAGGAACCACAAACGACTTATTTTGCTTCTCGTTCTTTACGAGGTAATTTTCCAGTATGTCGGCGTCTTTTGGAGGTCGGTTTTTTACAATTGCCAAATAAATCTTATGGAAGTCGCGATCCTTCACCTTCACGGTCATGCGTGAAAGAGCCTTGCTTGTCTTGGCAAACACCACAGCACCACTTACAGGACGATCGATACGGTGTACCAAGCCGGCAAACACGTTCCCGGGTTTGTCGTATTTTTCCTTGATGTATTGTTTTACATCGTCGAGTAGACATACATCACCAGTCTTGTCGCCTTGGACAATCTCTGATGGGAGCTTGTTCACCACAATCAGATGATTGTCTTCGTATAATATTCTATCGTCAATTTTCATTTTTCCGTTTAAAACACCATCACCGCTCCACCGCCTTTGGCGAGATGGACTTTTACGGTATTGCCCATTACCTGAACTTGCTCGGAGACATAGTCCTTGCCTACACGGTTGGCGTTGGGACCGTCGCGGAAGATCTTGCCCGACTTGGCTCCAAAACCAGGCAACACGGAAAGATCCAAAACCAAATCGCGCTCCTCCCAATTGGTAATGGCACCGACATACCAGTGGAAACCTTTCTTTCTGGCAATCACAAGGTATTCGCCAACCTTGCCGTCCAACACCACAGTCTCATCCCAAGTGGTGGGAACGCTGGCGATGAATTGGGTGCATTCGTCCTCCTTCAGATAGTTGCTTGGGCTGTCGCACAGCATGTTGAAAGGCGACTCGAAAATGACGTATTCGGCCAATTGACGGCAACGGGTGCCTTGGCTCATAGGCTCACCCCAGTTGGCGGCAAAGCTGTTTCTTTGGGCGTTTTTCATCGCGCCTTGGGTATAGTCGAACGAGCCTGCCACCATACGGATGAAGGGAATGGTAACCTCGTTTAAAGCGAGGTCGCCTTCATTGTCCCACTTGGCCTGCTCCAAACCGTACACGCCTTCGTAGTTCAACACATTAGGATAGGTGCGACTCAATCCTGTAGGTTTATAGGCCCCGTGGAAGTCAATGAAGAGATGGTATTTGGCTGCCATTTCCGCCATGCGGTAGTAGAAATCAACTACCTTCTGATCGTCACGATCCATAAAGTCGACCTTGAAGCCTTTTACGCCCATCTCGGAATAATGTTGGCAAACATGTTCCATATCCTTGTCAATGGCAGCGTAGCCAGCCCAGAGGACAATGCCTACGTTGCGTTCTTTGCCATAGTTCACCAACTCTTGAAGATCGATTTCAGGCACTACTTGGAATAAATCGGCTTGTTTGTTCACGGCCCAACCTTCGTCCAAGATGACATATTCGATGCCGTATTTCGAGGCAAAGTCGATATAGTATTTATAGGTGTCGTTGTTGATGCCGGCTTTGAAAGGCACACCATAGATATTCCAGTTGTTCCACCAGTCCCAAGCCACCTTACCGGGCTTGATCCAGTCGAGGTCTTTAACGCGGCAGGGGGAGGCGAGGCGGTACACCATGTCGCTGTTGGCCAGGTCTTTGTCGTTTTCGGAAATCACAATGCATCTCCACGGGAAGCTACGCTTGCCTTTCACTTTGGCGATGTAATTCTCACGCTCTTTCACCACATACTGCAAGTTGTTATGTCCGCCTTGTTCTTCTATCTTGGGATAACCAGCATGAATAGCGGTGAAACCCGTTTTGCCGTGTTCGTTGCGTAATAGCAGCCCCGGGAAGTCCTCTAAATCAGCCTCGGTGATGACGGCCTTTTTTCCGTCTTTTAATTCCACCAAGGCGGGCAGAAACACCAGCCTTTCTGGTTCCATCTTGCTTAAGGGAGTGATGGTATAGGTGTTTTCAAACGAGGTAAAAAACTGTTGCTGGATGAAGTCGCCTTCGCCTTTGCGGGCGTTCACGTAGGGGATCCACGCGGTGTAATCCTCGTCAAAGTTGAAATCAGCGGTTTCGCTAACCACTTTGAAAGGTTTTTTAAAGTTGGTTTCAAATCGATAGGCCACGCCGTCATTGTAGGCGCGGAAAACCACTTTATAGTTGCCTTTAATATAATCGCTTTTCAAACAGAGTGTCAGTTCGTTATATTGGTCTTGGATTTCAGATCTCTTATAAAAGGGAGCTTTGATGGTTTGATCCACGGATGTGGTCTTGGTTGAAGTGATGGACGGTTTAGTGGAAATACCTAATTCGGGACATCCTGTTATTCCAATATCAATCATCATGGCTATTTCCGACTTGTCCAAAACAATAGTCTCTTCGTGTTTTACGGAATAGCATAAACGGTACTCAGTAAAATCATGAAATCGTTTGTCGGGATAGGGTGAATTCATTAGCATCACCACATCATGCTCATCTTCTGAGACTGTCACGGTGATTTTCCCGTCAGGCGACTGTACGATATATTGCTCCTGAGCCAAGAGACAAGAAATATTTGTGCTCACCAGAACAAGAAATAATAGAAACAAGGCCTTGTTTTTCATAGATTTGTTATTTTTGCAGCAAATAAACTATTTGATTATGGCACTTTTATTCATTGGCACTACGGAAATCATCATCATCGCTTTGGTTGTGCTGTTGTTATTTGGTGGCACGCAGATCCCGAAACTGATGCGCGGTCTCGGCAGAGGCGTCAAGGAATTCAAGGATGGTGTGAACGGAAAAGACGAGGAAGAGAAGAGTGATGAAGTGAAAAGTGAAAAGTAAAAAGTGAAAAATTGTCAAATTCAACTCTTCACTTTTCACCTTTAACTCTTAACTAAGCTCGAACTGTTCCAAGAACTTCAGATCGTTTTCAAAGAACAATCGTAAGTCATTAATGCCATACTTCAGCATGGCGATGCGTTCTACGCCCATGCCGAAGGCGAATCCTGTATACTTTTCAGGATCGATGCCGCTGGCGATCAGGATATTGGGATCGCACATGCCGCAACCTAGGATTTCCACCCAACCGGTGTGTTTGCAAATGTTGCAGCCCTTGCCGCCGCAGATGTTGCATGAGATATCCATCTCAGCCGAGGTCTCAGTGAAGGGGAAGAAGGAGGGACGGAAACGCACCTTAGTGCCTTCGCCGAAGAACTCCTGCACAAAGTGGTAGAGTGTCTGTTTCAGGTCGGCAAAGGATACGTTTTCGTCGATATACAGGCCTTCAATCTGATGGAAAATGCAGTGGGCGCGGGCCGAGATGGCCTCGTTGCGGAATACACGACCAGGAGCGATGACGCGAATGGGCGGTTGTTGCTTTTCCATGGCGCGGACTTGCACACTCGAGGTGTGGGTGCGGAGTAGGATGTCAGTGACTTTGTTGACATTCGGTTCCTTGTTGATGAAGAAGGTGTCCTGCATGTCGCGTGCCGGATGGTCGAGCGGGAAGTTCAAGGCCGAGAACACATGGTAGTCGTCCTCGATTTCGGGACCTTCGACGATGGTAAAGCCGAGGTGCGAGAAGATCTCATTGATGTCGCGACGGACCACCGAGAGGGGATGGCGAGAACCACGTATCTCGGCAGCGGGCATGGTCATATCGAAACCAGCATCAGAGCTGCTCTGGGTCTCGAATAATGCCAACTGTTCCTCTACTTTGGCGGTGACGGCATTCTTCAATTCGTTGAGCAACATGCCCATCTCCTTACGCTGCTCAGGAGGTACATTCTTGAAATCGGCGAACAAGGCGGGGATAATACCTTTTTTGCTCAAATAGGTGATACGGAAGTTTTCCAGTGCTTCTTTGTTTTCGGCCTGGAAGCCTTTCACTTCATTCAGTATCTGTTCGATTTTCTCTTTCATTGGGAATAAGAATTACTTGCAGCAATCTTTTTCAGACTTCTTGCTCTTGCAACAATCTTTTTCGTTTTCAATGGTGATTTTAGTGATGGTAACCGGCTCCACGGGTACATCCATATAACCGGTCTTGACCCTTGCGATCTTGTCCACGACCTCGAGTCCTTCGGTAACTTCGCCGAACACAGTATAGTCGCCATCGAGATGCGGAGTGCCGCCAACAGTTTTGTAGGCTTGACGCTGTGAAGCGTTGAACACTTTGCCTAAACGCTCTTCGTAGAGGTTGAGTTTTTGGTCGTCGAACACCTGTCCTTGAACGATGTAAAACTGTGATCCGCTAGAGGCTTTCTTGGGGTTCACTTGGTCGCCTTGACGAGCGGCGCAAAGGGCACCTTTTTTGTGAAAATGGTTGTCGCGGAACTCAGCAGGAACGGTGTAACCAGGATCCATACGGCCGTCTTTGTTTTGTCCGCCCTGGATCATGAAATTATTGATCACACGGTGGAAAGGCGATCCGTTGTACCATCCTTCGTTCACCAGTTTGATGAAATTGTCGCGGTGCAGCGGCGTGTCGTTGTACAACTTGGCCTTGATGGTGCCATAATTGGTTTCGATGATTACTACAGTTTCTTTCTGTTGAGCCTGACAGGTCAGTCCGGCGATGATAAGTGTCATAATGATAAAAAGCTTTTTCATATAGATGATTTTTTATTCTTTTACTAAGGAATATTTTATTTCGTACCTCATTTGTTGGTCTTGTGGGGCGTCCGGGCCGGCGATGATCCAGCGGTAGGCGTTGTACGAGGCTCCGGCAATGCTAAGATAGAGGCCTTGGCTGTCTTCGTGACCCAAGATCAAGCCTTGAATGTATTCGGAAATTCGGAAAGTGACGTTTTGTTTGCTGCTTGAGTAGCTTCCGCCATAGTAACTGCTACCTTCCATGTAGTCAGGTAGTAGCGCAGATCCACCGGTGGTTTTTAGGCTGACTAAAGCCAACGAGGCGGGAGGTGTCAATACCTCAGACTCGGGCGCGTCTTCTGAAACGGGGATCACGAGCTTGGCTTCGTTGATGATAAGATGGGTCCCTTCGTCTTGAAGTCCAGCGGCCCACTCTTTCAGGTCGGGGAAGCTGATGAAACAACGGATGCCGCCCATTGATTGGAGATACAGCTGTGTCTGCCCCAAGGCTTCATTGCCGTCCAGCACCTGCTGTATGAAAACAGACGATCCCAAGGTGTAGTCGTGCAGGTATTGATTAAAGAACACGTCGTCAGAGGTGATGTAGAAGTCGTAGCGCATCTGGTTAGTGCTGGGTGTTTCATGGTAGTAGACCTGCAGCTTGGTGATTGAGTTGCTAGTAGGGTTGAAGTAGCAAATAGCACCGTTTTGGCTGACGCTCTCGCAGCTGATCTTCAATCCGTGGAAATAGTTCTTGAATGCGTCGGGGGTGCTGAAGATGGCGCTGTCAGCCGTCGCCAGTCGTTCGCCGAAACTATTTGACAGAGGAATACGGAGTACAGCGTTGCTAAGTGTGTCGTTGCCAACTATCGTCTTCACTGTTTTGGGATGGGGCTGAAACTGATAGCTGTTGGCGAGATCTTCGCCTTGCACCATCACTTCGGAGAACTGATAATAATCGGCGCTGTCGATCAGGATGTCTGACAGTTCGTAAACGTGTACAGTCTGTGTCGTGGTGGTGTCGCCGTAATAGCCATTGTAAGCCAGTTGAAGCACTACCGAGTCGATGACGGGATCGTCGCCGAAATATTGGTTTGTCGACGAAAGGTGTAGCTGAGTGATAAGGTTGGCGTCGGTCAAACCCATCACCGGATCCATCATGGAGCCCAACAACACCGTGCTCAAGCCTTTGGAGTACAAGGTGTCGATGCGCACTGAATGACAGTTAAGTTGAAGTGTGTCGGTATAGAAGGCGCCGATATGGTCGTTTTCTGACAGCAGACCGTTGCCGATGGATTCGGTGGTTTTGCTGCATGAACTATATAAAACAACTAAAACACTGAAAATCAGTGTTTTATATAATAGTTGACGATGTTTTTTCAAAATAGAAATCACTGGTTTAAAATGGTATCGTAAAAATCGTTATAGATGTCTGCGTAGTTTTCCGAGTTCTGGTATTCAAGAATGGGTTTGTTGCAACTCTTGAGGTATTCCGCGATCTCGGGGTTGATTTTCTCGCTTCCGATAATAATGCCGTCAGAGAGATCGATGGCTGATTTGGTGAGGTTGACGTAGTTGGGTTCTTTAAAATATTTGAGGTCTTTGGGTGTGATACCGGGGAGTTTTACTTTTTTCTCGAAGCCTTCGCGGAAAGTCTCCTTGAAGCCGTCGTTATAGATGGAGTAGATGATCTTCGACTCGTTGAACAGGGGGTTGTCCTTGTAGGCTCGTTTGATGAACAGGGGCATCAGGGCCGACATCCATCCGTTGCAGTGGATGATGTCGGGCGACCAACTTTGTTTTTTCACCGTCTCGATGACGCCGCGGTTGAAGAACACGATGCGATAGTCGTTGTCTTCGCAGAATTTTCCGTTGTTATCATATGCGGTGTATTTCTTCTTTGTAAAGAAGTCGTCGTTGTCGATGAAATAAATCTGCATCCTGGCTTTCTGGATAGAAGCCACCCTGATGATGAGGGGATGGTCGGTGTCGTTGATGATGAGGTTCATGCCTGACAGGCGGATCACTTCGTGCAGCTGATTACGGCGCTCGTTGATGTTGCCATAGCGAGGCATGAAAATCCTGATTTCTCTTCCTTTTTCTTGTGTGGCTTGGGGCAGGTTTCTCCCTAACAGGCTCACCGGATTTTCCGGCAAGTAGGGGGTGATTTCCTGATGTACAAATAGTACCCGATGTTTGTTCGTCATGGTATGCAGTTAGCTGTTAAACTGCAAAGTTACAAAAAAAAACCGAAATACGAGAAAAAAACTTTTAAAAACATTATCTTTGCCACTTAAAACCTAGAAGTGGAATGGAAATAGAACACTTTGAAAATCAAGAGCATGAATGGGATTCGAACCTGAAGGTAGCTGAAGGCGTCGATCAACCGGTGCAGGTGAACCCTCAGGCGATGGAGCGCATGATGCGAAACAGACAACAGTTGATGCCGCTCGAATGGTATATCGATGGTATCCTAAAAGGCGACCGCGTTGTGTTGGGTAAAGCCATCACTTTGGTGGAGAGCGCCCTGCCCAAACACCAGGAGCTGGCCCAGCAGATCATCGCCGCCTGCCTGCCTCATTCTGGGAAAGCCCTTCGCTTGGGCATCACAGGCGTCCCTGGCGCTGGAAAAAGCACCTTCATCGAAGCTCTGGGCATGTACCTTTGCCGCAACGACCACAAGCTGGCAGTGCTGGCCATCGACCCCTCCAGCCAACGTTCCAAAGGTTCTATTTTGGGCGACAAGACCCGTATGGAGGAACTCTCAGTGCATCCTAATGCCTTCATCCGTCCTTCAGCCTCGGCAGGAACCCTAGGCGGCGTGGCTCGCAAGACACGTGAAACGGTGATTCTCTGCGAAGCAGCGGGTTACGACACAATCTTTATCGAAACCGTGGGCGTGGGTCAATCGGAGACCGCCGTACACTCCATGGTCGATTTCTTCTTGTTGATTCTCATCAGCGGTGCTGGCGACGAACTCCAGGGCATCAAACGTGGCATCATGGAGATGGCCGATGGCATTGCTGTCAACAAAGCCGATGGCGACAATGTGCTTCGCGCCGAACGTGCTGCCGCCGAATGCCGTACGGCCCTGCATCTCTTTCCCATGCCCGACTCGGGCCAAGAGACCCAAGTGCTCACCTGCTCTTCGCTCACAGGCTACAATGTCGACGCGGTATGGCAAATGGTGTACGACCACGTTCAGGCCATCCGCGCCAATGGCTACCTCCAACAGAAACGCTCCCAGCAGGACGTCCAAATGATGATCGACACCATGGAATCTGCCCTCAAATCGGATTTCTACCAGAACCAACTGGTCACCGACCTGCTCCCCCTGATCGAAAACGATGTCCGCAATCAACGCATGAGCGCCTATATAGGCGCGCAAAAGCTTTTGGATGCATATTTCAATATGTTGAAGAGGTAAGACGGAAGCGGTTCTTTTTGATGCTTTTTTCATTTTAGACTGATAGTTTTTCCACGAGTCTCTCGTCTATGATGTTGTAAGGTTCATGCAAATGGGCCATAGTTAACGTACATCATTAACCTAACAACATCATTACAATGAAAAAAACATTTATTATCCTTTTTGCCATCGCTATGGTAAGCGTGACAAAAGCACAAAGTTTACAAGAAACAGAAGCCAACCACATCCTCAACCGCTTTCTCGACTATGTCAAGATCGAGAGTCAATCCATTGACGATCCAGATCCTGAGTCTATTCCCATGACCGAAGGTCAAAAGGAAATGGCTCAACATATCTTTAACGAGCTGAAGGCTATCGACAGGGACAACAAGACGGACATCAAGATGTCGCCCAACTACTATGTTTACGTGAAAGTGCCATCAAATATGGGAAAAAAAGCGCCTTCGGTCATGTTCATGGCTCATTTGGACGTCACTCCCGAAGCCAACGCCAAAGGCATTCGTCCGCAAGTTCACTATAACTACGATGGATGCGACATCGCCTTAGGCAACGGACTGGTTTTAAGCCCGAACAATCCAGAAGGCGACCATTTGAAAGATGTCGTTGGCAAGACCATCATCACCACCGACGGTAATACGTTGCTAGGAGCCGACTGCAAGGCCGGTTGCACCATTTTGGTGACACTCTTCGAACAAATGGTCAACGATTCAAGTTTCGAGCATGGCGATGTATACTTCACTTTCACGCAAAACGAGGAAGTGGACAAAGATGTCATGGGCATGGACATGAGCTATTTTGATCGCATCCCGGACATCTTCTTCGATGTTGACGGCTCATATACCTACCAGTATAGCGTTTCCAACTTCACTGCAGAGGGACGCACCTACTTGTTCAAAGGCAACCAAGCCCACCCTGCAAAAGCTAAAGCTATGAGATATGCCGATGCCCTTACCGCATCAGGCTTTTTTATCGGCCAATTACCACCTGAGATTCACCCCTCCTATTCGGAAGGGCGTCAGGGTTATGTGCATTGTTACAGTTTGGAGCCGCTGCCCAATGGACATGATATGCGTCTTCGTGTTCGTATCCGCTATTTTGACAAAGCTGATGGCGAACGACTCAAAGCCGACCTTGACGAAGCCTATCGTAAAACGCGACAGGCCTTTCCTTTAGTCGAGATAGACCTCGAAAACGACGCGCTACAATACGAAAACATCGCTTACACCATGCATCCTCAAGCTGTTAATGTGATCCAACGGGCAGCTGAAAAAACTGGAATAAACATGAAAGGCTTTGACTTGCGGGCGGGAACTACTGGAGCGTCGATGGTTGCCAAGGGTTTACCAGGAGGTCCTTGCCTCTACGGCGCGCAACAGGCATCACATAGTGTTTATGAATGGTGCTGTCTTGAAGAAATTATGGAAATCATTAAATTGACATCCAATATTGTGACGGAAGTGAGCCTGCTTGAATAGCCTCTTTGTTCATTTGTCGAAACAGCCAGTATGTTGGTCAAAATGACGAATAAGTTCATGGTCTTTAGCATTAGGCACAATATCTCCTTCGTTATTGTTTTTTGGAAAGTTGACTATTCCTATTTTGGCAAGGAATGAGCGTACTGTATTTGGAACAAAATAGTCGTGGCTGTTACTTGTTTTATAGACAACAAAATAGACATACAGGGGACAGGTGGCAAGACCGTTGTTAGATGAATCGATAACCTTGATGCGGCGTGGTGTGTCATTGATTAATGCTGCAGTGTAAGAGCTTGATTCAAGGATTACGTATGGGTGATCAAAACGGTCGTCCCCTGTATGAAAACGCTCCGTCTTTATAGAGTCTGCCAATTTTGAATGAAATAAGGAATTGTACTTACGCCAGGTGGCACTGGTGTTTGCGGTCGTAGTGTATACATGAGTTTTTGTCAAAGTATCACTCTGTGTTTTTAGTAGAATCTGTAATAAAACTTCAGAATCAATCGAATCGTGTTGTTTGTGTTGTTCGAAGATGCTATCGAATTCTTCACTGTAAAGCACCTGCAACGGGCTTTCTCCTATCTCTATTTCAGCAAGATAGCCAATTGTCGACCTAAATTTTTCTTTAGATTCCTCATTCATTATTTGGTTAGCATCAAACTTTTCAGCGGACATCAAAACCAAATAATAATCTCGAGAACTCTCTTTAGTTAGTGCGCCAATACTGATTTCTTCTGTCACGACAGACCACGCAGCCGTGCTTGCCATAGGCATATTGATGGTATTGTTCAAAGCCCCAGGAAAAGTGTTTTGGATGTATCCTTTCACCGAACCACCTCCAAACAGTATCAGTTTAGGTTTGTCTCTCAACAGGCCATGCATGGCAAATCCCACGATAGACAAAACCACTAAACCTATTACGATCTTTCCTATGTGTCGCCGAAAAGGTTGAGAGGTCTTCATGTGCTCAAAAAGCCTTTTATAAAAACCATCATAATAATCGCTGCTATAAGGTACCCCGTTTTCGCGCTTTACTTCAATAATGTCAACCGGGAGTTTCTGCTGAGGCCACTCAAACTCGGGTAACATGACAGGAATGATGTTTTTTCCAAGTTTTATGGCATACGCCAATTCCATACGCGCCCAATCGTTTTCGATAGGAGTGCCGGCAAGTGTGCGGTCAAAGAAATTCTTGTCAAGGATGACGATGAAGTCTTTGCTTTGTTCGATGTTCTTAAGGATTATTTCATCAAACTTACCACCTCGCAAAGAGGTCTTGTCCATAAAAACCTTATAACCATCATTTCTTAATCTTGTTGCAAGAAGCTCTGCCTCGTTATAACCACCTTCGTGCCGATAACTGATGAAGACACCACCCATATCATACAGTTTAATTACAGCACAAAAATACATTTTTTCCGATAAACTGCTGATAGATTTACATGGGTTGAAAGTTTCGCCCCTTGCGTTTAATACTGCTGCTCAATTTAGCCATTTTGCTCCATGAATAGACTCTTGACGTCTACATAGCCTTTTGGTGATAGTTTATACTTTTGTATTTTCCAGGTGTCAGCTGCTTCTTTATAACGCAAGATATAGAAACAGCCGTCAAAGGCTTGTAATTGAGGCAGATCGGGAAACTCAGCACGTACAGCATCGTATTCGGAGATGTTATCAACAATAAGGGAAAGCTTTTCTTTAAAAGACAGCGACTTCCCTAATTCCCATTTGCAGGGTTCTGTATCACATACCCGTAGGAATATCTCAGAGGCTTTAAGAATCAACTCCTCCACCTCTTGTTTCCAGGTTGATTCACTAATATAGATTCTTGTGGCGCCATAAGGGGCATCGACCTCATTCGGAAGACCGACAGCATATAATTTAGGAAATCCCACTTTAGCCACAAGTCTCGCAAAATCCTTCTCGGAGAAATTTGAAGCGTCTTGATCCGATCTGAATGCGCGCAAATAGAGCGAAAAATGTCTGTTGCTGGATAATAGTTCTTTTGACACCACTGTAGAAATATTACCTCTATTCTTGTTAATGCTCCTCGTCATATTGACAAACATCACAAAGATGATGGTTACCAATGATAACAGAGCAGAATCTGCCCAATCGCCTTGAAGGTATCCCAAAACAACAATAACACCTATCACACATATTGCAATAACAACAGAGTAGATAATAATGGTAAGTGATATCCTATTATTCTTCAATTGTTTCCTTGCGAGCACGGTCTCTTTCAGGTTTGACCGAGAGTGTTTTTCGATCTTTTTCTTCGTGAAAGCTTCCTCTTTTGAGAGAAGTTTGGAAAGCCACGAACTCAGCAAAGCAGATAATAAGATAATTACAATTCTTGTTATTATCCTACCATATCCAATAGCACTCATATTAAAATAGTATATTCTCTAAGAAAGGATGTCGTCAAGCTGGAAACATTATGGCATCTTGATTTCAAATCCTAGTTTCTGGATTAGCTTAAGCGTTCGCATGGCTGTTTGACGATCGTATTCTTTTTCGCTGTCGGGAAGGGCGCAATAAGGAACAAGGTCAGGATTCTCTTTCTTTTTGTCATTGCGACGTGGTCCCCACTTCCATCCTTCTTTAATACGATTAACGGCCCAAACATCATGCGCGTTTTCAGCGATGGCTTCTTGAAGTTCGAGGAGGATGTCAGACAAGGCAACCTCTTCGGTTTCTATAGGTTCGGGTTCGTATTCGTGAAGGTCGTTCAAGACACGAACGATATAGTTGTGGGAGTCGTTCCAGGCATTTTGGAAGAAAGCCAAAGGAATAGAGACCTCGGCGTTTTTCTTGGGATCGAAGATGGAAACGGTTTCCTCTTCAACATTGATACCAGTGACCACAACGGCATGGTTGACATTTTCGTCAATAAAAGGTTGTTCAACATAGAGTTTTTCGATGTCGACAGCCACAATGATATCATTGTCAAGGGCGAGAATACGGACGAGGTCATCAATGGTGGCATCGTATTTTCGGGTTATCAGTAGGTCTTTCAAGGCTAGTAGCTGCCCTATAGCATAAAGCGGTGTCCCCTCGGTTTTAAGCCAATTTTTCTCGCGGGCTGTTTTAATAAGTTCTTTGAATTCGAAAGGAATGCCACGGCGTTTGAGAATATAGCCTTCACAGGCTACACTGCATATATTTTCATCGTCTTTGGCAGCGAGTTTCCGCATGGGAAGTATGTTGCTTTGTAGGGTTATGATTCGGATGGGCTTTTCTTCCAATTCAAATTCCGGCATGCCGCCGTTCTTTTTCATCTCTTTGTCTACAGCTAGAGAAATCTTAACCATTTCTCGTAATGTTGCATCTGTCTTGATGGCTTGAAGCACTTGCAGTGTCTGTTTCTTATTGGTTTTGCCTTCCAAATAGGCGGCAAGCAATTCTTCTGATATCTTCATTTTATCTTTGTTTTTTGTATTTCTTGATGTCCTTAAGAGCAACCAGCGTAAGTTGTTTTATTGCTCGTTTCTTTAAATTGTATAGGTTGGCAATTTTGATGTTCATTTCAGCAGCCAGTTCTTCAGGAGGAACGTCTTCGAGGATCAGCTTTTCTATTACATAGGCATATCGTTTGCTAGACATTGCCGCCAGTAGCCGTTCCACGTCCATGCTTGTTTCTATGGTGTTTTCTAGTGTCGTATCGTTACCTTCTTTTTTAGCAGGAGTCTCCTTGCCCCCTGGAACTATCAGTCGGTCGTGATTTTTTTTATCCAAGAAATAGCGGATGGCAACAGTTTTAAGCCAGCCATACAAGGAGCTGCTAAATTTGAAAGTTTTCAAACGACGCGCATCATTTTCCATCAAGTGTTGGTACAATTCATTGACAAACTCATTGTAATCCATTTGATAATCAAACACATTGCGTATAATAGATTGAAACAAAGGCTTGCAGTGTTTGAAGAAAAACTCCTGCGTCACCCGGTTGTCTCGGTCAATAAGTTTTTGTATGATTTCTTTGTCGGTCATATGACTTTTGTTTGTTTTGGCTTCAAAGATACACAAAAATTCTTCCTTTTAAAGGATTGTTTTTAAAAACCGGTGATAGATTTTTTTGACAACAAGCATATTATGAGTGTTGATCATAATCAAAATCAAACGACACACGATAAATCCTAAAAAACTAATTGTTATGAATAAACTATTATTTCCATTACTGGCCGTTGTAACAGCCGTCCCCATTCTGTGGTTTTTCGACATCAGAATACAGGCATTGTTGTGGCTTTCACTCGTGATTTCTATTTTGTTACTGGCTTTTAGATATCTAGTGCTAAGGAAAGTGGTAAAGAGCTACGAACTTTCAGAAGACGATGAACTTTTCAGTTCAAATTTGTCCCCCCTTCTGTTTACGCTGAATGGGATCGGAACCAGATTTTACGGCTCTTTCCGTCAAGAAAAGGATTTATACGTCACCTATGAATTTTTGTGTGTACTCTTTATTCCCGTTATCCCGATCGGGTGTTACTTGGTTTCGGATATGGAAGATGGTTCCTACAAGATATACGGTAAGCTGACCCGTAGAAGGTATGAGTGTACCGATATTTATTTGAAATGGTACGGATGGCTGGGATGCGCTCTCTCTGTGTTGTTTTTGGTTATTGGATAATATTAATAATTAATATAAAATCGGATATTTTTTATAATAAAATTAGAGTATTTTATTATTTTTGCAAAAACAAAGTGGTGTAAAAAACAAAACCCACCAGTTTGACTTGCTTTTATAATCGTAAGCCTGATTATTTCTCTTTCACATTAGTAATCCACTCCCAATGATTCTCCACTACCCATTCCATTGGGTAAATCTTTTCTTTCCAGGTGTCAATGTAAAAGAATTGACTTCCTTTCATGCCAAAACAATAGCCGAGTTCCCAGGAAATATAACGAACCTCAGGACCACCATCATGGTGAGTAAATGTTGGATAATGAAACACAAAGTCTATTGTATCAGATTTGAAAAGAGTCCCAAGGAAATCGTTTTCCTCTGCTTGGAAATTTCTATCAATAAAGTAACCGAATGAACTAGGTGTATCGCTGATAGAATATGATTTATTGTTTACAGTGTCGAAAATAAAAACGTCATGCGCGAACATGTAATAATTTATGAGAACTTTTCCTTGTTCTTTTAACTCAACCCAATCTTCCAAAAACTCTCCACTGACAAAATAATTTTTACTGAATTTATTGGTGTCAACAAGATTTAAACAAGGTTCTTTATACAAAACGAAATTAAGACCCGAACAAGTGTCGTGACAGTTGTAAATTTCATGGATTACACAATCTTTCGATTCAAAAGGATGAATATATTCTCCCATGATAGGAATATAGGCAGAATCCAATTTCGACATAATGAATTCATGCTGTTCTTTTACCAACGCAGAATCCACAATCCTTTCAAGGAGTATTTGGGCATTGGCAAATACCGAACAACACATCAAGGCGAATAATACACAATATTTTCTCATGGTTGGGTTATTCTCAACATTCTAACGCAAATTTACAATTATTTCCGAAACATCCCAATTTTTTATTATATTTGCCTCCCCAATCACAAAGGACAACTATTCTAAAAAATATCGTAATGGATCAACGCATTGCAATGAACCCCAACCTGCTGGTTCAGTACCTTCAGAAACCGGCAGCTGAATTTACCCGCGCCGACATCATCCGCTACTGCGAGGAAAACGAAATCGAATTCGTGAACTTCCACTATTGTGGGTGGGACGGCAAACTCAAAACCCTCAATTTCGTCATCCACAGCGCCGAACATCTGGAGAACATCCTCTCTGCCGGCGAGCGTGTCGATGGCTCCAGCCTCTTCCCCTTCATCGAAGCCGGAAAGAGCGACCTCTACGTGGTGCCGAAGTACAAGACGGCCTTCCGTAACCCCTTCTCCGAGGTGCCGACCCTCGACATCCTCTGCTCTTTCTACAACCGCGACGGCGAGCCCTTCGAGAGCTCACCGGAGTACATCCTCCGCAAGGCCCACCAAGTGTTCAAGAAGACCACGGGTCTCGAGATGCAGACCATGGGCGAGCTGGAATACTACATCATCGCCGACGATGAACAGATCTACGAAGTGCCCGACCAGCGCGGCTACCATGAGAGCGCCCCGTTCAACAAGTTTACCGAGTACCGCGTGGAGGCCATGCGCCTTATCGCCCAAGCCGGCGGCTTGATCAAATACGGTCACTCCGAGGTGGGTAACTTCACCCACGACGGCAAGATCTACGAGCAGAATGAAATCGAGTTCCTGCCCACCAACATCGAGGACGCCGCCGACCAGTTGGTCGTGGCCAAGTGGATCATGCGCCAGTTGGCCTACCAGTACGGCGTGGTGCTGACCTTCGCCCCGAAGATCACTGTGGGCAAGGCCGGTTCAGGCATGCACGTGCACTGCAAGTTCACGAAGAACGGTAAGAGCGTGATGGTGGAAAAGGGCGAACTCAGCGACTATGGCAAAAAAGCCATCGCCGGTTACATGGATGCCGGCACCTCGCTGCCTGCCTTCGGCAACCCCAACCCGCTGTCGTTCATGCGTCTGGTGCCGCATCAGGAAGCCCCGACATCCCTCTGCTGGTCGTACAGCAACCGCAGCGCCCTGGTGCGCGTGCCGCTGGGCTGGATCAACAACGGCAAGGACATGGTGGCCGACTGCAACCCGCTCGAGAAACGTTCGAATCGCGACTTCAGCGACAAGCAGACCTTCGAGTGGCGTGCCTCCGACGGCTGCGCCGACATGTACCTGCTGATGGCTGCCCTCTGCGCCGCCGCACGTCATGGCTTCGAGATGCCCGATGCCCTCAAGGTCGCCGAAAAGACCTATGTCGGCCTCGGCGTGAACATTCACGATGCCAAGAACAAGAAGGTGCAGGAAGCCCTCGAACAGCTGCCTGACAGCTGTGTGGCCGCCGCCAAGGAACTCAAGAAGGATCGCAAGATCTATACCGACAAGGGCGTGTTCTCCGATGCCATCATCGACTACATGATCAAGTACCTCAGCGACTTCAAGGATGCCAACCTCCGCAAGGAATTAGGCAACGATACCGAGAAGATCATGAAACTTGTGAATGAGAATATCCACGTCGGGTAATCAACCATTGTAGAGACGTCGTTATGGCGTTTCTACATGTGCATTTCAATCCGCTCCAGCAGGACGTCTAAGGCTGGTAATTTTTCCAGATCCATGACGTAGGCGTAAGTCACCTGCCTGATGGAGCGGATTTTTTTGATTAGCTGTTCCAACCGGTCGTCGGTGATGTGGTTACGCACGATGAGCAGATAGTCCATCTGGGGCTTGAGTTTCACGCAGGGTGAGCCTTGGTATTTAAGCGACACCAAGTTGTAGACGTTTCGGTTCTCGCCGGCGTTGTAGTAGAAAAACGCATAGGGATGCTCGTCGTCCAGCAATATCTCTTTCAATCTGGTGAAATCGAAATGCAACTCGGCGTTGAAATAATACGCCAGTTTATAGTCGGCCAACGCGGAATTGATGCCGATGATTTGGATATCGTCGAAAGGCTCTATGGTCAGCTTGTTCTTTTTCATGGCTCGTCTTTTTCGCGATGTTCGTTACCGGCTTTGTTTTGCTCCACGAGCATGTTCCAGGTTTTTTCGGCGGCGAGTTGCTCTGCTCCTTTGATGGAGTAATCGATACCTTTCCCGTATTCCTTTTCGTCGATGACCGCAATCACATGATACAGCTTTTCATGTGGGTTGTCTTTGCCTCCGACGAGTTTGAAGTTGAGTTTGTGCTTTTCTTTTTGTGCCCACTCTAGCAGTTTGCTCTTGAAGTTGACGTCGGTGTTCTCCAGTTGGTCGAGGTCGAGGTGCACTCGGATGATGCGGTCGATGATGATGTGTTTGGCAAAGTCATAGCCGCGGTCGAGGTAGACGGCTCCCACAAAGGCTTCGAAAGCGTTGCCGGTCATCGACTTGAAATTGGAGTGCCCGTCGCTGGCATAATGGATCATCTCTTGGAAGCCCAGCTTTTGCGATAGTTTATTCAGCGAGGCGCGGCTCACAATCTTGGAGCGCATCTCGGTTAGAAACCCTTCTGATTTCGTTGGAAACAGCCTGAAGAGGTAATCGGCTACCACGGCGCTGAGGATGGCGTCGCCAAGATATTCAAGGCGTTCGTTGCTTAGCTTGAAGTTGCCGATGTTGTCGGCGGCAGACTTATGGGTAAAGGCAAGCTCGTAAAGTGCCAGATTACGGGGATAAAAACCGAAGTCGTTTTTGATGAATTGCGACAAAGGCTTCTTCTTCGCGGAACAATGCGCAAACAAACCCCTCAATGCCATTGTTCACGAAGATTAAAATGTAAACTTTTTAAATAAAAGCGATGTGTTTTGTCCGCCAAAACCAAAGGCGTTGCTGATGGCATAGCGAAGGTCGCGTTTACGGGCTTGGTTAAAGGTGAAGTCCAGCTCGGGATCGATATTCGGGTCGTCCTCAAAGTGGTTGATGGTGGGAGGAACGATGCCTTCATGCAAGGCCATGATGGTAGCGATGGCTTCCACTGCGCCGGTGCCTCCGAGGAGGTGTCCGGTCATTGACTTGGTGGAGTTGAGGCTGATGTTGCGGGCGTGATCGCCGAAGACGCGTTTGATGGCAACGACTTCAGCCAGGTCACCTTGTGGGGTGGAAGTGCCGTGGGTGTTGATATGGTCGATCTCCGTTTTGTCGACGCCAGCGTCTTTGAGGGCGCGTTCCATGCTCAGCGAGGCGCCGTAGCCCTCGGGATGTGGGGCGGTGATATGATAGGCGTCGCCCGACATGCCCACACCTACGATCTCGGCGTAGATGTCGGCGCCGCGTTTCAAGGCGTGCTCCAGATCCTCCAGCACCACACAACCGCCGCCTTCACCCATGACAAAACCGTCGCGGTTTTTGTCGAAGGGCCTTGATGCTGTCGCCGGGTCGTCGTTACGCAACGACAGGGCGTGCATGGCGTTGAAACCACCGATACCTGCCTCGCAGATGCCTGCCTCGGCACCGCCTGCCACTACCGCTACCGCTTTATCATAGCGGATCAGGTCGTAAGCAGCTGCAATGGCGTGTGATGATGAGGCACAGGCTGACACGGTGGCAAAATTGGGCCCCCTAAATCCATATTTGATCGAAATCACCCCAGCTGGGATGTTCAAGATCATTTTAGGGATATAATAGGGACTCATGCGTGGCACTCCATCGCCTTGGGCGTGCTCCATCACTTCATTATAGAAATGGGTGACACCTCCGATACCGGCAGTAATCACCACGCCCACCTCATCAAAATTAGTGTTTACCGGCGTGAGGTGGGAACTCTCCACCGCCTCCATGGCCGCAACAATGTCGAACTGCGAGTATAAGTCGTGTTTGCGGACATCCTTGCGGTCAAAGTAGTTCAAGGGATCGTAATCCTTGACCTCGGCGGCGAAATGGGTTTTGTACTTGCTGTGATCGAAATGAGTGATCTCGGCAACACCGTTGCGGCCGTGAATCAGCCCCTCCCAGAAATCCTTGACGTTATTTCCGATAGGTGTGATAGCGCCTAATCCGGTGATGACGACCCTTTTCATGCGTTCTTCTGATGTTCTTCGATCAATTTGACCACGTCACCTACAGTGACGATGCTCTCTTGCTGGTCGTCGGGAATGGTGATGCCAAACTTTTTCTCAAAATCGAGCATCAGCTCAACAGTGTCGAGCGAATCAGCTCCCAAATCGTTGGTGAAGCTTGCTTCCATAGTGACTTCTGAAGGATTGACACCCAGTTTTTCAGCAATTAAAGGCACAATCTGTTCTGCAATTTCTGACATAGTTTCCAATTTTTGATTAAAAATAAAATCTCTCTCGTTTTCAAAATATCTTGCAAAGATATAGGTTTTTTTCAATACACTCCAAATTTTTCGGATTTTTTGTATATTTACGCCAAATTGCCAACCATGGAACAACCCACCAAAAAACTTTTTTTACTTGATGCTTATGCATTGATTTACAGGGCTTTCTTTGCTCTTAGCAAGCGTCCTGCCGTGAACTCAAAAGGCTTGAACACCTCTGCCGTCATGGGTTTTTTGAACACCCTATATGACGTGTTGCGCAACGAGAAACCTACCCACATCGGCGTGGCCTTCGATTTGTCAGGGCCTACAGTGAGAGCGCAAGAATTTACCGAATATAAAGCCAACCGCGAATCCATGCCGGATGACCTTAGGGCATCCATCCCTTATATCATCAGGCTTATCGAAGGCTTCAACATCCCGATTTATGCCGCTCAAGGCTACGAGGCCGACGATGTCATCGGAACACTTTCTCACAAGGCCGAAAAAGAGGGTTTCACCACTTATATGATGACCCCCGACAAAGACTTTGGACAACTGGTTACTGACAAGGTTTTGATATACAAGCCTGCCAAATTCGGTGCTCCGGCACAAGTACTAGGACCGAAGGATATCTGTGAAAAATACGGCATCTCCGATCCGACTCAAGTGATTGATATTTTGGGCCTTTGGGGCGATGCATCGGATAACATCCCAGGCATCCCAGGCATTGGCGAGAAAAACGCTTCTATTTTAGTTGGCAAATACGGTAGCGTGGAGAATGTGATCGCCCATGCCGACGAACTCAAAGGGAAACAGCAAGAAAACGTCCGCAATTTTGCTGAACAAGGCTTGATGTCCAAACATTTGGCCACCATCATGCTTGATGCTCCGGTGGATTTCAACGCCGAGGAACTGGAATTGAATGACCCGGACGTTCCGGCTTTGATGGAACTCTTTGATGAATTGGAGTTCAGGACGTTTAAACAACGGTTTATTAGAGATTACAATGTTTCGGAAACCGAAATGCGGAAGCCGAGTCCAGCTCAACAGAAACCGGCAGAACTGGTTCAAGATGGGGCGTTTCTCCTTGGTGGGCCTGCTGTTGTTCTCAATCAAGACGAAAACCAATGGTTGAAACATCGCGCAGAGATTGAAAACCCCAAAATCACCAAGGTGGGCTATAATCTCAAGCCTATCCTCACCGGGCTTCGTCGAAAAGGCATCAGCCCTCAAGGCGCTCTCTTCGATGTAATGATCGCCCACTATCTTATCGAGCCGGAACAACGTCACACCTTGGACTATCTTGCCGAGGTGTATCTTGGGAAGACGCTCTCGCCGACGGGTAATCTATGGAATCCTGACGAGAACGACGAGGCCGTCCTCGACCTCTATAAGGTTTTTCTGCCCATGCTGAAACAAAACGGACAGGAAGCGCTGTTTCAAAACATTGAGATGCCTTTGGTCCATGTGCTGGGTGTGATGGAAGAAAACGGGGTGAAGATTGACAGCGACAACCTCAAAGGCATCAGTCACGAGTTTGGTCAACACATTCATCAACTCGAAGAGAGCATCTATGAAATGGCTGGCGTTCGGTTTAATATCGCATCGCCTCGTCAACTGGGTGAAGTGCTGTTTGAGAAGATGCAACTTGACGTTAAAGCCAAGAAGACCAAGACTGGACAATATGCCACGGGTGAAGAGGTACTTCAGAAACTCGCAGGCAAGCATCCAATCATCAACGCCATCCTCGAATACCGCTCCTACACTAAACTCAAATCGACTTACCTCGATGCGTTGCCGGCCCTCATCAACCCTCGCGATGGATTGATTCACACGTCTTTCAACCAGGCCGTCACAGCCACAGGTCGTCTGAGTTCCAATAACCCCAATCTGCAGAATATCCCGGTCCGTACCGCCAATGGTCGCGAGATCCGACGGGCTTTTGTGCCAAGGGGAACTGAATACACGCTGATGGCAGCCGACTATTCTCAGATTGAACTTCGTATCATCGCTCATCTTAGTGGCGATCCAGCCATGATCAACGACTTCAAGTTGGGTCATGACATCCACGCTGCCACCGCTGCCAAGGTGTTCCATGTGCCGATGGATCAGGTTACCAAGGAACAGCGCAGCCGGGCAAAAGCGGTCAACTTCGGCATCATTTACGGCATGTCGGCTTTTGGTCTTGCCGAACGGATGGAGATCTCACGTGGCGAAGCATCTGACATCATCAAGAAATATTTTGAAGAATATGCGGGCATCAAAGAATACATGAACCGCAGCATTGCATTGGCCAAAGAAAGAGGTTACGCTGAAACCATTATGGGGCGTCGCCGTTATTTGCGTGATATCAACGCTGCCAACGGCACGGTGCGTAATTTTGCCGAACGTAATGCCATCAATGCGCCTATCCAGGGCTCGTCGGCGGACATGATCAAGATTGCCATGATTGGCATCCAACGCGAGATAGAACGGCTTCAACTGCAGTCAAAGATGATCCTCCAAGTCCACGACGAATTGGTCTTCGATGCTCGTCTTGACGAAATAGACGCCTTAAAAGCTTTAGTCAACGAGAAGATGGTCAACGCCATGCCGCTCTCCGTCCCGGTGGTGGTAGAGATCAACACGGGTGACAATTGGCTGGAGGCCCATTAATGAATTTTGTGGGTTTTGATCAGAACCTTCCTTTCGTCTGATAGGGTGGTGGCGAAGAGGTATATCTGATCGCCATCGTTGATCTTCAGCTTTTTCCGGAGTTCAGCTACGGTCATGGGAAAATTGCGAACGGCAATGCTGGCTTTGTCGACGCCTTCTAGCATCGCTTTTGCTTTTTTACCGAACACCGCCCAATCATCTACCTCGAAGATACGTCCAGGAAAATCCGAAATCAGTTGGTCAGCGGTGTAAAGATGGCTGTTGCGATGCAATTTCTGAACTTGATAACGCTGCGTTAAAAGATGGTAACAGCCGCCTTTCATCACAGCGGCGTTGGGTTCGTAAAGAAAATGGCCTATTTCCGAGGTCAATGTAGCGGTTGCAAGCTTCTCTTCTTCTTGGGTGAAACTTACCATGGGTTGTTGGGTTCCCAGATTTACACAGGTGAATACGGGATCACTTTCAAACTCGGGTTCCATGACAAAAAGCAACTCCTTGCACTCGTTCTCTACGGCCACTACATGGACTTCCTTGATATGATGTAGCTCTTTCAAGGCTAGGCTGATGTCGAGCATAGGGGAGAGCTTGATCATCACCCGCTTTGCTTTTTGGAGCATGAGACCCTGAAGCTCTACCACATTGGGGGTGCAGTCGGCGACGCTTACCATCTTCCGACCGTAGTTGTCACGTCGTGCCGGATCGATGAAGAGACAGTGTTTGGGCTCGCAAGACTGCAAGTAAGCTTCGGCTGACGTATTATGGATTACCGATCCTTTTAGATTATGCTTTGCCAACTCACAAAGCTCTGGATTCAGCTCCACATAATCGCAATGCTGGAAATTCTGTGAGATAAAAAAGAAATCCACTCCTAAGCCTCCAGTGAGATCGGCAAAGGAGGTTCCACTCAAAAGGGATGCTTTGTAACGAGCGGTGGCTTCGGAGGAGCATTGTTCGATAGAGAGGCGGACGGGGAAGAGCAGCTCGTCATTGTTGCTCCACGAAGGTACTTTCTTTCGGAGCAGCTGACGGGCTTCTATTTGACGCAACGCCAAGGTCATGTCGACCTTGGCGTTGCTGTATTTCAAAGCCAATTCGTGGACGTCATCGTTAAGATGGTCGGCGATGAATTGCTTTGTATCCATTAGATTTTCTTGAGGGTGCGCACTTCCTGATCGGTGAGGAAACGCCATTCACCGCGAGGCAGTTTGTATTTGTCGAGGCCGGCGAACATCACGCGGTCGAGTTTCATGATGTCGTAGCCGAGATGTTCGAAGATACGGCGCACGATGCGATTGCGGCCCGAGTGCAGGCGGATGCCGATGCTCTTCTTGGAGTCGTCGTCCTCGTCGTAGGCGATTTCATCGGCAGCGATGAAGCCATCGTCAAGCTCGATGCCGTCAGCAATGCGGAGCATGTCGTTCTTGGTCAGCGGTTTGTCGAGGACCACATGGTAGAGTTTGCTTACCTCGCTGCTGGGGTGGGTGAGTTTCTTGGCCAGATCACCGTCGTTGGTGAGCAGCAGGAGCCCGGTGGTGTTCTTGTCGAGACGGCCCACGGGGAAGATGCGTTCGTTGCAGGCGTCACGGACGAGTTCCATCACGGTCTCGCGACCTTCGGGATCGTCGGCAGTGGTGATGTAGCCTTTCGGCTTGTTGAGCAGGATGTAGCGGAGCTTCTCGCGGTTGAGGGTCTGGCCACCGTACATCACTTTGTCGTTGGTCTTCACGCGGAAGCCCATGGTGGTAACAACTTCGCCGTTCACGGTGACGCAGCCGGCTTTGATCAGGTCATCGGCCTCACGGCGTGAGCACACGCCACAGTCGGCCAAGTATTTGTTCAGACGGATCTCGCCAGTGGCGGCTGGACGGTCGTACATCGGGTCTTTTTCGCGGACATAGCCCTTGCGGCCTCTTCTTGGGGCTTCCTCTTCTTCGTAATCAGCGCGACGGCGGCCTCTTGGCTTTTCGTCGTCAAACTTACGGCGCGGATGCTCGTCATCATCGTGGAAACGGCGACGAGGCTTTTCTTCGTCATCATGGAAGCGACGATGGGACTTTTCGTCATCGTCATGGAACCTACGACGTGGCTTTTCGTCATCATCATGGATGCGGCGTTTCGGACGGTCGCTGTCGTCATTGAACTTACGACGTGGACGTTCATCATCGTCATGGAAACGACGACGCGGTTTTTCGTCATCATTGTGGGATCTACGACGTGGTCTTTCTTCGTCGTCATGGAATCTACGACGTGGCTTTTCATCATCGTCGTGGAAGCGACGTTTCGGACGGTCGTTGTCATCGTTAAACTTACGGCGCGGATGCTCGTCGTCATCGTGGAAGCGGCGGCGGGGCTTTTCGTCATCGTCGTGGAAACGACGGCGGGGTCTTTCTTCGTCGTCGTTGAATCTGTGGCGAGGTCTCTCGTCGCTGTCGCTGAAGCGGCGACGCTCACCTCTCGGCTTGTCGCCAAACTTTCTCTCTTTTTTCTCTCCTTCTTCGTCACCGTCACGGTGAGAAATTCTGAAGGACTTGTGCTGCAGGAATTCTTCTTTGTGCTCTGCAGATTTTCTGGTGCGCGGACGCTTGCCAGAGTTTTCTTGTTCTGTCATGCTATAGCTAATAAGTGTGATTAAATGGGCGGCAAAAGTAGTAAATATTTGTCAAACCCGCTTCTTTTTGTCTAACTTTTCTTTCTGCATCATCTGGAAACTGTTGTAAAGGTTCTGCCAGATCACATACAAGGTGGGCACGATGCAGCTGCCCGCATCAAGGAAATTATGTGCCATCCATATGGCCAGCACTGTGTTTTTCTGCCCCAAAGCCTGACCGCCAGCCACCCGGTCGCCGTAGCGTTTTCCAATGAAGTGCCCCACAAAAAACTGCAAAAAACACAGGAAAATGGAGACAGCCACCATCCAAAGGAACATGACCTTATGCTCGTGAAACTGCTCGATGAGCTGCTCGATGGCCCTGGAAATGACCACCGTTAACGACACCGCCCACACATAAAACGACATGTTCTTGTGCCGGTTGATGTAGGCGTTGGCCCTCGGCAACAGCCATCGGGTGAGCAAAGCCAACAGGAAAGGTGCAATCAACAAAGGAAACACCTTGCCTAGGATGGCCAAGAACGTGGCCCAAAATGAGATGCCGGGTTTCATCAATGAAAATGATAATGGTGCCAGAACGGCCACCATCAGGTTACAGGAAATCAAATATGTGCTCATCATGCTGATGTTGGCACCAAGGATAAGCGACACTGCAATGGCCGCTGCCGCTGTAGGTGCCAACACCGTCACAAAGGCACCTTGGGCCACAATATCGCTGAATGGCCTGATTATGAAATAGATAGCCACGGATACCACCAACTGGAACAACAACAGCCAAAAATCGAACATCGTGAACCGCATCGTCTTCACATCCAATGCATTGAATGAGAAATACAGCATCAAGAAGATGAAATAGGGCAACGCATCCTCCAACACGATGATATACTCGTGGAAGAAGATGCCTAAGACAACGGCAATCGGCAATATCCAACTCTTGAAACGTTGCATGGCTGTGAAATGAGCCGCAAAATTAGTTATTTTTGCCACATGATTTCCAAAGAAGTACCTTTTATTGACATCCATACCCATAGCACCCGTATCAAAAGCGGTTTATATAGTTATGGGATTCACCCATGGGCCATCCAGCGTGATGAGCTGACGCCAGAGGCGTCACTGCTCAGTGACCGAGGGTACGGCTTGGACGTACCATCGGAGATAGCCGCCATCGGCGAAACGGGTCTCGATCGTCTCCATAAAGAAACCTTTGACCTCCAGCAGAAAGTCTTTGAGCAACACATTCTGCTATCAGAGCAATACCAGAAGCCTTTGATCATCCATAACGTAAAAGCTACCGCCAATATCCTGAACCTTCATAAAAAGCATCATCCCAAACAACCCTGGATTATCCACGGCTTCAATGGCACTACGGATGAAGTTCGCCAACTAACGGCCAAAGGCATTTATCTTTCCGTCGGCGAAAGCTTATTTTACCCCAACAGGAAAATCACCCAATCCATATCATCCATCCCCTTGGAATATTTGTTTCTTGAGACGGACACCTCCCCAAAAACCATTCAAGAAATCTACGAAAAGGCATCAGAACTTTTAAACATTCCGCTTGATCAACTGAAAGAACAAATTTTCGCTAACTTTGCACGGTTAAACCTTACCCCATGGAAGACTGGAAACAACGTACCCGATTGCTCATCGGCGACGATGGCATTGATCAACTTGGACGAAGCCATGTGTTAGTGGTGGGGCTAGGCGGCGTGGGTGCCTATGCCGCCGAACAGCTGGCACGCGCGGGCATCGGCAAGCTGACGCTCGTTGACGGTGATGTGGTGAGCGTCACCAACCGCAACCGACAACTCCTGGCCATGTGCTCCACTCAAGGTCGACCCAAAGCCGAAGTCATGGCGGAACGCATCCGCGACATCAATCCGGATATCGAGCTGGAGGTAATCAACCAATATATGAAGGATGATGCCATCATCGAGCTGGTATCGAAACCTTACGACTACATCGTTGATGCCATCGACACGGTGGCACCCAAGGTGTTTCTGCTATACTACGCCAAACAAAACAACCAGCGTGTTGTAAGTTGTATGGGGGCAGGAGGGAAGTTCCATCCGGAAAAGATCGAAATCGCCGACATCAGCCAGTCAAACCATTGTCGCCTGGCGTTTTACATCCGCAAACGCCTTCACCGCCTTGGCGTCTTCGAAGGTATTACCGCGGTCTACTCTCCTGAGCCGGTCGACGATTCGGCCATCGAAAATGTCAATGAGCAAAACAAGGTTTCCAATGTGGGAACCATCTCTTATATGCCCGCCGCTTTCGGTATCTTCTGCGCTTCAGCGGTGATTAATGGGTTGCTTAATCGTTAATTTTTGTTAGGACAAACACAGCATCGCCATAGGTGTTGTTGACCTTGACGTCCCAGATGTCCCTGATGGAGGAGGGGAATTCAATAACGATGCGTCGTCCTCTAAACCAGGGTCTGCGGACGGTGACCTCGGTCGCCTCGTCGGTCAGTTCCAGTCCTGTCTCGGTGTCGTACCAGCGGACTTGAAACCTTGTTCCTCTGGGGTGATTTTCGATCGGCAGAACGATACGGTTGCTGATATAGCTCGGAGCAGGGCGTTTGGAGGGATCAAGGGTGTAGATGTATCCGTTTGAATCAGACTTTCCATCGTCGACAAAGTGACCATTTTTACCTACCTCGTCCGTCAACCGTCGTAGTGACTGGTAACAGAACGCCGTGTCCTGAACCCATCCCATCAGAGTGTCCTCGTCGGCATTCACCATGTAGTAGGTTTCCAGATGGTTCGGGAAAGATAGACTTTGGCCTTTGGTGGTACCAGTGGTTTTGGCGGTGAATGAATCCGACAAAACAGGCAAATTGTTGAAGAAGGTGGTCACTGGTTTAAACAGGTTATACCAGTTGTTTTGATCGAGAGTCTCCCAATACCAGAACGATGCCGGTCCCATAGCGCCAGAAAAAGCCGACGACCAAAGAGAATTGTGCAGGTCGACGCCATGTGGGTCTTTGTTGTTGTATTGTGCTTTCGGGTTGCTTTGGCTGAAACCGAACTCTCCCATGTAATACGGCTTGTTAGGAAAGCTGTTTCTTGCCTCGTCAGCCTTCTGATATAAGATGTAGGAAAACTGCTCCTTGGACTTGGCTTTCTGGATGTTTTGATAATTGTGGTCTTGGACGATATCCAGATGCTGAAATACATTTACGAGCGTCGGACGGTCTTTGACGGACCCCAACGAAGTGGAAACGGGATGCTGATACGGGTCGATGGAACGGATATAGTCCGTCATCTGAATGTGCCATTGTACGATATCTTTCTCGATCTTTGGAGTCAGGTCGTTCCCATCGGCCATGTTGGCAACCTCATTCCATAGTTCCCAACACATGATATTGGTGGCGTATCCCCAGCGAGCGACAATATAACGGATCAGGTTCTTTTCGATGCGGATCGCACGTGCATCGGTGAAGAAATCATATTTCGAGTGAAGTCCCAAAACGGTGTTATAGGGGTTGTTGGCCCAGTCGCTCGGCATGGCCGGATTCTCTTTGGTGCCACTGGCGGTTCCTTTTTTATGCTCGAAGTTTCTATAGTTGAAGATGCATGCCATCAACGAGATGCCATGTTCTTGGGCGTACTGAACGATATGGTCCAATTCGGCGGCATCTTTTTGATTGAGGGTGTTGTCGAAGTACATGTGAGGCTTGCCATCCATGGTTCCGGCATGTTCTGGACCGTAAAGAGAGAGAAACTGATAACGGTTGAGCCAGATACGGAGGTAGTTGGCATTGCCCGAAAGGGCTTTGATGTATTTCTCGTAATCGTAGATGCCATAAGGCTTTTTGTATTTGCCGTAGTCAACGGAATTATACCATGCCACATTGGGACCGACGGGAAAGAAAGCACGTGTTTTCTTTTGTCCTCTGACGAAGACATCCCGTTTTAGATATTTGGTGTTGGCAACGGAAATGAAGCCCTCTCCGTCTTTTTTCTGACATTCAAAAGCCAAGGCGTTGTTGTTGTAGGAAGACAGTTGTGTTTCGCCTTTTTTATCGATGGCGTGGATGACGTAAGTCCACTGGCCAACCATATCGGGTGTAAAGCGGATCTTCCAGCAGTCGCCGTCGCGGTTGCGCGACGACACCTCATACCCCTTTTCTCTGTCTTTGATAAAGGAGTATCCTTCGCAGTAAAAGCCAATCACACGTCTGATACGACCGTCGGGTCCCTTGAAATCGGCATATACGTCGATCACCTCGGGGTCGTATGGATTGTCGTAAGCGCCGAGCTGAAACGACACTTCGTAAAGACCATATACATCGGCTGATTTAGGGAAAGAAAGGCTGTGGATATTGGGTTTTGCAAAGCAAAAAAGACCACAACCGGCCAAACAAAGTATCAATAAGCACCTCTTTATCATAGATTATCTTTTAATATTATAACTTTCATTCCGACGAAAGCATATTTTTCTTTTAGAACATCCAGGTCGTCGTTTTTCAGTCGGATACAGCCTTCACTGCCGCGGCCAGGGACGGAACCTTCGTTGTTGGTGCTGCCGTGGATGCCGATGCCGCTGTGCCCCGGGGTCTTAAGCCGCATGAACCAGTTGCCGTAGGCAAGGATAGCACCACGACCGTCGCCGAAGTCGTGGGTCCATGTCGACGCTGGCTGGATCTGGGTGATGGTAAAGGGCTTATCGAAGGTGCATTCGGGGGTCTTCATATCTCCGGGCTTCTCTTTCTGTCCGAGGTTTTTGCCCACGCACACAGGGTAACGGGCAATCAGTACGGTGTCGCCCTTTTGATCTTCATACACGTTAAGTTGCAAGGCCGGCTTGTCAATCACAATGAAACAATTTTTACGGTTCACCAACTCACCGAAAACCACAGGTTGTTCCTCTGGAACGGTGTCTTTTTTTTGTTCCACTGTGTCGGTTGATGGTCCTTGCTCTGTGGTGTTATTGGCGTTTCCGCCACACGCGGTCATCATGACCACCGCCATAATAAATAATATCTTTTTCATCTTAAAAACTTTTCATTTTTTCACTACCCAGTCACCATAAATACTCTTGAATCTTTCCATTTTGTATGCCGGAGAATCTCATTGGTAAAATGGGTACGGCTTGAGCTTTTTTCCAAAATTGCTTTGGTTTTGTCGAATTGCCGCAATTCGCGGTAAATCTCAGGCAACTCCAGCTCCACTTGTTCTTCGGGATGCTTCTCCAGTAGCACCAGCAGTCGATAGAGGTTGTCGTTGAAGTCCTTTAAATTTTTGAGAAACAGCTTTTCCCCTTCAAGAAGCATTCGGCGGTAACTGCTCCAAACCCCATAACTCATGAAGCCGTTGAGCAGGTATTTCGGTCGGATGTACTGGAAATTGCGGTGCAGGTCGTTGTAGGCCCACCATAGCAGTCGTCGCAGGTAGATTTCGCGTCTTGGCTCGTAGTGGGTCTTGGCCAAAAACTGCTGGTAGTGACGGATTAATGCCAGTTTGCCGCGGTTGTCGGAGAAGTTAATTCCGAAAAACCTCCATGTGTTCCACGAATAGACCACGGAATGGGGTTGCTCAAAAGTGATGAAAGGTTCTTTCGGTTTTTCCACCCAGAAGGTATGGCCACACGAGGGGCAAAGGATCATTTTCTGTGGGGTGGTGATATAGTTGTCGTATAGGATCTTCCCGTCGGAATAGAGAATGGCCTCGTTCACCAGTTCCGACTTGAGGTTGCGGCCTTCAAGCCAGGCTTGGCATTGCGGACATTGGAAGTAATAGGAGTCGTATTTCAGCATCTTCCATCAGGGATTTCACCGCAAAGATATTATTTTCTTCCGTAATCTGCCGGAATCTCACCCCAAATTTCTGTTTTCCATTTCAAAACAGGAATTTGAAGTGACATTTGCCGCATCCATTCGTCGTTCTCTTGTAGCCATTTCTCGGCTCTTCCGATGAGTTCAAAGAGATATTCGTTCTTGTCGTTGGGTTCAAGTTTGGTACGGCATCGTTTCTCTCTCACCCATTTCTGTGCGTTGACAGAGTCGCTGTAAATGGGGTAGGCGGTGCGTTTTTGTTTCTGCCAGGCCAAGGCATGGACGATGGCTAGAAACTCACCTATGTTATTGGTGCCATTTTCGAAGACAGGACTCTTGAACAGCGTGGTTGTCGTGGCAGGTTCTGTTCCGAAGTCGACAAACACCCCTTGGTACTCCATCTTTCCAGGATTACCTGAACATGCAGCGTCGACGGCGATGGCGGGACTCAAAGGAGAGTGAGGAGCATGGGATGAGGGTTGATGGGTTGTTTTTTCTGTTTTTTCAAAACCAGAAAAACCCTTTTCAAAAGCTTCTTCAGCACTAGTCTTGTCGGGAAAGCCTTTATATAATGCGCCCGGGAAGTTTTCCACTTCCTTTTTGCAAGCCTCCCAGTTGTCATACACTCCTGGATGGTTGCCCTTCCAGACAACATAAAACTTGTTTTTCCTGCTCACCTCTAAATTCTCAATTCTAAATTCCCAGTGAGATATCCAACCCTTTGGCTGTGTTCACTAAATCGCTGTCGATAGTGACCAAATTAGGTCTGGCAATGGCTTCGGCGAGGGGCACAGCCACAAGGTTTGGATGATGATAAGCCACCATCTGACCGAACTGGCCGTTGAGCACCATCTCGAAGGCCTTCACGCCGAATTCTGAGGAGAGCACCCGGTCGTAGGCAATCGGAACACCGCCGCGCTGCAGGTGTCCTAGAATAGTCTCGCGCATGTCATGCTTGAAGCCCGCCGCCTTCAGTTGGTCTATGAGCGCATGGCCGATGCCGCCGAGCTTTTTGTTCTCGTAACCCACCTCGGTGCTGATTTCGTAAATCTGCTGACCGTCCTTTGGACGGGCGCCTTCGGAGGCCACGATGACAGCGAAGCCACGGTCATGGTTGAAACGGCGCTCTAAACGATCCCTCACCACGTTGATGTCGTAGGGGAACTCGGGCAACAGACATACCTCGGCACCGCCGGCGATGGCGCTGTGCAAGGCAATCCACCCGGCATCGCGCCCCATCACCTCGAGGATGAAGACACGGTTGTGTGATGCCGCCGTGGTGACCAACTTATCTACGGCCTCAGTGGCAATCTGCACTGCGGTCTGGAAGCCGAAGGTGCATTCTGTCATGGAGAGGTCGTTGTCGATCGTCTTGGGTACACCTATTATATTAAGACCCTTCTCATAAAGCTTCTGTGAGATGCGTTGGGAGCCGTCGCCGCCGATGCTGATGACTGCGTCGATGCCCATGTACTGCAGCTTGCGGAGCATTTCATCGCTACGGTCTACCGTGCTCCAGGTGCCGTCGTTGTTCTTCACGGGCCAGTTGAACGGGCCGCCTTTGTTGGTGGTCTCGATGATGGTGCCGCCACGGAAATGGATGCCGCGCACCACTTCTGGCGTCAGCCTGACGACCTCGGTGGGTTCCCACAGGATGCCGTTATAGGCTTGTATGCTGCCGAGCACTTCCCAGTCTTTCTCCTGGGCGGCTCTCTTGACGATGGCGCGTATCACGGCGTTCAGGCCCGGGCAATCGCCGCCACCGGTTAGGACCAATAGTCTTTTCATATTTAGTTGTTATTTGTAAAACTCAAAAACCAAAAATCTTGTTCGTTGCCTCAATGCTAGTAGTAATATTGAAGTACATGGATTTCAATCCATATTGATTCTCCTTCAAATCTATCACATCGTATGATTGGCCGTTGTCCTCCACCAACGATTGCATCGTGGGCGAAAAGCCAAAAAACTCCATGATGCCATATTCGTCAGAGACGTTTATCACATGAAATGCTAATTCTTTCGAGCTCCCGTCACCCGTTGATATCACCGCCGAAAGGAGCACAGCAACCTGATAACGGGCATCGACGGTCTTTTCTGAATTTGGACCATACAGGTTACTATAGATAAGTTGTTTATACAAGTGAAATCTGATATTCGTCGGGTCTGTTTCTAATTCCTTATCAATTTCCTTGGCTGCTTTTTCCCAATCTTCCTTATTCAAGGCTTCGCGCAAAGCATCGATTTTGGCCCTCTTATAGGGGTTATAATCCGGACGGGTGGCAGTCCCATAATAAAAGTGTCGAATTTGCTCAATGCTCAATGTGGTATCCGCAGCCTGGAACCGTCTCAACAATTCAGGATAATAGAATTCGCTTTCTTTTGTGTTGATTTCTTTCTTTATCCTCTTATAATCAGGAGCGTTTGCGGTAATGCTTGCCTCACCTTTTTGAGTGGTTGTCTTTTTGCTTGTGGAACATGAGCCCATGACAAACAAGGCAACCATCGACAGAAATGCTACCGTTACAATGGATTTCAAATATCTCATTTTCATATTATTATTTTTTGAAGGTCCATTATTGAATTTGTAGAGACGCGCCATGGCACGTCTCTACAAACGGTTACAATTTTATTTCAAATTCAACGCGATCTGCAATTCATCCAACTGCTCTGGGGCGATGGGAGCGGGCGAGCCGCTCATCACGTCGCGGCCGGCGTTGTTCTTCGGGAAGGCGATGAAGTCGCGGATCGAGTCGGCGCCACCGAAAAGCGAGCAGAGACGGTCGAAGCCGAAGGCCAGACCGGCATGGGGCGGAGCGCCATACTCGAAGGCACCCATCAGGAAGCCGAACTGCTCCTGGGCCTTCTCGTCGGTGAAGCCAAGGGTGTGGAACATCTTGTTTTGCAACGTCCTGTCGTGGATACGGATGGAGCCGCCGCCGACCTCTACGCCATTCATCACGATGTCGTAGGCATTGGCGCGGATGTCGCCCCACTTCGTTGGGTCGTCCAGCAAGGCTTCGTCCTCGGGCTTCGGGGCAGTGAAGGGATGGTGCATGGCGTAGTAACGTTGCGTCTCCTCGTCCCATTCGAGCAACGGGAAGTCGATGACCCACAGGGGTGCATACACGTCGGGGTTACGCAGGCCGAGCTGGTTGCCCATCTCCAGACGCAAGGCGTTCAACTGCACGCGGGTCTTCATGGCCTCGCCACAGAGGATGAGCATCAGGTCACCAGGCTTGGCACCGAATTTGTCGGCGATGACTTTGAGGTCTTCGGGCGTGTAGAATTTGTCGACCGACGATTTGAACGTGCCATCGGTGTTGTATTTGATGTAGACCATGCCGCCGGCACCCACTTGCGGACGTTTCACGAATTCAGTCAAAGCGTCGAGTTGTTTGCGGGTGTACTCGGAGCAGCCTTCAGCGTTGATGCCGACCACCAAATCAGCGTTGTCGAAGAGGCCGAAGCCTTTGCCCTTGACCACATCGTTGAGTTCCACGAACTTCATCCCGAAGCGGATGTCGGGCTTGTCGGAGCCGTAGTATTTCATGGCATCCTGCCAGGTCATGCGGGGGAACTTGTCGAATTCGAGGCCCTTCATCTCCTTGAATAGGTGCTTGGCCAGACCTTCAAAGGTGTTCAGCACGTCTTCCTGCTCCACAAACGACATCTCGCAGTCGATTTGGGTGAACTCAGGCTGACGGTCGGCGCGGAGGTCTTCATCGCGGAAGCAGCGCACAATCTGGAAGTAACGGTCCATGCCGGCCACCATCAGCAGCTGTTTGTACTGCTGTGGGCTTTGCGGCAGGGCGTAGAACTCGCCGGGGTTCATGCGGCTCGGCACCACGAAGTCGCGGGCACCTTCGGGCGTGCTCTTGATGAGCATCGGAGTCTCGATTTCAAGGAAGCCGAGGTTGCTCAGGTAGTTTCGCACCAGCATGGCCATGCGGTGACGCAGCTCGAGGTTTTGGCGCACGGGGTTGCGGCGGATGTCCAGATAGCGGTATTTCATGCGGAGGTCGTCGCCACCGTCGCTGACGTCTTCGATGGTGAAGGGCGGGGTCTTGCTACTATTTAATAAGGTGAAAGCCTCTACGCGGAGTTCGATCTCTCCGGTGGGCACCTTCGGGTTCTTCGATTCACGTTCAATCACTACGCCTTTGGCTTGGATCACATATTCACGGCCGAAGGAACGGGCCTGTTCCACCAGCTTCGGGTCGCTTTTTTCATCTAACAACAGTTGGGTGATGCCATAGCGGTCGCGGAGGTCGATCCACACCAAAGCACCTTTGTCGCGCACACGTTGCACCCAGCCTGCCAAGGTCACTTCTTTGCCACAATCGGCAAGACGAAGTTCGCCACAAGTATGAGTTCTGTACATATTTTTGAGTATTTAGAATTCAGATGTAAGAATTTAGAAGGCAAAATTACATAATTTTCATATTTTTGCACCGATGAAGGGCAAAATTATCTCCATACTGTTGATCCTTGTTGCGTTGTTGCTGACGCGATGCGCCAACGTGGTTGCGCCCACTGGAGGCGAGAAAGACACAACACCGCCCAAGGTCACAGAAGCCCATCCCGCTAATCATAGCACGGGATTCGACGGCCGTAAGATTCAGATCACCTTCGATGAATACATCACCCTCAACAATGCCAGTCAGCAGGTGTTGATCTCGCCGCCGTTGGCCACCAAACCTGATATCAAGCTGAGTGGCAAGACGGTCTCCATCAAGTTCAAGGAGGAGCTGAAACCCAATACCACTTATACCATCCACTTCGGCGAGGCCATCAAGGATTTCCACGAGGGTAATGTCTTCAAGGATTATACGTATTCCTTCTCTACGGGTGATTATCTCGACACGCTTTCTCTTAAAGGAAAGGTGCTCAACGCTGACGATAAGAAACCTGTCGCCGACCTCTTCGTCACGCTTTATGCCGATACGGACAGCCTTTTGTTTCAACCATTAAAACGTACTCCCGACTTCATCACCAAAACCGACAAGGAAGGAGCGTTTCACTTCTATGGATTGCCCGACAAAAAGTTCTTGGTCTTTGCTTTGGGTGACATGAATTCCAACCTTTTTTTCGATCAGCCCAATGAGAAAGTTGCTTTTATCGATACGCTTGTCGCTCCGTCCGACTCGCTGAGTTTCACCCTCTATGCCTTCACCGAGATCGACACCACACAGATGCTCCTTGAGAGTAAGCTGGTGGAGGAGGGGTTGCTCCGTTTTGTGTTCCGTCGCCCAGCAGACAGCATCAGTGTCACAACTTCTGACCGTCTGGCTGACGGCTTCAAAATGGTGGAGGTTTGGTCAAAGCAACGCGATACCCTTTGCTGGTACTTTACCCCCGGGGTGATGGATAGTTTAAGGGTGGATATCCATAGCGACATCGACACCTTATTAAATAAAAGGATCCGTTTTGACCTTCATTACAAAGGTGCCAAGCCTCGCAACGAACGCACTGCTCATGTGCTTAAGGTTTCCAATAACCTGAAAAAGAATAAGTTGCCTCCTGGTGAAGAGTTGCTACTGCATTTTTCCGAACCGGTCGTTGAAATTCACGACACGTTGCATTATGAGCAGACCGATGCCTATGGCATGGAATACCGGCTTGACATGGGGATCAATGATACAACAAACTTTGCCTTTAAAATAGCCGACTCGGTTTTTTATTCGGTACGGGGTCGGACCAACCAAGCCTTTGACCTTAGGTTTGGGAGGGCTACAGCGTCGGATTTCGGTAATATTATTATAAAGGTGTGTCCTCCTGCTGGTCGACAGGTCATCGTTCAACTGCTCAACAACAAGGGTGTTGTGCTGGACCAACAGGTGGTAGAAACTACTTCTGTAGTGTCTTTTAGCCAACTTCTTCCCGAAAAATACAAGGTTCAGGCCATTATCGACGCGGATCGCAACGGACAATGGAGTACGGGTAATTTTCATCGTTGTTTCCAACCAGAGTCGGTTGTTCCCTATAAGGACGAATTTGATGTCAAAGCCGGATGGGATATTGCTCCCGACGAAATATGGACGATTCGTTGATGTTTTTTACACACTCGTCTTTTTTTAGAAATTTTTTTCTTTTCACTTAGAGAAAAAAAATTCCCCTGTTGATAAGTTTTTTTTCTGTTTTTTGTGGCGCAAATGATTTTTTTGTTACTTTTGCGAGTTAAACAGGTAGGACTATGTACTAACGAAAAGGATAGTTATAAACAAAATTATGAACAACTAAAACAAATCGACAATTAACTACATATTAACAAAATCATTAAAATTATGAGAAACAAACTTATTCTCTTTTTGATGTTAGCGCTCTTTGGAAGCACAAGTTTCTTAAGGGCCGACGAAGTTCAGATCGGAGTAGGTGGCACAGCAACCAACAGCTACCTCCCGAGCTACTCGTTGTACAACTACTCGCTGACCCAGCAGATCTACACTGCTGAGGAAATCGGCGTGGGTGCTTGCACGATCAACAGCATCGCTTTCTACAACAGCGGTTCTGAAAAGACTCGTGAGTACACCATGTACCTTGTGAACACCACCAAGGAAACCTTTGCCGGCACCACCGACTGGATGACTGTCACTGCTGCCGACCAAGTGTTCACTGGCACCGTGACTATGGTTGCCTCTACGTGGAACGTATTCACCCTCGACACGCCTTTCGAGTACACGGGCGACAACTTGGCTTTGATCATGGACGACAACACAGGTTCCTGGTCAAGCGGTCTGTCATGCTACGTGTTCGACGGCGCAAGCCAAGCTATCCGTGTCTACAGCGACGCTACCAACTATGACCCGATGAACCCCGTTGGTTACAGCGGCACCATCTTGGATGTCAAGAACCAGCTCGTTCTCGATGTAACCATCAACTCCACTCCCGGTCCTGTCGTTCCCACTGGCGAATTCGGTATCACCCCCGATGAGTTCGTTCTGAACAACAGACCTCTCAACGGCTGGAGCGAGCCCCTCACTGTCAGAATCTACAACGGCAGTGTACCTACCACCATCGAAGCTTCACTGAGTGGCTCTTACGACGAGAACCCCTTCTATATGATGATCGACGGACAGCAAGCCATGTCCATTGAAAGCATGACCCTCGAAACAGGTGACGCTTTCGATTTCGACATCGTGATCAACCCCAACGCCGCCCCTGGCGACTACAATGAGGAATTCACCCTGTTCTATGCCGCTACTGGCAGAGACATCATGACCATTCCGGTGAACGCCACCCTTTACACTGCCGTTGCCCCCGATATCATCGAGGTTCCTGGCATGGTGACTTGGTCTGGCGATTCCTTCAGCGACACCCCGGACCTCACTAACGTTTATGCCAACTACAACCTCTATGGCATGACCGAGATGAAGCCAGATGTCGTTTACCGCATTGAACTCGCTGACGACTATCGCATCACTGCCAACGGTGGCGATGACTTCATCGCTATTTACAACGTTGACGACGCTGCTGAACTGGATGCTAGCGTTGAGCCCGTCATTTTGGGCACCAGCGGTATCATCGACGACGAAGTCCTCCTTGCCGGCAACTACTATATGGTTGTCGCCAGCAACAACATCACCGATGTGACGATCGACCGCGTCGAAATCCCGGCTCCGACGGATATCACCTACATTGCTCCTTCACCGGCCAACGGCGCCATGGAAGTGAACGCCCCTGTCACCCTTAAGTGGGAAGGCGGCGAAAACGCCACTGAATACCAAGTGCTCTTCGGCACCGTGTATCCTCCTACCATCCCCGTCGTCGACTGGACGATGATCGATGAGAACTATGGTACCTATGTCATTCCTGAACTGGCCAGCAGCACTCAATACTTCTGGCAGATCAAAGCCAGAAACTCCAAAGGCACTGTTGAAGGCGAAGTCCGTGGCTTCACCACCACACTGGGCGCTCCTACACAGGTCACTGCCTCTGAGACTGAGATCTTCACTGACGAAAGCACCCTCATCAAATGGAAGATGACGGGCGTCGGCGGTGGCTTCACTGGTGAAATCACCGTCGCTGACGGAACCACCACCAGCAGCTACGTCCCGGTCTACGGCCTCTGGATGGACGACTACACCAGATGCGAAATGATCTATCCCGCCGAAATGATCGAAGAGATGGAAGGCGGCGAGATTACTTCTCTGACTTACTACATCAGCTCAGCTTCCACCGGCTCATGGGCTCCTGCCACCTTCAACGTCTATATGATGGAAGTCGAAGGCACCACCCTGTCAAGCTACTATGGCTCAGCTAATGCTGAAATCGTTTATAGCGGCTCACTCGATGGCACTGGCACTACCATGACCATCAACCTGGACAATCCTTACACCTACACAGGCGGTAACCTCCTCATCGGTATCGAAGAACCCACTGAGGGTACCTACCACTCCTGCTCCTTCTACGGTGTCTCTGCCACTGGCGCTTCCGCTTCTGGTTACAGCAGCAGCTCACTGTCAGCTGTCACCTTCAACCAGCGCGACTTCCTGCCCAAGACCACCTTCACCTGCGGCGGTCGCGGCTACCAGCCCGTTGAAAACCGTAGCTTCTTGGGCTTCAACCTGTACTACGGTGTGAAGAACGCTGAAAACGTGTATGAGTACACCAAGGTCAACACCGAGCTCATCACTGAAAAACAATACCTCCTCGATGGCGTGCTGCCTTACAACATGGACGGCAACGACATTAAGGTCACTGCTGTTTGGGACGAAGGCGAATCCGGCCACTCACAGCCCAACCCGCTCCTCGTTTACGTGTCTGGCTACGGCAAGTTCAACGGCCACGTCAGCGAACTGATCAGCGGCCAGCCTGTTGCTGGTGCTACTGTGAAGTTCAACGGTAGAGACGAATTCAACAACGCCGTCAGCTTCCAGGGTACCACCAACGCTGCTGGTAACTACTCCATCGACGGCGTGAAAGCTGGTAACTACACCGGCATGGCCACCCTCGAAGGTATGGAACCTGCTTATGCAACAGCAGCAACTGTTGACAATCAGATCCTTGCTTATCAAGGAAACAATACCGTCGACTTCATCATGCACGAAGAATACAAGCCTGTCTTGAGTGTCTATGCTGAAGAGATTGATCCTACACTGTCTAAGGTCACCTGGTCGCTGAACACCACCATCACCGGTGGCGGCAGCGGTAACGGCTCAGCCAGCACCTTCACCGAAGGCTTCGAAGGCGGTATGCCTACCGGTTGGACCGTGATCGACGGCAACAACGATGGCAACACTTGGTGCTTGACTAGCGCTATTCCTACCACTTGGACTTACTATGCAGGTTTAACTCTCGATTGGTACCGCACTGGCACCAACGCCATCTGCAGCGGCTCCTACATCAACGGTGTGGGTGCCATCACGCCTAATGACTACCTCGTCACTTCTCAGGTGAACATTGTCAACGGCTCCACCTTCTCGTTCTGGGGCGCCGCCACCGATGAAAGCTACCCGGCTGACCACTTCGGTGTGGCTATCTCCGACAACGGAACTGACTGGACGATGGTTCAGGAATGGACGATGACCGCCAAGGGCGCCGGCAACAACGGTGGCCGCGCTTCACGTGACGGTAACGGTGGCAAACTCGGTACTTGGCATGAATTCAGCGTTGACCTCAGCGCCTACACTGGCCAGAAGTACATCGCCATTCGCCACTTTAACTGCACCGACCAGTACATTATGTGCATCGACGATATCGAACTCTCCGTCGGTACCAAAGACCGCGCTGTTGAAAACTACACTGTCGTCAGAAAGGCCATCCTGAAAGAAGCTGACCTTACACCTGCCGACTCTGTGACACTGGTTGACGGCTATACCGATACCATCTATGCCGATGTCCACTGGGCCGACATGGAACCTGGTCTGTATCAATATGGCGTCTCCGCTCACTATCCGATTCCGACCAAGGGCAACAACCGTGATGAGGTGATCATCGGTGAAGGTGCCACTGGTACCAACAGTTACGTCCCGACGTACAACCTCTACAACTACTCCTGCACCAACCAGATCTATACTGCTGAAGAAATCGGTGGCGCTTGCACCATCAACAGCATCGCCTTCAAGCCTGTTACCGTGAATACTCCTTCGCGTAACCTCAACATCTACATGGTGAACACCGATAAGACCAGCTTCTCTGGTGCTACCGATTGGATCCCGGTGACTGATGCCGACCTCGTTTACTCTGGTACCGTGAACTGGACCGCCAACGATTGGTCAACCATTGTCCTCACCAACCCATTCCAGTTCGACGGCACGAACCTCGCTATCATTGTGAACGACCTCACTGGTTCATGGACTTCATCCAATAGCTATCAAGTATTCGACGCCACTGCTCAGGCTATTCGCATCTATCAAGACTCTGCCCCGTACAACCCGGCAAGCCCAGGCAACGGCACCGTGTTGAATGTGAAGAACCAGATCAAGCTCGATGTCACCTTTGGTGCTCAGGCCGGCAATGACGATCCTATCACTCCTCTCACCTGGTCCAACATCCTGCCTAAGGATATGGATGCCGTGGTTATCGTGAACGCTCACGTTGCCGCTGGTTCCACTGAAGGCGTTGCCGTCAACTTCGTCAACGACTTCGAGAGCGGTTACAACTTCGTCGCTGAAATGGACGAGACTGGTACTGTGACCTTCGACGAATTCCGCAAAGGTAACTACACCCTCTCCGTCACACTGCCCGACTATGTCTCCAACTACGAACAGGCTTCTGTAAGCGTGTGGAACGACACTGTCGTGTTCGATGTCACTCTCGAAGAAATCTTCAAGCCCGTTGAATCTCTCGAGGTCTCTGGCACTGGCTACGCTCGCTGGACCAGCATGCTGCCTGAAGAACCCGAAAGAGTCGCTGAGAGATATCACGTCACTCTGGAAGACATCTTCCAAGGTGAAACCACCGACAACTACATGCAGCTCAATACTGAAAACCTCACCGTGGGTGAGACCTACACCGCCGCTGTGGCCGTGGTCTACACCACTGGTATGAGTGCTTTTGTCACCAAGAACTTCGTGTACACCGGCTGCGAAGCCACTGCTACTCAGGTTGAAGACCTCGAAGGCCATGCCGAGTGCATGAACGTCGTCCTCACTTGGAACGGCGGTACCAACCCGAACCCGAACCCGAATCCCAACCCGAACCCGAATCCTCCGACTGGCAACACCTTCGACTTCGACGATGGTACCATGATGGGTTGGACCAGCCTCGATGCCGATAACGATGGCTACGGCTGGGTTGCCGGCGATGCTATTGGTGGTGTGTATCTGGTTGCTGGCGCCAGCCTCGCTGGTAGCGGCCACAACTCCTCCAATGGTTTGGTTTGCTCCGGTTCCTACAGCAATGTTGTGGGTGTTTTGACTCCCAACAACTTCCTCGTGTCACCCGCCAAGGCTCAATACACCGGCATTTCGTTCTGGGCTTGCGGTCAGGATGCCAGCTACGTTGCCGAGCACTTCGGCGTGGCCGTCTCCACTGGCAGCAACACCAATGCCTCTGACTTCACCACTGTCCAAGAGTGGACGATGACCGCTAAGGACGCTGGCGTTATGTCAATCGGCCGTGACGGTCAGACCAGAGCTCAAGGTTCATGGCATGAATACACTGTTGACCTCAGCGCTTATGCTGGTCAGGAAATCTGGGTGGCTATCCGTCACTTCAACTGCACCGACATGTTCATCCTCGACGTCGACGACATCACTCTCGGCGTTCCCGACAAGAGCTTTGCCGATGCTGAGACTTGCGGTATCCAAACCAACAACAACACTGCAAGAGACATGTGGGATCTCCTCGGTCAGTTCGACTGCACCTCTGGATATCAATATGGTGTCGCTTCTGACGGTGAGTACATCTACACCAGCTCATGGAGCGCCAGCTCAACCTCAATGTTCTACAAGTATACCATGGACGGCACCTTCGTCGAAGAGTTCAACGTCAGCGGCTGCGGTCAAATCCGTGACCTCACCTACGACGGTCAGTACTTCTACGGTGTTGCCAACAGCGCTGTCATCTACTGCATCGACCTCGCCAACCACGCACTGGTCAGCCAGACCAGCACCAGCTATGGTGCCATGCGTTGCTGCTCATACGACCCGCAGCGCGACGGCTTCTGGGTTGTCGGTAACTGGTCAGGCAACCTGACTCTCGTCGACCGTTCAGGTGCCATCCAGATCACCGGTCCTGCTCCGGAAAGCGCTTCTGGCGTGGCCTACTTCAAGGATGACAACAATGTTGAGCACGTCTACTGCTTCAACAATGCTGACAACGGTGTGTACGACTACAACATCACCACCAACAGCATGGGTGGCCAGGTGTTCAACTACAACAACGCTCCTGGTACCGCTGATGGTAGCTCAGGCGGCTGCCACGTCGGCAACTACAATGGCAAGCTCGCCTTCTTCGGCGACGTGCAGCAGAGCCCGAACTACATCGCCATCTACGAACTCAGCGCTACTGCTGGTCCTAGCGGCGGTTCAGCCACGGCTGTCACTCCTGGTAAGTTCAACATCTTCAGAGATGGTGAAGTGATTGCCGCTACCAGCGACAACTACTACACCTACGAAGCTGAAGACACTGATTTGCACCTCTATGAAGTGTATTATGTCGACGCCCAGTACAACTTCTCATGCGCAACTGGCGGTGTCGTCGTTGCTGCTGGTGGTTTGGATGCTGTGACCAACCTCACTGCTGAATATACCGTTGATCCGACTCAGGGTCCTGGTATGCTGATCACTTGGGAAGGCAATGCCGAATCTTATGACGTCTACTGCGAAGGTCAGCTCCTCGGTAACACCACTGGTACTGAAGCATTCATCAGTGGCTTCCCGGCTGATGGCGACTACACCTTCGGTGTCGTGGCCAAGGCTGGTGACTGCGAATCAGAAATGGCTACTGTGACTGGTTACTACGATGACGTGAACGAATCCAACATCGTGAACGCCATCTATCCTAACCCGACCAGCGACAACCTCACCGTCAAAGCCAATGGCATGACCCACATCAGCGTGGTCAACGCCCTCGGCCAGATGATGTATGAAGCTGATGTCGACGCCGATGAGGTGGTCCTCAACATGGGTCAGTACAATGCTGGCATCTACATGGTGAACGTCGTCACCGTGAACGGCACTGCCGTGAAACGCGTCGTCGTGACCAAGTAATGGTTAACTACCTAACAAGGAGCGTCACCTTGAGGTGACACTCCTTGTTACTCCTAAATTGAAAATAGAATAAATTCAATATAAGTATTAACCAAAATTTCAGTTATGAAAAAATTATTTCTAACTTTAACCATGCTCTTGTTCGCCTTCACAGGCGTGATGAGAGCTTCTGCTGAGCAGGGTAACGTCCGCGCCGACCAGATAATCGAACAAGGTTTCGAGGGTGGCTTGGGCGACTGGACAATGAACCATTGCCATTCCTCATCAGGTGTAACAAGCTCATACGGGGGAAATACTGGTAATTATGCTTTCAGATTCTATTACACAACTAATTATCCTCAGTACCTCATTTCACCTGAGTTGAATGACAACGACGGTGTTAATTTCACTTTCTATGCCGCAAGGTATAGTAGCAACTATCCTGAAACATTCAAAGTCGGTTATTCATCAACCACAAACGACCCAACCGAATTCACATGGGGTAGCGAAGTAACTTGCACAACTTTGTACGGAGCTGGAGCATATCAAGAATACAGCTATGACTTTCCAGCCGGCACAAAGTATGTTTCTATCGCTTGCACATCAAACGACCAGTTCTATATGTTCGTTGACGACATCACAGTGACAGCAACAGAAGCTCCTACCGGAGGTGCTGCTATCACAACAAATCCAACTCCGCTCGACCTCGGCAATCGTCCGAACGGCGCATGGATGGCTCCCTACACCTTTAACCTTGAGAACAACGGTGGTTCCGTCACTGTGACAGAATTCAGCTTTAACGACAACTTCTTTACTGCCAATGCTGAACTGCCCGCAACGGTCAACGCCAGCCACCCGCTGCAAGTGGAAGTGACTACTGGTGAGACTGAAAATGTCGGTCCTGTTAGCACTGAGATGCTCGTGGTCTTCGACGGTGGAAGAAACTTCGAGACCTTCCCCATCACCGCCACAGCTTACGACCCGGTCGACGGCGACGTTTGGGAAAAAGCCATTGAAGTTCCCGCTATGACAGCCCGTACTCCTTACGAGGCCGAACTTCCCGAGATGCTCTACAAAAACTACGAGCTTCCCGATGGCACTACCAATACCGATGCTGTTTACAAAGTGACCTTCGATCAGGATGTGCTTCTCTACGCTGGTGCCAACAGCGCCAACGCTTCGACCTTCCTCTACACCGAGGACTTCGAAGAAGTGGGTGGTCCTGCTGCCGACAACAACTACGAATACAACGGCCCGCAAATCAACCCCGGTCCGACTGCCCTGTGGTGGTCCTATGACTACACTGGCACGAACACCTGGTACGGCACTTCAGCCGGTGGTGGCTTCTACTTCGGTTACAAGATTTCCACCGCTATGATTGAAGCAAACGATCTCGCAGGCCTCACCATCACAACCGTTGAGGCTGCTGCCCGTGAGGCTTATCCTTACGAGTGCTATATCGTTGAAGGTGGTTCCACTCCTTTTGATGGTGATCTGATTGGCTATGGTGAAATTGAAAACCCCACTGCGTTGTACTTCTTTGATATCGACCTTGAAGAGCCGGCTTACATCAGTGGTAACCAGGATATTTGGGTGATCTTCTACTCCGATAGCCCGTATGCAGCTTACTGCGGAAGAACTCCTGTTGATGTGAATAACGGCAAGATTTGGACATACAACCCGAATTCATCTTCACCGCAGTGGAGCTCCAACTCGTCCTTCACTCCTGTGATCTATGCCCGTATGCTTGAACTGCCTACCGGCCGCGAGGTTAACATGAACCTGGCCAGCATGGAAATCAAACAGGGTAACGGCACCATTAGCGAAGTTGCTACAGCCGAAGGTAACGTGATGAACGTTGCCAAAGCTAACATGCGCAACCGCACTGAAGAGACCCTTACCGTTCATGATGGATCAGCCACCAACGGCTATGTCCCGGTTTATGGTTTCTATGCCGACGCTTATCTGAAGAGCGAGATGGTTTATCCGGCTGCTGAACTGACCGCTATGACCGGCAGCACCATCAATGGCCTGACATTCTATGCTTCACAAGATAATGTCAGCTGGGGTTCTGCTGAATACCAGATCTTTGTGACCGAAGTTGCCGATGCCTCGATCAGCGCTTTTGTTGGCCAAGGTACGGTGGTTTATGAAGGTTCTTTGATGATTGTTGGCAACCAGATGACTGTGACATTCACCACTCCTTACACCTATAACGGCGGCAACCTGCTCGTGGGTGTTTATGAGACCGCTACAGGTTCTTACGTAACATCAACATGGCTTGGTGAGACTGTCGATGGCGCTTCAGTACAGGGTTACAACTACACCAGCTTGGCTTCTGTTAGCCCCACGCAGCGTAACTTCCTGCCGAAGACCACGTTTACATACGAGGCTGCTAGCTCACCGACACCTCCGACTCCGGCTTACGAGCCTTGGAATTGCCCGTTCACCTGCCAGATCGACGGCATGTACGTCCCGGCCGGCACCTACTATCTGGTGTTTGCTTCTGACGTCGTCCGCGATGTGGTGAACATCGGCTTCGCCGAAGTTCCTACTCCGGATCCGGCTTTCGTGATTGCTCCTTATGACGGTGAAAGTAACGTTATCGCTCCTTATCTCGCCGAGTGGGTCCTTGGTAACTACACCACCGAATTCCAGGTGCTTTGCGGTACTCAGTATCCTCCCACCACTGTAATGATCGACTGGACCGACTATCTCGTCGAATCAGCATTCCTCACCGAACTTGAGGGCAACAAGAATTACTTCATGCAAGTGAATGCCCGCAACTCCGCTGGCACCACTATGGGTGAGGTGATTGGCTTCACCACTCCGATCACTCCTGTTGAAGGATTCACCGTGGCAGAAGAGAACCTCTATCCTGGCGATGTTGCTGAATTCAGCTGGGAAGCCAACGAACGTACCCTCATGGGCTACAACATCTATAAAGATGGTCAGCTCGTGAACGTCGAAGGTCCTATCACTGGCACCGAATACAGCGTTGAAGGTCTTGAATATAACATGACTGGCTACGAATTCACCATCAGAGCCGTCTATGGCGCTGGCGAATCCGCAGATTCCGATCCTGTTATCGTTAAGATGACTGGCACCGGCACCGTTTCAGGTCATGTGTATGACACCGACGTGGATCACCCGGTGGCCAACATCCCTGTGAGCCTGATCGTCCTGGACGAATACCAGCAAACACAGCACTTCACAGCCACCACTGATGAAAACGGCTTCTACACCGCCGAGGTGCTCGCCGGCATGTGCATTGTCGGTATTTCACAGGAAGACGCCGAAGCTTATGGCTATGCTGTTGCCATCTATCTCGAACCTGGCACGAATACGCCATACGTGATGGTTGACTACCAAGGTGTGTATGAGAACATCGATATCATCACCCACGAGTACTACTATCCGCTGGGTATGATCACTGCTACCGAGCAGCCTGAAGACAACAACGTGTTGGTTGAATGGAGCTGGGATCCCGCCGAGCTGATCGTCGACTTCGAAACCGGCGACTTCAGCCAGGCTGAGTTCACACTGCCCGCCACTTATCCTTGGACAGTGACCACCACCAACCCGCACGAAGGCACATACTGCATGAAGTCGACTTGCGAAGGCCAAGCCAGCGCCACCTCATCCATTGAGGCTACCGTTGAAGTGCCTTACGATGCTAAGATGGGCTTCTGGGTAAGAGTCTCTTCAGAAAGCAACTACGACAAGTTCCACTTCTACATCGACGGTGTTGAACAAGGTCAAGCTTTGAGCGGCCAGCTCGCCTACCAGTACAAAGAGTACGCTGTGACAGCTGGTACCCACACCTACAAGTGGGAATATGGTAAGGACAGTTCAGTGAACAGCAACGATGACTGCGTGTATGTCGACGACATCACCATGTATCGTCAGGATGTTCCTGTTCCTCCGATCCCGGGTGCTACCGTTTACGACTTCGAAAACGGCATGCAAGGCTGGACTTCACTCGATGCCAACAACGACGGTTATGGTTGGGTGCTTGGCTCTGAAATCGGTGGTGTCTATCTGGTCTCTGGCGCAAGCCTCGCCGGTACTGGCCACGAGTCATCAGCCGACATGGTCTGCTCAGGTTCCTACAGCAACGCCACTAGTTCTGCCATCACTCCTGACAACTACCTCGTGTCACCCACTCAGATTTCTGCTGAGAATGGTGCTCAGATTCAGTTCTATGCCTGCGCACAGGATGCTTCTTATGCCGCTGAACACTTCGGCGTGGCTGTCTCCACAACCACCGCTACCGCTTCGGCCTTCACCATGGTCCAGGAATGGACGATGACCGCCAAGGGTCCTCAGGGTACCACCGCCGAGAACGCTCTCGACATCCGTGGCACCAGAGCACAAGGTAACTGGTATCTGTATACCGCTGACCTCAGCGCTTATGCTGGTCAAGACATTTGGGTGGCCATCCGTCACTTCAACTGCAATGACCAGTTCATCCTCAACGTGGATGACGTCACTTTGGCTGACGGTTCTGCCAAACCGATGGTTCGCAACGACCGTACCTTCCAGTCCTTCAACCTCTATCGTAGAGACATCAAGAACAATGTTGATGATCCCGACCAAGCCACAGCTGAGCTGATTGCCACTCCTGCTGCCGATGTGTTTGAATACATCGACAACGAATGGGCTAACCTCGAATATGGTATGTGGCAATGGGGTATCTCTGCCACCTACGATGGCTATGCTCCTGAACAGAACCGCGACCAGTTCACCTATGGCTTTGAAGGTGGCCTCGATGGCTGGACCGGTATTGTTGTGAACACCGGTGAAGGCGAGTGGATCCACAGTGATGATAACCTTGGTGGTTACGACTACACCACGCTGGCCCACACTGGTTCTGGCTTTGCCATGTGCTACTCCTTCGTGGACTATGTTGGTTCCTTCGACACCGATGCACTCCTCGTGTCACCTCAGGCCTATGCCATCGACGCCAACTCGAGCATGAGCTTCTGGGCTGACAACGCCAACGATAGCTATCCTGAGAACTTCTCAGTGTGGGTATCTACCGCAGCCAACCCGACTTCAGCCAGCGACTTCACTCAAATCTGGAGCGGTGGTGCCAAGGGCACTGGCAGCGACGGTGCTACTGTACGTCACGACAACAATCGTTACGAGAACTGGCGTTCACACGAAATCAGCTTGAGCGCTTACGCTGGTCAGAACATCTGGATCGCCTTCCGCGATGTCAACTATGACATGTATGAGATCTGGATCGACGATGTTACCATCAATGCTGGTAGCAGCACTCCTACTCCTACTCCGACCCCGACTCCTAGCGGTCTCGCCGAGTCAGAGATTCTCTGGTCAAATGTGATCGAAAAGGATATGTACTCCGATGTCACCGTGAACGTGGCCCTGAACAACAACCAAGCTCCTACTGGCGCTGTGGTGAACTTCGAAGGTCCTGAGACCTACACTGCCACTGTCGATGAGACTGGCACTGTGAACTTCGCCAACTTCCGTAAGGGTGACTACAACCTCACCGTGACTCTCGAAGGTTACGACGTCTACGACGAGGCTGTCTCCGTTGTTGAAGACACCAGAGTGTTCGACGTGACCCTCTACGAACAGATTCTTCCTGTTGATGGCCTCTACGTGTCACCCACTGGTTGGGCAATGTGGGAAGGCGGCACTTCTGGTGGTACCACCCCGGTTGGTCCTGTAGGTCCTACTACCACTTGGTCGGATGACTTCGAAGACGGTAACCTGACCAACTGGACCCTGATCGATGCTGACGGCGATGGTGATAACTGGAATGCTGCCACTCCTGCTAGTTACGGTATCGGCAATGCCCATAGCGGTACCTACTGCGCTTCTTCATGGTCATGGAACAGCGTCTCCCTGGATCCCGACCAGTATATGATTTCACCTTTGAGTGAAGGCGCTACCAGCATCAACTACTTCGTTGCCACCAACACCGGTTATCCGGATCACTATGGCATCGTTGTTTCCTCCACCGGCACCAACGCCTCTGACTTCACCGTCGTGTTTGAAGAAACCGCCGGTTCGAAGGGTGGCAATGGCGGTGCCAAGTCGACCAGGACTCTCAATGGTGGCACTCGCGATATGAGCGCTTGGATTGAGAAGACTGTCGAACTGCCTGCTGGTACCAAGTATGTCGGCTTCCGTCACTGGAACAGCTACGATATGAACTACCTGTTCATCGACGATGTCACCATCACTATGGGTGGAGCCAAGGGCGATCGCGCTGCTTTGAGCTACAAGGTGAAACTTGATGGTACTTACGAAGGCGAAACCCCGAATGCATACTTCCAGCACGATGTTGAAGGTATGGAAGAAGGTTCAACCCACATCACGGAGGTTGCTCCTGTCTATGCCACTGGTATGGGCGACTGGATGTCCTATGAATGGGTCTACTCCGCTTGCACCAACTACGGTGGCCTCGAAGACTACGACGCTACTGTCAATGGTGACGACGTGACTGTAACCTGGACTTTGGGCAGCAACCCGAACCCGAACCCGAACCCGAATCCGAACCCGGGTGCTACTGAATCCTACAACTTCGATGATGGCACCATGATGGGTTGGACCAGCCTTGATGGCGACAATGACGGCTATGGCTGGGTTGCTGGTGCTGACATTGGTGGCGTGTATCTGGTTGCTGGCGCCAGCCTCGCTGGTTCAGGCCATAACTCATCAGAAGGTCTGGTGTGCTCTGGCTCGTACAGCAATGTTGTTGGTGCTTTGACACCGAACAACTTCCTCATTACACCTAACAAGGGTGCTTACAACAACATTTCGTTCTGGGCTTGTGGTCAGGATGCCAGCTACGTGGCTGAGCACTTCGGTGTCGCTGTCGCTACTGCTGCCAACCCGACTGCCGCTGACTTCACCATCGTGAACGAATGGACGATGACTGCCAAGGGTTCTGGTGTGATGAGCATCGGCCGTGACGGTCAGACTAGAGCACAAGGCTCATGGCATGAATTCACTGTTGACCTCAGCGCTTATGCTGGTCAGGAAATCTGGGTGGCCATCCGTCACTTCAACTGCTCCGACATGTTCATCCTCGATGTCGACGACATCACCTTGAACGGTACTACAAAGGGTAACAGAGCCATGTGGGATCTGGTGTACGAATTCGACGGTACTTCTGGCTACCAGTATGGTGTTGCCAGCGATGGTCAGAACATCTACACCAGCTCATGGAGCGCAAGCTCAAGCTCGATGTTCTACAAGTATGACATGCAAGGTAACTTCATTGAGGAATTCAACATCAGTGGTTGTGGCCAGCTCCGCGGTATGACCTACGACGGTCAGTACTTCTACGGTGTTGCCAATGCTGCTACCATCTACTGCGTCGACCTTGCCAACCATGCTTTGATTGGTACGACCAGCACTTCTTATGGTGCCATGCGTTGCATCACCTACGATCCGGAGCGTGATGGCTTCTGGGTAGTTGGTAACTGGTCAGGTAACCTGACGCTGCTCGACCGTACTGGTGCTGTTGTCCAAGCAGGTCCTGCTCCGACAAGCGCATCAGATGTCGCTTACTATAAGGATCCTGATGGCGTTGAACACGTGTACTGCATGAACAACGGTACAAACGATGTTGACGATTACAACATTACAACTAACACGATGTCCTCTGCAGTGTTCAACCTCAACACCAACCCGGTCATTACGGGTAGCACAGGTGGTTGCTTCGTTGGCGCATACGATGGCAAGACCTGCCTCTTCGCTGACATCCAGCAGAGCCCGCAGCACATCGCCATCTATGAACTCGATGCCAACTCCAACCCGAACCCGAACCCGAATCCGAACCCGACTCCGGGCGAACTCCTCGGTGTGTACGTGTTCCGCGATGGCGAACTCATCTCTGGTACGACTCCGTTGACAGGCACTTCGTTTGTTGACAGCGACGTCGAAGCCGGCGAACATGAGTACTGCATCAGAGTGGTCTACAGCGACTACGCCATGTCATGCCCCGAGTGCGAGCTTGTCGAGATCGGCGAGGTCTCTTGCGATCCTGTTGAGAACCTCACCGCAACTCAGACCTATCAGAATGGTAACGAAGGCGTCCTCCTCCAGTGGGAAGGCCATGCCGACGCTTACAAGGTCTATGAAGGTTCTGAGCTGCTCGGCTCGATCTCTGGTACCGGCGCATTCATCTATGACATTCCTGATGGCACTTACACCTTCGGTGTCGTGGCCGTGTACAACGACCCGGCTTGCGAATCTGAAATGGTGACCGTCACCATCCAATACGTGGGTGTCGCTGAAGACGCAATTGTCAACAACCTCTATCCTAACCCGACCAACGACAAAGTGACGATCGAAGCCAATGGCATGAACCACATCACTGTGGCTACTGCCCTCGGCCAGGTGGTCTACGATGCCGATGTCGATGCCGATCAGATCGAGCTGAACCTCGGCCAGTACAACGCTGGTCTCTACCTCGTCCGCATCAGCACCGTCAACGGTGTTAGCGTGAAACGCGTGACAGTTGTCAAATGATTAATGTAGAGACGTCATAATATGGCGTCTCTACTTTGTCACAAAAAAGGGTGGCCCATCGGCCACCCTTTTTTATGTTGCTTTTAACTTAATTATTCCACTAACAAAACCAACCCTTTAAGGTAAGCCCCTTCGGGGTGGAAGATGTTGATGGGATGGTCGGCGGGCTGTGAGAGCTGATAGAGAATCCTGACATTACGCTTCGCCTCGATGGCTGCTGCTGTCACGATGCTCTGAAAAGTGAACTTGTCGACGGCCTGGGAACAGCTAAACGTAAACAACAAACCACCCTTTGCAATCTGGCGGATGGCCTCCGCATTGATGAAACGATAGCCCTGCAACCCGCGGTGCCGATCCTGATGCCGTTTGGCAAACGCAGGCGGATCCAAGATGATCAAGTCGAACTTGCTGTCGTTCATCTCCTTGATGTATTCCTTCATGTCGGCAGTGATACAGGGGTTATCCTCTTTTGAATAACCATTCAGCTCCAAATTGGCCTCGGCGGTCTCCAAAGCCTTTCGCGAGGCATCCACGGTGACTACCCGTTTGGCACCGCCTTTCAAGGCTGTGACGGAAAAGCCTCCAGTGTAGCCAAAGGCATTCAGAACGGTCTTATCTTTAGCCAACTGCCGCACCAGTTCACGATTGTCACGCTGATCGAGGAAAAAGCCTGTTTTTTGGCCGTTCTCCCAGTCCACCAAGAAGCGGCTTCCATTCTCCAGCACAGGCTCGTCGAGGCGCGTACCAAGCAAATAACCATCCTCTATAGCATCAGCCTTGCCCATGCGCTTCATTGCTTCGGCGCTTTTGTTATAAACGGCCTCCACCTTCAAATCGGGAAGCAGTTTCAAGGCTCTGACGATCTCCTTCAGATGAAGAGCCATGCCTTCTGTCTGCGCCTGAACCACGGCGGTATGTGCGTAGATGTCCACGATCAAGCCGGGCAGGCCGTCACCCTCGGAATGAACCAGACGGTAACAATTGGTGACAGAACTGTCAGTCAACCCCATGGCCTGCCTGACTTCGAAAGCACGTGTCAGCTTCTCCAGGAAAAACCATTCGTCGATCTTGCGGTTGTCGAAACACAGCAATTTGACGGCGATGCTGTCCGATTCGCAGAAGCCGGTGCCGAGGATGTTGTCCTTGTAGTCGGTGACGGTCACGGTGTCACCTGCCTGAAGCCCTTCGGGACCACTCTCAATAGCGCCTGAAAAGATCCAAGGATGAAAACGAAGTACAGCGTCTTCCTTGCCTTTGTGAAGACGGATGACGGGATATAAAGGGGTGTTGTTCATAGTTTCTTTTTTGCAAAAATAAACAATTGGAAAGGAATGATTATCTTTGCTGAAAGAAATAATCACCCGTCATGAAAGAAAATACTTTTGCATTAAGCGGTCAGATTGTCGACCTGATCCAATCGCGCATCTATCCCGGCAGAATCACCATTTGTGATCAAAAAATCACAGAAATCAAGGAGTTGCCTTCAGCTGAACAACGTTATATCATGCCTGGATTCGTCGATGCCCATATTCATATTGAGAGCTCGATGGTGCCACCGTCGGAGTTTGCCCGTATGGCGGTGTGCCACGGTACAGTGGCTACGGTGAGCGATCCTCACGAAATTGCCAATGTGATGGGCGTGGAAGGTGTTGACTATATGATCAAAAGCGGAAAAAAAGGTCATTTCAAGTTTTATTTTGGCGCGCCAAGCTGTGTGCCGGCTACCCCGTTTGAAACCGCGGGTTTCACACTCAATGCCAACGACATTGAAAAGCTCATGGCTCGTGACGACATCTATTACCTCTCCGAGATGATGAACTACCCTGGAGTGCTGGCTGACGATCCTGAAATCCTGAAGAAACTGGAAGCAGCAAAGCGCCACGGAAAGCCCATCGATGGCCATGCGCCGATGGTGATGGGCGACGACATCAAGAAATATGTAGGAGCAGGCATCTCCACCGACCACGAATGCTACGACATCGAAGACGCCCTTGAAAAAATCAAGCTCGGCATGAAAATCCTCATCCGTGAAGGCAGCGCGGCGAAAAACTTTGATGCGCTCATTCCTTTGATGGTCCAATATCCAGACATGCTGATGTTTTGTTCTGATGACAAACACCCCAACGACCTGATCAAGGGTCATGTCAACTTGCTGGTGAAACGAGCCCTGCAACGGGGTTACAAGTTGATGAGCGTGCTTCGGGCGGCATCACTCAATGCCATCAAACACTATCATCTCGACGTTGGTCTGGTTCAAGAAGGCGACGATGCCGATTTCATCGTAGTGGACAACCTCAACGACTTCAATATCATGCAGACCTATGTAAAAGGCCGTCTGGTGGCTGAAAACGGCGTGTCGCTGATGCAAAGGCGCAAAGAGGAGGCCTGTAACAACTTCCATGCGGTTCCCATTACAGCAGACGACATCAGGGTGCCTGATCAAGGTAAGCGAATTAAAGTGATTGCCAGTATGGATGGAAACTTGACCACTAATACTATTATTGCCTCGCCCAAGGTTGTCGATGGCAACATGGTGAGCGACACCACCCGAGATATCCTCAAGATGGTGGTACTTAATCGCTACAAGAAGGCAAAGCCTGCTGTGGGATTCATCAATAATTTTGGTTTGAAACGCGGTGCTCTAGCCACTACGGTGGCACACGACAGCCACAACATCGTGGCGGTGGGCTGTTCTGACGAAGATATTGTCAGAGCCATCAATCTTTTGACGGTAACCAAAGGCGGTATGGTGGCGTGCAGCGAGACGGAGTTTGCTCTCTTGCCGTTGCCCGTAGCCGGCTTGATGAGCCTGGAAGAAGGCAACCGTGTGGCCGAGGATTACGAACGCGCCGACAAACTCGCCCATGAGTTTGGCTGCACCATGTACAGTCCATTCATGACGCTGTCGTTCATGGCGTTGTTGGTCATCCCAGAAATAAAACTGAGCGACAAGGGTTTGTTCGATGTCGCTCAGTTTGGGTTTACTTCATTAACGGTTTAATAATTTCCGAACAACGATCCCGGTTTGCGGGGAATGGCAACCGGTTTCGGTGCCCTCTTGGCGGGAGCGTCCTCGCTGATACGAATCAGGCGGGCTCTTTCTACGTAGTTCGGCTTGTATTCGTTCTCATAGATGAAGCTTTCATCGGTGAGCAGGTCAATATGCATCTTGTAGGTGTATCGACGTATAACTTCCTCGAGTTTGTCTTCTGTTGTTTCGCCAGAGGTCGTGCGGTCATAATAACGGAAAGTCGATTCCATATTCATATACAGAAGCGCGTCGTCGTTGTGATAGGAATAGGTGAATTTGGTGACCACAACGGTGTCGAGGCAGTAAATGGCGGTTGTGTCAACGACGACACCGTCTTCATAGACGAGAACATCCAAGGTGTCGCGGCTGCGGTCGCGCATCTCTCCAGAACGGTCGTTGCGGAAGATCAGATCGATACCGTTTTCGGGATCACCGGGAGTGAAAAAGAAGGTGGTACGGGAGTCTTCGATAGGAGCTCCAGCATAGTCAATATTGTAATAGTCGATGCGATCCGCACCCCAAGTGCCAACAAATGCCAAATAATCTTCTCCTTGGCAGGAGGTGCAGCAGATAACCGTTACCAAAGCGGCAAAAAACAAAAGAATTCTTTTCATTTTAAATTGAATTTTGGATTTAAACCGCAAAAATAACTATTTTTGCCTATTAAAATCATCAAAATGAGGCGTTTTTTTGTTTTTCTTCCTCTTTTGCTGTTTCCATTCATGCTCGGAGCACAGGAAACCATTACCGTAATGCAGTATAACTTACTGCAATACGGTAACTACCAAAGTGGTTTTGCGGAGTGTTTCGAGACCAACAACAACACACAGCGCAAGGACGAATGCATCCGAACGCTTCTGGATTATGTGAAGCCCGACATCTTCACGGTATGCGAATTTGGTAGTAAACCACAGCTACAGGTTGATTTCATGCGGCACAACCTGAATGTTGGTGATATAAATTATTGGAAAACAGATAACGCCATCAACTACGCCAATAGCAGCATCATCAATCATATCTTTTACGATTCCCGTAAAATGGAATTGAAAAAACACGTGGCACTTCGCACTTCACCCCGTGACACCGATGTGTATGAGTTGTATTTAAAGACTCCGGAACTCTTGGCGGGCGATACCATCAAACTGGTGTGCATAGTGTCGCATCCGAAGGCGGGTCAGTCATACGAGGTCGACCGACTTGCCACCATGAGTATGGTGATGAACTACGTTGAGGCGCATTACGCCAATGAGAATGTGCTGATTATGGGCGACTTCAACATGTATCGCGCTTCAGAGAGCGGTTACCAGCTGCTTACTAGGACCTATAGCCATAACGAGTCGCTTTTTGTGGATCCTTTGGCTAGAACAGGGGGCGTAGGCGAGTGGAACAACAATCCGCAATTTGCCCCGTTCCATACCCAGTCCACCCGAAGGTATTCCAATGAGTGCTTCTCAAGCGGCGGCTTGGACGATCGGTTTGACTTCATCTTGATGTCGGATGAGATCTACATGGGTTTCAACAAGATAAAATACATTAACAACTCGTATTATGCCGTGGGAAACGATGGCAACCACTTCGACCAGAGCATCGACCAGAATGGTAACTCATCGGTTCCTCCTGAGGTTGCGGAGGCGCTGTTTGACGCTTCGGATCATCTGCCTGTTACCATGACGCTATCGGTGTATGCCCAGTGGGATGTGGAAGAGATAGGAGCAAGGGATTTCAAGGTTTATCCAAATCCGACCAACGGCGTCATCACCGTAGAGACGGTGCAGGATGAAGCTACCGAATACCGGATCACCAATGTGTTAGGCCAGACCCTGATGACAGGGACGTTTAACAACCAGACTGGGCAGATCGATGTGTCGGAATTGCCAGACGGTCTTTATATTGTTAACATTAACGGGTTGATTTCCAAGTTTGTTAAAGCGACAGGGCGACGTTAATGCGTAAGGATTTCCAATCCAGTTTCCGTCATTACAAACGTATGCTCCCATTGGGCGGAGGGTAGTTCGTCTTCGGTGACCACGGTCCAGCCGTCGTCGCTGTCGATGAAGACCTTCCAGGTGCCCATATTGATCATCGGTTCGATGGTGAACACCATGCCGGGTACCAGCAGCATCCCTGTGCCTTTCTTGCCGTAGTGCAGTACCTCGGGATCGTCGTGGAACTTCACGCCCACGCCGTGGCCGCAGAGGTCGCGTACTACGCTGAAGCCGTTTTTGTGGGCATGACGCTCGATGGCGTTGCCGATGTCGCCTACGAAGCCGAAGGGCTTGGCGGCTTCCATGCCGATTTCCAGGCATTCTTTGGCGACGTCGACGAGCTTTTGTTTCTGCGGCGTGGTCTTTCCGATGACGAACATGCGCGATGCGTCGGCGTAGAAGCCGTCGAGGATAGTGGTGCAGTCCACATTGATGATGTCGCCTTCCTTCAGGATTTCATGAGCCGAGGGGATGCCGTGGCACACCACTTCGTTGATGGAGGTGCACACGCTTTTCGGAAAGCCTTCATAGCCCAGACAGGCTGGGGTAGCACCGTGTTCGATGGTGTAATTGTACACGAGTTCGTCGATCTCCAAGGTGCTCATGCCGGCATGGATTTTCTCGGCCACCAGGTCGAGGATGGCGGTGTTGATGACGCCGCTTTTGCGGATGCCTTCCACCTCCTCAGGGGTGCGTATCAGCGAGCGCTTCGGCACCAAGACGCCCTTGCTTTCAAAGGCCATCACCTTGCGATCCAATTCTGTAGGCTCCTGTCCCGCCGGGACACGCCACCGTTTTCTATTGCTAAACAATCCCATTTGTATCTCTTTTTTTATTTTACTATGACAATTCCTAAATGACTGTTGATCTGTAAGCGAAGGTCGTCCCAATGCTTCTTTTCTTTCAGTAAGATTAACTGATTATCAACGTCTTCCTCTTCTTTTAACTTTTTTTGTATCTCGCGCTGTTTGGCGTCGATGATCTGGTCTTTATAGCGCAGCAGGGCATCCTGTACGGTTTCCAGAAGATGGTCTTGCTCCTGCTTTACGAAGATTTCGTATTTCTCCCACTGGTCGAGCTTATGGGGTGTCGTAAGCAAGTTGATGGCGAGGTTGACCATCTGTTCGTCTTCGTTGGAAGTGAAGAACTGGTTGTTGGGCAGTTCGTTGGTGTTGAGTGCTTGATCGAAGATATTGAAGATCTTAAGGTTGACGGGGTCGCTGAAGCGGATTTCGTCGTTGATCAGATCGTCGATGATGAGTTGGGCCACCGACAATTGCTCTTCGACCTCTTGGTCGTTTTCGTCGAGGCGTTTGATGGTAACCAAGTCGGAGCCGTAGAGCAGGAGCAAACGCACTAAGTCCTGTTCCTGATAATAGCCAGGAGGCAGCGTCTCTTCCTCAGGTTTTTCTTGGGGTTGGGTGATGATGGGCTCGTCGGGGATCACCTCGCCTTCGACGCCCAGCGACTTCTTGAATTTGGCGCGGAGCAACTTGTTGAGCTCCATCATCAGGGTCTCCTCGGGCATGTCGAGCAGACGGCTGGTCTCTTTGACGTAGGAGATGCGGAAAATCGAGTCGGGCACCACCGAAATGGTCTCCACGATGCTACGCACCACCTGGCCTCGCTTGATGGGGTCGTTGGCGGCGTCTTTCAGCAGCAGTTCTGTCTTGAAGCGGACGAAGTCTTTGGCGTTTTTCTGAAGGTAAGCCACGACTTCTTCGGTGGGGTATTCCTTGCCGAAACTGTCGGGATCGTGTTCGGGAGGCAGCACTACTACGCGGACGTTCATGCCTTCGGCGAGAATCATGTCGGTGCCGCGCAGGGCTGCATGAAGACCGGCGGCATCGCCGTCATAGAGCATGGTGATGTTGCGGGTATAGCGTTTAACGAGGCGGATTTGCTCGATGGTCAGTGAGGTTCCAGAGCTGGCCACCACGTTCTCGATGCCCAACTGGTGCATCCGCAGCACATCGAAGTAGCCTTCCACCAGGATGCATTCATCCTTGTTGACGATGGCGCCTTTGGCGAAATAGATGCCGTAGAGCGTCTCTTTTTTCTGATAGATTTCCGACTCGGGCGAGTTCTGGTATTTGGCCAGTTTCTTCTCGGGGTCGGCTTGCAGGATTCGTCCGCCGAAGCCGATGACTTTGCCTGTGAGGTTGTGGATGGGGAACATCACGCGGCCGTGGTAACGGTCGTAGTATTCGCCGTTCTGCCGTTTGATGCAGAAGCCCACTTTTTCAAGGAACTCTGGGTTGTATCCGTTCTGTTTGGCGTGTTCGGTAAAGGCCTCCCATTTCGAAGGACTGTAGCCCAGATGAAAACGTTCGATGATGGGGTTGAGGAAGCCGCGCTCACGGAAGTACTCCAGTCCCACAGACTTGCCTTCGTCGGTGTTCCACAGGGTGTCCACAAAGAACTTGTCGGCGAAAGCGTTGATGTTGAACATCTTCTCCCGCTCGGTCTGGGCCATGAGTTCTTCGGGGCTCAACTCTTTTTCCTCGATTTGGATGTTGTATTTCTTGGCAAGGTAGCGCAGGGCTTCGGGGTAGGTGAGGTGTTCGTGTTCCATGAGGAACTTGGCCGAGTCGCCGCCTTTGCCGCAGCCGAAGCACTTGAAGATGTTGCGTGCGGGATTCACGTTGAACGACCCTGTCTTCTCATTATGGAAAGGGCACAATCCGATGTAGTTCGCTCCGCGTTTCTTGAGCGTGACGAACTCGCCGACCACCTCTTCGATACGGGCGGTCTGCAGAATCTGATCGACGGTTTCCCTTGGGATGGGCATTTTCAGTTCAAATGAAGTGCAAAGCTACGAAAATAATTCGAGAGTCGGGAAAAATTTGTATTTTTGCAAGTTTAATGTTTATTAAGGAATGTTCGCGCTTTTCAAGAAAGAAGTCAGCAATTTTTTGAGCTCCTTGATCGGCATCATGGTCATCGTGGTGTTTTTGTTGATCATGGGGCTGTTTCTTTGGGTTTTACCGACGGAATTCAACGTGTTGTCGTATGGTTATGCCAACCTTGACGGCTTGTTTATCCTGGCGCCGTGGGTGTTCCTATTCCTGGTGCCGGCGGTCACCATGCGTAGCTTTGCCGAAGAAAACCGTACAGGCACCATAGAGATACTGTATACCAAGCCTTTGTCGGACTGGCAAATCATCTTGGCAAAATTCCTGGCTTGCGTGGTGCTAGTGTTGTTGGCGTTGATCCCCACCGTGGTGTATTATTTTTCAGTGTATCGGCTTGGCTTTCCTGTGGGTAACCTCGACAGCGGAGGTATCATGGGTTCTTATATCGGCTTGTTCTTGTTGAGTGCGACTTTCGTCTCTATTGGCATCTTCTGCTCGTCGATCACTGGTAATCAGATCCTGTCGTTCGTCTTCTCGGTGTTTCTCTGTGGGTTCATGTATATCGGCTTCGAGCTCATTTACTCGCTGTCGCTTTTCGGCTCGATCGACCTTTTCATCCAACAGCTGGGCATGTCGGCCCATTACAGTTCCCTTAGCCGTGGTGTGGTTGATACGCGCGATCTCCTTTATTTCCTTGGAGTGATCGTGCTCTTCCTGAGTTTGGCCAAATTGGTACTGGCTCGACGGAAATGGATCGTGTCGTTCATCCTCAGTTTGGTCATTGTCGTTGTCGTCAATGTTGCCGGTTCGTTTGTGTTTACCCGTTTCGACCTCACGAGCGAAAAACGTTATTCGCTGTCCGACACCACCAAGGAAACTCTCCGAAACCTTGACGATTACGTTTACTTCAAGGTCTATCTGGAAGGTGATTTCCCGGCAGGTTTCAAGAAACTTCGTCGTGAGACTAGGGAGATGCTGGATGAGTTCAAGGCATATTCCAAATATGTCGACTATGAGTTTATCAATCCCTTCGAGAGCGATGACCGCGCGGAGGTTGTTGAGACTTACAACACCCTTTGCCGGCAAGGCTTGACGCCCACCAATATAACGATGCGTGGGTCTGACGGCAGTGTGAAGAGCATCCCCATCTTTCCGGGAGCGCTAGTGAGTTATCGCAACAACCCGGAGGTTGCCGTTGATTTTCTTGAGAGTCAAAGACTGTTAACTCCTGACGGACAGTTGCAGTTGTCCCCTGAAGACCTTAATGCCGCCATGCAGAAGCTGGAGTATTATTTGCTTGATGCCGTAACGAGAGCCACCCGTAGTCAGCAACTCAGCATCGGCTTCATTGAGGGCCATGGTGAACTCGGCGAGGCAGAGGTGTACGACATCACCCAGACTTTGGAAAAGAAATATCATGTGACACGTGGCGAGATTGGCGATAAGGTTGACGCGCTCATTGAACGTTACGAGGATGTAAACGGCGAGGTTCATGCCAATATCAAGTACGATGCCCTTGTCATCGCCAAACCCACCCAGCCTTTTGAGGAAAAGGAGAAATTTCTTATCGACCAGTACATCATGCACGGAGGTAAGGTGCTGTGGCTTGTGGAGCCAGTGTATGCCACCATGGACAGCCTGACTTCGCAGGAGTCGACCATTGCCGTGGATCAAGACCTCAACCTCGATGACATGCTCTTTAAATACGGGGTTCGGCTGAACCGCAATCTGTTGCTTGACATGAATTGTGCTCCGCTCCCCATCCGTGTCGGTCAAGTGGGTGGACAGCCTCAGTATGAGTTCTACCGTTGGTTCTATTTCCCTCTGGCACAGACGGCTTCCGATCATCCTATGGTACGGCACATGAACGCCATCAAAATGGATTTTGTTAGTTCCATCGAAGCCACCACTTCCGAAAGCAACATTGTGAAGACGCCTTTGTTGAAGACCTCCGACTATACCAAGATTTCCGGTACTCCTGTGTTCATCACCCTGGCCATGTTGCGCCAGAATCCTGACAAACGTTTCTTCCCGTCAAAAGGTCAGAACGTGGCCTATTTGCTCAAGGGTAGCTTCCCCTCGCTCTATGCCAACCGCATCAACCCCGAGATTGAGGAAAGCAAGGAGATGCATTTCATGTCGGAGAGCGTCCCTACTGCCATGATCGTTGTGGCTGACGGCGACATTATCCGCAATCAAATTGACGCCACTAGCAAGAAACCATTGCCCTTAGGTTACGACAAATACACGAACAACATTTATGGCAACAAGGACTTCATTGAAAACGCCATCACCTACTTGATGGAAGGAGAAAACTCGCTCAACATCCGCTCGCGTGAGTTTATGGACCGCCCTCTTGACCTAGATAAGATCGTCAAACAACGTCTGCTTTGGCAGCTGATCAACATGATCATTCCCATTGGAATTGTAATTGTATTTGGCTTGATCATGGTACTCATCAGAGAGCTGAAGTATGGGACGAGAAAACGCTAATCTTTGAATAATCTTCTGAAAAATGAAAAGAAATAAAACAATCGTCATTGTCATCATTCTGATTGCTGTTGGTGCCTTTTTGGCCTACAATCACCATGTCACCACAGATCAAAGCGAATCAGCCGAGTATAGGGTGTTGGATACGGCATCGGTCACCAAGGTCTACCTTGCCGACCGCTTGGACCATGAGACGCTTTTGGAGCGCACCGATCATGGTTGGATTCTTAATCAAGATTACAAAGCCCACCCTAAGAAAATCGATCAGCTGTTCAACACGCTTTACAGAGTTAGAGTCAGCAGACCCGTGTCCTTGTCGAGCCATGACAACGTTATCGTGCAAATGGCCAGTCGCAGTACCAAGGTGGAGATCTACCAGATGGTCCCGCGAATCAATATCTTAAACAAGATAAAGCTCCTCTATCACGAAAAGCGCACTAGGGTGTTCTATGTGGGTGAAGCGACAATGGATAACGTTGGTACCTTCATGCTTCGTGAAGGATCCGACGAGCCGGTCATTGTCCACATCCCAGGCTTCCAAGGTTACATCTCCACGCGTTTCACCGCCAACCCCGACGATTGGCGCGACCACACCATCTTCCATGAGACCTTGGCCAACATCAAAAGTGCCAGCGTGGAATTTGGCGATGATGCGACACGCAGCTTCCGTATCGAAAACACGGGTCACCACCAATATCAGTTGATCCGCTTGGCCGATAATCAATCCCTGCCCATCGATACCCTCAAGGTCATCAATTTCCTGTCGGCTTTCAACGACATCCGTTTCGAAGCCTTGATTAACGACATCACGCCACAGCCTCGTCTCGACTCCATCAGGAATTCACAGTTCCTGCATCGAATTACCTTGGTCAACAAAGAAGGTAAAACGGTTTCGATGCGGACCTATCCCAAACGTCAACAGACTGTGAACACTATCCCCGAGGAAGAACGCGCCATCGACGTGGACCGCATGTATGCCTTCATCAACGATGATCGCGATTTCGTGCTGGTGCAGTACTACACCTTCGACAAATTGATCAAGGATGTCAACTATTATGTGGCGGGCAACCCCATCCAGCTTGAGATAGAATATTATCAAGTCTTGCAATGAAAATCCTCCTGCTCGTCATAGGGAAAACCGACGAGGACTACCTCATCACCGGCATCAAGAAATATGTCGGCCGGCTCGGGCATTACACCTCTTTTGAGATGAAGGAGATCCCTGACATCCGCAACCGCAAGACGCTGAGCGAAGACCAGCAGAAGAAAGCCGAGAGTTTCCTACTGCTGCAACAGTTGCAACCCGGCGATCAAGTGGTGTTGTTGGATGAAAGAGGGAAGCAATACACATCAGTTGAATTTTCGGAAATCATCGAAAAATGGACGGCTTCCGGAGCAAAGCGCATGGTGTTTATCATAGGAGGCCCTTATGGCTTTGCCCAGGAGGTCTATGACCGAGCCAACGCCCAACTGGCGCTTTCATCAATGACCTTCTCCCACCAGATGGTGAGACTTGTCTTTGTTGAGCAATTGTATCGGGCTTTTACAATTTTGAAAGGAGAACCATATCATCATGAATAGAAAAATTGTCATATTGTTTATAGGGCTGTTGCCGTTTTTCGGCTGCCGGGAGAAAGATCTCGACATGACTCTAATTCAGAAAACCGTTTTTGAAGATGCTACCATCACAGCTATCACGGTGAAAGACGCCTGGAACGTTACTGTGGTGCAGGATGGGCGGACCTATGTGGAACTGGAGTACTCTGCTTTTTTGGAAGAGTATCTCAAGATCGCGATGGAAGCTCAAGAGCTTAGCATCGGTTTCTACAGGAATTTGTATCTTCCCTCCAACACGGTGATGAACGCCACGGTACACACCGGTTCGGTGGAGAAACTTCGTTTTTCCGATGCCACAAAAGCCGTTTTGGAAGGCGTGTTCCCTGATACGGACCTAACCGTTGAGCTCAGTGACGCGGCCACGTGCAAAGGAGGTCGTTTCACTGGAAAGGCTGATCTTGAGTTGTCAGACGCCGCCAAGATGGTCGATTTCGACTTCGAGGGCGAGACCTGCTCGGTGACGCTTTCCGATGCTTCAACCTTCAAGGGCACCCTGTTGGTGATCGACCATTTGGATATCGTTGTTGAAGACGCTTCGCACATGACGACCTATGGTGGCGCTGCCCCTCAGGCCGAGGTGGAAGTCAGCGATGCCAGCTCGCTTAACTTGTTAGAGACCGAAATCGGCACGATGCATATCACCGTGAAGGACGCTTCTGAAGCCTCTGTCTTTGTCTTAGACGCCCTCGAAGGCTCCGTCAAGGACGCCTCGGAACTCTATTACAAAGGCAACCCCTCCCTTAACGTCGACTGCGACGAAGCCTCCATCATCCGACCTCTCTAAATTTTAAATTATTAATTCTAAATTACCATGGGATCTCGTGAGCGCATAAAAAAAGGCTTTTCAAAACTTCTCAAAGAAGAGAAGCTGAAGACGATTGCCAACTATTTTGAGAATCCTGGTGAAGTCATCAGCCTGTTGAAGAGTTACTGGCACGCCGACACGGGTCAGCAGAAGCTTTTCGACGAATTCAGTGAGAATACCATCACCAACTTCTTCACGCCTTACGGCATCTCGCCCAACGTGATGATCAACGGGAAGAACTACATCGTCCCCATGGTCATCGAGGAGAGTTCGGTGGTGGCCGCCGCTTCCGCGGCGGCCAAGTTCTGGGGCGACCGCGGCGGCTTCCATGCAGAGGTGCCCGACGTGCGCAAGGTGGGACAGGTACACTTCGGATGGAAAGGCTCTCTAGAACAACTAGAGAATCTTTTCCCCGCCATCAAGGAACGCCTCCTGAAAGACACCGACACCTTTACCGCCAACATGAAGAAACGCGGCGGCGGCATCCTCGACATCCAACTCATCGACTATACCGACAAGATTGCCGATTATTACCAGCTGCGGGTGGAGTTCAACACCTGCGACTCCATGGGTGCCAACTTCATCAACACCGTGCTGGAACAGTTCGGCCATAGCCTTCAGGATTTCTTTGCAGAGCATCTTGACTTGCCTGAAGAACTGCGCAAGTGTGAGATCATCATGACCATCCTTTCCAACAACACGCCCGACTGTCGGGTGAAGGTCTGGGTGGAATGTCCCGTAGATCAACTTGATGGCATCGATGAGCATCTCACAGGTGCCGAATATGCTTTGAAATTCAAGAAAGCGGTCGATATCGCCCATATCGACACCGACCGCGCCACCACCCATAACAAAGGCATCTACAACGGCATTGACGCCGTGGTCATCGCCACGGGTAACGACTTCCGCGCCGTGGAGGCTGCCGGTCATACCTATGCCTCACGCAATGGTCACTATGAGAGTCTTTCCACCGTCACCATCACCGACGGCATCTTCCATTTTGAGTTGGAAGTGCCCATGGCCCTTGGCACTGTGGGAGGCCTCACCAGTTTACATCCCTTGGCCAAGAAATCGCTGGAACTGCTGGGCAACCCCACAGCTCCAGAACTGATGATGATCGCCGCCACCATGGGTCTTGCCAACAACTTCTCGGCGGTGCGTTCGCTGACCACCAAAGGCATCCAGGCCGGTCATATGAAGATGCATCTCAACAACATCCTTAACCAGCTTAAGGCCTCCGAGGACGATAAACGCATGGCCCGTGATTATTTCAAGGACAAGACCGTCTCGTATGCCGCTGTGGAGCAATACCTTCAATCGCTTCAGAAATGAACACCTATCGCGCGAACGGAAAATTGTTGCTGACCGGTGAATATCTGGTCTTGCACGGCGCGATTGCCTTGGCCTTGCCTACCAAACTGGGACAAACATTATCTGTAGAGACGTGCCATGGCGCGTCTCTGCAATGGGACGCTTATCAACCTAATGGCAAATGGCTTTCCGTTACGTTGGATCCGTCCAATCTAGCTATTCTAGATGCCACCGACTTTTCCAAAGCCGACAAACTCTCCAAGATCTTACGAACCCTCCAGGAGCTGAACCCACAGGCTTTAACGCCTGGCCTTCGCTTTGAGACGCATCTGGAGTTCGACCCCCAATGGGGCTTGGGCAGCAGTTCTACGCTCATCAGCAACTTGGCGCAATGGGCTGGCATTAATCCCTATGAACTGTTGAAGAAAACGATTGGCGGCTCGGGTTACGACATCGCCTGCGCCACAGCCAATACAGCCCTCCACTATAAACTTGACCAAGGCGAGCCTCGTGTCCAGCCCGTGGACTTCAATCCGCCTTTTGTCGACCACCTATTCTTCGTCTACCAAGGCAAAAAGCAACACTCTTCGGAAGAGGTGAAGGCGTTCAACCAACACTGGGCGGAAGCCGACTTCAGCAGTGAGATGCAGACTGTTTCGGAGCTGAGCATGGCTCTGCCTACGGTGACTTACTTCGAGGATTTCTGCACCCTGCTTCAGGTTCACGAGAACATCCTTGCGCACTGCCTCGGTCGTGAGCCGGTGCAGCGACATTTTTCTGACTTCAACGGCGTTTTAAAATCACTCGGTGCTTGGGGCGGCGACTTCCTTTTGGCCGCCACCACGATGCCCTTCGACGACGTTAAGTCCTATTTCCAAAGCAAAAACATGAACACCATTTTCAAATACCAAGACCTGATCTTATGAGCGAAAACACCCTCCACGGCGGCGTGAAATGGCAAAGCCCCTCCAATATTGCCCTTGTGAAATACTGGGGAAAAAAACCAGGGATGAAACAGATCCCGCAGAATCCCTCGATCAGCTTCACACTGAGCAAATGCAGCACCGAGACCTCCATTTTCTATGAGGAATCGGACCGTTTTGGACTGCATTTCCGCTTCGACGGCAAGGAGAACCCCGAGTTCCAGACCAAGATCGCGGAGTTCCTGAAAGAACACCTGTCGGACTTCCCCTTCCTCAACGAGATGGACCTCAATATTAGTTCACATAACACCTTCCCGCACTCCTCAGGCATCGCCTCTTCGGCCTCGTCGATGAGCGCCTTGGTGCTGTGTCTGCTTGACATCGAACGTGTGGTGAATGGGGAAAAGAAGATTGACATGAAAAAGGCTTCCTGTTTGGCTCGTCTTGCTTCAGGCAGCGCTTGCCGCTCAGTCTTCCCGAAGATGGCTTTATGGGGGGCAACGGATGCCTTTGATGGTAGCTGCGACGACTATGCAGTGTCGCTCGAAAACGAGATTCACCCTGTGTTCAGGTCGTACCATGACAGCATCCTCATCGTGAGCGATGCCAAGAAAGCGGTCTCCAGTCGCGCAGGCCATGCCCTGATGGATGCCAACGCCTATGCCGACGTGCGTTATCATGAGGCGCGGCAGCATGTGGCGACGCTTCTGGAGGTCTTGAAAAATGGAGATCTGGAGACCTTCTGCCGTATCACCGAGGCCGAAGCCATGCAGCTCCATGCGCTCATGATGTGCTCTGAGCCTTCGGTGATGCTGATGAAACCTAACACCTTGCGGATTATCAATAATCTCTATGAGTTCCGCCGGGAGACAGATATTCCAGTGTGTTTCACCCTCGACGCGGGTCCCAATGTCCACCTTCTGTATCCTGACAGTGACGCTGAGCTGGTGGAGCGTTTCATTATGGATGAACTGGAACGTTATTGTGTTGACGGAACATGGATCGCTGACCATGTGGGCGACGGCCCTTCAAGATGCTGATGATGACGGAGCGGACTTACCATAGTAAAATCATCCTTTTCGGCGAGTATTCCATGATATTCGACGCCACAGCCCTGATGATTCCCTTGAGGAGGTTTTCGGCGCAGTGGCGCAACGTCTCGCATGCCGACGAAGGTGCTATGGCTTCCAACGCCAGTTTGCAACGTTTTGCAGACTACCTCTCCACGCTTGAGGAGACCATTAATATTCTGGATTTACAACAGTTTAATAGCGATTTGCAATCGGGTTTGTACCTCGATTCCGATGTGCCTTCAGGCTACGGCCTTGGCAGTTCGGGTGTGCTGGTGGCTGCGGTTTACGACCGTTATGCCCTTCAGAAGAACGATGACCTCCTGCAGCTAAAAACCCTCTTCGGCAAAATGGAGAGTTTCTTCCATGGAAGCAGCTCAGGCATTGATCCGCTGCAATGCTACCTCGGAAAGCCCTTCCGCATCAGTGCAGAAGGCGTGAACCTGTTGCCGGAGGATTTTATTTCGGACGACATCCATGCTTTTCTTGCCGATACCGGCAAAAAAAGCAATACGAAACCGCTTGTGCAATATTTCAAGAGCAAGCGTGAAGACCCAGAGTATCTTGGTGCTTTTCAATCGGACTACGTGCCTTGTGTACAAGCCTGTATCGATTGTTTGTTGTCAGGGCAGAAGACGCAGTTTTTCACTTCGCTCCGTCAGCTCACCGATGGTCAGCTGAAGTTCCTCCGTCCGATGATTACCGACAACAGCATCGATCTTTTCTTGGAGCGGCCTGATTTCAACATCGGCTTCAAGATCTCCGGTAGTGGGGGAGGCGGTTACGTTTTGGGATTTACTGACGACGTGGAGAAGACAAAAGTGTTTTTGGAAGGTTATGATTTAATATGGGTATGATGAGCGCCATCCGTTCCATAGAAAACCGTATTGAGAAGTTGTTGATCACCGTCATCGACTTCTTCTATCCGCCGTTCCGCAAGCTTATGCCGCTGGATCTGTTCCGCTATGGCTGCTGCGGCGGATTGAATCTGGCGTTGGAATGGATACTCTATTATGTGTTCTACCATTTCGTGTTCCAGAGTGAATATTTTGTCTTCGGTCCCATTACCTTTACAAGGCATATCGCCGCTTTCGTCTTCAAGTTCCCTATCACTTTCTTGACGGGTTTTTGGATGGCGCGACACATCAGTTTCTCTGGCTCCACTTTGAAAGGGCGGACCCAAATCATACGTTACCTCTTGGTCACGGTGGTCAACATCTTGATCAACTACGGAGGCTTGAAACTCTTTGTGGAAGTATTCAAGTGGTGGCCGACGGTGTCGTACGTGATCATCTCCATTATCTGTGTGACATTCAGTTATTTAACAAATAAATTCTACTCCTTTAAAAAAGCCAAAAACGATGGAAACCCTCCAACTGATCAAGAATAAAATCTATATTGAACGGAAAACTTTAACTTCGTTGAGGGCTGCGCCGTTCCGTTTTCCACTTTCCGTTTTCCGTTCCCAGGGAGCGAAAGTGGTCTTCACCAATGGTTGTTTCGACATCCTGCACCGTGGCCATGTGGAGTATCTGGCAAAGGCTGCCGACATGGGTGATGTGCTGGTGGTGGGTCTGAATACCGATGCTTCGGTGAAGAGGCTGAAAGGCGAAGGCCGTCCCGTCAACAATGAGGAGGCTCGGGCCTTGGTGTTGGCTTCGTTGAGTTTTGTGGACGCCGTGGTGCTGTTCGACGAAGATACCCCTTACGAAATCATAAAAGCCATCCGTCCCGATGTGTTGGTGAAAGGCGCCGACTACAAGCCTGAAGAGATCGTTGGATATGACATCGTCACATCCTATGGCGGCACCGTGGCGACCATCCCGCTGGTGGAGGGGTATTCCACTACTTCTATTGTGGAGTTACTCCATGATAAAATATAGATAATAATTAATAATGTCTTGGGTGAATCAAGGTTATGACATCCTTCATCTTTCCATGGGATATGACGGTATCCAAAACAAAGACATTTGTAATTCAGGATTCCGTGTCGCCAACGAAATAATCGATTGGTGTGAGAAAACCATGAAGCAGAGTGCTTAAGGTTATCCTATCTGACTCCAGTCAAAAGTCTGAGCGAACAGCTCCTTGTAATGTTCGCGGAGCATCCTGTTTTCGGGTTTGATGAGTTTTGGGTCGTCATTTAAGATACGGATGGCGGCATCGCGTACTTGAGGGATCAAAGCACCATCCTTCTGCAAGTCGCCGATGAGCATTTCAATCTGGCCGGACTGGCGCAGGCCGCCCGTCTCGCCGGGGCCTCGTAGTTCCAGGTCTACCTCGGCAATCTGGAACCCGTCGTTGGTGGAGCACATCGTCTTCATGCGGGTCTTGCCGTCGTCAGTGAGTTTGTGGTCGGTGACCAAGATACAATACGACTGGTCAGCACCACGACCCACACGGCCTCTGAGTTGGTGCAGTTGTGAGAGGCCAAACCTATTAGCGTTCTCGATGATCATCACCGTGGCGTTGGGGATGTTTACGCCCACCTCGATGACAGTAGTGGCGACCATGATCTGGGTGTTCTTGGTGATGAACCGCTGCATCTCGAAGTCTTTGTCTTCAGGTTTGAGCTGGCCATGGCATACGGAGATCTTGTATTCCGGCTCGGGGAAGTCCCTCAGTAGGGCTTCATAGCCTTCCTGTAATGCAATCATATCGGTCTTCTCCGACTCTTTGATGAGGGGGTATACCACGTAGATCTGCCGTCCTTTGGCGATCTGCTGTTTCATGAACATCATGATGCGATAGCGGTCGTCGTCGTAGACGTGGTAGGTCTCCACGGGTTTTCTTCCTGGCGGCAGCTCGTCGATCTTCGACACGTCAAGGTCGCCGTATTGGGTCATGGCCAGGGTGCGGGGGATAGGCGTGGCGGTCATCACTAGCATATGGGGCGGCCGTTCGGTCTTCTCCCAGAAGCGGGAGCGTTGTGCCACGCCGAAGCGATGTTGTTCGTCGATGATAGCCAAGCCCAGATTCTTGAAGATCACTTTTTCTTCGATGAGCGCATGGGTTCCGACGATGATTTGCAGACTTCCGTCCTCCAGCCCTTGGTGGATCTCGCGGCGTTCCTTGGTCTTGGTGGAGCCGGTGAGCAGGGTGAACTTCACGGGCATGTCCTTGAGCAACTCCTTGAGCGTAGTGTAATGCTGTTGTGCTAGAATCTCTGTTGGGGCCATCATACAGGCCTGGTAGCCGTTGTCGAGCGCCAGCAGCATCACCATGAGGGCCACGATGGTCTTGCCGCTGCCCACGTCGCCTTGCAGCAGGCGGTTCATCTGGTGGCCGCTGCCCATGTCGACACGGATCTCACGGATTACCCGTTTCTGGGCGTTGGTGAGGGGGAAGGGGAGGTGCTCTTTATAGAACGTGTTGAAAAAATCGCCTACTTGCCCGAACACATACCCCCTATTGAGGCTCTCGCGACGTTTTTTGGCGCGAAGCAGCTTAAGCTGGAAGAAGAGGTGTTCTTCGTATTTGAGCCTCCGGGTGGCTTGTTGTATCTCGACGTTGTTGGCGGGGATATGGATCTGGTAGTAGGCGAATTTTCTAGGGATGAGTTGTTCTTGCTGAAGCAGTTGTAAGGGCAGGGTCTCGGGGATGAGGTCCATCACCTGTTGGAGGATCTGACGCTGGATCTTGGCGATTTGTCGTGTACCGAGACCGTGGTCTTTCATCTTCTCGGTGGTGTTGTACACGCCTTGCAGCCCTTCGCCGATGAGCGGATCATTTGGGTTGTATTCTTCGATTTCGGGGTGGACGAAGTTGTAGTTGTGGTTAAACTCGCTGGCTTTGCCAAACAGCACGTATTTCACATTCGGCTTGAAGCGGTTTTTGATCCATTTCAGTCCACGGAAGAACACAATCTCGATGGATCCGGTCTCGTCGGTAAATCGGGCGGTGGCCCTTTGGGCTCTCGGCGCGCCGATGAGTTGCACTTGGCTGATGGTTCCGATCAGTTGGTAATACACCAGGTCGTCGTTCACCTGTGCCACCTTGTGGATCTGACTTTTGTCGACATACCTGAAGGGAAACTGGTTGAGCATGTCCATGAAGGTGAACACTTTGAGCTCTTTTCCCAGTATCTCTGCTTTCTTAGGTCCTACGCCTTTCAGGTAGCTGATGTTGGTATGCAACAGGTTGACTTCCATAAAAACCACGTGTTTTTATTTCTAGGCAAATTCATACTGTAAGATAGAAATATTGAGAGCATTTTCAAGCTTGAAAATGGTTTCAAGGGAAAGATTCTCCTCTCCTTTCAATAGGCGAGAGATATACTGGGGAGAACAGCCCATCCGTTCAGCAACTTCCTGTCGTGAAAGGTTTTGCTGTTTCATCGCCATAGCGATTTTAATAGCGATTCTACGGGAATAATTCAGCCATCCGTTCGCTTTGGCTCGACGGCGTTTCTCTTCCTCCTCGCGCCATTTGGATGGTCTGTCCGATTGATAACGGCTCAAACGTTCAATTGCTTCTTCTTGTGTCATGGTTCGATCTCTTGTTGATAATCTGTAAAGCTATCATCGTCAAACACCCGCTCACGGATCAGGAAATTCCTTACTTTTTCCATTTTCTCCAGTTCTTGTAAGGTATGTTCCCTTTCTTGCATAGTATGTGTTAACTTAATAGCGCCGCCAGTGATAATGTAAACGCCCACATTTAACTTAATGGCATATAAACGGAGCCAACTCCGATGATTTGGGCGGCCTTTTTCTTTTCCAAGTAGCATCTCGCTTGTTCTGTTGTTCTCAAGCGGTCGGAAGAAATGGTCGAGGTTGGCATCGGGAGAAATATCCATAATGATACAAGCCAACTCGTCACGGTCTTCCATAGTTTGATAAATGGCGTCTTCGACATTGGTAATTCTGAAATAGGCCATTAAGTCGTCAAGGTTCTGGGTAAAGAAATCGGCAAGCCACAACGCATCGCTCCATTGCGACATTACTTTTTCGAGTGCATTCTCCCTATCATTATCAAAACGGACTGCCCACAAACGGCCATCTTCTATTACCTTGTCAAAAGTCATAATACTGTTTATTTGGTTTTACGTTGCAAATATAAAACATTATTTTGAGCCACGCAACTTTTAAGTTTCATTTTTACGAAAGCCACAAAAAAAACGACCACCTCACACACATCGATGGTCGTCTTTTAAAAAAATATCCAAAACTCAAAAAATCTTCCACCAAGTCTTGGACTTTAGCCATCAAGGAATGAAAACGTTTGTGCTGTCAGGTTTTGGAGAGAATGCATGGAAATGATATAAGTCGTTTTGCTGAAACACTTTACCCGATTGTGGATATTCAGCCCTTGTAATAACAAAAGTGGTGTCATTGAGTATATTACCCGAAAAACGCATAACGGGATAACCTCCCTCGGCAATAACCCACCTTTCAAATACAATACTATCGCCTTGTATTTCAAACAACCCCCATCGTGTTTTCCTTCTTTTGATTTGATCAGCAAATGATTCCGAAGAAAAGACTTCATCCATAAAAGCAATTGGATCAGGACTGTTAGGGTCTGCCGCTTCCCCATTTATAACTACACCGTTTCTGTAAAAAAAGTAGCTGGAATAAACATTCCCGTTTTGCAGGAAATAATAGTACCCGTCTACTCTAAGAGTATTGCCATTGTATGGTTGTCTAGTCAATGTCAGCTCTTCGTCTTTATTCCATTTCCCACAACCTCCCAATGAAAATAGGGTGGTAATAGCCAAAATCACAATTAGTCTCAATTGTTTTGTGACGATGTGTTTCATAATCATTATATTAATTAATGCTTATAAAAGCGGAAATTATAACCTACGGTGACCAATGGTCCGTAACCAATGACTTGGCTGTTAGGTCCGAACATAACTTGAATGCCTCCGCCAAAATCCAAGTCTTTA
>JAFPWT010000001.1 GCA_017394865.1 Bacteroidales bacterium
CAAATCGGGGAAGAAGGTCTGTCCGCCAGGCATCTGCAACTCCATCTGTCGCCCCACATACGAAAAGCCCTTGCCCAACTCCATCAAGAAGCGCGTGACATTCGAAACAAGCGCATCCTCCAAGTCTTTCTCCTCGTACTCCTCGCTCATCGAGAGGAATCCGAAATGATAAGGGTCTTTCAGTATCTCCTTGGCCAACTGACTCTGCGGAGCCGGAAGCGTGTGCTCAAAGTTGGTCACGGCTGCCCCTTGGCTGCCAAAGAGGTTGGCTGCCATCTGGCTTTCAAGTCGGCTGCGGCTCCAGCCTTCTTCAGTCACCTTATTGATATAGAAAATGGCTTCGTCGAGGGTTTGGCATTTGGAAATAATGAGGACATGGTGAAACCAAGGTATTCTGCCAAAAATATCAGGCATTTCCAATTGGTCAACAGCTTGCTGACCTTTTTCGTTTTCGTCCAATTGGCCAGCAACTTGCTGGCCTATTTTCAGATTTTCAATTTGGCCAGCAAGTTGCTGGCTTTTTTCGTCAGCAGGTTGCTGACGAATTGCAGCACCTAATTCGTCACCAGCTTGGTGACCAATTTGGCCAACGGGTCGTTGGCTTTTTGTAACTCGCTCATAATAAAACGAATACCACTGCTTCATGTATTTTACATTGGAATAGGAGAAACCCGTTTCATCGGGAAAGGCTTGGCGCATGTCGAGGGCAAACTGTTTCACCACACCTGCGCCCCAGCGTTCTTCAGCACGAAGTGCCACCAAATCACGACCTACGCTCCAATAAAACTCAAGCATGGCAGTGTTCACACGAACCGCCGCCTTGATTTGGCTTTGGCGGAAACGCTGCTTAATGTCGGCCATCCATTGCACATAGCCTTCATCGGCGGTCATCATGTCACGGGATACGAATGTCGGTTTGTCGCTCATATTTCTATAAAGTTAGTGAAATGCAAATATACGAAAAAAACTTTACAGAGATTGGTAGGCTTGAAATTGTTTTGTCACTCGGTCGCGCACCTTCTGCTGGATGTCGGCAGGCGAGAGCACCAGCAGATCTTTTCCAAAAGAGGACAATTCGCGGATAAGCTCATAATTCTCTATGCAGTCAACGGAGAAGAATGCGCCTCCTTCGAGCATTGGGTATTGTTGACGCAATTCCATTTCCCTTTCCCCCTTGTAATGCCGCTGAGACTCATGCAAGGGTTTGGTGGCCACATAATCCTTAGAAAAATCACTCACCCAGAACATGATGGTCTGCAACGGATTGCCGTCAATGAGCGTCACCCCGATGATGTCCTCAAAGCGCTCGTTGAGGTCGCCATCGTATTCCTTATAACTACGGGAAGGCAAAGGGACAAACTTATCGATACGGTCGAGTGCAAACGACAATATTTTGCCATCATTGTCGGCGGCCACTATAAGATACCAACGGCGGTTGTATTCTTTAAGCAGGTAGGGATGAACTATCAAATGACGATCCTCATCAGGCGCGTCAAATCGATGGTAATACAATTCCACGACCTGTTTCTGCGCGATACAAGTGAAAAGTTCGCCAAGCAAGTTGGAATTCTCTAATGGATTCTTTGTGAATGACACTATCTGGCGGTCGGTTTTCACTTTGAGACTTTCCCGCAGCCTTTCCAATCCCTCAAGATTAGGCAGGCCGTCAAATTGCCCGAGTAGCGTGAAAGCCTCTCCAAGCAGGTGCTTCTCATCATCGGTAAGTTTCTGCGTAAATATTGAAAACGACGGGTCGGCATACCGGTGGCAACTTTTCTTGATGGTTTTGAGGGTCCGCTGGCTGACATCATCAACCTGATAATGCTCTATCTCCGCTAGGAAAGGGCCTTCGTTTTCTATATAATTAAGGTCAAGCTCGATGGTTCGACGACTGACTGGCTCTTGATTCATTTCGACCAATTCCTCATTGACAAGTCGAAGCAAATCCTCTGTAGAATAATGGTGATAGCGGTTGGCCAACAACTTGTCGAGGATGTAGTAGCGTGTTACGGCGTTTTTGTTTGCAGGCATAAGAACTGTTTTTATTATGCCGCAAAGATACAAATTAACTACGAAATCTTTTTTCGTAGATTTAAAATACTGTTTTGATTTAAATAAAAACAGCCACTAAGTTGTTGGTCGATTTGACCAACAACTCGTTGACCTATTTCAACTTTTTTTTGGAAAACCTAGCGGGAAATAGGGAAAGATGTTTGTCTTTGTAACGTCACTCAATGAGTTAGACTATCCGGGCAGAATCCCGAGAGGGCAAGACTTTATCGACACTACCCAAAATTACAAATTGAGCCGCCTTAACGACGGCTCTTTCTGGTTTTAAACGTATCGAATTCGATACGTTTAGAAAGCGATCGCCCCAATCCTTTTATCTAAAAAATCCACTATACGCCACGCCAATGCTGAAACTCGGCTCATCGTTGTACTGCTCCTTGAGGAAGCGTTTGGCGTACTCGGCCTTGATGACGATCTGGTCGGTGGGATAGTAATTCAAGCCTAAGGTCATCACGTGACGGTCGGTCCACTGGTAATCAGTGAGGGTTAAAGCAGATGGAATGTAGCTGTCGTAGTAGTCGTAACGGCCGAAGACGTATAGTTTCTGGTTGTTAACAGACTTTACGGGTCTTAGGATGTCGTAGGCGGCCTCTCCGCCGTAAGCAATGGCCTTCTCTCCTACCTGTGAGCGCGGATAAGGCGAGAAACTCTGGTGGTTCTGGTTCTTGTTCCACGACGAGATGAGGTTGGCCTCGCTGAGGTAGCCGTAGTCGAAGTTGCCGCGCAGCACCAAGCCGTTGGCCTTGTAGTCGAACTCGGCAGTGCCAATCACCACGGTGCCTTTCACATCCTTATAAGGACTGTTTTCGGAGAATTCGTTGGTGACGATATCGTTGTTGAAGCAGTTGCCGATGTAGCCACTCACACCGAGATGCAGGTTCTTGACGGAGTAGTTATCGATGCGCAACACTCCCGCTAGATGGTTGGCCACACGGAACTCGTAGGCCGAAGCCGAGCCGTTTTTCACCCAATTGGCATTGTTGAACATATTGGAATTCAAGGCGGGAATCACCATGGCCTCGTAACGCCAGTTGCCGAGCTTGCCCCAGAGGCTAATGCCGGTCTCATGCCAAGTACAAGGCAGGATGTTGAACTCGCCTTCGGGACGGTAGCAGGTGAAGAACTCGGTGGGCATATGGGCTTTGTTGGTCTGTCCGACCGGTACCACCAGATGACCCATACGGATGTTGAAGGCTTTGCCGAACGACTTCTGAATCCAGAACTGTTCCAGGGCCACCTCGCCACCACGTTCGATCTCATGCTCAAACTCGCCAGTCTCTTCGGCTTCGATCTCCACAGCCATCTCGTTACCGCCATGCTCAAATTCGATCTCCGAACCCATGGTCCAGCCATGGCCAAAGTCGTAACCCAAATTAATGACCACATGAGGCAAATCGAACCGCCCGTGACCTTTGGCATCCTTGTACGACTCCGCATGGGAATAGCGGTACATATTGTCGCTATAGAAATTACGGGTATAGACTGCCTCGCCATAACCCCCGACGGTCAGGCGTGGTTTCTTCGTAATGGTATCTTGGGCTTGTAAGGAATTCGCTATCAGCGCAACACCCAATAAAAAAGCACTTGCTATCAGTTTTGATTTCATCTTTATCTCCTTTTTATTATTGATGATGCAAAATTCCGAACTCTTTTCCCGCTAGGATATCCCCATTGATGAGGGTTTTTGAAAAAACGAATAACCATAAATAAGGAGGATGTTCAATCGTTTTACTCCCTAATTTTGCGGTCGAAAGGAATTTGAAAAATGTCAGAACATCATCACGAACATAACCATGAACACCACGAAGAAGGGTTGAGAGGACAGATCATTAAGATTGCCATCGCTGTAGTGTTACTCATCGCAGCGGTTATCGTTGAAAAAACCTGTGGATTGAATAACTGGCAACTGTTGCTGGTCTATCTCGTCCCCTATCTTTTCATCGGTTTCGACACGTTGAAGGAAGCCGCTGAGGGTTTGGTCCACGGAGAGGCTTTCAACGAGGACTTTTTGATGTCAGTCGCCACCATCGGCGCACTCTGCATTGGCTTTATGCCTGGAGCTGAGACCCAATACCCCGAGGCTGTCTTTGTCATGCTTTTCTTCCAAATCGGAGAACTCTTCGAGGAATATGCCGAGGGCAAGAGTCGTGAAGGCATTGCCCATCTGATGGACATCCGTCCGGACATTGCACACGTGGAACGCAACGGAGCCTTGGAGGATGTCCATCCCGAGGACGTTGCAGTCGGTGAGACCATCCTCGTCAAACCCGGCGAAAAAGTGCCGTTGGACGGCGTGGTCGTCGAAGGCAGCACGGCATTGAATACGGTGGCTCTGACGGGTGAAAGTGTTCCCCGAAACGTGGAAGAAGGCGACGAAGTCATCTCGGGCTGTGTCAACCTCTCGGGCCTTGTCAAGGTGCGTACCACCAAGGCTTTTGGCGAGAGCACAGTGGCAAAGATCATCGACCTGGTGGAGAACGCCGCCGAGAGCAAGTCGAAGAGCGAGAACTTTATTACAAAATTCGCGCGCGTTTATACCCCTGTAGTCGTGTTTGCGGCCTTGGCTCTAGCCGTGATCCCTCCCCTGTTGCTGTCACAGCCGTTTGCCACTTGGATTTACCGGGCATTGATGTTTCTGGTGGTGTCATGTCCCTGCGCATTGGTCATCAGCGTACCGCTCACTTTCTTTGGCGGCATCGGAGGGGCTTCAAGAAAAGGCATCTTGGTGAAAGGCTCCAACTATATGGATGTCTTGGCGAAGGTGGACACGGTGGTCTTCGACAAGACCGGAACCTTGACCCACGGTCAGTTTGCCGTCACCGCCATCCATCCCGAGAAGTGCGATGAGAAGCATCTCCTGCATCTTGCAGCGCATGTGGAGCACTATTCCACCCATCCCATCGGTGCTGCTTTGCGCGATGCTTTCCCCGATGAAGCCACTGACGGCTGCAAACTGAGCGAGGTGGAAGAGATTGCCGGACAAGGCATCAAGGCCAAGGTGGAAGACTGGACGGTATGTGTGGGCAACGCCAAGATGATGGAGTCGATAGGCGCACAATGGCACGACTGCGAGCATGTAGGAACGATCATCCACGTCGCCATCGACGGGGAGTATGCCGGTCATATCGTTATCAACGACAAGGTGAAGGACGACAGCGCCGAGGCCATCCACGAGCTGAAATCGCTGGGCGTACGCCGCACCGTGATGCTCACCGGCGACCGCGAAGAGGTCGGCAAAGCCGTAGCCGAGCAACTCGGCATCGACGAATATCACGCTGAGCTATTACCCGCCGACAAGGTTTCATATATTGAAAAACTAACTCCAAGGGCCGACACAGAGGTTGGCCACTCCGTTCCACTCGCCTTTGTGGGTGACGGCATCAACGACGCACCTGTGTTGGCTCGTGCCGATGTGGGCATCGCTATGGGCGGACTTGGCAGCGACGCTGCCATCGAGGCCGCTGATGTGGTGCTTATGGATGACAAACCGTCGAAGATTGCTTTGGCTATCCGTATCGCACGTCGCACCCTGCGTATCGCCAAACAGAATGTATGGTTTGCCATTGGCGTGAAGGTGCTGGTATTGCTGTTGGCCGCTTTCGGCATCGCCACGATGTGGATGGCGGTATTCGCCGACGTGGGTGTCACCGTTTTGGCAGTGCTCAATGCCATGCGAGCATTGAAAAATTGATTTTCAAGCTTTTTTAGTATTTTTGCCTCACGAAAAAAGCAAAATACCATGTCAAAAAAGAAAAACCTTTTCTCCAAAGACACCAAGCTGGCCGAGTTGATTGCCGAAGATAGAAGGCTACTCCAACTGTTGCCCAGATTCGGTATTACCTTGGGTTTCGGCGACCGCAGCGTGGAGGAAGTGTGCCGCATGAACAACGTCAGCGCCGAGCTCTTCCTCGTTCTTTGTGAGATCTATACCGACAGTGGCTACAAGCCTGATCACAACGAGCTGAAGCATATCGACATGAGCGGACTCCTGCCCTATCTCAGGGCTTCGCACCAGTATTATCTCGACGAGCGTTTCCCCCACCTGGAGGAGCATCTGCAACGCATCATCGAGGCCTGCGGACCCAAATACGGCCCCATGCTCAGCCACTTCTACGAAGAATATAAGAAAGAGGTGATGCGGCACATCAAATACTACGAGGAAGAAGTGGTGTTCCCCTACATCGAGGCTTTACTCCAAGGGAAACGCACCAATTCGTACAGGATTGACGAGTTTGAGCATAATCACACCAACATCCAAGATGTGCTCGACGACATGATGAACATCCTACTCAAGTACCTACCCGGCGACATCCTTCCCAAGGAACGCATCGAGATTTCTTTGGATATCGTGGAACTGAGCGACGACCTCAACCGCCACTCCGTCATCGAGGATCATATCCTCATCCCTTACGTTGAATCGCTCGAAAACGCACTGCCATGAGAAACCGTGTCATCATCTGCGAAGCCTCCGAGATCATCGCCAACGGGCTGGCCGAAGTCATCGACAGCATGGCGCAGTTCGACGTAGTGGCACGCATTGAGAATCCCGAGCATCTCAACGAGAAAATCACCGCTTCCGATGCCAACATAGTGATTATCAATCCTTTGTTGCTGGGTTATCAAAACAAGGAATTCATCAATCAGCTTGGCAAAGAGCATCCGAACCTTGTCAGTATTGCTTTAGCAACTTCTTATCTCGACCATTCTATCCTCACTCCATACAGCGGTGTGATTGAAATCAACGACACCCGTTCGAAGATCATCAGCAAGATGAACGAGTTCGCTCAAAGCGAAACCACCAAGAAAGCCGACGATGTCGAACTCTCGAAACGGGAAATCGATGTGCTGATTGCCGTGGCTAAAGGCATGATGAACAAAGAGATTGCCGATCAAATGAACATCTCCATCCACACGGTCATCTCGCATCGTAAGAACATCACCCGCAAGACCGGTATCAAGTCCGTTTCAGGCCTGACGGTCTATGCTTTGCTGAACAATCTGATTGAAGAGAATGACTTAATTTGATTTGTTATGTTCCAAAAGATCATCCGGGGCTGCGTCAAGCTCGTACAGAAATATCTCCCAGAACCCTTCATTTTTGCCATCATTCTGACACTGGTTGCCATGATTGTGGCGATGCCTGTGTGCAAGCAGACACCCTGGGAGGTGATCATCAACTGGGGTGATGGCGTGTGGAATCTGTTGGATTTTGCCATGCAGATGGCCTTGGTGTTGGTATGTGGTTCCACGCTAGCGACAGCACCCGTGATCAAGAAAGCCATTGGCAAGTTGGCCGCCCTGCCCAAGACCCCGGCAGGCGCCATCGCCCTGGTAACGTTGATCTCGGCCATCGCCTGCTGGCTGAACTGGGGTTTCGGGTTGATTGTGGGGGTGATTTTTGCCAAGGAAATCGCCCGCAAGCTGAGAGGTGTGGACTACCGTCTGCTGATTGCCTCGGCTTATAGCGGCTTCGTGGTATGGCATGCGGGCCTCTCGGGTTCCATCCCACTGAAGATGGCCACACCAGGACCGAAGCTGGCGGAAGCCACACAAGGTGCTTTGGTGGATCCCGTGCCGATCTACGACACCGTCATGAGTCCCTATAACATCGTCATGGTGGTTGTCATCATTGCAGCCTTGGTGCTGGTGAATTCATTAATGCATCCCAAGGGCGAGCATGTGGTAAGCATCGACCCAGCCCTGCTGGAAGACGAGCCTGAGCCGGAGAAGAAGAAATCGACCACACCGGCGGAGAAGATAGAGAACAGTCCCATCCTCTCGTGGGTCATCGCCTTACTGGGCTTCATCTACTTGGTCATCAAGCTGTTCTTCAAAGGAGGAAGCATCGACTTGAACATCGTCATCCTGATCTTCCTTCTCCTTGGTCTGATCCTTCATCGTACGCCCATCGCCTACGTCCGTGCTTTCGGCAAAGCCGCCATCGGCGCTGCTGGCATCATCTTGCAGTTCCCCTTCTACGCTGGCATCATGGGCATCATCACTGGCGTGGGTGAAAGCGGATTGTGTCTGGGCACCCTCATCAGCGAAGCCTGCGTCAACATCTCCACGCCTGTGACCTATCCCCTGCTCACCTTCTTCTGCGCTGCCATCCTGAACATGTTCGTCCCCTCCGGCGGCGGGCACTGGGCCATCCAAGCCCCCATCATGTTCACGGCGGGTGCTGCCATGAGTGTCGATCCTGGCCTGACGGGCATGGCCATCTCGTGGGGCGACGCCTGGACCAACCTTATACAGCCTTTCTGGGCGCTTCCTGCCTTGGCCATCGCCAAGCTCAACGCCAAGGACATCATGGGCTTCTGCCTGATCGATTTGCTGGTTTCGGGATTGATTATATGCGCCGGGTTGCTGATCTGGGCGATGTAACCTTATTTACCGATGCAAAAACGAGAGAAAATGGAGCCTAAGACCTCGTCGGTGGTGATCTCGCCGGTGATGGAACCTAGGTAATAAAGGGCTTCCCTTAGATCCTGAGCCACCAAGTCGGTGGGAATGCCCTCGTCAAGGCCTCTTGACACGGCGTTGAGGCTCTCTGAAGCGTGTTTCAAGGCTTCAAAATGTCTAACGTTGGTGACCAAAACCGTATCCTGACTGATGTTCATGGATTGCTGGATCGACAGCAGCGTCTGATGCAGCTGGTCGAGGCCGTTGCCGGTCTTGGCGGAGAGGGTCTGAATATAGGTATGGTTCAAGGAAGATTCCGTGACGAGGCTCTTCAACAGATCGACCTTCTCAGCCGATTCTGAGGGACAGAGGTCTGTTTTGTTCAACAACAAGACCACCACTTGATGGACGTCGTCGATCTTATCCAGGATAAGATGGGCGGCTCTGATAAGTTCTTGAGGCTGTTGGGTGGCATCCACCAAACCCAGCACGATGTCAGCCTCGCTGATCTTACGGAAGGTACGCTCGATGCCAATCTGTTCGATGGTCTCGGTAGTGTCGCGGATACCTGCGGTGTCGATGAAACGGAACAACGTGCCGTTGAGGTTCATCACCTCCTCGATGGTGTCGCGAGTGGTACCGGCAATGTCCGAAACGATGGCGCGGTCTTCGCCGAGCAAGGCGTTCAGCAATGTGGATTTACCTGTGTTGGTCTCCCCGACGATGGCCACCGGGATGCCGTTTTTGATGGCGTTGCCCAAACGGAACGAGTCCATGAGTTTGGTCACATGAGCCTGTGTCTCTCCTAGCAAAGCCTTCAGCTTGCTACGGTCAGCAAACTCTACATCCTCTTCTGAAAAGTCCAGTTCAAGCTCCATCAACGAAGTGATTTCCAAAAGTTTGGATCGCATCATTTGAAGCTCGGATGAAAAGCCGCCTTTCAGCTGATTCATGGCAACACGGTGGGCGGCTTCGTTTTGCGAGGCGATGAGATCGGCCACGGCTTCGGCTTGGGCCAGGTCGAATTTGCGGTTCACGAAGGCTCTGCGGGTGAACTCGCCCGGCAGGGCGAGACGTGCTCCGTGTGCCACGAGGACTTCCAGCAGACGCTGCTGGATGAACACGGAGCCGTGGACGCTGATCTCTGCAGCGTCCTCACCCGTGAACGAGTGTGGTGCCTTGAAAAAAGTCACCACGGCTTCGTCAAGGATCGTTTCCGAGTTTGAAGCCTTATCTGTGTCGACAATCTGCCCGTAATAAGCGCGATAGCCTTCGATCAACAATTCGTCAAAAGGCTTTCCATGGCGGTGAAACAGGCTGCACACGATGGCGTGGGCCTGTGGTCCCGAGACCCTGGCGGTGGCGATGGCGCCCATGCCATGCGGGGTGGCCACAGCGCAGATGGTGTCGTCAGAAAAAAAACTCGTCCTCATCTTCGTGAATTTGTTGGCAAAGATACAGGATTTTGTAATTTTGCGGACATGAAACGCTATTTTATCCATCTGGCCTACAATGGTGCCAACTACTGCGGCTGGCAGGTGCAACCCCACTCCTCCAGTGTTCAAGCTGAACTTGAGCGTTGTCTTAGCTTAAAACTAAACCAAACCATTGGCGTCACAGGCTGCGGAAGAACGGATACAGGAGTTCACGCAAGAAACTATTATGCCCATTTCGATATTGATGGTGAAATCAACGATTGCCAAGAGCTGGCCTACCGCCTCAATGTTTTTCTTCCCAACGACATCGTCATCTACCGCATTTGGGAAGTAAAGCCCGAATCACACGCCCGTTTCGATGCACTCTCGCGCACCTATCACTACCAAATCGTTCGAAGCAAAAACCCATTCCATCAGGATGACGCCTACGCCTATTATGGGCCCCTCAACGTGGAGAAGATGCAAGAGGCCGCCGACCTCTTAAAGGAATATACTGACTTCACCAGCTTCAGCAAGCTGCACACCCAGGTGAAGACCAACAACTGCAAGATCATGGAGGCCCGTTGGCTGGAACAGGACGACTTGCTCATCTTCCGCATCAAGGCCGACCGTTTCCTGCGCAACATGGTGCGCGCCATCGTGGGCACCTTGCTCGAGGTGGGCAAAGGCAAGATGACGCTCGACGAGTTCCGTGGCGTTATAGAGCAGAAAGACCGTTGCTCCGCCGGTGAGTCGGTACCCGCCCAAGGCCTGTTCCTGCAGGAGGTCGACTACGACTTCAAGGCGTTGTAAAGCGGCCTGACGCTAGTGCTGTAACGATAGCCGTAGCAATTGGATTCATGCATGATCATCCCCATCTCTTCCCTGTATCGTAAGCGCAAAGCCTTGATATCACCCTTGACGGGAAGCTGTTCCAATACCTGATTGTAAAACCCGATCAGCAGGTCGTAGAGCCGGTTGAACTCTTCGACGATGCAAAGCCGCATCAACTCATGGCGTCGGTCCAAATCGAGATGATGTCCCGTCTCCTGTTGTAGGATGAAGCCTTGGAGGCTGTCGCGCTGCCGCTTGCATCGCACACGGTAGGTCACAGGATGCAACTTCATGGCCATGGCCATCTCCTCCTGCGGGATGGCACGGCGATGGTCAAGCAAGGTAAGCAGCGAACGGTAAAGGATAAAGAGGTTGCAAGGAATGAGACGCTGGTCGGCGAAAGCGATGGCCGAAGCAAGGTAGCTGATCATCGTCTCCTCGTTCAGGCCCCTCCCGTCATCGTCGACAAACGACTTTGCCTCCTCTCGCAGCGCCTTACGTTTCATCTCCTCTTTGGCCTTATTCAGCAGAAAATTACGATAAGTCGCCACGATCCACCCAAAGAACGCCTGCTTGTTCTGGACGCCATGCACCATGGCAAAAGGCTTGTTGTTGTCGCGTGCCCCCTCGTAAAGATACAGGAAGAAGTCATCTAAAGTATCGTCGAAGTCATCGTCCAATCCAAAGCCATGAAGCTCGAACACCCGTTGCAGGGCACGATGCAGCCGACGTTGAAGTAGATAGTAAACCACCTCCACTGGGGTGTCTTCGGTAAGCGCTACCGCATCAAAATAGTCAGAAGCGGAAAAATAGTTGTATTGCTCTATATCTCTCATAAAAATAAATCCGTAATATTGAATGCCACAAAATTACGGATTTATTTCTAAATATACCTATTTTTTTCAAGAAATTGAGAAAAAGGCCTTTTCAAGTCTTATTTCCGATAAAGCGTCACTTTTCTGGTGGTGACGTTGCCGACGCCGTCTTTCACCACCACTTTCACCGTGTTCTTTCCCGCCTTCATGCGGTTGTCCACGTCGTAGTAAAGCAGGTTGTTCTTGGCGTCATACTTGCCCAGCAGCCAGACATCGTTGGCGTAGATGTTATACGATGCAATACCCGTCATATCGTCGCTGATTTTGACTTTCAGGGTGTTGCCAGAGGCGATGGTGTCATTCTCCTTAAAGTTCTGTATCTTGACGGTAGGTGCTATAGAGTCGATCTTCAGTGCATATTTGCCCAACGACCGGGCGGTAGTCTCCACATAGCCGTCGGAGCAGAGCTTCCCACCCAGCGACGACACCTTGCCATCGGATTCGAAATAAGCGATGTAAAGCTTGGAGTTGCCCGCCCACTTGTCATCGGGCTTGATGCGGATGGTGACCGTCTTGAACACCGCCTGGGTATAGTCGCCGAAGCGGTAACCCCGTGAGCAGCAATCCTTGGGATCAGTGATGGCTGTCAGCATCCAGGTGTCGCGGAAGAACGTGTTTTTCTCTGTGACCACTTGGAAGTTTTCGATCTCGATATGGCTGTTCATGCTGCCGTCTGTCTTCACGAAATAATGGCTCCTTGAGATCGGCTCGTGCTCCACCTCGACCGGCGCGGTGCCCACCACTTTAAACGACGCCGTGGAGACATTGCCCGAGTAGTCGGAAATCTTGAAGCTGACGTCCACAGTATCGCCCTCCTTCACATTGACGACGCCTTTCTTCACATTATACATGGAGAGCCGGTTGTTGGGATCGACCTCGGTGCGGATGTAACGGTTGCCTTTTTCCTTATAGCGTTTATAATCGATGAGACTGTTGATGTACTTGGGTTCGCTGTAGGAGAAGCTGTCGCACTGGAAGCGGAATTTCAGATCGCCATCGAGGTAAAGCTCGTGTTTATAAGCCCCGTTTTTGTTGGGTGAGGTGCCGACCTGGTCGTCTGTACTGATACCGAAGGCAATGGTGCCGTTGGCATAGACGATTTCCTTGCCTTTTGGCACATAGACACCTTTTTTCTTCTCCACGGCATAGTAGACCGGATCGCCTTTGCCTTCTACACTTGAGGTCTCATCGGTGGGATACACCGACACCCCTTTGATGTTGGGTCTGACGTCGTCGGTCACCGGCAGCCCGAAGAAAAGCGGGTTGACAGGCTTCTCACTCTTGGTATAGCGAAGCTCATAGTGCAGATGCGGTCCGCCTGAGCTCCCGGTATTGCCCGAAAGTCCAATGAAATCACGGGCTTTGATGGGGAACGTCTCTTTCGGCGGATAGATGGTCGCAGTGAACGTCTTGTTGCGATACTGGTAGTCCGTCACATACTTGGTGATGGCCTTGTTGAAGCTCTGCAGATGAGCGTAGACTGAGGTAAAGCCATCATTATGGGTGATGTAAATCACGTTGCCATAGCCATAGGGCGACACCCCGATACGGCTGATATAGCCATCGGCCACGGCATACACCTTCTTGCCTTCCACGCCTTGGGTCTTGATGTCGACACCGGCATGGAAGCTGTTGGGGCGTAACTCGGCAAAAGTGGCACTGAGATAGACGGGGATGTCCATCGGCGAAGGATACTGAGGATACTTCTCCTGGGCTTTCAAGCTGAAAACCAAAGCGATAAGGGCAATGATGACACTGATTCTCTTCATGGAATTCGATTATTTATTAGGTGCAAATATACTACTAATTGAATAAATAGTTATTTTTGCAGTTCATGTTTTTTCAGGAAAAATGAATGCTTCTTATCGCAAAAAGAAAAAAATAAACTGGCATAACATCCCAGTAGTACAGCTGCTTTTCAGGCTCTTGATGGTGCTGCTGCTCTTCTCCGTCAGCCGCTGGCTGATCTACCTCTTCAACACCGACTTCTTCCATCATCTGACGTTAGGACAAGCTTTGCGGCTTTACCTCACGGGCATGCGTTTCGACTTGGTGGTGATCGCCTATGCCAACCTCCCCTTGATTTTGTATTACTGTCTGCCGTTCAAGTTCATCTATAAAAAAGGCCTGCAGAGCGTCATGGGCTTTTATTTCATCTTCGTCAACTCAGTCATCATTTTGCTCAACATGGTGGACGTTATCTACTTCAGGTTCATCGGGAAGCGTATGACCTCGGAGTTGTTCCAGTTTTTCGGCAATTCCGATGAGAACATCTGGGCCATCGTAGGTCAGGTGGTGGTGGACTACTGGTTCATGTTGGTGCTGATGGTGCTCTTTGTGCTGGTGCTGGTAGTGGTGAGCAAGCGTACCCGTTTGGAGGCTGGAGAAGACACAGGTCGCCGGTGGACTCTTGTTCAGTGCCTCAGCCTATTGGTCTTTGCATTCCTTACCATCATCGCAGCCCGCGGCGGCTTGCAGAACAAGCCTGTGAACATGTCGACTGCTTTGCGTTACGCTGACTCGCAGAACGTACCCATCGTGCTGAACACGCCGTTCACCATTGCGAAAAGCTCAACCAGCCAGGGGCTGAAGGAACTTCACTACGAGGGCTTGGAAGATATCGACTTCTCCCCTGTCCATTTCTCTAGCGAAGCCAACCGATTCGTGGCCGACAGCCTCGACTTCAAGCCCAATGTGATGTATATCGTCCTGGAAAGCATCGGACAGGAGATGATCGGCTATTACAACCCCGACCGTCGTTATCCATTGACGCCGTTCCTTGACACTTTGCTTTCGCAGAGCCTTACCTTCGACGGACGGGCCAACGGACGCCGCTCCATCGAGGCGCTGCCTTCGTTGCTCTCGGGCATCCCGTCACTGATGGACGTCGACTTCACCTCGTCGCCCTATTTCAGCAACCGCATCGACGGTCTAGGAAAGACGCTGAAAGAGCAAGGCTACGTCACCGCTATGTTTCATGGTGGCAACAACGGCACCATGAACTTCGACATCTACGCCCAGAATGCCGGCTTCGACCGTTACTATGGCCGTTCCGAATATGGCAACGACGACGACTTTGACGGACGCTGGGGCATCTTCGACGGACCATTCCTGCAGTACACCCTGCACACCGTCGACACCTTCCAACAGCCTTTCGCCGCTGTCGTTTACACGCTCTCGTCGCACCATCCCTATACCCTTCCCAAGGGCTTTGAGCTCCCCAAGGAAAGCTACCTCTGGAGTGGCTTCGAGAAGACCGTCTACTATGCCGACTGCGCCCTCCGCGACTTCTTCGTCGAGGCAGCCACCAAGCCCTGGTTCGATAGCACCCTGTTCGTCATCACCGCCGACCATGCCAACACCGAACATTACCTCCCCGAATACAGTAACATCTGGGGTATGTACTCCATCCCCATCGCCTTTTACATGCCGACGAAGATAGCGGCTCATCGCAGCGACGAGCTGGCCCAGCAAACCGACCTCAACCTGTCCATCATCGCCGCTCTAGGCATCAACGACACGGTGTTCTCCTTCGGGCGCAACCTCTTCGACACCCTGACCCGTCCCAGCAGCATCGCCTACATCAACCAGACCTACCAGTTCAGCGACGGGCGCTACCTCTTGCAATCCGACGGCGACAACACCATCGGGGTGTTCAACATGCATCGCGACCGACAGGTCGACGACAACTTGATCGACCGCATCCAGTGCGAAGACCTAGCGATGATCATGAAGAAGATCATCCAAGAATACAATAACAGATTCATTAATAACCAACTGTTTGTCGACAAAGAAGCCTATCATGAGCAAGCAAAAGATACGCTTTATCTTGAACCCGGTGGCGGGGAAATCGAGCAAGAATAAACTGCCCGAACTCATTGCTGATGTGATCGACGCTGAGCGTTTCGATTGCGACATCTGCATCTCGGAGTACGCTGGACATGCCGGCGTGCTTGCCGAGGAGGCTGTCGACAAGGGTTACGACGTGGTGGCGGTGGCAGGCGGCGACGGCAGCATCAACGAGGTGGGCACGAAGCTCATCGGCACCGACATCGCGCTAGCGGTGATCCCCGTTGGCTCCGGCAACGGCCTCTCACGTTGTCTCAACATCCCCCTTGATCCTATAAAGGCGCTGGAACTCATCAACCGCATGGCGGTGTGCCGCATCGACACCGTGACGGTGAACGACGTGCCTTTTATCAGCATCGCCGGCACAGGCTACGACGCACAGGTCGCCGACGACTATGCCCACGACACCCATCATGGCTTCAACACCTACCTGCGTTACATCGTCAGGAACTACTTCACCCTCGGCGAGAAGGAATACACCCTGCAGCTCGCCGACCGCAGCTTCACCACCAAGGCGTTCTTCATCTCGTTCGCCAACTCCAACCAGATGGGCTACGACGTGCCCATCTCGCCCAAGGCCTCGCTGTGGGACGGCAAAGTAGACCTCTGCATTGTCCGTAAGCCCAACCCCTTGGAGCTCCCCGTCGTTGGCAGCTTCTTCCTGAGCAAAAACATGGACAAGTCGCCCAAAGTCGACATCCTCCAAGTGTCGGAGGCCACCATCATCCGCCCCGAAGCGGCGGCGCTGAACATCGACGGCGAGTCCGTGATGTTTGAGAAAGACCTCCACATCAAGATCAACCCTTTATCACTCCACGTCATCGTCTAAAAAACCGTCACCATGATAACAGATTTCATCCACTGGCTCACCAACTTCCTCATGCATCTCGGCTTCAGACAGTATTATTCCGAGGTGATCTCCGAAGGCATCGCCCTTTTCCTGCTGCTGGGCGTCGGCATACTACTGCTGTATCTCTCCAGGTTCATCATCAAGAAGACCGTCTACCGCGTCATCCTGAAGTCCGAATCGAAATACGACGACCAAGTCATCAACAACAAGGTGCTGATGCGTCTCTGTCTGCTGATTCCCGCGGTGTTGGTGATGAAATACAACCATATCGTTCTCCCCGACTTCCCCAACGTGCAGCATTTCGTGTTCAACTGCTCCATCGTTTACGTCATCGTGGTCATCACCATGGTGCTCTTCTCGGTGTTGAACACAGGCAACGACATATACAACATGCACCAGACCGCTAAGATGAAACCCATGACCGGCTTGGTGCAGACCCTCAAGATCATCCTCATCGCCTTCTGTGTATTGCTGATCATCTCGTTCCTGATGGGCAAGAGGGTCAGCACGGTGATCATCGGCTTGGGAACGATGTCGGCCGTATTGCTGCTGATCTTCCAGAACACCATCCTAGGTTTCGTGGGCAGCATCCAGCTGACAGTGAACGACATGTTGCGCATTGGCGACTGGATCAAGATGGGCGAAGCCGACGGCACCGTCACCGAGATCAACCTGACCACTGTGAAGGTACAGAACTTCGACAACACCATCACCACCATCCCCACTGCCTCGATGGTCACCAACCAGTTCACCAACTGGCGTGGGATGACGGAGAGCGACGGACGGCGCATCATGCGGAGCATCACCATCGACTCGCGCAGCATCCAGTTCTGCACGCCCGAGATGCTCGAGCGTTACAAGCAGATCGAGCGTGTCAGACCTTATCTGGAGCAGAAAGAAAAAGACATCGCCGAATACAACAAGGCCAACCAGATCGACACGTCAAACATCGTCAACGGCCGTCAGCAGACCAACCTCGGCGTGTTCCGCGCGTACATCAGCGCCTACCTCAAGTCGAATCCCAACCTCAACCAGAATATGACCCACATGGTGCGACAGCTGCAGCCCACCGAGTTCGGCGTGCCGTTGCAGGTGTATGTGTTCAGCAAGGAGAAAGACTGGACCCGCTACGAGGAGATCCAGAGCGACCTCTTCGACCATATCATCGCCGCCGCGCCGTTGTTCGACCTGAAGATCTACCAGCGCCTATGAGTCCAGGGAAGCAGTTTACCGAGAAGTACCTCAACGTGATGTTCTCTTCGTTAAAGGACGCCACGCCCGAGGAGGTGCAGGAGGAGCTGGAGCATTGCCGCAACATCAACCGCAAGCCAGTGAGAGTGCCGCGGACGCATCGTGCGCATTTCAGCGAGAGCCTGTTCCACGCCTCCAACGGCTTTGACATGCAAGTGTTCTCCAGCGAGCCTTGGAACAGCCCTAACCGGGTGATCGTCTACATCCACGGCGGCGCCTGCATCTACCAGCCGGTGTTCTTCCATTGGCGTTTCGTGCACGACCTAGCCATGCGCACCCATTGCCGTGTGATGATGCCCATCTACCCGAAGTATCCCGAGTACCTCTGTGCCTATAACATGACGGTGCTGATGGACTTTTATGAGCGTTACGTGATGCCGATGAAAGCTTCGAAGGTGATTCTGATGGGTGACTCCATCGGAGGCAACATAGCGATGGCGATGACACAAGAGATCCAGAAACGTGGTTTGCAGCCCATTTCGGCGCTGGTGCTGATGTCGCCTTGCGTCGACAACGCCTTTACACGTCGCGATGCAATGGTGGCCTTGCAGCCTCTGGACCGGATGATCAAGCTGGAGCGGATCGAGAGCATCATGGGCGGCTGGCAGGGCGAGTTGCCCTCCACACATCCTTGGGTGAGCCCCATCTACGGCGACCTCAAGGCTTTCCCTGACGACACCTTGTTAATCTACGGCAGCGACGAGATCCTGAAAGTCGACGCCCTGCTCCTCACCGAGAAAATGAAAGAGTTTGGTTTGCCAATAAGGTCATTGGAGTATCCCGAGATGTTTCACACCTTCCCATTATTCCCAGTGAAAGAAGGATTTCAGGCGATGCGGGAGGTAGCAAAATTAGTTCTTCAGCAACTGGGTCAATAGCCCTTCCACTTGATCTAATGGAAGCATATTAGCGCCATCAGAGAGGGCGTGTGCAGGATCGGGATGCGTCTCCATGAAGATGCCGTCAACGCCGACGGCGACACCGGCCTTAGCCATCATACCAATCATTTCGGGCTTGCCTCCGGTGACTCCTGAAGGCTGGTTGGGCTGTTGGAGCGAATGCGTCACGTCGAGTACCACGGGGACGCCGAAGCCTCGCATGACGGGGATGTTGCGGAAGTCGACCACCAGATCCTGATAGCCGAACATCGTACCACGTTCGGTGAGCATCACCTTGTCGTTGCCGGAGAGGCGCACCTTATCCACAGCAAATCCCATGCTCTCGCCCGAGAGGAACTGGCCTTTCTTGATGTTGACCACCCTACCCGTCTTGGCCGCGGCCACCAGCAGGTCGGTCTGCCGGCATAGGAACGCAGGGATCTGAAGGACGTCGGCGTATTCGGCAGCCATGGCAGCTTCTTCCGCGGCGTGGATGTCGGTGACCACGGGGATGCCGAACTGTTCACGGATCTTACCCAGCACTTTCAAGGCTTTTTCATCGCCGATGCCGGTGAATGAATCCAGTCTGGAGCGGTTGGCCTTGCGGTACGAAGCCTTGAAGATAAAGGGGATTCCCAGTCGCGAGGTGATGTCGGTGAGCGTCTCCGCGATGCGCAGTGGCGAGGTCTCGTCTTCGACGACACAAGGGCCGGCCATCAGAAAGAAACGGCCGTCTTTATGGTAAGGATAGGTGATCATTCCATTATTTTTTTGCAAAACTAGGAATATTTTTATTATTTTTGAAGCCCAAAATAAAAAAACCACACAGGAGGCACCTATGAAACACTTGAAGACATCCTTGTTACTGATTGCCGCGCTTGCATGTTTTGCCGGCCATCTGAACGCACAATACGTCACCACCCATGCCAAGGCCGCCATGCCGAGCAACCAGAGGGGCATCTACTATGCCCTACCCCGCACGGTCATCCAGCTCGACCTGATGGTCGACAAGACGGAACTTATCGAAGGGCCTTACAGCCGATATGCCTATATGGTGGGTGCTAGCGATGTCGTCAAGGGCGACACCACCGAGTACATCCTGAAGGATGTGGTGATGAGCACTTATGCCGAGGCTGACCCCAACGCCACGTTCTTTGTCGCCATCAACACGAGAAGCGAGTCCATGCCTTTCTATCTGAACTCGAAAGGCATCTTGGAGGGTGTGGGCATGGCTGGCGAGGCTGTGAAAGAAGAGGCGTCGACGCCTATCCAAGTGAAGGTGTCGGCCGACAAGACCTTCAAGTACCAGTTCAGCACGACGTCCACCCGTAGCGAAGAGCAGCAGGCTAAGGCGGCTGCCGACATGATCTATAGGCTCCGCGAAGAGAAGATCAAATTGTTGACGGGTTTCCAGGAGACGGCGTTCACGCTCGACACCTATCGTCAGATGGAGGCCGACCTCAACGATATGGAGACCGAGTATCTGAGTCTCTTCATCGGCAAACGTGTGGTCACTCCTATTGTCCAGACGGTGTATGTGACTTTGACGAAGGAAGTCCCCTCGCAGACGGTCGGCTCGTTCTCTAAGACTTCAGGCTTCGTTGCCAATGGGTACGACGGAAGCACCATCACGGTGCAGGCCATCTCGATGAAGACCACGGGCAGCATCAACACGTTGAGTCCATCGGCGGTGGAGACCATCAGTCATGACGACAAGCTGTTTTACCGCATTCCTGAGACGGTGTATGTGAAAGTCAGTCTGGGCGATGAGGTGTTGGTTGAGCGTCGCGAGACCCTTGCCCAGTTTGGCGTGTTCATCTTGGCGCCATTAGGCAAGGCCAAGATGCAGTTTGACCCGAACACCGGGCAGATCATCAGAATGGAATAGTCCCCTATTGACCGTTATCCCAGCATTGTAGCGCAACGATCGATGATTTGATTGGCCAGACAGAAGCCTTGGCCACAGATTTTTTTGTTTCTGATACCGTCGTAGTTCATATAAAGGTGCATCACCATGTACCCGTCATTCACCCAGTCGAGCAGTTTACGATCTCGATTCCCCACGGCGTTGGTATAGTCATCGATATTAACGCGAGTACGGCGGTCCTTGCGTACTTGGAATACGGCATCGAGGGCGATTAAAGTGCCAAGCCAGAGGTAGTTTCCGGCGGCACGGACATATTTAGGGTCTTCGTACAGCCCTGTCTCCTCGTTTACTTTGGTATTTTCGTTTAACACGTCATGGGCGTTTTGCACATAACGGCGAGCCTCTTCGATTGGATTCTTCTTCTTCATGATTCTGAGTTTTAAAGGTTAAACAATTCAAGAATGGCTCATTTGTTTTCATCGGCAAAGATAATATATTAATTGTATTTGACAATACTTTTTAGTATTAATTTTTTTATCTTTTAATCGTTGTACTCTGGCATAAAAAAATAGCCGCACTAACCATGCGGCTATTTTTGAAAGAAGTCGTTTTTTTCTTACTTCTCGTTTCTCTTCTTCAGAGCATAGGCTGCACCGAAGCCGATGAGCAGCAGTGCGCCACCGGCGAGCGGGGTTTGGTCATCAGTGCTACCGTGTTGGCTAGGAAGTGCGATCATCCCGTCACGGGTAGCGCTTTCGTCGTAATAGCCATAGTTATAGTAACCATAGCCGAAGTCATCGGCGCTGCTTTGGCCTCTGCCGAACAAACCGTTACCCTGGGCCATGCCAGCGAGGGTGATTCCGAGAACGATTGCGATTGTTAAAACAGTTTTTTTCATTTTATGTTGATTTTTTATTTGATTTTATTTGATGATAACTTTTTGGGTTTTAACGTTGCTGCCGTTGACGAGGCGAAGCACATACACGCCGGTGGCGGCGTCGATGTTCTTGCTGCAGCTGCCGTTGATGACTTCGCTGCTGAGGACGCGGCCGGTGATGTCGACCACTTGCAGGGTAGCTTCACCGTCATTGGCGATGATGAGTTGTCCGTTGCTGAGGAAGGCGAAATCGTCGTTGCCGTTCTCGTTGTTCATGCCGTTGGCGCTGAACACCAGTTTGAAGCGGCTGGTGTAGTCGTCGATGCGGGCGTTGAAGGTGTAGCTCGGGGTGTTGAGCAGGTCGATGTCGGCGCCAGTCATATTATCTACGAGGTGGAGGTAGCCCATCTCGACGTTTTCGGTGTTGACGGTGATGGTGTACTGGCCGTTCTGGTTAGCCTTGAAGCTGACGGGCATCACGCCGTGGGCTTCGGCGCTCACGATGGCGTATTCCTCATTGCCTTGCGGGATGTAGATGTTAGCATTCTGGTTACCGAAGTAGAACTTCTCGAGTTGGCTGTTTTCGTTGAAGCTCACGATGGCGTTGTCCAAGGTCTGAACGCTCTCGCCACGGGTGTTGCTGTTGGCCACATTCTGGGTGAGGGTCAGTTCGAGGTCGCCGTTGTTGGCGGAACCGTCCGTTTGTTTTGTCTTGCTGAAAGTCACTGAGGTACCATTAATGATAACACCAATACAGGGAGCAATTGAGGTACCTGGACCTGTTGGTGTGGCTGAGATAGTGTTGCCATCAACCAACATGTAATAGCTTTGATTGAGATATGCATTACAGGTGAATGGGTTGCCCACGAGGTTAAAACCTGAATTCAGGCCATTCACGGTCTTGTTTTCGTTGCTAGGTTGAACGTTACCAACGAACTCAAGATTGACACCGTTTTTATTAGCATAGAGATAGCCTTGACCATTGACCAAGGTAGTGAAGTCAGGATGATCTGTGGTATTTTTGTAGTTCTCCCATGCCTTAAGAGCATTCGGGTTGAGACGGTATAGATCGTAATCATCTGCGGTACTAGCAATCAAGTTTGGCACGTCTACAATGTTCTTAGATCCTTGAAGCGGAGAGGCAATGAAGTGCCAATCGCAAGTTTCGCCTTTAGCACCGCTGTTGTAACCGATGATGTTCTTCTCCACTGTAGCTGCTACAGCGTAGCTCGTGACGAGTTGACCACCGTCTTCGATGATGAGGTTGGAGGCATTGCCGTTGTTAGCACCAGTGAGAGTGAGGACACCACCATCCTTCACAGTGATACTATAGGTTGGCTCAATACTTGACAGAGTTTCTGTTGAATTGATTTCCTCAATGCGGGTGTAGGCTGAACCTTCTCTCTTCTTGAACAAGTAGAAACCTCTATATTTTGTTGTACCGTTATAACCACGAATTGCACCTGTTGTAGTTGAATTCTCCGATACAGTGTAATTTGTGTAATTGGAATATGTATGCATGTAAATTGCGCCCTCTGATAAGCCATTATCCAAATCATAAAATTTCCACCGATAAGAATAATCCCCGAATGCAAGATTGCGACTTTGACTTGATGAGAATCCCAACGATTTTGAATTATATGAGATAACAAAACCATCAGTGTTATTACCAGTCAATTCAAACTCCACTCCACCATCAGGAATTGAAGTAAACACATTATTGGTTGGTTCAAATTTATCAGACGTAACTAACATGTCTTTTGAGTTGCTCCCAGTAGAAATAGATCCTGTGGCTATTGAATATTCTAATGTTTGCGGCAACGTTTCGGCTCTTAATGCTGCAAACAAATACGTGCCTTCTGTTATCTGGCTTGCAGAAGTAACCAATTCATAAACTATAGCAGAACTGTTTACGTGTAACACGGCATACAAAGTAGCATTCTCTGTAGGAGTGAAACTGTTCACCGTTGTTGTGCTGTTTGCAGAAGTGCTCCAACCAAGGAAAGTACATCCAGAAGGCAATTCTACACCAACAATTGCCATTTCTTCAACAGTCCAAAGTTCTGCATTATCACCACAATCAATATCTGCATCAACCAATTCAGATTCAATGGTTCCATTCACGGAATAATTGACCGTGAATTTCTTTTGATTGAATGTGGCGGAAACCGTAACAGCACTTGCAGGCATGGTAAAGGTATTATCGTCAGTCCAAGTGACACTAGGTGTAACCGTCCAACTGTCAAACGTGTAGCAATCATCCAAGTCAGTGCTCAAAGTGATGGTTTGGCCAGCTTCGGCTGAGGCATAGTCAGCTTCAATGGTACCGCCCGTGTTCTGGTTGAGTGTAATGATGTAGGTCTGAGTGCAAGATGGTGAAGTAGCGTATGTGGCTGAACCGCCTTCAAAATCTATATAAAAATACTCGTTGCCTATACTTGCTGTGGAAAAATTCTTAAAATAATAATAAGTATTTGTCCTGAACAATAAAGCACGTCCACTATTCGCCCACACTTTCCAACTTCCATATTCGGAATTGGAAGATTCTATTGTCCAACTGGTTTCATTGGTATTTAAATCGGCTGAGCCAGAAGAGCCGACATAATTCGAACCGTCATTAATCTTATATACACCCTCCGATTGTTTTTCAAATGTATAAGATGTAGCTAAACTGGGATCAGTTGTAGATTCTAATCTCTTATTACTATTAACACCACCCATCGCATAATACTTGGTTCCACTAACATTAGCATAAATCTTAAATTCTCCGCCTTCCGTATTGTTGAATGAAGCAGCGGTTACCAACTTATATACGGCATACAAAGTGGCTGTGCCAGTAACTTCATAACTTGAAATTGTTGGATCGGATGTTAAATCGTTAGCACTTGCTGTGGCCCAACCAGCAAAAGTCCATCCATTGCTTGCACAGGCATCTGAAGGTGTTGCAGTTGGGAATTCTGTAATCACAGTCCCTTCGTAATAGGTTTGTGGAGAAGTGCCGCATGTTCCCGAGCCAGCATTGAAGGTAATGGTGTATTGCTGGGCTTGAGAAAGAGTGGCCGAAATGTTGATGTCGTATGCAGGAACGGTGAGGGTGCTTCCGTTAAGGACAGAGGCGGTAACATTGTCGCCACCCTCTTGCTTAGTGATAACCCATGATGAGAAGACATAACCTTCTGTCACATTTTCGTAAGCCAAAGTAACTTGGGTGTTTTGGTCAATGTCGGCGTTGTTGCCTTCGGCCAAACTGCCATCGCTATATGTGGCGGTAAGGTCAACATTAGCGACGGTGGCCATTGCCACGTTTGAGGTGGGGGTTGGAGTGCCACCAGAGGTAGTCCAAGTGAACTCTATGCTTGAAATATAAACAGCACCATTATTCGAGCGAATACCAACATATGAGTAGGTGTCCGACACGGTAATAGTCCCTGTAGCAGAAAGGCTTCCTATTTTTGTTCCTTGTGTTGAGCTACCATAAAGATTAGAAGCAGAAGTATAAGCTGTGTTGCTTCCATAAACATCTATGGTATTGCTTCCGCTACCCACTGTAATCTTTATAGATGCAATAGTTCCTCCTGATGTTGTAGTAACAATACCACTATTAGAGTTTTTGCTTCTTAATTGGATATTTCCAGAACTATCTTTTGCACTTTGGCCTGCATAAACTGCATCAGAAGTCAAAGAGACGTTTGAGAAATCCACATAGGTATTAGACGTAGCAGTAAGATCGTCTGCTGTCATTTCATCCACAACAGTTCCTCTAGTTTGTCCCACCGCTTTCCCCGGCAGGTTGATCATTGTTAGCAGCATCAACGCTGCAATTAGAAATGTAAATTTCTTTTTCATTTTGTTTTTAATTGTTTTTAGTTGATTGATTGATTATTTAGATTTGATATTGATTTCGTTAGCGATTTGTTTTTTTTGATTTTTTTCGGGCGCAAAGATACAAAATTAATTGATATGACAGGAACTTTCTTATTATTTTTTAACAAGGTCAGGTTGAGGGGTTTCTTTTGCCTCTTTTGTCTTGATACAAAAGAGGCGGAAAAAATCAAGGCCAAAACAATGGCCCACCGCACAGCCTCTCTAAGTGGGTGATTCTCAAGGCGGGGAGTGCCTTCGTTCCGAAGGCAAACGCTCCGCTAAAGCTCCGCGCCCCGCCCTGAGTCTCAACCCACTTAGTTCGGCTTTTGGGCAGGCCCTGCTCCTGTTTTGGCCATGGCCCGCGCACCCAGCCCGGGGCATTTTTGTTGTTTTTTTTGAATAAAAACCCTTGCGAATTGAAAAAATAAAAAAGACAGAGCACTCTGTCTTTTATTTTTTCACGAAGCCAATGCGCTGTCGCTCGGTGCGTGGTTTCGCTTGGAGTTCGGCCAAAACTTTACTGATGGCATCCAACTGCGCCTGAGTCATCTCGTTGATATCATTTTGGTCGGCGAGTATCTCTTCGAGTTCATTGCGTAAGGAGTTAACTTCATTCCTCAACTCCTCATCGTTATTGGGCAAAGGCTGCATTGCTAAATGCCTGATTGCCACGAATGCTCGCATTATGCTGATGTTCACCTGAATAGCCGTTGGCGATCGTAAAACACTGCTGAGCATAGCCACTCCAAGTTCTGTGAAGGCAAAAGGTAATGAACGTGACTTAGATGTCTGTTTTGCGGTCACAATTTGTGACCGCAAAACTATATCATCGTGATTTTCAATGAGATTTATGGTCGCATCTTGTGTCCCTAACAATGTATAGTTGTTGCTGATCAAATTCCATTCACCTTGAGTCAACTGAAACATAAAATCAGCTGGAAAACGTTCAATATTACGCTTAACCGCTTGGTTAAGGGCTTTGGTTTCTACACCATATAAAGAGGCCAGCTCGTAATCGAGCATGACACGCTGTTCGCGTATAATCAAAATTCGCTGTTGTATGGCTACTTTGTTCATATTCGATATCATTAGGTTATTTAGCTACATTTCTATTGAAATTATATTTTTTTGAAATAATTCCTTGCGGAATGGGAAAATTGTTGTATATTTGCAGTCAAGAAACAGCATCGGAGGCGACAGCCCTGCCTCCAGAATTGCTATCAGGGGTTGCTAGGGTGGTAGCAGATGCTTTCTTTTGTGACTTGGGTCTGTTATTATCGAAAGATGTAACGACCCAATTCTCAATGTCACCCAACTCTTCACGGTGAAAAACGCCAAGCAAATCACCGTCCTCGTGGATAATTAGGAAATCGAAGGCTTCCTTTACCTTCCCTCTGAACTGATCGTAGATGTTCCCAAAATAACCAACACCTATTGGCTGAATATCCATGTTTTATCGTTTTTTAAGTTACCATAGCATTAGCTGCGATGATAAAACATGGCTCAAACGTATCTCGCTGCAAAGATACATAATAAATCCGTTTTCTTCGGATTATTAATAAAATATATTTTATTTTAACACTTTTCCCTCTTGCTGGCAATAAGCAAACCCAGGAAAGTCAACAGACCATTGACGATGAGAAGCTCGAAACCGAACTTGTAACCCCAGAACAAATCAGCAGAATAACGCTTCAAAAAGAAACATATGACGGGCGACGCCACCGCAATGAACGGCACCGCCTTGTCGTAGACCCTGCGGCGCTTCACAAACAGACCAAAGGTGTATAAACCCAACAATGGACCATAGGTCAAAGCGGCAATGTCGAAGACCATGTTGATCAACGAATCGTCATGGAATGGCTTGAATATGATAATCACCAACAGGAACAACAGGGCAAACCCGACATGGATCAGCTTGCGGTATTTGGTGACCTGCTGCTCTGTGAAGCCTCGTTTCTCAAAATGCAAAAAGTCGTAACAGAACGTGGTGGTCAAAGCCGTCAACGTGCCATCAGCACTGGAATAACCCGCCGCCACCAAACCCAACACAAAGACCACCGCTGTGAACGAACTGAGCGAGAAAGCTACCGAAGGAAAGATCTTGTCGGCCAACACCTTTTGTTCCCCATTCACCATCTCAATGGGCATGATACCCTTCTGCTGGGCATAATAGATCAAAGCGGCACCCAGCGACAGAAACACGACGTTCACCACAATAAACAGCAGACTGGAGGTCATCACGTTCTTCTGCGCGTCACGGAGATTCTTGCACGTAAGGTTCTTCTGCATCATGTCCTGATCCAAACCCGTCATGGTGATGGTGATGAACGCACCGCTCAAGACCTGCTTCAACCAGAACTTGCTATGCGCCGGGTCGTTTTCGAAAACCAACGACCAAAAACCACGATTCGATGGATTCTCCTCGAGCATCCCCTCCGACGAGACCTTCAAGATGTCGGTAATACCCATGCCAAGATTCCTGGTAATGAACACCACCGTCAGCACTGCTGCCAAAATCAAGAAGGTTGTTTGTAAGGTGTCAGTCCATACTACCGTCTTGATACCACCTTTAAAGGTGTATAGCAAGATGATTGCAATAAAAATCACCGCCGGAACCCAGAATGGGATTCCCCAATGCACAAAAACGAATTCATAGAGCACAAAGACCACCAGATACATTCGCAGTGCCGAGCCCAGCAGCCTCGAGAGCAGGAAAAACGCCGCCCCCGTACGCTCGGAATGCACGCCGAAACGCTGCTCCAAATAGGAATAAATAGAGGTGAGATTGAGCTTATAGTATAACGGTAGCAACACCCAAGCGATGACGGCATAGCCGATCACATAGCCCAACACGATGCCGATGTAGGTGAACTTGTCGTTATAAACGCCACCCGGCACCGACATGAAGGTGACCCCCGACAACGAGGCGCCGATCATGCCATAGGCCACCACAAACCAAGGCGACTTACGGTTGCCCTTGAAGAACGACTCGTTGTTCGACTTGCGCGAGGTGAAATGCGCGATGACGAACAGTAGCACGGTGTAGACCACAAAGACGGATAATATGATGACAGGGTTTACGGTGCTCATGATTTCAAAACGTTGGCAAAATCAATTAACGAGGGAAAACTGTCGTCGGCATCAGGATTGGCTTCGCCGATGAAGATGGTTTTGACGCCGGCGTTGCGGCCAAATTCAACGTCGACAGCTCCGTCACCGACCATGATGCATTTTTCCAAATCAATATCAGGGCAGATCTCGCAGGCCATGAAAGCCATGTCAGGACGGGGCTTGCGGTAGTTATCAGGCTCCGAGGCCAGCTGGGGACACACCAAGATGCCATCGATGTTGCCGCCGTGAGCTTCAATTTCAGCACACATCTGATCATGGATGGCGTCGACCTGCTCCATGGTCATCAGCCCCTTCCCTACACCCTGCTGGTTGGTGATCACAAAGATGTACCTGAAACGCTTGGTGAGGGTTTGCAGAGCCTCCAGCACGCCAGGTAAAAACTCGAATTCGTCCCACGAAGTGACGTAACCGTCTACAATACGGCGGTTGATGACGCCATCGCGGTCAAGAAACAAAGTCCAGTCTCCTTTTATAATATGGTTCCAGTCGGGTTTCATCCGAAGAAAAAATTTTTAGCAAAAATATAAAAAAACAACTATCTTTGCCGCAAAATTACACAAGCATTATGAAATTCTATGATCTTGATGACGTCTTCACTTTCGGAAAGTACGAGGGACAGACGATCGCTGAAGTTTTCGAGAAGGATCCAAAATACATCAAATATTGCGAAGAGAACATCGATGAGTTCTATGTCTCGCCTTCCTTGAAGCGCGACTTGAAGTCGCTGGGCCGTGCCGTCAGCGACTCCGCCTTGCTCGACATGGACTTCGACAAAATGAGCGACGACGAGATTGACGACTTCATGCAGCACATGGACGACGGCGACGAGTTCAGCGAGGAGAAACTCGAAGACGAGTTCGACTGGGACAATGCTGACATCCCCGACGACAGCCCCTTCGATGAGTTTGAAGACGAGTTCGATGAGAACGAATTCGACGAATTCAACGATGAATTCGGCGATAGTTACGATGGCAACATCGATGACCTATATTGAGCCACTAAATCTTTTCAGAGATTGAGTAAACTCTCTTTTCCCTTTGCGTCGAGGTGATCATCTCGGCGAGGAAGCCTGTGCAGAAGAGTTGTACGCCGACGATCATGGCCAAGATACCCAGATAGAATAAGGGACGGCTGGTCATGGGGACGTAGACGTGGCCGAAGTACTTGGTGCAGACCAGGTAAACGCTGATGATGAAACCAGCCAGGAACGACAACGAGCCCAGCACCCCAAAGAAATGCATCGGCCGGTTGCTGAACTTCGAGATAAAGTTGATGGTGATCAAATCGAGATAGCCACGGACGAAACGGCTCAAACCAAACTTGCTCTTGCCATATTTGCGCTTCTGGTGGTGCACCACTTTTTCACCGATATTGGAAAAGCCATTCATCTTGGCGATGACGGGGATGTAACGGTGCATCTCACCATAGACCTGAATGCTCTTTACCAGATCAAGGCGATAGGCCTTCAGCCCACAGTTGAAGTCGTGCAGTTTGATGCCCGACATGACGCGAGTCGTCCAGTTGAAGAACTTCGAAGGGATGTTCTTCATCACCGTCGAGTCGTAGCGTTTCTTCTTCCATCCGGAGACCAGGTCATAGCCATCCTCTTTGATCATGCGGTAGAGCTCGGGAATCTCGTCGGGGCTGTCCTGCAGGTCGGCGTCCATGGTAATCACCACGTCGCCCTGCACCACCTTAAAGCCTTCGTTCAAAGCCGGCGACTTGCCATAGTTTCTGCGGAAACGCAGTGCATGGATATTGGGGTTGTTCTGGGCGAGATCTTGGATGATCTTCCAGGAATTATCGGTGGAGCCATCGTCGACGAAGACGATTTCGTAGCTGAGGTTTTCTTTTTCCACGACACGACGAATCCAGGCTTCCAGCTCGGGCAGCGACTCGGCTTCGTTCAACAGTGGTATGACGATAGAGAGATCCATGCTTATGATTTTTTTTGCAAAGATACACAAAAAAGGGTAAGCTACTTACATCGCACCGCTACAACCTCCTACCCTTGCTACCTTCCGGTCCTGGGGGAATTCAGAGGGAGCTGGTCGTATAAGACTTACCCGATGCAAAAGTACAAGTTTTTCTTGGATTGGCAAGAAAAAACCGAAAATATTTTACTTGTGGCCGTAGCTCGACCCGTCGAAGCAATGCGTGCAGAGCTGCTCTTTGGGCAGGCCGATGGCGGTGACCACGCTTTCCAATGAGTTGAACTTTAGCGAGTCGACGCCCATACGGTGACGGATCTCCTCCACCATGGCGTTGTATTCCTTGGAGTCGTGCTGGCAATAGCACTCGAGGTTCTTGGTGGAGTCGCCTTCGAGTTGTTCCACTACGCGACGGGAAATGAGCTCCATCTCCGTCTTTGAGGCCGAGAAGTTGAGGAAGGGGCAGCCGTAGAGCAACGGCGGACAGCTGATGCGGACGTGCACCTCTTTGGCGCCGTAATCGTAGAGCATCTTCACGTTGTCGCGCAGTTGTGTGCCACGGACGATGCTGTCGTCGCAGAATGCCACCTTCTTGCCTTCGAGCAGGGCGCGGTTGGGGATGAGTTTCATCTTGGCCACATGCTCGCGTTGGCTCTGGTTGACCGGCATAAAACTCCTTGACCATGTCGGAGTATACTTCACAACGCCACGCAGATAAGGGATCTTACGGACATTTGAATAGCCTAGTGCCATGCCGATGCCCGAGTCGGGGATGGCGGAGACGTAGTCGAGCTCGACGTGATCGTGTTTGCCCATCTCGCGGCCTTCGTTGTAGCGGGCTTCCTCAACATTGATGCCCTCGTAGTCGGAGGCGGGATAACCGTAGTAGATCCACAGGAAGCTGCAGATCTGGCTCTTCGGATTGGGTTGAAGCAATTGCTGGATGCCGTCAGGGGTCACCTTCACCACCTCGCCCGGTGCCACGTTGTAACAAGTAGTGTAGTCAAGGTTGATATAGCTATGGCTCTCCGAGGCCAGCGCATAGCCGTTCTCGTTTTTGCCGATGACGATGGGCGTACGTCCATAGAGGTCACGGGCCGCGATGATGCCGTCCTTGGTGAGGATGAGCATCGAGCACGAGCCTTTGATCTTGTTGTAGACATTACGGATGCCATCCACGAAGTCCTCGCCTTGGGTGATGAGCAGTGCCACCAACTCTGTAGGGTTGGTGAAGCCCATGCTGAGCTCAGCAAAATGCTGTTTATTCTCGAGGCAATGGTCGACCAGCTCATCGATATTGTTGATCTTGGCCACGGTGCTGATGGCAAACTGGCCAAGGTGCGAGTTAACGATGATAGGCTGTGCGTCGGTATCACTGATGACGCCGATGCCCAGATTGCCTTTGTACTTGTCAAGTTCGTCGCTGAACTTGGTGCGGAAATAGGTGTTTTCGATGTCGTGGATGGAACGGTGGAACAGCTCACCGTCGTGAGTCACCATACCAGCGCGTTTGGTTCCAAGATGTGAATGATAATCAATGCCGTAAAACAGATCCTTGACGCAGGATTGTTTCAGAACAGTGCCAAAAAAGCCTCCCATATTTATAGTGAATTTCGAAAGCGCAAAACTAATAAAATTTGTAAATTTGCAGCCAAATTTTTTGATATGTTTTTGAAACTTTATCCAACCAATCCCAACCCTCGTTACGTGAAGATGATTCTGGAGTGTCTGCACGACGGGGGCACCATCATCTTCCCTACCGACACGATCTATGGACTTGGTGGCGACATCCACAGTCCCAAGGCGTTTGAACGCATCTGCCAGATCAAGGGAATCAAGAAGGAGAAGGCCAATTTCTCGTTCATCTTCCATGACTTGAGCATGTTGAGCGAGTTCACGCGCCCCATCACCAACGAGGTCTACAAGATGATGAAGCGCAACCTCCCGGGGCCGTTCACCTTTATATTAAATGCGAACAACAACATCCCGCGCATCTTCCAGAGCAAGAAGAAGACCATCGGCATCCGCATCCCCGACCAGCCCATCATCACCAATCTGGTGCAGGAGTTGGGCAATCCCATCATGACCACTTCCATCGTCGACGAGGAGGACGAGATGGGTGGATATCTCACTGACCCAGAGGAGATCAACGAGCGTTACAAGGACGTGGTGGACATCATCATCGATGGTGGTGCCGGCGAGCATGTGGCGAGCACTGTGGTTGACTGCACTGAAGACGAGGTGTATATCGTCCGTCAGGGCAAAGGCGAGTTGGAATGACGAGAAAGATTTTTTGAATTTTTTCTTGCGGAATGAAAAAAGTTTTGTACTTTTGCAGCCGCAAAACGCAAAACCGGTCGACTCGGTAGCTCAGCAGGTAGAGCACAACACTTTTAATGTTGGGGTCCTGGGTTCGAGCCCCAGCCGGGTCACAAAAAAAGAGGAACTTTTTCAAGTCCCTCTTTTTTCATTTAAATATCATCCGAATCACTTCCCTTTCACGACGAAGTCGTAAGAATGGGAAAGCACCTCCTCGGTGCCATCGGGATGGACAATGATGACGCAGGGTTTGGTGGTGTTCCATTCGGCGTCATATGCCGGGTCATCGGTCGGACGAGGCTCTGAGCCGACGTAGAGGAGCGATCCGTTGCCCAGCCAGCCCCATGAGAGGTCGGCGGCATCGGTACCCTTGAGTGCCTTCTGCACCGTACCGTCAAGCGAGGCCACGCACAGCGGGCCATGACCCAGGTCGCCCCACTCGATCAGAGCCGAATAGGCGACGCTGCTCCGTGTGGGATCAATGGCGAAGAAGTTAAATTCAGGCTCTTCGAAATAACTTGGGTCAGAGACGTAGTCCTTGAAGTTGATCTTGTCGCTGAGGCAGATGGGATCCGCGTCGGAGAGATAATAATAATTATTCTCAAACACCATGAAGCTTTCCATGTCCTCTTCATATTGCAGGAAGTCGTCGTCGAACAGGTCGGTCTCCGCCTCCTCGTCTTCGCTCCAGCCATCGAGTTTCCTGCTAGAAGCATAGTCGTAGAACTTGATGTCGGAGAAGTTGTAGAAATCCCAGCTGAAGTTATAGTTGATGCCGACACGGGTATAGGAAGGCATACTCGCGAGCGTTGAGGCTTTGCCGTAGGTGTCGCTGACGCAATCGCTGATGGTGAGTCCCCAGTCGGTGAGCATTATGGGACCCGGGCTATAGTCAATCAGGTAGACTTCCTTGAGGTAGAGCTCCTCTCCTATCTTAACCGTGTAATAGAAGCTGAAGTCTTCCACAAAGACGCCATTGATCACCGAGTCGGTCTCCGCCACGAAGGGCACGAAGGTGTTGGTTTCAGAGTTGTAGAAGGTCACCTTGCCGTTGTCGAAGAAAGCCACGTCGCAGCCTTCGAGGCCGGCCTGTTGCACTTCGGTTCTTCCCTGCACGCCTACGCCAAAGGGTCTGACGGCGAAAATCGAGCCGAGGCCAAGGGTCTTGGTTTCTCCTTTCGTGTTAATCAACTTGATGCAGGACTGGGTGGTATTATAATCCGGCTCATAGTTCGGGTCGGTCTCGGGGAGCGGAACCTCGCCTATATAGACGAGCGAGCCATCGGAGAGCCATTCAGGGCATCCATGCCAGATGTCGGAGTCGGCCATGATACGCTGCGAGGTGCCGTCGAGCGCAGCCACGCAGTAGTATCCCCAGCCTTCACCCCAGAGCACCATAGCGGAATAAGTCACCTTCTTGCCGTCGGGGCTCATCGTCTCAGGGCTGAAGTCCAGATCCTGCAGCTCGTCCTCGTCACTGAAATACTGGGAGAATTCGATCGAGTCGCTAAGGCAGGTCTTCCCTTCCGGGGTCGCATAATAAAATAGGTGATCCTCGGTGAAGAAGCGGCTGACGTTGGTCCTGTTGGTCCTCAAGCCATAGTCTTCTCCTTCGCTCAGTGCCCTCACCGTTTTCGTGTTGAGGTCATAGGCATACGGCATGTAACCGCCTTCTTCCGGATCCATGCCGAGGATGATGATGCTTTTCCCAGAGGCGTCAAGATAGATGTTATTCACACTGCCTGTCATAAAGTCCATGGCATAGTCTACCGACAGGTTCCAGTCGGCGCATTGGATGGGCGTAGGCTTCGAGGTGCTCAGGTCGAGCATCTTCAATGCCAGCTGCTGGTCGTGTGCCACAGTGTAATACAGGTGGATGCTGTCGGTGAAGAGCAGGTTGACCACGCTGTCGGTCTCAGCCTCGAACGGAGTCATTGACTCGTCGCCGAGGCTGTAGAACAACAGTTTACCTTTTTCAATCGCCACGAGGTCGTTGCTTTTTGGCTGATGGTTACAGCCCACGAGGCCGAGAGTAGCGATGGCAATCAGGAAAAAGAAGTTTCTTTTCATAACGCGAAGATTTTAACTTCTTACTTCTTGCTTCTCTTCTTCAGGGCATAGGCTGCGCCAAGTCCGATGAGCATGAGGACGCCGCCGGTGAGCGGAGCGTCTTCGTTGGTGGTCAGGCCGTGATCGGGCAGTCCAGGGGTGCTGCTGCGCAGGAGGCCGAAGAGGGTGTTGTCAACCTCTTGGTCCTGGTAGAAGCCGTACCACGTCATGCCGACAGACTCTTCCTCTTCGGGCATCTCGCCGTAACCAAAGAGACCGCCACCTTGGGCGTATGAGCATAGGCTCAGACCGAGAACGATTGCGAATGTTAATGCTAGTTTTTTCATTTTATTTCGATTTTATAATTATTAACTACGAATTATCACTCTCCCCTTTTCCCTCCCCCGAGGGGGAGGGGTTAGGGCTTTATTTCACAATGATCTTTTGGGTCTTCACATCGCTGCCGTTGATGAGGCGGAGCATGTAGACGCCGGCGGACATGTTCTCGGTGGAGATGCGGTTGGCGCCATTGGTGCTGCTGAGCATGCGTCCGGTGATGTCGAACAGCTGGACGGTGGTGTTACCGTTGATGCCGCTGAGGATGATCTCACCATTGTTGATGAAGGCGAATTGTTCGCTGGCATTGATGTCGTCGTTGCCATTGGTGCTGAACACCAGTTTGAATCTGCTGGTGTAGTCGTTCGTATTGGCCTCGAAGGTGTAGCTCGGGGTCTGGAGCAGGTCGACATTGTTGCCGGTCAGGTTATCGATCAGGTGCAGGTAGTTGAACTCGACGTTGTCCATGCTGAAGTCGAGCGTGTAGGTGCCATTTTCATTCGTCTTGAAGTTGACGGGCATCTCGCCGCGGCCTTCGCTGCGGACTACAGCGTAGTCTTGGTTGCCTTCGGTGAAGTATACCTTGGCGGTATTGTCACTAAGGCTGAACTTACGCATCGCATTGCCTTCGCTGAAACGGATGCGGGCATTGTCGACCAAAGTCTGTTCGCCGCGGTTGACCACTTGGCTGAGGCTGATGTCGATCATGCTGTTGTTGCCGGCATTTGCATCGGGGGCTGTGGTGGTGAAGGTGACTTGGGTTTCTCCGCTGGTGGTTTCTACGAAGATACCTTCGCAGACGTCAATGGCACCTGTAGCTGCAACGAAGGCATTGCCTTCGGCGTTCATGCGATAGAAGTCGCGATTGCCAACAAGATAAGCTTTGCAGGTATACGGGTTACCGATGAGGTTCCAGCCTTCAAAGGTCTTACCACTATTGAAATTCACCGAGACGTTGATGTTGGCGTTGGTAGCAGGCAAGTCGGTGTTGATCACGTTAGTGCCGTTATAGCCGTATCCATTAAAACTCAGGGTGCGATCTTCCTTTGAAGCATAGAGCGCAGCAACATTTGCTGAAATATGCCATGGACCCATGGCTTGCCTAATGTTGCGCCATTCTTGTCCTTCGTAAGAAGCGTCAAAATGATAGGCGTCTGTGTTGTCGACCGGTGAAATCATAGTATTTGCAGGTGCGGACACGAGGTAATAGCCATCTTTTCCAGTGCTATTGCCATAGCCGGTGATATTCTTCTCAACGGTACCGCTCACGGCTGAAGGCGTGTAGAGCTGACCACCGTCTTTGATGATGAGGTTGGTGGCGTTGCCTTCATTAGATAGGCCATTAATGCCTATGTTCAGCGTAGCTCCGCTATAAATAGTGCAAACCTTGTCAACTGGGATGTTGAGATGATCCACAGTCACGTTGCCGTAGATGTCGTAGTTCTCAGTGGCGCGGATGTTGCCGAGGGCGACGTTGCCAGAGCTCTTAGTGGTATAGACCCACTTGATGTATCTAACCGTGGTGGGAAGATCGATGTGGGTGACAGATTGGGTAGCGCCGAGTTCGGTATATGATGCCAGAGGATCGTAGGTGGTTCCATCAGCAGAGGTCAGCACATCGAATGTACCACCCGAGAAGGTGTTGCCCTTAATATCATATGATACCGAAACAGGAGTCGCATTTAATTTTAAAATGAGATAATCTCCCTCGGTGTCGAATTTGATTCTTGGAGTTGAACTAGTGTAAACCCCAAGTCCATTTTGTGTTAAGCCTGTAGGCATATCATTTACCCCATGGTCTGCGACATACTCATCAGTATAGGTAAATGGCAGCGTCGCATAGTCGACAACCAAATGCGCTTGGGTCACAGTCACAGTCTTGGCAGTGGCGCCTTCATAAGTGAGCGTGAAGGTGGCGATGCGGTCATCGGTACCATCGTTGACAGTAGTGGTGAAGCTGACTTTCTCGTCAGTTACCACGATATTACTGATCCAGCTGGCTGTGGTTGTGGCCTCCAGACTCTTACCAGCAACAGGGTTGGCGATGGTATAGTTGATTTGGCCGGAAGTGGCGTCATAAGGCAGTTCAACAGTTGCCGGAGCATTGATTATCGGGTCGGTGCTCATCTCGTAAGAGTAGCTGATGTAATAGGCTTTCACACCTTTGGCAATGTTGGTGACGGTTACTGTCAATACTTTTCCGTATGCGGCAACGGGGCCTCCTACTATTACATCAGTAGTGGCATTCAAAGAACCTGTAGCAACTTCAGTGGTGCCAACGGTAAGGCTGACATCACCGGCGGTTCCACTGAAGCCTCCGAATTTGGCTTCAAAAGCAGTGATCGTAACGTCGGTAGGCAATGTGGTTGTGAAGGTGATGCTTGTAGCTGGCTTGCTACTAGCACCTATTTGACAGTATTGATTCGATGGAGTGAAACTCGTGGTTCCTTCTGTCGTAACCGTCCAGGTATTGCCAAGATCATCAGTTCCTTCTTTAGGTGAAGCATTGATGTTCATGTTTCCTGTTCCTGCGGTTGAGGAGAAATGAATGGTACCTGTAAGAGCGTTGCTCCACTGTGCGGTGAACGAAACGTCGGCTGTTACATTAAATGAGGCGCCAGCGGCATAGATGTCAGTTGTTCCATCGAGCAGCCATCCGGCGAAGTTGGTGCCGGTTTTGGTTGCTGAAGGCAGTTCGTAGGTGCCCGCTGCAACTTCGATGATATCATCTGTGAAGACAGCGTTCGGGACGAAGGTGCCTCCGTCCAAATTGAAATTGACAGTATATAATGTGGCTGTCGGACGCTCGAAATGGACGAGGTAGTTGCCAGCATCAAATTCCTTGGTGCTGTTGTAAATCTTAACATTACCATAAATGGTGACGATGTCGCCAACTTGGATATCGTTTTGTGCGGTGAAAGCAGCCTGTTCTAAACCTTTGCCTTTGTAGACCTGGAGTTGGTTGGTGTCAGTGCCGTCGACAGAGATGTAATAAGTAAGCTCGCCATTGCTGGTCGGGGCCTGTGTCGGGGCGGTTGAAACGATGCCGTTCACATAGATGCCGTTGGCGGGATACTCATAGAAGGCCAAAGCCTGGGTCACGGTGTAGGGGTTGGCTTGTGAGCAGATGTGGTAGGTAGCTGTGGCCACAGTGCTTTCATCGCTTCCTTTGATGGCAATGGCTTTGAAAGTTGTGGTTGTCGATACATTCAAAGTTCCAGTGTACTCAGTGCTTCCACTTGTCGGGTCTGTACCATCTGTGGTGTAATAAATCGTTGCGCCGGCCGTTGCGCAGCTGATAGTAACCTCTTGTGCGCTGGCATAAGTGCCTGCTGCCGGGCTGAATGTCGGAGCTTCAACAGCAATGACAGGAGCCACGTAAGTAACAAGTTGGTTGTTTTGGTCGAACTCGTAAGTGGAATTATATTTCTTCAGGGTACCCGTAATCACCACAGTTGCGCCTACCTGAATATTATCAGTCGAGGTAAAGGCATTGCCATTAATATCCTTGCCTTTATAGACTTGCAGACGGGTTGTCTCGGTACCATCGTCGGAAATCCAGTAGGTCAGATAACCACCAGAAAGCAATGAGGTGGGAGCGGTACAAACAATACCTGTTGCATAGGCGTTGTTGATTGTGCCTTGAGCCTCGATTGCGGCAATGGCATCTGCCACGGAGTAAGGATTGTTCAGTGTGCCAGGAACATTCGGGTCGCTGTTGGTGACAGTCATACCGTATGTTGCAGTGGCACCGTTATAGTTGGCGTTACCAGCGAATGTTGCGGTGAAAGTTACAGAGCCAGCGCCAACGAGGGTGACAGCACCCGTGGTTTCGTTGATAATGGCAACGGCATCGTCATTGCCGCTCCAAGTAACGGTTGCGCCTGACACTGGTTCATTATTGTAGGTGACAGAGGCGGTAAGGCTACCAGCATCTGTGCCAGCATAAATGTCGGTGTTTGTGATGTTAGAGTCGTCAATGGTCACGGTCGGTGTTGGAAGAGAGGATGCCACGCCGATAGTAATGGTGTATTTGCTAATAGTGGCATAACTGGAGCCGGTAGATGGACGCGACATGGTAACTGTAGCTGAAGAGCCAGACCATGTTTGTGACGAGCTGTTGAATCCTGTAGGATCAAAGGTCAAATCGCTTTGAAGCGTACCCTCAATGACAATACTCTTAATATCATATCCAGTCGGAGCTGTGAATACCAATGTGTTGTCCTTATAGAAACGCATGGCTGTCGTATTTGCGTACGTTGAGCCACTGCCTTTTGTCCAATACAATGACACATTGTCTTTGCTACCTGAAAGTTCACTATAAGTACTGCCGCTGAATTGACCAGTCTTTCCCCAGAAAGTATAATTAGGAATGATTTCAATGGTAGTGGGCTGGACGTAGGGCTCGCTGCTTGTGACGGTTAGTTCGTATGTGGCAGAAGACCCGCTGTAAGTGCCGCTTACACCGGCATAGCTTGCTGTGATGGTGGTGGTGCCGGCAGCTACGAGAGTAACCTCGCCGTCACTATCGATGGTGGCAACGTTCTCGTTGCTGGAAGACCAGGCGACGCTTGCGCCGCTAATAACGTTATTATTGGTGTTTTCTGTCACTGTTGCGCTCAACGAACCTGCAGCGGTGTTTACGTAAACATCAGTGTTGGTGATACCTGAATCATCAATGGTTACGGTTGTTGGTGTGGCTGAACTTGCAGTGTAGGTATAGGTAATGCTAATTTGGGTTGGCCTTAATTGAGTATTAGAGGCAGAAGCGACATTTTGAATATAAATCGCTTGCAATCCGGCTGTACCTACAGAAGAAATTACGTGGGTGCCACCACTAGTGGTTGTCCAGGTCGCATTAATATCTGTGGTGTTGCTTGTAACTGTGTTATTTAAAACGGTAGTACCTGCGGTTAAGGAATTGCCGTAATAAGAGCCATCACATTTTATGCTGATGCTATTAATAGCATAGCCATCAGAGCAAACAAAAGAAAGATAATGCCCTTTGTAGATACGAGGTGCTGCTATGTAACTGCTATTAACAGCAGAACTGCCTGTCCCTTTCAATTGTTGGATAGTAATGTTACCATCTGCAAAAGACCATACGATATGATCCGTTGAATAGGTTCCACTTGATAACGTAACATCAGCTGTTGCCGTTGTCTGTCCCCAAGCCCTAACAGGCTGGAAGACCGTGATCAGCAGTGCGAAGGCTGCGATCAATAAAGTAAACTTTTTTTTCATAGTTGATTTGATATTAAAGATTTATGATTTAATGATTATTCTTTTGATACGAGTGCGAAGATACGGCAAAAATTATTGAAGTACACGCATGTTTATATTTTTATTTATAAACAGGTGTTGATAACTTTTTTTTAAAATAATTCTTGCGGTGTATGGAAATATATTATATCTTTGCATCGAGTTCGAACCCGAAAGGGTTTTTACGTCACCAGCCTGGGCAGAGCTATATCTGCCTTTTTTATTTTTTCCAGATAACCTCCAACTTATTCCCCATTAGGCTATATAAATCAGGCAAATTAATCCAGCTATTGTCACGTCTCCTATTTAAAAATGGAGTTTGAGCCAATCAGCATCTGGAAGAGAAAAATATTCTCTTCTAGAAAGTTCTATATTATTATAGGTGTATTCAACCATTATTTCAATGATAATATATATTGAAATGAATGGCAAAGATAAACAATAAAATTTTACTTAAAACGATTAATTTAATATAATTAATTAATCATTTTCCAGCCAACGATTTAAAGAAGATCTCGGCATCCTTCCAGACGGTGTAGTCGCGGGCGTAGAGGAGGTTGAGCTGGTTGTAGACCTCGGTATCGGCGACATGGCCGCTGCGCTCCAAAGGCGTGGCGGGCGAATACACACCACGACGGATCTTTGGCAGCTTCTGCATCTCATCAGTATTACAATACCCCACCCAGGTACGGCGCCCTAGCAATACTAAAATGGCATCCTTCAAGAAACGGATTGGCTTCTTCACCACCAGCGCCAAAGGCAGCCAGAACAGGATGCTGAAGCCAGATAAAACCAAGTCGAGCAGCCGTTTATTGCGACGGTTGGCCACCGTGTCGATGGCCTTGATATCGACGGTATAAAGATCGCCTCGTGTGTTGATGCTGTTGCTGCCGATGATGGAGAGGCTGTCCTCAGGCGCGATCTTGTAGTCGACATTGCTGGCATGCCATTCCACCATCTTGTCGATGATGACCTGATGCGGCACGTCCTTCGAGCAGAAGATGATCTCCGTGATCTTATAGATGGTGATGATGTCAGGCACTTGATTGATGCGCCCGATGAACCCCTCGGGGGTCTCCCCTTTCGCGTCGGAACTCACCAGCCCGATGAAGTCAGGCTTGATAGAGGTGCTCTGGATCAGCGCCTCAACACGATGTGCCTCGTCGGGGCTGCCGATGAGGAGGAAACGTTTTTTGGCATTGCGTTTCGAGAGGAACGACTCCTGCCCTGTCCACACGCCGATGAGCCGCGTCACCGTCATCTCCAAGGCGAGCCATAGCGTGCCGAAGAGGATCAAGGCACGCGAGAAGCGGAACGATTCAGGCAGCAAGGCGTAGAGCATCAGCACGAAGACGCTGCCGATGGCGACGCCAAAGACGCCTTTGCCGATACTGTAAGGCTTGTCGTAGCCTCCAGCAAAATACGTGTTGATCAGCCAGATCAGGATATAAGCCGGCAAGACCACCGCAAACAGCGTGAGCGGATAGCTGCCCACGCCATCATACACCGTCGCTCTGCCCCAGAAATAACTAATGGCCGCCAATCCCCCGTAACCCAAAACGGCATCGAGGAACGGGATGGCAATCTTGTGGAAGAACTGGCTGACCAGGGCAAGAAAGGCCTTGAAATAAATGGCCATATTAATAAAGAAGGAGAACCAGAAAGCGCGTTTCTGTCCGAAGTGCTTCTTGGCGAAGATCTCCATGGCCTTGTAGAACACGAAGACGTAATTGACGCTGGTCTTCTTGGTGCTCTCGCCTTTATAATGGATAATGCGAGTCTCAGGGAAATAATAGTTTTTGTAGCCGCCCAAGGTAATGCGGTACGAGAGGTCAATGTCCTCGCCATACATGAAGAAGGTCTCATCGAGCAGTCCCACCTTGTCCAACGTCTCGCGACGCATGAGCATATAGGCGCCAGCGAGAATCTCGCACTCGTTGGTCTCGTCGTTGGAGAGATGTCCCATGTAATAATGTGCGAAACGCTTGCTGTGCGGGAAGAGCTTGGCCAGACCGAACATCTTATAGAAAGCGGCAGCTGGCGTAGGCAGTCCACGCTTCGATTCCGGAAGGAAGTTGCCCTTGCCGTCGACCATCTTCACGCCGAGGCCACCAGCATCGGGATGGGCATCCATGAAGGCGATGCACTTGCTGAACGTGTCGTCTTCGACCACCGTGTCGGGGTTAAGCAGCAGCACATATTCGCCCGTGGAAATCCTGATGGCCTGGTTGTTGGCCCGGCTGAAGCCCACGTTCTCCTTGTTGGCGATGACCTTCACCTCGGGGAATTTCTCCGCGAGCATCTTCAAGGAGCCGTCAACAGAGTTATTGTCCACCACAAACACCTCGCCCTCAATGCCTTGCAAAGCCCTACGGACCGAGTAAAGGCACTGTTCGAGGAAATACTCCACATTGTAGTTGACGATAACGATGGAAAGCTTCATACGTTGAAAAATCGGTCAAAAATAGGAATTTTTCATTTAAGACACGATGAAATAACGAATAATCCCGAAAAGAATTGTAATTTTGAAGCGGATTATGTTCAAGAAAATTCTAGGCACAGGCTTGACGAGGGTGCTGAACCTGCTGATCGGGTTCGCCACCATGCTGATGGGCACCAAGGTACTGGGCGCTGCGGAATGGGGCATCGGCTTCACGGTGCTGACCGACGTGACGTTCCTGCTGATTGGCGTCGAATTCATCGTGGGTGGAGGTCTGGTGTACTTCACCTCCCGCAAACCGCTGTCGACGCTGATGAAGGTCTCGTACGGCTGGATCGTCCTGGTGATGGCGTTTTACGTCTTGGCATTCTGGATCCTCTCCTATTTCCCCGACCTGTCCGACAGCATCGTGCCTAGAGGCTACGAATGGATCACGCTCCTGCTGACTTTTGTGTACAGCTTCCATAACTTCAACCTGAACATCCTTCTCGGAAAGGAAAAGGTAGGCACCTACAACTGGGTCTTCCTTTTGCAGATCCTCGTCCAGGTGGGCACGATGGCACTGCTAATCTTCGTATTTCACCTCAAGGACGCCCGGGCTTTCGTGTATTCGCTACTGTGCGGCTATGTGGTGGCGTTGCTGGCAGGTTTGACACAGGTCTTGCCCATGCTCAATAGAGGTGAAAGCAAGCCGATTCTGGCCACCGCCAAGGAGATGCTGGCCTACAACAGCGTGATTGTGCTCACTTCGCTGGTGAGCATCTTGAACCGCCGGTTGAGTGTTTTCATGCTCAGGCAGAAATACACCGATAACGACAAAGAAGTGGGTGTTTACGGTACCGGCACGCAGGTGGGTGAAGCCGTCAAAGTGTTCGGCGTGAGCATCGCAATGGTGCAGTTTTCACATCTAAGCAACTTGAAAGACAAGGACGAGGCGGTGAATCTCACCATCAAATTCCTTAAAATCAGCGTCATCCTCACCTTCATCGCACTTCTTGTACTGGCCTGCCTGCCCGTGAGTTTCTTCGAGTGGATCTTCTCCAAAGAATTTGGTCAGGTAAAACAGATCATCCTGCTTATGGCTCCCGGAATGCTCTTCTACTCCGCCCATAGCATCTTCACGCATTACTTCTCGGGCACCGGTGTCCCGAAATACAACCTCTTTGCCTCGCTGGTGGGACTGGGAGTCACTTTGCCTTGCACATTAACCATGATTCCCCATTGGGGCATCTTTGGCGCTGCAGCTTCATTTTCAGCAACCTTCCTCGCCATCATGCTCTACCAGTGGTTTGTGTTCAGGCGCATCGCCGGAGTCAGGGCGAAAAATTTGTTGTTGACAAAAGAAGACTGGACATGGTGTAAAGAGGAATTTTACGCTATCTTTGCAAAAAATAAAAACTAATGGAAAACATCGACGACAATCAGGATATTTTCAACCAACCCGAGTTGCCACCGACGGTGACCGAGGACTATGGCGATGACAAAATCGTCCACCTAGAGGACATGGATCACATCCGTCGCCGTCCCGGCATGTATATCGGTAAGCTGGGCGACGGCGCCTCGCAGGACGACGGCATCTACGTGCTCATCAAAGAGGTGATCGACAACTCCATCGACGAGTTCACCTCAGGCTACGGAAAGAAGATCGAGCTCACCATCGACAAGGCCGAGAAGAAGGTCATCATCCGCGACTACGGCCGTGGCATCCCTATGGGCAAGTTGGTGGAGGCCGTGTCACAACTCAACACCGGCGCCAAATACGACAGCAAGGTGTTCCAGAAGTCGGTAGGCCTCAACGGCGTCGGCACCAAGGCCGTCAACGCCCTCTCCTCTTATTTCAAGGTGCAGTCCATCCGCGAAGGCAAGACCCGCATCGTGGAGTTTGCCCAAGGCAAGAAGACCAGCGACACCGGGATCATCGCCTATGAAAACGCCGACGAGACCGGCACCCTGGTGGAGTTCATCCCCGACAGCGCCCTGTTTGGCAACTACCATTACGTCGATGAATACGTCGAGAAACGCGTGTGGAACTACGTGTACCTGAACCGCGGCTTGACGATGGTGTATAACGACAAGCGCTATTACTCCCGCAACGGTCTCCTCGACCTCCTGCAGAACAACATGGAAGGCGAAGGCCTCTACCCTGTCATACATATCAAAGACGGCGACTTCGAGGCGGCATTCACCCACGTCAACAACCAGTCGAGCGACTACTTCTACTCCTTCGTCAACGGCCAGCACACCACCGAAGGCGGCACCCACCAGTCGGCCTTCCGCGAAGGTTACGCCCGCGTTGTGCGCGAGTTCTTCCAAAAGGAATACGAGCCTGCCGACATCCGTCAAGGACTGATTTGCGCTTTATGCGTGAGGATTCAGGAACCGGTGTTCGAGGCGCAGACCAAGACCAAGCTCGGTTCCACTCACCTCGCGCCCAACAACCCCGACGGCACCAACGACAGTCCTTTCCTCAAGACTTATGTGTTCGACATTCTGAAACGCCATCTCGACAATTATCTCCATAAGAATCCTGAGACCGTCAGCGTGTTGCAGGCCAAGATCCAAGCCAACGAGAAAGAACGCAAGGAGATTGCCGGCATCAAGAAGGCCGCTCGTGAGAGCGCCAAGAAGGTCAGCCTTAACAACCGCAAGCTGCGCGACTGCCGCATCCATCTGAATACCAACCACGAGAAGCGTCTGGAGAGCACCATCTTCATCACCGAGGGCGACTCCGCTTCGGGAAGCATCACCAAGAGCCGCGACGTGCAGACCCAGGCTGTGTTCAGCTTGAGAGGAAAACCGTTGAATTGCCTTGGGATGACCAAAAAGGTATGTTACGAGAACGAGGAGTTCAACCTCCTGCAAGCCGCCTTGAACATCGACGAGGACATCGAGAACCTCCGCTACAACAACATCGTGATCGCCACCGATGCCGATGTCGACGGCATGCATATCCGCCTGCTGATGCTCACCTTCTTCCTGCAGTTTTATCCCGATCTGGTTCGTAATGGCCACGTCTATATCCTGCAGACGCCGCTGTTCCGGGTGCGTAACAAGAAGGACACCTATTACTGCTACACCGAAGAGGAGCGCGTCGACTCCATCCTGAAGTGCGGCAAACAGGCCGAGATCACCCGTTTTAAAGGTCTCGGCGAGATCTCCCCTGACGAGTTCAAGGCATTCATCGGTCCCAACATGAGGCTGGAGCCGGTGATTCTTCAGTATGACTTTGGCATTAAGGAACTCCTTAAATATTATATGGGGAATAACACGCCGGAGCGGCAGAGGTTCATTATTGAGAATCTGAGGATTGAAGATGATACTTACATCGATAAGGTATAAAAAAGTCATGAATAAAAACCGTATAGCGCTTGCTCTCTGTGCTATAGCTGTGATCTTTGTGTCATGCTCCACTACGCGTAATGGTTCAAGGCACTTGCCACCACTGAGCGAGCTTGGCCTGATACTTGACAGCATTGTTGATGAAGGTTACCAACTCTATTATTCCGAGCGTGCCAACTGGGTGGCTACAGACCTCGTCTTTGAACACTACCAGCCTGATCAGCTTGGCGGTTCTGTGTCGTACCAACCCGACAAAAACACCTGGACGGTAGTTTTCTTCGATCAAAGCTACGAGAATTGCCTGTTGGAATGCCAGTTCGACATCGACTCAAACCATTCTGTCATTTCCGATTCCATCCGTCCTATCACAGCCACTGAACAGGAGCTGTTGCGTCGAAAACAAGCCATGTTCGACAAAGCAGTTAACATGTATGGCTCCGAAATGAGTTTTGCTCCGTCCTCTTTTGGTAATCCAAACATTGATATCATACAATTCGACGAAAATCTCACCAGGGTTTACTTCCTGCAAGGCACCATTCAGCATAATGTGATTCCATTTGGGAATGACTATTCCATCGATTTCGACGAAAAACTCCAACCCATTGCTTTCCGTCGTTACCACAACTCCCTGATTCACTGTCCTACAAAAAATGAAGAAGGCGAAGAAGTCCGAATGACATGGCACTCCCATTTACAAGACAATCCCTACATCACGCCAACCGACATTTGCAATTTTCTCCTCTACCGCTCTGAAAACATGTTCGAGTTTGTCGTGTTCAGTACTGCTTATGAAAGGATGTTCACTTTCAATCTTGTCCAACGCCGCATTATCATCCAATAACTAAAAAATAAGTCAAACAATGAAAAAAACACTTTTGATCATGGGAAGCGTAATCGCTTTGGCGGCTTGCACAGAGCAAACCCAGCCGCGTTATCAGGTGGAAAAATACCCTGAGGCTCTCAAGGTTGACACCGTCGACGAATATTTTGGAACCCAGGTGGCCGACCCCTACCGTTGGCTCGAAAACGACACCTCGGCGGAGACCAACGCTTGGGTTGAGGCCGAACGCAAGGTGACCGACGACTACCTCAGCCACATCCCCTTCCGCGCGGCCATCAAGGACCGCCTGACCCAGGTGATGAACTACGAGCGTTACAGCGCCCCCCACAAGCGCTTCGGACGCTACATCTACAGCAAGAACGATGGCCTGCAGAACCAGAGTGTAATCTACCTACAGTACCCCGGCAAGGAACCTGAGGTGCTACTCGATCCCAACAAGCTCTCCGACGACGGCACTGTGTCTTTTGGTGGTGGATCACAGTCGAACGATGGCAAATACTACGCCTATCTGATCCAACGTAGCGGCTCCGACTGGGTGGAAATCTATGTGATGGACATCGCCACCCGTGAACTTCTCCCCGACCATATCGAATGGGCCAAGTTCACCGGTGCCTCGTGGTACAAGGACGGCTTTTTCTATGCCGCCTACGACAAACCTGTGGCTGGCAAGGAGTTCAGCAACGTGAACGAAAACCACAAGATCTATTACCATAAGCTCGGCACCTCGCAGGACGAGGACCAGCTGTTCTACAGCAACCCCGCCCAGCCGCGCTATTTCCACCAAGTCGAACTCACCGAAGACGAGCATTACATGTTCCTCTTTGAAAGCGGCCAAGGCGCTGGTAGCACGCTGTGGATCAGAGACATGCAAGACCCGAAGGGCAAGTTCGTGCAGATTGCGTCCGACATGGACTATTACTATGTTCCTCTCGATGTGATCAACGACAACCTCTACATCATCACCAATTACGATGCCCCCAAGGGCCGTGTGGTGTGCATGTCGGCCAAAGCTCCGCAGATGGAGAACTGGAAGGATCTCATTCCAGAGAATGATAACGTGCTGGTCTCCGCCCAGATGGCGGCCGGCAAGATGATCGTGACCTACGACAAGGACGCCGCCAACCACGCCTACGTGTATGACCTCGAAGGCAAACAACTCCAGGAGATTGCCCTGCCCACCTATGGTGGGGTCGGCTTCAGTAGCCGGTATGATGAACCCGAGGTATATTATGCTTTCACCTCGTTTGTGTATCCTACCACCATTTTCAAATACGACATTGACGCCAACACCTCTGAGGTGTTCCGTGCCCCTCAGGTCGACTTCAACCCTGCCGACTTCACCACCGAACAGGTGTTTGTCACCTCGAAGGATGGCACCAAGGTGCCGATGTTCCTGACTTATAAGTCGACCCTGAAGAAAGATGGCAAGAATCCCACCCTGCTCTATGGCTACGGCGGCTTCAACATCACCTTGAATCCCGGTTTCAGCACCTCGCGTCTGCCCTTCCTCGAGAATGGCGGCATCTATGCTCAGATGAACCTCCGCGGCGGCAACGAATACGGCGAGGAATGGCATCTGGCGGGTACCAAGCTGCAGAAGCAGAATGTGTTCGACGACTGCATCGCCTGCGCTGAATACCTGATCAATAACAACTACACCTCGGCTGACTACCTCGCCCTGAACGGCGGTTCGAACGGTGGTCTGCTTGTCGGCGCCGTAGTCAACCAGCGTCCCGACCTCTTCCGTGTGGCCGTGCCTCAAGTGGGTGTGATGGACATGCTCCGTTACCATCTCTTCACCATCGGCTGGAACTGGGCCAGCGACTATGGCACCAGCGAAGACGACGAGGCCATGTTCAAGGCGCTGTACGCCTACTCGCCGCTGCACACTATCCAAAGTGGTGAGAACGTGCATTATCCCGCCATCATGGTGACTACCGCCGATCACGACGACCGTGTGGTGCCGGCGCACAGCTTCAAGTATGCCGCTGCCCTGCAGGCCGCACAGACGGGTTCCGAGCCGAAGATCATCCGCATCGACAGCAAAGCAGGTCACGGTGGCGGCAAGCCAGTGGCGAAGGTGCTGGAGGAACAGGCGGATATCTATTCGTTTATCCTATATAATATGGGATTGGAATATAAAAGTATGAAGTAAGAAGTTTATTGCTTCACAAATTTTTGTACCGTATAGCCATTGGCTGTACGGTACTTTTTTATGTAAATACCAGGAGCCAAATCGGATTCTCTCACAGGTCTGCCAGTGAGGTCGAACACCTCGACACCAAGGATCTCTTCTTCAGTGAGGTTTTCAGAGACTGCATCGACGGCAACGATGGTGATGTCGAAACCGTTATCCTCAGAAATCATGGGATAGTTGGTGGTGACCAAACGGATGCGATAATGTTCACCAGCAAAGATCCCCTGGGGGATGGTAACCGTGATATTGCCGCTCGTGTTGGTGGCAACCCTCCCCAACTCAATTGGGTTGCTGAAGCTGCCATTGGCAGCAGAAAGTTGTGCGATCACCTGGTTGGAAGGCTTGTTGAGATTCTCTGGACTCATGGTTCCGTTGATGGTGAACGGGATCGTCACCTCATCACCCAAAACAAAATAGTCTTTTTCGATGGTCCCCATATGTATAAGGGGGTTGTAAACGAGCAAAATATCATCTACAAAAAGGTCGTCGAAGGTGCTACCCTCTCCAGGGATCTTATTGGTGGTGATGGTAAAGAGGATATAACGCGGGTCGTTGCAAGGACCGCTTTGGTCGAAGGGAATGGAGAGGCGTCGCCAGTTATATTCACCACCTGCCGCAGCAGTCCGAGTGAAGTACTCCGAGGCGATCGACACCAGCTGGTCGGCAGGCTGCATAGTGCCGTCAGAGACGAATTTGAAGTCGGCATCGCCGTGGATGGCTGCACGAGCCTCCGCCTCCTGGCTGGCACTGGCGGAACGGAAACACACCCACACAGTGAGCGAGTCGGGAACGACGGTGAGAGGCGTGTTGAAAGGCTCCTCTGAGCGTTGCGTATAGTTGTAGTTGTCCGATCCGGTGGCCGACATGCTTCCGGCGTTCATCCTGCCATTGGTCATGTTGCCGTTGGCAGTGACCCCCATCACCGACTTAGGCCACAGCCTGACGCTTTGCGAGCCCGATGAGCCAGGACGCGTATGGATCGAAGGCTCGATCTGTTGTGACAAAAATGCAGACCATGTACCCGAGGCCGACATGCCGGAATGCCAGTGCACAGGCTCGTTGGTGCTGCTAGAGGAGCCGAAGTTGGCCCAACTTTCAAAGCCACGGTTCTCGAACTGGGTGCCATACTGGGCGAAACAAAACAAATTGCTTAAGCAAAACGAAATAAGTAAAAACAGGCTGTATCTTCTCATTTTTTAAAAGATTTGAAAGGGCAAAGTTAAAAAAATACGATTTTTTTCTTGACTTTTTTCAAAAAAAAGTACTTTTGCCCTTTTAAAATTCATCTAACTATGTGTGGAATCGTAGCTTATGTGGGTCATCAAGAGGCCTATCCTATCCTCATTGAAGGATTGAAACGTCTTGAATATCGTGGATACGACAGTGCCGGCGTAGCACTGCTGAACGCGAAAAACGAATTGAACGTCTATAAGACCAAAGGAAAAGTCTCCGACTTGGTGGCTTATGCCGCAACCAAGGATGTCAGCGGACATATCGGCATCGCTCACACCCGCTGGGCCACCCACGGCGAGCCTAACGAGACCAACGCACACCCCCACCTGTCCAACTCAGGCAATATCGCATTAATACATAACGGCATCATCGAGAACTATCTCAGTCTTCGCAAGGAGCTGGAGAAGCGCGGTTTCCAGTTCAAGTCGTCGACGGACACCGAGGTGCTCACCAACCTCATCGAGGACGTGCAGCAGAGCGAGCATGTCGACCTCTTTGAGGCCGTCCGCATCGCCCTCAACCACGTGGTCGGCGCCTATGCCATCGCCATTGTAGAAAAAGGTCATCCCGACGAGCTGATCGCTGCCCGTAAAGGCAGCCCCATGGTGATCGGTATCGGCGACGGCGAATATTTCATCGCCTCCGACGCCACGCCTATCGTGGGTCGCACCCAGAAAGTAGTGTATATCGAAGACGAACAAGTGGTACGCATCAAGCTGGGCGAAGAGCTTCACATCAAGACCATCCAAGACGTGGAGGCCATCCCCTATGTGCAAGAGCTGAAGATGAACCTCGACAGCATCGAGAAGGCCGGCTTCGACCACTTCATGATGAAGGAGATCTACGAGCAGCCCGCTATCGTGCGCGACACCATGCGTGGCCGTTTGCATCCTGAAGCCAACACCGTCCGCCTAGGCGGCATCCAACAATATGAAAAGCAGTTGCTTTATGCCGACAATATCGTGTTTGTGGCCTGCGGTACCTCATGGCATGCCAGCCTGGTGGGCAGCTACCTCATCGAGAACCTGGCCAAGATTCCCGTTAAGGTGGAATATGCCTCTGAGTTCCGCTACCGTAACCCCGTCATCACTCCTCATGATGTGGTGATTGCCGTGTCACAATCCGGCGAGACCGCTGACACTCTGGCCGCCATCAAACTGGCCAAGGAAAAAGGCGCCATCGTTTTGGGCATCTGCAACGTGATCGGCTCCTCCATCTCGAGAGTTACCGACGCGGGCATCTACACCCATGCCGGCCCAGAGATCGGCGTAGCCTCCACCAAGGCCTTCACCTCGCAGGTTACAGTCATGGTGATGCTGGCCTTGCGCCTTGCCGAGTTGAAAGGGTCGTTGAAAGACGAAGAACGCGCGGCTTTCATCAAAGAGTTGGATAGCATCCCCGAGAAGATGCAGTGGACCCTCGACCACAGCGGCCATGTGAAAGACATTGCCGCCAAGTACAAAGACGTGCGCAACATGCTGTATCTGGGTCGACTCCAGAACTATCCCGTGGCCCTCGAAGGTGCTCTGAAACTGAAAGAGATCTCCTATATCCACGCCGAAGGCTATCCGGCAGCAGAGATGAAACACGGCCCCATCGCCTTGATCGACAAGGACATGCCCGTGGTGTTCATCGCCACCAACCACAGCACTTACGAGAAGGTCATCAGCAACATCCAGGAAGTAAAGGCCCGCGACGGCAAAATCATCGCCATCATCAGCCAAAATGACGTTCTGGCCCGCAAAATGGCCGACTACGTCATCGAGATCCCCGAGACAGAATGCCTCTATTCTCCCTTGCTGGCTACCATCCCGTTACAGATCCTGGCCTATCACATCGCTGTGATGCGCGGCTGCAACGTGGACCAACCCAGAAACTTGGCAAAATCAGTCACCGTTGAGTAAACGGTATTCGTAAGTAATCTTATCACCACAGTTGACCACAAGATACGAAGGCTCTTCCTGAGTCTCGTTGAGGTTGTCGGTCATCACATACTTCACGCCGCCAAAGGTCTTGGTGTCGCGGTAGTGGAAATGTCCCATGATCACCATGTCGACGGCATTGCGGCTCATCAGATCCATGAAGGAATACTGCTCTTCCTCAGGCAGATTGGCGGCCGGAGTGGTGGTGTAGTTGTAAGTGGTTCGGAACAGCCAGTTGTGGCTGACGACAAAGCAATAACGATAGTCCGTGCGGTGGCTGAGTTGCTCCTCAAGCCATTCAAGCTGACGGCTTCCGTGGGTGCCATTGCCCGAATCCAAAAAGATGAATAGATCCTTATAACCGCCGTTGGTGTTCACCGTGACCGTATAGGTTGAGGTGTTGAAATGCTTCTTATAATAATCAGCACAGTTGAAATAGACATCATGGTTGCCGATGATCGGGAAACACGGGTCGTTTTTCAGGTGTTTGGCAGGGTTGAAAAGCATGGCCGAGTCGGCAAGGATAAAGGGCCTCTCCCCGCTCTCGTTGGCGATATCACCAGCCACGATGGAGAAAGCAGCATGAAGGTCGTTGCGCTCCAAGGTAACGTATTTGGCGAAACGCGATTTGTCATCGTTGATATGGATATCCGAGCAGGAGTAGAAACAGTAGTTGTCGGGCACATGGTCGATCACAAAAGGAGGATTCTGGTTGTCCCAGTCGAGCCAGTCGGCCACACGTTCTTCGGTGTCGCTGCGGTTGATCACCATGCCTGCGATGTCGAGGCGGTTACAAGAAGAGGCCAGCATCAGGCTAGCAGCAAATATAATGACATAGGTGAGTTTTTTCATGGCAATTATTGATAAGAATAGATGCAACCGAGATTAATAAAGAAGCCGTTGTATTGTGAGGACAGGTTGAGCACGCCTGCAGGATGTAGTCCAGCCTCGCCAATCAAGCGCCACTGTTTGTCGATGTCGTAATAACCGTGGATGTTGTAATAGAACAAGGTGACACGTTCGATAATGAATTCACGGTAGTTGGAAAGACCAGCACCGACGTTCCACGGATGATCCTGGGCAAACAGATTGCCTTCGATGTTGAACACAATGTTCATCGGTTCGAAGATGACGCCTTCACCCCCATTTTTCCTCAAGGGAACCTCAGCGATGTAACGGTTGCAGAGGCCCAGCTGGAAGTTCCAGTGGAGATTACGGTAACCCAGGGTGAGCACTGCATTGAACTCCTGAAGTCCATAGCCTAAAAAACGGCGATAGAGATAGCGGTTCTCGATGTAAGCGAAGTCATAGTCTGTAAAGCCATCGGTGCCAATCTGATAGGCCAAATTGATGCTATGTTTTCCAGGGCCAGCTTGATAACCAAAGTTCAAGCCATTGCCATTGTCCAACCTGCCGTCGAAAGCCAGCACCACATGAGGCTGAAACTTCTCGGTACGGCTGTAGTCGCCTTCGAGATAAGCCCGTCCTCTAAGGTAACCTTGTGCTTGGGCGCCTAAGGCGAGTAAACCCAAGACAGTAATTAGTAAAAGTCGTTTCATTTCAAATATTTTTGTCGCGGCAAAGATAGGGTTTTTTATCTTTGCAAAAAATCTGGCTTATGAAAATACTAAGCATTGACAAGATTCGGGAAGCCGACCGATATACCATCGAAAACGAGCCCATCAGCTCTGTCGACTTGATGGAACGTGCCGCTGGACAGGTATTCGAGTGGCTTCTCCGGCATATTAATAAGGACAGCAAAGTCAAAATTTTCTGTGGTTCTGGCAACAATGGAGGCGACGGGTTGGTAGTGGCTCGGATGCTCTTCGGCGAAGGCATTGACACCGAGGTCTTTATGGTTCGCTATTCAGAGAGAATGAGTCCCGACTGCGAGGCCAATTACCAACGCCTTCAGCGGGAAACCCAAGTGCCCGTCAATGACATCAGATCGGTTGACAACTTCCCCACTTTTAAAGACGGAGAAATCATCATCGACGCATTATTTGGCTCAGGCTTAAATCGTCCTATCGAAGGTTTGGCGGCGGAGCTGATCGAGCATCTGAACCAACAGCAAGCCATCCGTATCGCCATCGACATCGCCTCGGGCCTGTTCGCCGACAGTCCCAGTCCCAAATCAGCCATCTTCAAGCCCGATTACACCCTCACCTTCCAGGTGCCGAAACTGGCTTTCATGATGCCTGAAAACGATCCATTTGTGGGTCAACTAGAAATTCTAGACATTAAACTACATCCTCAATATTTACTTGAAGTAAATACAAATAACTTTTTGGTTAACAAAGAGATAATAAAACCGATTATCCACCATCGAACAAAGTATTCGCATAAAGGCACCTACGGTCATGCCCTGTTGGTGGCAGGTTCGGAAGGCAAGACCGGAGCGGCTATTTTGGGTGCCAAATCTTGCCTGAGGACAGGCGTGGGGTTGCTTTCTGTTTTATTGCCTCAATCGGCGTGGACACCCCTGCAGACCGCCTTACCTGAGGCGATGATTCACGTGGGCGACAAACTTGACGCCTTCAGTGCCATTGGCGTCGGTCCCGGGTTGGGCCTGTCAGACGACTCCCAGCGCACGGTGCGACACCTGATACAAGACGCCCAGGTGCCATTGGTGATGGATGCCGATGCACTCAACATCATGGCGGAAAACAAGACCTGGCTCTCGTTTCTGCCGGCCAAGACCATCCTCACACCCCACCCTAAGGAGTTTGAACGGCTGTTTGGCAAGACCTCTAACGCATTTGAGCGACTGGAGCTTTTGCGCGAAAAGGCATTGCAACACGGCATCATCATCGTGCTGAAAGGCGCTAACACCGCCGTAGCGATGCCCAACGGCACCGTCTTTTTCAACAGCACGGGCAACCCTGGCATGGCCACCGCTGGCAGCGGCGATGTGCTCACCGGCATGATCCTCTCGCTCCTCGCCCAGCGTTACACCCCCGAGGAAGCTGCAGTCTTAGGGGTTTACCTTCACGGCCTCGCCGGCGACATCGCCGCCTCTGAGATCGGCCAGGAGGCTTTGATCGCTTCGGATATCACAGAACACATCGGAAACGCTTATATGTCATTGAAATGAAACAAAAGAAACAACCCGAATATCTGGAAAACGTCGAAATCGTCGATGCCGGCAGCGAAGGCATGTCGGTGGCCAAACCCGAAGGTCGCGTGATCTTCATCCCCTTTGGGGTTCCCGGCGATATCGTTGATATTGAGGTCTTCAAAAAGAAAAAGAATTACCTCGAAGGACGTATCCGCAACATCAAAAAGCCGTCCGACAAGCGCGTAACGCCTGTTTGCCAGCATTTCGGTCTCTGCGGCGGCTGCAAATGGCAGCAGATGGACTATCAATGGCAGATTGCTTACAAACAAAAGCAGGTGAAGGACAACTTCGACCGCATCGGGAAGATAGCATATCCGGAGATCAGGTCTATCTTGGGCTGTGAAAAACAATACTTCTACCGTAACAAGTTGGAATATGCCTTTTCGAACCGCAAATGGCTCATCGACGGCGCTCCTGCCGGGACTTACGGCGAAGACGATTGCAAAGGGCTCGGCTTCCATCTGCCGCAGTTGTTCGACCGCGTTGTCGACATCGAGCAATGCCATCTCCAAGCCGACCCGTCGAACGACATCCGCCTGTTTGTCCGCCAATTCACCTTGGACCGCCACCTCTCCTACTATAACGTGCGCCACCACGAAGGGTTGATGCGCAATTTGGTGATCCGCTGCAACGCAAAAGGCGAGTTCATGGTCATCCTGGTGATTAACGAGGAGAACGCCGTCATCCGCAATGAGTTGGTACCAGCATTGGAGCAGCGTTTTCCGCAGATCGTATCGCTGCTACTGGTCATCAACAACAAAGCCAACGACGTCATCAACGACTTACCCTTCGAGTGCCTGAAAGGCGATCCTTACCTGATGGAGACCATGGCTTCTCCCCGTCTCGGATTCCCTGACCTGAAGTTCCGCATCGGGCCTGTGTCGTTCTTCCAAACCAATGTGTATCAGGCCGAAAGGTTATATCGTGCCGCTTTCGACTTGGCAGATGTAAAGGGCGACGAGCTGATGTACGACCTCTACACTGGCACCGGCACCATTGCCCAGTACTTCTCCCGTTTTGTAAAACGTGTGGTGGGCATCGAATATGTGGAGGAAGCCATCGCCGATGCCAAGGTCAACGCCGCGCTCAACGGCATCGACAACTGCACCTTCTTTGCCGGTGACATGGCGAAGCTTTTCACTGATGAATTCATCGAGGCCAACGGGCGTCCCGATTTCATTGTGACCGATCCACCCCGCGCCGGGATGGCCGAAAAGGTAGTTGAACAATTACTTAAGATAAGAGCATCTAAAATGGTGTATGTCAGCTGTAACCCAGCAACACAAGCACGTGACTTACAACTGCTCTCCACGGCCTACGAGGTCAAAGCCGTCCAGCCGGTAGACATGTTCCCCCACACCCAGCATGTGGAGAATATCACACTCTTGGAATTAAGGTAGCCAAAGTCTCCACATCGCAGTTTTCCCCTTTGAAGGTAAGTTGTGCCTGTTCGTAAAACGGGAGGCGTTCGGCGTAGTTTTGCCTGATGAAGGCATCAAGCTCTTCAGGGGGGCGGTCATAGATCAACGGGCGCTTCACTTTCGATTGTGAGAGTCTGACAACGGCCGATTCAGGGCTGATCTTCAGGAACACCGTGAAGCCGTTTTGATTCATCCACTCCATATTATTATTGAAGCAAGGCGTTCCTCCGCCCGTGGCGATCACAGCGTTATCGAGTGCCAAAGTATCGTGCAGGATCTGTGTCTCAAGCTTACGATACAGATCCGCGTCGTATTTGTGGAAAAAGTCGTTGATGGAGATTTTGTAGCGTGCCTCGAACAGTCGGTCGGTGTCATACGCCTCCCATCCCAGCTGGTGAGCCAGGCGTTTGGAGGTGGTCGACTTGCCGGCGCCCATATACCCGACGAGATAGATCCTCATGCCGTCAACAAGGGGCTTACTTACGATTGTCGAAGTCGTCGTAAACTTTCTGCAGCGAGTCGAGTTCATGACGGAGTCGGGCCGTCTCTCTGCCATATTCTGCGATGATCTCCGGTGAGCCGTAGACGCACGACATCTCACGATCCTTGACGATAGATTTTAGATTGTCGATACGCTCTTTCAGCTCCGCCTTCGACAAGCCGTTGTCGTTGGTGTTCTTTCCGGTGCAGCAGGCGCCCACGATGAGTGTGGTAAGGGCCACGACGCCAATCCATGCTTTATTGATGATTTTTTTCATAGGGCTTTGGATTTTGTTGCAAAGATACAAATAAAATTGAATGTTGTGAACATGTTTATCAACATTTGTTGTTGATAATTCGAAGGGTTTTCGTTCTCTTTCTTCGGTTGATATGATTATCTTTGTAAAATGCATTTTATAGGAAGAATAAATAGTAAATAATTCAATATCAATCAATTAAAATCCGACCTATGAAAAGAAAGTTTACCTTGCTGACAGCAGTGATGATGCTGCTGTCGTTCCTCGCCCTCCCTTTGGGAATGATGGGACAAAACAGAACGACTGTCACCGATACGCTCACTAGAGCGTCAACAGGCGTCACTGGAACATCTTATGCTTCTTGGTCTGGCGTTACCAGTGTCTCCGACGCTGTGTATGCCGGTCAGAGCGCTGGTGGAAACGGTTCCATCCAGTTGAGAAGCAACAACAACAATTCAGGAATCATCACGACGTCATCGGGCGGAACGGTGACCAATGTCAGCGTCACCTGGAACTCAAATACCGCTTCTGGCAGAACGCTTAACATTTATGGTAGCAACTCGGCCTATTCGAGCCCTACCGAGTTGTACAGCAGTTCCACACAAGGTACATTGCTAGGCACTATCGTGTGTGGTACGAGCACCTCGCTCTCCATTGACGGCAGCTATACCTACATCGGAATGCGTTCAGCCAATATGGCTATGTATCTTGAAGAGATTAACATTACCTGGTCAACTGGCGGCAGCACCACGCAAACCGTGGCCACTCCGACCTTCTCGCCTACTGCTGGCACTTACAGTGACCCTCAAAGCGTGAGCATCAGCTGCAGTACCCAGGGCGCCACCATCTACTACACCACCGATGGCACTGACCCGATCATGCCCACTGGTATCACCGGCACCGTATACACACAGCCGATCACCATCAACCAGACCACTACGGTGAAGGCTATCGCTACTAAGCAAGGCATGAGCAACAGCCAAATCGCCTCTGCAACCTACACCATCCAGCAACTGCCCACAATCACCACAATTGAAGCGTTATGGAATTTTGCTGAAACTGTGGGTAACACCACCCCCAACCAACCCAATGCCAATGTGACCTTTAGCAACTGGTATGTGACTGGCGTGAAAAACAGCCAAGCATACATCTCGGACGGCCAATACGGCTTTGTGATCTATCAAGCGGGACACGGTTTCACTGCTGGTGACAAACTCAATGGAACACTGGCTTGCAAGGTGATGTTGTACCAAAATCATTATGCCGAGATCATGGGCGTGAAAGCCACCGACCTCACAGTGACCTCCGGTCAAGAGATGCCTATGCTCACCACCTCTATCGGCGAGTTGACCACGAGAAACTACGGCACTCCCATCAATCTTGGAACTTTGACTTACGATGGCACCAAATTCAATGAAGAATCAGGTGCCTCCATCACACCTTACAACAACTTCAATATCAGCCCGAACCCGATTCCCAATCTTGAATCAGGGAAAGACTACAACGTAAAAGGCATTTACATCATCTATTGGCAGAGCAGCGGATCAACCCAGCAGGTCGCCCCTCGTACCGCTGACGACTTCGAGGAAGTGACGACTCCTACCCCGACTCAAACCGTGGCTACCCCGACCTTCACGCCTGAAGGAGGAACTTACTATGAAACACAATACGTGGCAATAGAATGTGCCACTCAAGGAGCTGACATCTACTACACCACCGATGGCAGCACTCCCACCCCAAATAGCACTCCTTTCACTGAGGCCATCACCATCAGTGAAACGACCACGCTGAAAGCCATCGCCGTGATGCAAGGCATGAACGACAGCCAGATCGCCTCTGCAACCTATACCATCCAACAACTGCCCTCAATCACTACCATTGATGAACTTTGGGACCTCGCTGATAGCGTTGGCGCCACCGCCACCCAAGCCAACGTCACCTTCAACAACTGGTATGTCACTGGCGTGAAAGGCAGCCAGGCATGGGTTTCCGATGGTGTATACGGTTTCGTGATCTATCAGTCGGGACACGGCTTTGCAGCCGGCGACAAGCTCAATGGCACCTATACCTGCAACGTCCTGCTGTATCAAAATCACTACGCTGAACTCACAGGTGTAAAAGCAGCCAACCTCACCGTGACCTCCGGTCAGGAGATGCCTGTGCTCACCACCTCTATCGGTGAGTTGACCACAAGAAACTATGGCACTCCCATCGACCTCGGCACCTTAACTTACGATGGTTCCAAATTCAATGATGAAGGAGGAACCCCCATCACACCTTACAACCAATTCAACCTTAGCCCGAACCCGATCACCAATCTTGAATCAGGGAAAAACTACAATGTCAAGGGCGTTTACATCATCTACTGGAACAATAGCGGTGCGACCCAGCAGGTTGCTCCTCGTAGCGCCGACGACTTCGAAGAAGTGACGGCTCCCACCCCAACTCAAACCGTTGCCACCCCGACCTTCACGCCTGCAGCCGGTACATACAGCGAAGCCCAGACGGTGACTATCGCCTGCGAAACTCAAGGCGCCACCATCTATTACACCACCGATGGCACCGACCCGATCATGCCCACCGGCATTACTGGTACTGAATACTCACAGCCCCTCACCATCAACGAGACCACTACGGTGAAAGCCGTTGCAGTGAGAGACGGGATGAACAACAGTGAGATGGCCACGGCAGAATATGTCATCAACATTGTGCCTCCGGCGCAAGAGACCGCCTACACCCTGATCACCAACGCCAACGCGCTGATTTCAGGAGAAAAATACATCATCGTGGGTATCAAAGGCGAGGCCTATAAGGCTCTTGGTAAACAAGCCAGCAACAACAGACCTTCTGTTGACGTGACACCTGACGACAATATCATCACCGTCACCCCAGCCAACCAAGCCGGCCTTGATGCTGTTTACGAACTCACTCTTGGTCAGGAAAACGGCAACTGGACCTTCTATTCCGCTGCTGATAGCGGTTACCTCTACGCTGCCAGCTCCTCAGCCAACTATCTGAGAACGCAAGCACAGAACGACGCCAACGGACAGTGGACCATCGAGATTGCTTCCGATGGTAAAGCCACCATCAAGGCACAAGGCACCAACACCCGCAACTGGCTGCGCTTGAACAACAACGGCTCCCCATTCTCATGCTATGGCTCAGGCCAACTCGACGTCTACCTCTACAAGGCTGGCGACGTCCCGGCTCCTCCGGCGCCGAATTACTACGCTGTCACCATCAACAAGACCGGTGAAGGAACTGTTGAAGTCAACAAGACCTCGGCTCTCGAGAACGACACCATCATTGTGACCGCCTCACCAGCACAGGGCTACGCTCTCACCGCTGTGACTTACAGTTACACAGGCACCGCTCCTGTCGACATCATGGAGACGATGCAGTTCTTTATGCCTGCCTGCGATGTCACCGTCAACGTCACCTTCACCGAGCTGTCGACCGTGGCTGCTCCGACCTTCGCCCCTGCTGCAGGTTCCTACATCACCCCACAGATGGTGAGTATGACGACCACCACCGAGGGTGCCACCATCTACTACACCTTGGATGGAAGCGATCCCACCCCGAACAGCTTGGCCTTCTCTGAGGCTTTTGAAGTCGCTCAGACCACTACCGTGAAGGCCATCGCCGTGAAGGAAGGCATGAACAACAGCGCCGTGGCCAGTGCCACCTACACCATCATCGAGCCGATGAGCATCGCCGAGGCAAAAACCCTGGCCAACAACGAATACGCCCTGGTGCAAGGCGTGGTGACCTTCATCGATGGTCGCAACGTATACATCCAGGATGAGAGCGCAGGCATCGACCTCTTCCTGAACAACAACACCGTTCCTGAGTCTCTCGCCATCGGCGACATGGTCTTAGGCTACGGCAAGAAAACCGTTTATAACGGCCTCATCGAGTTGTCGGGCATCAACGGCGGCAACGACAACCAGTTTGTCATCCTCTCCAGTGGCAACGAGCTTCCGCTGGAAGAGAAGACCATTGCTGAGATCCTGGCCGACAACCAAAGCGGCGCCAACTTGTTGCAGTCGACTCGCGTGCAGATTGTCAACGCCACCATCGGCACCATCAACACCGCCAACAACACCCCGATCACACAAGACGGAAGCACCATCAACATCTACAAGATGCCTGTGGTACAAGGTCTTGAACAAGGCGACTTCGTCACCGTCACCGGTATCATCGGCTGCTACAACAACCCGCAACTGCGTGTGAACAGCGCCGACGACGTGGAGTTCACCCACCCCGCTGGCATCACCGTCAATCCTTCTTCACTGGCTGGATTTAACTATGTGTATGAAGAAGGCCCGTCAACGGCCAAGTCGTTCGTAGTCACTGCCAGAAGCCTTAGCGGCAACACCCTCATCGTCGCTCCTGAGAGCTACGAGCTCTCCTCGTTCCCGGGCGACGACTTCCATCCGCAGAGTCAGGTCAGCATCAACTCCTATTCAGGCAACTTCACTTATACTATTAAGGTGAGACTGAAAGCTGGCCTTGAAATTGGCACTTATGATGAGAGCATCATGATCTGCAACGAGCTGGTCGACACCATTTACATGGCTCTGACGGGTAGTGTCACAGGAACGCCGCAGCCCACTGGCGACTATGTCCGCGTGAGTGAGCTCTCGCAGATCGGCAACGGCACCAAGGTGATCTTCGCCGCCCGTTACAACGAGAACGCCAATGAGTACTTTGCCATGACCGCCCAGGCCAGCGGCAAACCCGAAGGCGTGCTCTTCACCAGCGTGGCCGGTACCGACGCCGAAACTCTGCCGAGTGAGATCACCGACGCTGAGGACACCTACTACTGGACCGTGACCACCGATGGCACCAACTACACCTTCACCAACGCCAACGGCGATGTGCTCGGCTATTCCAGCAGCACCAACTTCGCCACCGGCGGCGACAACATCAACTGGACCATCACCGAGGGCACTTCCGAAGCCACTGCCATGGTGCCTGAATACACCGCCTTCAACATCATCAATGGCAATGTCACCAACAGAGCCTTCGCTCTGAACAGCAACCACAATTATGGTGCGTACCACACCCAGAACATGGCTGGTGAGAACTACAACTTCTTCATCGACATGTTCGCCACCTCGGGTACTCCTGTCACTCCTACCTGTGCCACCCCGACCTTCGATCCTGTCGGCGGCACCTACTTCGAGGAGCAGACCGTCACCATCACCTGCAGCACGGCTGACGCCACCATCTATTACACCTTGGATGGCAGCGATCCTACCCCGAACAGCATGGTCTACAGTGAGCCCATCGAGGTCGCCGAATACACCATCATCAAGGCTTATGCCGTGAAGGAAGGCTTCAACGACAGCAACATCGCCGAGACCGAATACACCATTATCCTCGGTGCCGTCACCATCTTCTTCCAAGACTGGGAAAGTGAGATGAACGGCTGGACCTTCGTCACCGTGGAAGGCAGCAAACCGTGGACCGTTGCCCAATACCAAGGCAACCACTACGCCAACGCCAACGGCTACAATGGTGGCGTCAACGAACAGTGGTGTATCTCCCCGGCCTTCAGCCTCGAGCAATACAGCGATGTGTCGCTCAGCTTCATGAACGCCATGAATTACACGGGTCCTGAACTGCAATTGTTCTTCTCGAACGACTATGACGGTGAAGATCCGACCGATGCCACTTGGACAGAACTTGACTTCGAAATGTCGCCGGGTTCCTACACTTGGGTTGAATCAGGCGCGATCAGTCTTGCCGACTTCACTGGCACCGAATGCTACATTGGCTTCAAGTACACCTCTACTGAGAACGAAGCTGCCGCATGGGAGGTCGATGACATTTTGCTCATGGGTTATACTACTGACCCGTATCTCACGGTGACACCTACCTCATTAGGTGGATTCACACACATCATCGGTCAAGGCCCATCAGCATCGCAAACGTTCACTCTTACAGCGGGTAACATCTCTCCTGCTCCAGGTGGAACAACAGGTAGTATAAATGTGTCTGTTTTTAGTCCGTTTGAGATTTCGCTTGATGACGAAGATTATGGCGATGAGATCTTCTTTGAGGATATTACCAACCTTGAGCCGACTACAATCTATGTAAGAATGAATGGCACAGAAGTCGGTCAGTACACCGAGACTGTTAATATCTATGCATCTTCAGGTGATGAAGCAACAGTGACCTTGAGCGGTACCGTCACCGAGCCCATCCAGGGCGGTGACTGGAACCGTATCGGTTCGTTGGCCGACCTGCACGATGGCGACCAAGTCGTCATCGCGGCGCGTTACGACGCGACCGTGGGCGACGGCTACTATGCCATGACCGCCGGCGTGTCAGGCAAGCCCGACGGCGTGCTCTTCACCTCTGTCAACGACAACGGCATCGAGATGCTACCCGATGAGATCGTCGCCGACATTGCTACCTTCGCATGGAACGTCACCGTGAACGACACCATCATCACCCTGACCAACGCCGCTGGCGACATGCTGGGCTACAGCAGCAGCACCAACTTTGCTGGCAACACGAGCACCGACTGGTCCATCAGCTACGCCACCTCTGGCGAGAATGCCATGATGCCCAACTACACGGGCTTCTTGATCACCAATGTGGAGACCAACAACCGCTGCATCGTGATGAACGCCAACCATAAGTTCGGCGCCTACCACACCAACAACATCAACAACGCCGACTACAACTTCTACCTCGACCTCTTCGTGCAGGGCGGTACCGCCACTCAGACCGTGGCTACCCCGGTATTCAGCGTGGCTTCCGGCACCTACTTCGAGGAATTCGACGTGGAGATCACCTGTGCCACCGAAGGCGCTGTCATCTACTACACCACCGACGGCACCGATCCTAACGATGAGTCGATGGTCTACGAAGAGCCCATCCACATCGACAGCGACGTGACCCTCAAGGCCATCGCCATGTTGGAAGGCTACGACAACAGTAACATCGCCACCGTCAACTACACGATCATGACCGGTCAGGCCGTCATCCTCAACCAAGACTGGGAGGGTGACATGAACGGCTGGACCTTCGTCACCGTGGAAGGCAACAAGCCTTGGAGCATCGGCACCTATGGCGGCAACAAGTACGCTTACGCCAACGGCTACAACGACGATACCGACAACGAACAGTGGTGTATCTCGCCTGCTTTCGACCTCACCTATTTCAGAGACGTCACGCTGACCTTCCGCAATGCCATGAAGTTCACCGGTCCCGACATGCAGCTCTTCTTCTCCAGCAACTACGACGGCCAAAATCCTTCATCCGCCACTTGGACTGAGCTCGAATATGTGAAGTCAGAAGGCAACTACACCTGGACCGAGTCGGGTGAGATCTCTCTCGACGGCCTCCAGGGCAAAGGCAACTGCTACATCGCATTCCTCTACACCAGTAACCTCGAAGACGGCGCCGCCGCTTGGGAAGTCGACGACATCCTCATCGTCGGTACTGCTTGGGATGCTGTTGAAGAGACCACTGTGACAGACGTCAACTTCTGGAACTATGACAACGAGATCTTCGTTGACAACCAGACCAACGGCAACGTGCAAATGACGGTGTTCAACCTCCTCGGCCAGCCGGTCTACACCAAAACCATTGGCGCCGGTTCCACCAGATTCTCGCACGACCTCACCGCTGGCCTCTATGTGGTCACCCTGCAGAACAGCAAGGGCCGCATGGCAGTTAAGATGATCGTGAAGTAATTGACGCGACGCGTCAATTACGAACATTGTGAAGTACCCCCTGAGGCGCCTTCGTTTCTCCCGAAGGGAGATATGCAGCGCCGAAGGGGGTACTTCATAATTAATAATTTAATAGCCTTTCGTATTAATGGATACCGAGCCCATGGATTTGATAATCCTGATGCGTAGCTTCTCCATCTCAACAGGTTTAAAACGGATGATCCGTTTGTAGCCGATGGTGGTCGTCTCCTCATCGGTCTCAATGGGAAGCCATTTGCCGTTACGATAATAATTGATGCTGAAACGCTCCACGCGTTGGCCTTTGGCGATGTCTTCCTGCAACATTAGGCATTGAAGCGTGGTAGGCTGATCGAAGGAATAGATGAGTTCCTGATGGTTCTCCAAGGGCTTGTTGGTGGTAGGTTTGCAGTCTTTCAGCAAGTCGTTTGCAAAGGTATTTTGGAGCATCTGATACCATTCCACAGCCCACGTGGAGTCAGCAACAGAGATACGCCCGGTCTTATCAACGGGGAAGTTCAGCAACAGATTGGCGTTGCGGCCTACGCTGTGGTAGTAGATATCGAGAAGCTGATCCAGCGACTTGGGCTGTTCGTTATCATGGTAAAACCAGCCTGGACGGATGGAGACGTCGACTTCGGCAGGCAGCCACACATTACCGTCAGAGATTCCGGAGGCCAATAGCTTGGTATTGTTGAGGTCGTCGAAATCGAGTGTGTAGTTGCACCATTGGGTAGCCTTGGCGATGCCTTCTTCGTTACCGATCCAACGCAAGGTAGGCACCGTTCCACCGAAGATCATGGTATTTGGATATTTTGACCAAATGATATCACGGGCTTTATCATATTGATAATATTCCTCAGCCTTAATGGAACGTGTTTCCTTGGCGCCGCCATACCATCCGTCGCCTCCGTTGGCACCATCGAACCAAAACTCAAAGAAAGGGCCGTAGTGATCTACCAACTCCTGTATCTGCTGGTGATACAGTTTTACATAGTCGTCGCTACCGTATGAGGCTTGATGCCGATCCCATGGCGAGAGATACACACCGAATTTCAATCCATGTTTGCGGCAGGCTTCACAGAGTTCCCCTACCACATCGCCTTGACCGTTTTTATAAGGCGAATTCTTGATGGAGTAATCCGTAGTTTCTGTAGGCCACAGACAAAATCCATCATGGTGTTTGGCAGTAAGGATAACCCCTTTCATGCCGCAGGCTTTCAAAGTCAACACCCATTGTTCGCAATTCAAGTCAGTGGGGTTAAAGGTCTCAGCAGGCGTATCGCCATAGCCCCATTCCATATCATTAAAGGTATTCAGCCCAAAATGGATGAAGGCATAGGTCTCCATCTGCTGCCATTCCAGCTGTTGGGCTGTCGGTACGGGGCCAGATGAAGACGGTTGTTGTGTGCACGATGCCACAAACAAAAGAGCTATGAATAAGATGAAACTTTTTTTCAACATCATGTATTATTTTTTGATTTGACAAATATATAAAAAATACTATCTTTGTAGGTTATTTTAATTTGGACTAAAATCGCATCGGATGAAAAAGTTCTACTTTACCCTGTTGGTCCTTTTTGTTTGCACCACGGCATTCGCCCAGGTACCCATCCTGTCTGAGGGCTTTGAAGGCTCGCAGTTTCCGCCTGCGGGCTGGTCGAGAGAGTCCATCAACTTGAGCATGTACACCTGGTTCAGAGGTGCTGCGCTATACACCACCGATTGGTGGGGCAACCATTATCACGTGGTGCCTCCCCAAGGCGTGAGGATGGCTGCGCTTGAAAGCGACATTAACGAGGAATGGGGCCCGCAGGACGAATGCTTGATCACCCCGATGATTACGTTGGAACGGCCCTCTGTGCTGACTTTTGAGACTTTCTGCCAATATGGTCTTCCCCAATATCGGGATCATTATCAAGTCGATGTGTTTGATGCCACGGGCTCGTGGACCACGCTCTGGGATGCCGTAGAGCAGCCAAACGCTTGGCTCAATCAATTTGAAGAGCCCGTTAGTATCGATTTGTCATCCTACCAAGGACAAGACATCAAGTTGAGATTCCGTGGGTATAACGAAGCTGGAGAGGTGTTGACCTATTCTTGGTTCGTCGACGATGTGAAAGTCCTGGCCACCGACACCATCCCCGATTCGGTCAATGAAACAGCGTTTCAAGCCAGCATCTACCCGAATCCAGTGGATCAGATAATGACCCTCCAATCCACCAACGAGATAAAGCATATCTGCATCTACAATATCCTTGGCGTCAAGGTAAAGGAGATTGCCATCAATGACAAGAAAGCGGTCATAGACCTTTCAGGACTCACTCCTGGAGTGTATATGATTGAAATACTGAGCAACAATCAACAAAAAATTATCAAAACCTTTAATAAGAAATAATATGGATTTACAAACGCTTAAAGATAAGTTCACCGCCAAGTTCGGTCAGGGATATTCGGTATACACCTCTCCCGGCCGCATCAACCTCATTGGCGAACACACCGATTATAACGGTGGCTTCGTGTTCCCAGGTGCCATCGACAAAGGCATCTACGCTGCCATCAAGATTAATGATTTGAATAAGGTTCGCGCTCATTCTATCGATTATGATGGCTATTGCGAATTCGGTCTGAACGAAGAGGACAAACCCAACGAGGCTTGGGCCCGCTATATCTTCGGCGTTTGCCGTGAGATTCAGAAACGGGGCTATCAGGTGAAAGGCTTCGACACCGTGTTCTTCGGCAATGTGCCGTTGGGTGCAGGAATGTCGTCATCGGCCGCCTTGGAGAGCACTTTCGCTTTTGCCCTCAACGACCTGCTGGGACTGAAGATCGACAAATTCGAATTAGCCCGCATCGGCCAGTCGACCGAGCACAACTACTGCGGCGTGAAGTGCGGCATCATGGACCAGTTCGCCTCCCTTTTCGGCAAGAAAGGCCACCTGATGCGCCTCAACTGCGCCACCATGGAGTTCGAGTACTTCCCCTTCAACCCACAAGGCTACAAGGTAGTGCTTTTGGATACCGTGGTGAAACACGAGCTAGCCTCGTCAGCCTACAATCGTCGCCGTGAGTCGTGCGAGAATGCCTGTGCCCACATCGCCGCCAAGCATCCCGAGGTAAAGTATCTCAGTGATGCCACCATGGCCATGCTCAACGAGGTTGACGTGGAGATTCCCGCCGAGGACTACATGCGTGCCGAATATGTGATTGGCGAGAAACAGCGTGTCCTCGATGTATGCGAGGCCTTGGAAAGAGGCGATTACGAGACCGTCGGCGACCGCATGTACGGTACCCACTATGGCATGAGCAAGCTCTATGAGGTCAGCTGCGAGGAGCTAGACTTCCTCAACGACATCGCCAAACAGTGCGGCGTCACCGGCTCCCGCGTTATGGGCGGAGGTTTCGGTGGATGCACCATCAACCTTGTTAAAGAAGAACTTTACGATAGTTTCATAAAAACCGCAAAAGAAAAATTCAACGAACGTTTCGGCCATGAACCGAAGGTTTATGACGTAGTCATCAGCGATGGCGCCCGCAAACTCTAAATTCTAAATTTTAAATTAATAATTCTTAACTCATATGAAACCTACTCTTTTAGTTTTAGCCGCTGGAATGGGTTCCAGATATGGTGCCCTGAAGCAGATGGACGGTGTCGGTCCCAACAACGAAGCCATCCTCGATTATTCCATTTATGACGCCAAACGCGCCGGTTTCGGCAAGGTGGTCTTCGTCATCCGCGAGGACTTCGCCGAGGCCTTCAAAAAGGTCAACAACGCCGAGAAGTTCGGTATTCCCGTAGAATACGTGTATCAGTCGCTCGACAAGCTGCCGGAAGGCTTTACTGTGCCGGAAGGCCGTGTGAAGCCCTGGGGTACCTGCCATGCCGTGCTGATGGCCAAGGACGTGATCCACGAGCCCTTTGCCGCCATCAACGCCGATGACTTCTATGGCAAGGAAGCCTACGAGGTGCTGGCCAAGTATCTCACGGAATGCGCTGGCAAGACAGGTGCTTACAGCATGGTGGCCTACAAGCTGCGCAACACCATGTCGGACTTCGGCACGGTGAGCCGTGGCATCTGCACCGCCGACGCCGATGGTCACTTGCAGACCATCGTCGAGCGTACCGCCATCGGTCATACCGATGACGGCGGTGCCGCCTACACCGACGAGACAGGCAGCCATCCGCTGGATATGGACTCCTTGGTCTCGATGAACTTCTTCGGCTTCACCCCCGATTTCTTCGCCTATTCCGAGAAGGGCTTCGTGGAGTTCCTGAAAGGCCCCGCCACGACCAACATCAAGGCCGAGTTCTTCATCCCGCTGATGGTCAACCAAAGCATCAACGACGGATCAGCCAAACTGAAAGTGCTGTCGAGCAATGCCTCTTGGTTCGGTGTGACCTATAAAGAGGACAAGCCCGAGGTGATGCGTAAGATCCGCGAACTGATTGAAAAAGGCATTTATCCCAAAGACCTATGGAAATAAAGACAAAGACATGGGGCAAGACGCCTGATGGCAAGGACATCAAGCTGTATACGATGACCAACGGGAACGGCATCAGCGTGCAGTTGTGCGACATCGGGGCAGGCATCGTGAGCATCATGACACCCGACCGCGACGGCCATATGGATGACATTGTGCTGGGCTATCCCGACCCGTTGTCATACTATGGCGATGGACCCTGTGCCGGAAAGGTCCCGGGACGTTTCGCCAACCGCATCGCCAACGGCAAGTTTAAGATCGACGATGTGGAATACCAGCTCGACCTGAACACCAGCGACGGCAAGCATCATCTGCATGGCGGACCCATCGGATTTGCCAACCAGAAGTGGGCCAGCCGCATCGAAGGTGAGAGCGTGGTGTTCACCTACCTCAGCGCCGACGGCGAGGCAGGCTATCCCGGCGAGATGGTGGCCAAGGTGCGTTATACGCTCAACGACGAAGACGAGCTCAACATCCGTCTCGGCGCCTGGACCACCGCCACTACCGTGGTCAACATGACCAACCACACCTATTTTAATTTAAAAGGTGAAGGTCATGGCGACATCCTCGACCATATACTGAAGCTGAACGCCTCGCGCTGGCTCCCGGCTACCGACGAGCTGATCACCACGGGCGAGATCGCTCCCGTGGAGGACACACCCATGGACTTCACCCAAGGCAAGCTCATCGGACGCGACATCCGCGAGCCTTTCGACGCCTTGGTCAATGGCAAGGGATACGACAGCTGCTGGGTTCTCGACGATCTGGGGAAAGACAAACTCAACCTAGCCGCCGAACTATGGCACGAAGGCAGTGGACGCAAGGTGCAGCTTTACACCACCCAGCCTGGCATCCAGGTCTATACCGGCAACTGGCTGAGTGGCTGCCCACAAGGCAAGAATGGGCATGTCTATCACGACTACGAAGGCGTGGCGCTCGAATGCCAAGCCCTCCCCGACTCACCCAACAAGCCCAACTTTCCGAACACCTTCCTCCGTCCAGGAGACGAATATAAAGAGATCATAATATTTAAGTTCTTAACGATATGAGTACAAAAACGAAACAATGGGGCGCCATCATCGTGATGATTGCCCTGTTCGCCATGATTGCCTTTGTGACCAACCTATGCTCACCGATGGCGGTCATCGTGAAAAACCAGTTCGGTGCCAGTAACTTCCTGGCGCAAATCGGCAACTACGGCAACTTCATCGCCTATCTGGTCATGGGTATCCCTTCAGGCATGCTCATCAAGAGATTCGGATACAAGAAGACCTCGTTGATCGCCCTTGCCGTGGGCATCATCGGCATCCTCGTACAATGGGCTAGCGGAAGATTAGGTTTTGGTGTTTATCTCATCGGTGCCTTCATCTGCGGCTTCTGCATGTGCATGCTGAACACCGTAGTCAACCCGATGCTTAACCTGCTGGGTGGCGGTGGCAACAAAGGCAACCAGCTGATTCAGATCGGTGGCGTGTTCAACTCAGCAGCCGCCGTGGCAGTCTACATCATCATGGGTGCCCTCATCGGCGAAGCTACCAAGGCCAAGATTTCCGATGCCACTCCTGCCCTGCTGATCGCACTCTCCATTTTCGTCATCGGCTTCATCGTCATCCTTTTCACCAAGATCGAAGAACCGCAACAGCCTGTGGAAGTGAAATCGGAAGTCAAAGACAAATATAGTGCCTTCTCTTTCCGTCATTTCAAACTCGGCATCCTTGCCATCTTCCTCTACGGTGGCATCGAAGTGGGTACTCCTACTTACATCATGCAATATCTGACTGCCGACAGCGAAGAGATCAAAGCCGTAAAAGTCGAGGCATTGGAAGCTTACAACAATAAAGAGATTGACCTCACGGCAGCCGCAAAGACCATCTTGAATCCGTCAAAAGACGCCGATTTCGTCTATGAAGAAAAAGACATCAATGAAACCATCGAGAAGATCAATACTGGAAAGATAACGGTTGACAAAGTCAAGAAAGCCACTCCCGGTATCTTCATGAGTGGTACGATCGCTGGTCTGATTGTGGCTGTTTACTGGCTGATGATGCTCATTGGTCGTTTCATCGGCGGTGCTATCGGCGGCAAGGTGTCGTCAAAAGCCATGGTGACCACTGTCTCCGTCGCGGCTATCGCGCTGGTGCTCTTCGGTATGTTTGCTCCCCAGACCTGGCAAGTCAGCGTCCCAGGTATCGACTGGGCTAATCTGGATGTGATTTGGGCTAAAGTGCCAGTAGGCATCTTTGCCTTCATCCTTGTAGGACTCTGCACTTCCGTAATGTGGGGTGCCATCTTCAACCTCGCCACTGAAGGCCTGGGCAAGTACACTGCCATCGCCTCAGGTGCCTTCATGACCATGGTCTTCGGCTTTGCCATCATGGTGGGTCTGCAAGGTCTCGTGGCCGACTGGACTGGCAACTATATGACCAGCTATGTGGTTGTATTGTTCTGCGCCGCCTACATCCTCTTCTACGCCCTCGTGGGTTCGAAGAATGTGAATAAGGATATCCCTGTGGAGTAACACTGTTACTTCACTCGGATTTTCCTTCCGATTCTCAGGATATCGGTCTTTTTCATATTGTTGAGCTTGCAGAGGATGGACACCGTGGTTCCATGCTCTACTGCAATCTTGCTCAACGTGTCGCCTTTCTTGATAGTGTAATACTGCTTTTTCGGCACATCGGGTTTCTCGTGCGAAAGCGAGTCGACGACTTTGACCGTGAACGACTTGTCAAAATCGTTGTAGGCCTTGCTCATGAGCTCCGACGAGATGGTGTAATCCCTGTTGACCGGACGCAACGAGTCGTTCAGGTTATGCTTGAAGAGCCAGTCGTAGGTGCTTTGCATGTAAAAGGCTCGGGCCAGATGCGAGTGCCCTTCCCTAGGCAACTTGGTGAAGATCAACCTGCTGGTATCGCCACACTGGATCATCGCATCGACCACCCTCTGCGAGTAAAAGATCGGTACATCCTTGTCAGCCGTACCATGAATGATCCATAGCGGCACCTCGTTCAAGCCGCAGAGCGATTTGACAGTAGACCCACCACATAAGGCCATGGCTGCCGCTACTTCATGGGGATAGGTTGCCGTGTAATTGATGGTTCCGTATCCCCCGAGGCTCATACCCAACACATACATACGGCAGGTATCGACTTTATATCTGTCCTTCACCCATTCATACACCTCGTGTACCTTCTCGGGTTTCCAAGTATCCTGTGTTTGAGGAGCGACAACAAAGGCATCGATCTTACGACCTCGTTTCAAGGCATCGATACTTCCGTAACGCAGCACTCTTGCCAATTTATTACCACTGAGGCTCTTGCCATGAAGGAACATCACCAATGGCTTATCCGCCACTGTATCGTTGTAATCCGAAGGCACATACAGCCAAAAGTCATATCCATCCTTGATGGAGTCGCGACAGGCGTACAACTGCGCCGAGGCGATCATCGGGAAAAGACATAGACAGAATATCAGTATTTTCTTCATAATGCTATTGTAACGAGATTTTAATGATTTTATTACCCCTTGAGCCGACAACAATTTTGTCATCGACAACGATGGGTGACGATTCAAAGTTGTAGGCGATCTTCTCCGAGGCGATGATTTCTCCTGTCTTTCCTTTGATGAGGAAAGCGGTGCCGATCCTGTCGCCAATGAAGATGAACATCTCGCCTTGGTCGTTATAGAACGCCACCGGCGACGACCAACACTCATGTTTCATTTTTGTACGATAAAGCACGCTTCCATCGTGTTTGTCGAAAGCGATGAACTCGCTATAGGTCTTGCTGGTCTGCACGCAGAACGAGCTGAATATCATGCCTTCGCAGTCGCCTTCACCCAGTAAAGGCGTGACATACATACCGCCGTCGCTGCTCTTGCCGTTACCGTATTGCAGCTTATGGCAGCGGATGGTGTCCTCCCATATCAGCTCACCTGTCAAGCCGTTCAGCTTCACGAAATAGCTGCACCCATTGCCACCCTGTCGGTCGACTTCACAGCCCGTGTATACATAAGGAATGCCATCTTCCAGCTCCACCACAGCCGAAGCGTCGGTGTCATCATGGTTCCAGTAATGCCACACAGGCTTCATCGTGTTCAAGTTGATGCACAGGATATTGCCTGCGTTATCGCCGATGTAACCATAGTTGCGGCAGATGGCCATCGACGACTCCATGCCTGGCGAGGCCTTCGCCTGGGTTGTCGAATAGCGCAGCACCGACTGCAAGGCATAGCCACCATCGCCGATGTAATACTTATAGATGCCTCCGTTCTCGGCAGGACGGAACAGGAAGCCCCCTGCCTCAACCGGCGAGGAGTCGTTTCCACCCCACGAACGCCACGCTTTGCTGTCGCGACCCGAGATGTTAACCGTTTGATGCGAGAGCACATCGATGACCTGAGTGCCAAACGGAGCGCCCTTCGGCACAGCGTGACCAATATAGAGATGCCCATTCAACGATGTGTTCAACGCCGGAGTGCCCTTCAGTACATTAAGAACATCAAAAGGTTCTCTGGTGGCCTCACCTGTTTGAAAATCGATGAAATACACATCTCCGCAGAGCGACACGGCAATGATCTCCTGACGTTGCAGGCTGTCCTGAGGCCACTGCACATACAGCGGTTGGCCAGTCCACCCCACTCCGCCGCCCCATACTCCGAGGCAGGTGTTGGTGTTGTCAATCCTCGTCGTGAAATCCCAGTCGACTTTGATTTGAATGGAATCGTCGGTGAGATGGCCATGAAAATTCGGGATTCTCGATGAAGAACCTCTGAAGGTATAGATGCCCGGCTTGTCGGCATAGGCATCCTCCAGGCTTGAAAGGACTGACGGTAGCGACGGGTCGATGGTGTCGACCACAATCATGAGCTTCTCTGCTGAGGCGTACATGGTGTCGGGGAAAGCCACAACGACAGGCGCTTCGGGGACCGTGTCGACGATCACCTCCTGCTCAGGCTCCACTACTTCAACGGGTTGTGTCTGTTGCTGAGTACATGCAAACACCATCAAAGGGAGCAAAAGGAGAAGCGAGTGTCTTTTCATGGTTTTACTTTTTTCTGACCGGGTCGCAAGTCAAGCCAACACCTAGTTTATTGAAGATTTTGCGGTCGACTTCGCTGAGCATCACGGTGGAATGCACCTGACAGCCTTCGAACTGCGGAAGTACCTCAAGGGCTTTACGGCAGTTCTCATTCTCGGGGCTGAGCACCGAAAGGGCGATCAGCACCTCGTCGGTATGCAGTCGAGGGTTGTTGCCACGGAGGTAGTCCACCTTGGTCTTCTGGATGGGCTCGATCATGTACTGCGGGATGAGCTTGAGGTCATGGTCGATGCCAGCGAGGTGTTTGGTGGCGTTGAGGATCAGGGCTGCGCTGGGACCCAACAGGGTGCTGGTCTCGGCCGTGATAAGGGTGCCGTCGGCCAATTCAATGGCGGTGCAGTCCACCCCACTGCGTTCCTTGCGTTCTCTGGCAGCCACCACGCACCTGCGGTCTTCCACAGTGATCTTAGCTTGATTCAGAAGAACCTGAATCTTGGTCACTTCGCTCTCGTTGCCTCCACCTTCGGCCATGTTGTTCAGCGCGGTGAAGTAACGGCGGATGATCTCGTCCTTGGCAGCACGACAACACACCTCGTCGTCACTGATGCAGAAGCCCACCATATTCACGCCCATGTCGGTAGGCGACTTGTAGGGACATTTCCCGTAGATACCTTCGAACAGAGCGTTCAGCACGGGAAATATCTCAATGTCGCGGTTGTAGTTGATGGCAATTTCGCCATAGGCATCGAGATGGAACGGGTCGATCATGTTCACGTCGGCGAGGTCGGCAGTGGCAGCCTCATAGGCCATGTTGACGGGGTGCTTCAGCGGCAGGCTCCACACGGGGAAGGTCTCGAACTTGGCATATCCAGCGTTGATGCCACGTTTTTGCTCGTTGTAAAGCTGGCTGAGGCAGACCGCCATCTTGCCGCTACCGGGCCCTGGTGCTGTGACGATGACCAGCGGACGGGAGGTCTCCACATAATCGTTTCTACCGAAACCCTCATCGGAATCAATCAAGGCAACATTGTGCGGATAGCCATCAATAAGGTAATGGTAATAGGCCTTGATACCCAGACGCTCCAACCGTTTGCGGAAGGCGACGGCACTGCTCTGACCGTTGTAGTGGGTGATGACCACGCCACTCACCAGGAAGCCCCGCTTCTGGAACTCGTTGCGGAGGCGCAGTACGTCGACGTCATAAGTGATGCCCAGGTCGCTGCGGATCTTGTTCTTCTCGATGTCAGTGGCACTGATCACGATGACGATCTCGGCACTGTCGCTGAGGTTCTGTAGCATCTGCAGCTTGCTGTCGGGCTTGAAGCCTGGCAACACACGGCTGGCATGATGGTCGTCGAAAAGCTTGCCGCCTAGCTCAAGGTATAGTTTATTGCCAAAGTGACTGATCCGCTCACGGATATGTTCACTCTGTATCTTCAAATACTTCTCGTTATCAAAACCGATTTTCATTTTGGTTCATTTGTATTTTCAAGAAATGCCTTCATCTCCTTCTCCTTCATGTTGCGAAAGCCGTATTCCCCGACGATGGTTCCGTTGTCCAACAAGACCACGATGGGGAAAATGCCGTTGTTGATCTTCAGAAGGTTGACGACATCTTCGTAAATTAAATAGGGATATTGTGTTGATTCAGAATCTTGATAAAAACGCTCCACCCCTTCTTCCGAGCCCATAAAGACATAGAAAACACGCTCTTCGGGGAAGTGGTAGAACTGTTGCATCAGACTGAGTTTCTGCGCAGTCATCTTGCAGTATTCACATCCTGAAGAGAAGATGCCCACCACCCTTTTGCCTTCCATCAGGTCGATCGTGTCGAAGGGTTGTTGTTGTATGGCTTCCTCAAAAAGTTCATGATTCAAGTCATGGGTCGGCTTGTACGAAGAAGTCCAGTTGTCAGGCGGCGAGACGGCGAACACGGTAATGCATGAGGCAATCAACACGATCGTCATGATCGTCACGTTGACCGTTGTCCCAAGCAACGAAAGCACATCGAACTTGAACCTTCGGGGGCGCAAACGGTAAATCAGTGCGAACAAAACCAGCAGCACGACGTTTTTGATGATGGACTGCCAGGGGTTGAACTGAAGGTAGTCGCCGAAGCAGTGGCAATTGTCGGTACGGCCCAAGATCAGGGCATAGACCAGCAGGCCAGTATACCCCAGCAGCATCAGCACGCTCCCCCACCACATCAGCTTGTGGAAGCAGTTGAGAAACAAGCCGACGCCCAGCACCAGTTCCAAAATGATGACGGCACGAGCCACCAAAAACGAGAAGTTGAGGCTGAAGAAATGGTAGCTGTAGACATAGATCTCGAATCGGTCCATGTCGACGATTTTCAGGATGGCCGACACGATGAACACGAGGCCAAGCAGAAGCTTCAGTATGTATGCCAAACGTTGTTTCATAAAAAAACAAGGAGGACGGCTAAGCTTGTTTAGCCGTCCTCTCAGTTATTGAGTAGGTCAATTTTGACCGTTGTGACCTGTTATTTTGTTGATTAGTTGTTCGAACCAGTTCCCTTCGTTCTCATCCAGGTTGACCTCTTTGCAGGTCACCTGACCCCAACCCACAATTTCCTTGGCCTTGTCGTTACAGGTGCCGTGTTCCAACATATAATAGTCATCACCCAGCTGGACATCCTCGTTGTCGACATAGGCAAAACACTGGCAGTACTTGACTTTCTGGCACGATGCGAAGGTCAAGGTCATGAGTGCGAATGCGATGATAAAGAATTTCTTTTTCATATGCCGCAAAAATACAAAATTAATATTTACGATTTTCAAAAACCTTTCAATTGTTTTTCGATGTCGCGTTTCGAGTCCTTGGTCTTGAGCGACTCACGCTTGTCGTAATAGTGTTTTCCTCGGGCCAAGGCAATGTCGAGTTTGGCCAGACCTTTTTCATTAATATAAAGCACCACCGGGATGATGGTGAGGCCTTTCTCCTGCACCTTGGTCTTGAGTTTGCGCAACTCACGCGCGGTAAGCAGCAGTTTACGGTCACGCTTGGGATCATGGTTGTTGTAGGTGCCTTTGTCGTATTCGGCGATATGCATCCCTACCACAAAGAGTTCCTGCTCCTTGAACGTGCAGTACGAATCGGCCAGACTGGCCTTGCCGTTGCGAATCGACTTGATCTCAGTGCCGGTCAAGACGATACCAGCCATAAGCCGTTCCATCAGGAAATACTCATGCTCGGCGCGTTTGTTCTTAATGCTGATATTATTGTTGTTCTTCTTCTCCATGTTACATTATAAACCTTTGCAAAAACCCACTCTGACAACGAAGGGATTGGCATATGGCGTAAAGCTGCTATAGGTATAATCCCACGACAGGTTATACATCACGCTATAATAGAAAAAGCTCGTCTCACTGTAATACTGACGGTAGCCACCACCCACGAAGATGCTATTGCACCAGTTGGGCATGACCCCATCCACGTCAGTTCCACTGATCAAGCAACACATCTCTTCATCTTCTACCTGAAGGTAGATACCACTAAAAATCTCATAGTTGGCATACAGCGAACCGGCGAAGTAGTGATAGTAGTAGTTTCCGTAAATATCCCAGAAATACTGCAGGTCATACCCCACCCGGGCGCCGATCTCCAAGTTACGAGTCAGCCTGTAACCCGCCTGAGGGGCGACACCGACATAAAAACAATGCCCGGCGAGTCCCAAGTCGGCGTTGCCGCCTACCACGAGCTTGCCTTTCATGATCTCGGGAGCGCCAAAGGTCTGGGCTTCAAGCCGCGACGACAGCATCACAGCCATCATCAAGGCGAACAATATGCAAAGTTTTCTCTTCATGATCATACGATTTTGCTGCAAAGATAGTTAATATTGAGCCAACTAAAGAATAAATAGCTATTTTTGTACCAAATTTCATCGGATGAAAAGGTTTTTCTTGTTGATTATCGCTGCATTGTTGGTGTTTTCGGCTTGCCGGAAGGAGAACGTCATCAGCACCGACCCCAGCCATAAACTCGTGTTCTCGGCCGACACCGTCATCTTCGACACGGTGTTCACCAGTATAGGATCCTCCACCCATCAACTCAAGATCTATAACAACTACAATGAGGACCTGAACATCAGCGAGGTGCGCCTGATGGGCGGCGAGCAGTCGAGGTTCAAGCTGAACTTCGACGGAGAGTCGGGCACCGAGTTCCACGACAAGATCATCCCCGCCAACGACAGCCTCTTCACCTTCATGAACGTCACCATCGACCCCACCGACGGAGCCTTGCCTTTCGTGGTGGAAGACAGCCTGATGTTCGTCACCAACGGCAACACCCAGATGATCAAGTTGGTGGCATGGGGGCAGAATGCGCATTATATCGTGGCCGACCGCTATATCTCCGGTTTTCCGAAGTTCAAGATCGTGGCCGACAGCCTTGAGACCACCCATTGGTACAACGACCTGCCCTATGTGATCTACGGCTACGCCTTGATCAACTCATACGGCACCTTGCACATCCACGAAGGCACCCACATCTACGTACATGGCGGAGGCGGCATCTGGTCGTGGATCGACGGCCAACTCATTATCGAAGGCACCACCGAGAATCCTGTAACGATTCAGGGCGACCGCATGGAGCCGTTCTTCAAGGACCAGCCCGGACAATGGGACCGCATCTGGCTCATGGAAGCTCGTCAGGGAGCCGACCATATGATTGATCACGCCATCATCCGCAACGCCTTCATCGGCATTCAAGCGGAGTCGACCATCCTCTATGGCTTCCAAGGGTCGCACGTTACAGAAGCTGCCCTTCGCGTCAGCAACACCATCATCGAGAATAACACAGGCATGGGAATTTACGCGGCGTTATACGCCATCGAGGCGAAAAACACGGTGATCGACAACTGTGCCCAATATGCCTTTGCTATCGTCGATGGCGGCGACTACCTCCTGCGGCATTGCACCATCGGCAATTACTGGTGGGCCTCGCCACGCACCACCTCGTCGGTGTTCCTTTCCAACTACGAGGATCAGGACGGCGAGCGTTACGAGTTCCCGTTCCACTGGGAGATGTATAACAGCATCGTCTACGGTCTGCAAGAAGAAGAACTGGGCACCAAGCTGAGCAGCGAAACGGAGGTCGACACCACCTATCTATTCGACCACTGCCTGATGAAGACTAGCAAATTCAGCAATGACAACCCTGGATTCAGCAGTTGTATCTTCAACCAAGACCCGATGTTTACGAATTACCGCACTTTCGACTACCACTTGAGCGACGTGCTCTCGCCCGCCGTCGGCGCCGGAAGCCCAGTGATCGCCATAGAGATCCCCTATGACATCGAAGGTCATGATCGCAGGAACACACCCGACTTGGGCGCGTACCAATGGAGAGGTGAACGGTGATTCTACCTATGGGAGTACATGTCGTCGTAGTATCTCTGATAATCGCCTGAAGTGACGTTATCCATCCACTCCTGATTGTCAAGATACCAACGCACAGTCTCTTCGATGCCTTCCTCAAACTGGAGCGAAGGCTCCCATCCCAATTCTTTCTGGAGTTTGCTGCTGTCGATGGCATAACGGAGGTCATGTCCGGCGCGGTCGGTGACATAAGTGATCAAGTCCATGTCAGCGCCCTCGGGACGGCCTAGCAGACGGTCGACCGTGTTAATCAAAACCTTGATGATATCGATGTTCTTCCACTCGTTGAAGCCGCCGATATTGTAGGTCTCCCCCACTTTTCCCTCGTGGAAAATCATGTCGATGGCACGAGCATGATCCACCACATACAACCAGTCGCGAACGTTCTCACCTTTGCCATACACCGGTAGCGGCTTGCGGTGACGGATGTTGTTGATGAACAATGGAATCAACTTCTCGGGGAACTGGTAAGGGCCGTAGTTGTTAGAACAGTTGGTGACGACGGTCGGCATGCCGTAGGTATCGTGGAAGGCGCGCACAAAATGGTCGGAACTGGCTTTGGCTGCGCTATAGGGCGAGTGTGGCTGGTATTTCAGATCCTCGGTGAAGAACTTCTCGCCATAAGCCAGATGATGCTTGCCACTAGAAGCCTTGGTGGTGAACGGAGGCTCGATACCTTCAGGATGAGTCATTTCCAAAGCGCCATACACCTCGTCGGTGGAGATGTGATAAAAGCGTTTACCTTCCCACTTCTCAGGCAGGCTTTCCCAATAGGCTTTGGCAGCCTGGAGCATACTAAGCGTTCCCATCACGTTGGTTTGGGCGAAGGTAAATGGGTCTTTGATGGAACGGTCCACGTGGCTCTCGGCCGCGAGATGGATGATGCCGTCGACATGCTCTTCCTGCATGAGTTTATAAACTCCTTCGAAGTCGCAGATATCCATCTTCACAAAGCGGTAGTTTGGCTTGTCCTCAATGTCTTTGAGATTTGCCAGATTGCCAGCGTAAGTCAACTTATCGAGGTTGATGATTCTGTATTCAGGGTATTTGTTCACGAAAAGGCGAACGACATGGCTTCCGATGAATCCGGCTCCGCCGGTGATGATAATAGTTCTTTTCATAGATCAAAACCTATTTGATAAAAACGAAACGATCATTCATTAGAGATTATTTCGTCCAACAAGATAAAAGTGCCATCTTTGAAAAGCCATTCTGTTTTAGTCGTCGAATACGACGACTCTCCTCCCCTTTCTGCTTCAGCTCTTTCCATCGCCTCATCGAGATTATCCATATCTTCATTGAGGTAAAGTTCGTAAGACCTGTCTTCAAACTCCTCACTCATCTCAATAAGATAAGAACCGTCATCTTGTTTTGAAATTAAAATATTTGACCAACAGTTATACCGTCCATAACTCATCACCTCAAGATAGAAAGAGGCGCTTCCGTCATCCGAGTAATCTGGTGGATAATAAGGATACCCGTATTCGCAAAAAGAGTAAAACAGCAGTTGCTGGTCCTGCATCATCCGGAAAATCCCCATCGTCGTTTTGAACGCCACGCCTTCTTCTGAATCATCCTCTCCGAACAAATAACCGAGCGCATTGTAATCAAGCGGGAACCACCCAAATCGCAGCACGGGCATGGGGGGCATCACGCTGGTCACGCTTTTCTTTTCCTTGCCTTCGCCGTCAGTACGGATCATTTTACCGGTAAGGTAATTATAGGAGACATCGTAATGCCAGGTATTATGACGGTCTTCCTTTCCTCCGATGCAACGGAAATCGCCATCCTGATAACGGAACAGGAACACGTCGCAATCGCCTTTGGAGCCCTTTTGAATCCGGGCCACACCTTTATCGGTGATGGAAATATCCACGTCACCAAACAAATCTAATTCATAAGAGCGGAACAGCGTATAGTCGCCCTTGGCATTGCCGAAATAAAAAGAGAAATTCTCGCCGGAGTGGTTTAGATTAGCCACGATTCGATCCGTGATTCCGTCTTTGTTAAGGTCACCCTCCACAACGGTGGGCGCATCCTGGGCATAACCCAACATGGCCACTACATATGCCACAAACAGTAGGAATAGTTTTTTCATATTTCAGTTTTTAACATTTGTTTCCATTTGAAGTATCCGAAAATAGCAATGATTACGTAAACACCGTATAAAGTTGCTTTAAATGGTATATCTTTATAAAAATATAAGGCGCATGTAACGATATCGACCACAATCCAAACAAACCATTGTTCGAGGTATTTTCGGGCCAAAGCCCAGATGCCTACGATGCTCAGGGCAGTGGTGAAGGCGTCAGCAACAGGGACTTTCGAGTCGGTGAAGTTCTCCAAAATGAGATAAATAGCAAGCCAGATCACTGCGGCAAGTCCCATCCAGATGATGGCGGTTTTCTTCGGCATATGGCGGATAGGAAGGTCTTTCTTCTTGCTGACATGCCGCGACCATGCAATAAAGCCATAGATCGTCATGGCGAGATAATAGAACTCCATGCCGCAATCGGCGTAAAGGCCTTTTTGGTAATACAGTACAATACCCAGGCACTGCATGAAGAAACCTACCACCCACATCGCGACACGGCCCTTATACTCTAGGATAATATAGGCTAATCCCAAGGCCGCGGTAACCATGTCAAGGCCATAGCGCGTCAGAAACTCTCCAAATCGACCTAGGAAACGAAACGTTCTGATTACAAATTCAATATCGATGGATAGGATTTCCATAAGGGATGCTACAGTCGACCATCGACAATTTCTCTGGACAAGACACCTTTGACATCGTAAATTACGCCGCCAGGACGGACAAGGCTGGCCACATCAAGGGTCTTAAACTCATCATGGGCGACAGCCAAAATAACGGCGTCGTATAGATAAGAAGTTAGAGGTAAGAGGTTAGAGGTGAGTGTGATGCCATATTCCTTCTTGACCTTGTCGGGATTGGCCCAGGGGTCATAGACGGTGATGTTCGAGGTGTACTCCTCGAGGGCATGGTAGATATCGACAACCTTGGTATTGCGGATGTCGGGACAATTCTCCTTAAAGGTGATGCCAAGAATGAGGATGTTGGCATCCTTCACCAGTACCCCCTTCTTATTCATACACTTGACGGTCTGATCGGCCACATAGGCACCCATGCCATCGTTCAAGCGTCTGGAATTCATCATGATACGCGGATAGACACCGTAAACCTGAGCCTTTTGGATGAGGTAGTACGGATCGACCGAGATACAGTGACCTCCCACCAAGCCAGGGCTCAGCTTGATGAAGTTCCACTTGGATGAGGCTGCCTCAATCACATCGTGGGTGTCGATCCCCATCGCATTGAAAATCTTGGCCAGTTCGTTCATGAAAGCGATGTTGACATCACGCTGGCTGTTTTCAATGATCTTGGAGGCTTCGGCCACCTTTATACTTGGGGCTTTATGCGTACCATTGATTAAAACAGTATTATACACATCATCCACATAATCAGCAATTTCAGTCGTGCTACCTGAAGTAACTTTACGGATCTTCTCAACCGTATGAAGTTTATCGCCTGGATTGATACGCTCAGGGCTATAGCCGGCGAAAAAGTCCACATTGAACTTTAGCCCAGAGACCTTTTCCACCACAGGGAGGCATTCCTCCTCGGTCACCCCAGGATAGACGGTAGACTCATACACCACCACATCCCCTTTTGAAATCACCTTGCCCACCGTCTCGGAAGCGCCGACTAACGGAGTAAGATCAGGGCGGTTATTGACATCGACAGGCGTAGGAACGGCAACCACGTAAAAATTGCAATTCCTGATGGCTTCAAGATCAGTAGTACACTTAAAACCATGATTATCAATGGCATCCTTTAAAAGTTCATCGCTCACTTCGAGAGTGGCATCGTGGCCGCCCATAAGAGCATCCACTCGGGCTTGATTCATGTCGAACCCAACGGTTTCAAATTTTGTAGAGAATAGTCTGGCCAAGGGCAATCCTACATAGCCCAAGCCAATTACAGCTATTTTAGTTTCTTTCATAAAGTTCAAAATTTTGGCAAAAATATAAAAAATTTCATCATTAAGCCAAACTCATCAAAAAAAATCCTTATTTTTGCTCCCTCGCAATGACGAGCACATGTAATGAGTGAATACTCCAGCATATTATTGGAAAATGCGGTTGAAGCCCTCTCGAAACTGCCGGGAATCGGCAAGAAGACGGCTTTACGATTAGCCTTGCACCTGCTCAACGAAGACGCGTTGGAGACCGAACAGATTGCCGACGCCTTGCTGAAGATGAAGCACAACATCATGCTCTGCGAGCGTTGCCACAACATCTCCGACACCAAAGTGTGCGCCATCTGCGGCAACCCTCGTCGCGACGAAAACACGCTCTGCGTAGTGGCCGACATGAGGGATGTGCTGGCCATCGAACATACTGCCGCCTACAACGGCCTCTACCATGTGCTAGGCGGCGTGATCAGCCCCATCGAAGGTATCGGTCCCAACGACCTTCAAATTGAAGACCTAGTGCAACGCACCTATCGCGAAGACCTCAAAGAGATCATTCTCGCACTTCCAGCAACGATTGAAGGCGACACAACTAACTTCTATATTTACAAGAAGTTACATGATTTCAAAGGAAAGGTCTCAGTCATTGCAAAAGGCATCGCCGTGGGCGACACGTTGGAGTATGTTGACGAGATCACTTTAGGACGTTCGATTCAAAACAGAGTGAGATTTAATGATTGACGACGAGAACATATGGAACGACAACGAGGACGAGGAAAGTGACGACGAGCTCACAGCGGAGGCGGTGAAGCGGTTCGAAACGATGCTTGAGGAGCAGCGTCCCGCGTATTTCGATGCGGAGGAGTTTGAGCTGATCATCGACTATTATGTCAACCAAAACGACCTCAAGCATTCGCGTAAGGCGGTGGACCTTGCCTTGGAGCAACACCCCGAGGACACCTGCATCCGTATCAAAAACGCCCGTCAATTCCTGGTGGAAAACAACCCCAAGAAAGCCTTAGAGCTGATGTCGCAGATCGACGGGAGCGACGACGAAGAGGACTACCATCTCACCTTAGGCTCATGCTACGCCGCCCTGGGCAAACACCAGCAGGCCATCGACAGCTACACCCGGGCCATGCGCTACTACGAGGAAGACGAACGAGGGGAGATCTACCACGCCATCGGCTACGAATACCAAAGCCTCAGCCTCTACAGCAAGGCCATCGAATACTATAAGAAATCGTTGAGTTTCGAGGATCTCACCAGCTGCTACCTGAGCACTGGGAAGGTCGAAGAAGGCATCGCCTACTTCAACCAATACATCGACGAACACCCCCACGACACCGAGGCCTGGTCGTCCTTGGGCGACATCTACCGCCGTCTCGACCGACTTGAAGACGCCATCGAGATGTACGAATACGTGCTGGCCATCGACCCTACCCACCAATGGGCCAACATGAACCTCGCCAACACCTACTACGACCTCGACCGCTTCCAAGAGGCCATCGACTCGCTCCACGAAGCCATCGACCACGGGGTGGATACCTCCATGATCCACGCCTCCCTGGGCGACTGCCACTACCGCAAAGGCGAGTTCATCGACGCCAAAAACGAGTACAACCAAGCCCTGAAACGCAACGAATACCTCACCGAGGCCTGGTCGGGACTGGGCTACGTGTACAGCGACAGCGGCGACAGCAACAAGGCCATTAGGTTCTTCGACAAGGCCTACCGCCTGGAACCCTTCAACGACGACCACCTCTACAACCTGGCCGCCGAATACCATAAGATCAACCAAAACGAGAAGGCCCTTAACTACCTGCTGGAGATCGAACAGCATCAGCCCAACGACCCGGACCTGTATTTCTTTCTCGGCGACCTACTGGCCGATATGGGCCGCGTGGACGAAGGCATCTGCTACCTGAAACTCGGCCTGGAACGCACCGACAACGACCCCACCCTGCGCTACCTCCTCGCCTACCTCTATCTGGAACGCGGCGATCGCACTCCCGCCCTGACCTATCTGGAAGAGGCGTTGACCGCCGATCCAGGATACCACAAGGAATTCATCGAATACGACCCTGAATTGATCACCAACGACGTGGAGGTGATGGAACTCATAAATAGAATCATAAAATAAAAGAACTATGCACCCTTACCTATTGGTTTTCCTGATATCGATGGTTCCCGTGTTCGAATTGCGCGCCGGCATTCCTACTGCCTATTATTATTATACGCATCCCGACCCCGAGACCTTCGGAGAAATCAACCTATTGCTTGGATACCTCTTGAGCGCCCTTGGCAATTTGCTTCCCGTTCCCTTTATCTTCTTTTTTGCACGCCGCGTCCTGGAATGGGGCAAGGACAAGAAAGTCATCGGAAAGTTCTTTACTTGGTGCTTGAAAAAAGGAGAAAAAGGCAGCCAGAAACTACAGGCCAAATCGAGTAATGGTCTATACGTCGCATTGATGTTTTTTGTCGGCATTCCTCTTCCTGTAACAGGTGCCTGGACAGGAACGCTCGCCGCCAGTTTCCTGAACATGGACTTCAAGAAAAGCATGCTGGCCATCCTCGGAGGCGTCATTCTTGCCAGCATCATCGTAGGCGTGTTGTGTCTTCTTGGTTTTAGCGCCTGGTTTGGCGAACCCGTCGTATAATGAAACTTTTCGGACTCATCGGCCATCCCTTGGGGCATTCGTTCTCCAAGGCCTATTTCACTGAGAAATTTGAAAGTAAAGGTTTAGATTGCGAATATCAAAACTTTGACATTAAAGAAATTAATACTATTCGAAAGTTGGTTTCAGACCACCCTAATTTAAAAGGGTTTAACGTCACCATCCCCTATAAAGAAGCCATCATTCCCTATCTCGACGAATTGGATCCCGTAGCCAATAAAATCGGCGCGGCAAACACCGTGAAAGTCTTATCCAACGGAAGATTGAAAGGCTTTAATACGGATGTCACAGGAATGAAGGCTTCCATCACCATGGATAAAAGCAAGAAAGCCCTCATCCTCGGCACTGGTGGGGCCTCCAAAGCGGCACAATACGTACTTCGGAGCGAGAGCATCCCTTTTCATTTAGTAAGCCGTGACCCTAAAAAAAGCGATTTCACCTACCAAAACTTAACGCCGGAGATCATCCAATCCCACCTGATCATCGTCAACGCCACCCCAGTAGGTATGGCTCCTCACGCTAACGAAGCGCCCGACATTCCTTACGAGGCCATCACCCCTCAGCATATGCTTTTCGACCTAATTTACAACCCCGAGGAAACCCTTTTCCTCCAGCACGGCCGAAAACACGGAGCCACTACCGTCAATGGCCTTACCATGCTTCACGCCCAAGCCGAAGCCTCATGGATGATTTGGAACCAACCTTAGCAATATTTTTTACAGACCAACGTTAAATTGTCGTATTTTTGCGAAACTAGATTGATCGACTATGAAACTCAATAAACTCCTTTTGGTCGGGGCCTTGCTGCTGACCGCCTGTTTCAACCCGTTGAAAGCCCAGATGTTCAAAGGCGAAGTATTCGCCGGAGGCAGTTTAAGCCAAGTGGACGGTGACGAGTGCTACGGCTACGAGCGCATTAATGCCCAGATCGGCGCCGGCGTGCTATGGTCGCCCATCGACGAGGACTGGCTCGACATCGGGCTCGAGATCCTCTACAATCCCAAAGGCGCCCTGCGCAGCGACACCCTCAAATACAACAGCGGCTCGTTCTACGGGCTTTACAACCTGAAGCTCAACTATGTGGAAATCCCGCTAATGCTCTATCTTACCGACAAAAACCGCTATACTGTGGGAATCGGTCTATCCTATGGGCGACTGGTGGGCCTCAACGAGAAGATTAACAACATTGAAACGGGCACCACCGTCGGCGACGGACGTCTGCGCTGGAGAGACGGCTTCGCAGGCGTGGAAGGCGTTGATGTGACACAATTCATGTCCAACGATGACCTTGAAATCCCTGGCCTCTATGATGAGAGCACCAATCCTCCCACCCTGTGGGTGGCAAACTCCAACACCTACAACAAAAACGACTTCAGCATCTGTGCCGACTTCCGCATCCGTATCTGGAAAGGGCTCCACGCCCAGCTGCGTTACCAATATTCGCTGGCACCAATCCGCATCCGTCTCTTCGAAGAATACACTCCTTATCTGGAATACGACATCCGTCGACAGTTCAACAACCAGATTTCATTACGTTTGACGTATATCTTCGGCGAGGATCTCACGAAACTCAACAAAGCGGTCCAGAAACAGGAAAAAAGAAATCGCTATTAACCTAAATAGAAATCCGCCACAACCCGATCATACGCATCGGTGAACGAACCGTCGACACGGCGGATGATCAACTCACTGGACGCAACCGTCTCGGGCTTCCCATAACGAAACTCCAAATTCACCCGATTGGGTTCTTTACCCTCAACCGGAATGATATTTTCTTTACTGTAGACAAATAGATTTTGCTGCTCCGCCAAAGGAATAAACTCCTGCGATTCCCTCAGGGGCAAGACCACTACAAACCGTCCATCAGGCTTCAACAGACGTTTGACAGCGGCAATCAACTCGCCAAACGTCAAAGATGAATCCGTATGCCGTGCCTGGTTACGCCGATCAGCATCGCATTTGAAGGAATTCACAAAGAACGGCGGATTGGAGATGATCAGGTCATAGGCACACTGCATGGTGAACTTCCTGACATCGGCATGAAAGGCAAACAACTGTCGATCCCACTGCGAGGCTTGGAAGTTCTCCGACGCCTCAATTGCCGACGCTTCGTCGAGATCTACGGCATGAACCTTGGCGATCCCCCTTTGCGCCAGCATCAACGGCAAGATACCACAACCGGTACCCACGTCAAGCACCCAGTCCGTCGGCTTCAACGCCACCCACGCACCAAGCAACACCGCATCGGTCCCAACCTTCATAGTGGAGCGATCGTGATAAAGACTAAAGTGCTTGAAATGGAAACGTTTCATCCCAAATACATATCAATTAATCCTTCTGGCGCTTTGATATAGAGCTTCTTGGCTTTGCGGTCGACCTTTTGGATCACCTGATCGAGAATGGGGATCAAGACCTCCTTCTTATCCTTGAAAACTTGGATTATGGCTTGGGTCGGATATTCGATGACATCATTAATAGGACCCAACTCCCCTTTCTCGACATCGACAACCAGAAAGCCTTTCACTTCGTGATAATAAAACTGCTTGCCTGAGAGTTTCGGGAGCATCTCCAACGGCAAAAAGACCTCCTTGCCTGTGAGCGCCGATGCCGCCTCCACCGTCTTGATATCCTGGATGGTCACAAAAAACTTGTCACCGCTACTCACAATCTTCTCCACAAAGAAAGGTGTCAGCACCTTGTTGATTTCCAACAGGAAATACTTCATGTCGTGATAGGCCGACGGATCGTCGACATCGAGCTTAATGGTGATCTCACCCTTGATGCCGTGGGTCTTGGCCACACGACCTAAATAAAAACAATCTTCCTTTGTCATTTTTTCATCAGGTTTTAAATGCAAAAATAAGAGTTTTTTCTATTTTTGCGAGGCAATTTGAAAGCAATGCACGAAATCTTTCATATCATCATAGACGTATTACGCAACAGCTTCCTGATCACGGGATTGGTCATCATCATGATGCTGATGATCGAATACATCAACATCCATTCTGAAGGTCGCCTGTTCACCCGTCTTCGCAAACACCGTTTCGGACAAGTGGTGCTGGGTGCGGGACTGGGCATCATCCCTGGCTGCATGGGTGGCTTCGCTACCGTTTCGATGTATTCGCACAAGCTATTGAGTTTCGGCGCCTTAGTAGCCATGATGATCGCCTCGTCGGGCGATGAAGCCTTTGTGATGCTGACCATGATTCCCTTAAAAGACCTGCTCCTTCTCAGTGCGGCATTGTTTGTCATCGCCATCCTGGCCGGCTGGCTGATAGACCTGCTGTCGAAGAAAAAAGGTTCGAAGGAAGTTTATTGTGAAGAAGGATTCCAGCTCCATCAGGAAGAACATGGGCATGGCACCTCCAATGAGAAACCCAGTTTGAAGAACATGAAACACGCCAGTGCTGAGCGCATCGCCCTGCTGCTGGGTGTCGTGATCTTCATCATCGCCTTGGCTTTCGGTTTGTTGGAACACGACCACGAGCATGAACATGAAGCCGCTGAGGCTGCAAGCCACGCCCTGGAAAGTCACGTAAACATCTTTGATGAATACTGGATGAACCTGTTTTTCGCCGTCGTCAGCCTGTTTGTCGTATGGTTCATCGCCACGGCCAGCGAGCATATCATCAAAGAACATCTTTGGGAGCATGTCATCCGCAAGCATTTCCTGAGCATTTTCCTGTGGACCTTCGGCGCCTTGCTGGTCATCGAACTTGGACTGCATTATCTAGGTTTCGACGCCGACCCCGATTCCATTGACCTTGAAGCATGGAGAAGCCAGAACGCCTGGTGGATGATTTTATTAGCTGTTTTGATAGGCATCATCCCCGAGTCAGGGCCGCACATCCTCTTTGTAACGCTTTTCGCCGCTGGAGCCGCGCCCTTCTCGGTATTGCTGGCCAGCTCCATCTCTCAGGATGGGCACGCTTCTCTCCCACTGCTGGCTGAGAGCAAGCGTGGCTTCATCAAAGCCAAAGCCATCAACGTCCTCATCGCAGCAGTCTGCGGATACCTATGTTATTTGATCGAGTTCCTTTTAAAGAATAGCGCCTCATGAAAATCATCCTCGCCACCGACTTCAGCAAAGAGAACCAGATGCTGGTTCCTTACGCCCTCGACCTCTTGAAAAGCACCGGAGGCAACATCGTCGTGTTTCATGCCTATAAGGATCATCACGAAGGCTCCATCGACAAAGTCAATGCAGAGCAGTTGATGAAAGAAAGCGTGGAGTATCTGAACGGTGAGATCGAAAAGCAGGGACTGACCGGCATTGAGATCACCCCCATGCTGATGGACGGCCATCCCGAGGACGAGCTGCTTAGCCTCACCCACGAGATCCAACCCGACTTGGTGTTGATGGGCACCCGCGGCCGAGGCCGTAAGAGTTTTCTGGAAGGCAGCATGTCGAAAAGCCTGATGAGCAAGTCGCCCGTGCCGCTGCTTTCCATCCACGAAGAATACCAATACAAGCCCAATAACGAGGTGCTATATGTGACCAACTTCGACAAAGGCGATGCCGCTTCCATCGCCAAGGTCTTCGACATCCTGAAGCCCTATCGCCTGCATCTCCACGTGGTGAGTTTTGTCATCGACGGTGATCCTGCAAAGGCCGCCAAGTCGATGAAAGCCCTCGAAGAGACCTTGAGTTATATGAACTTGAACGGTGAGATTTGCTACAAACTCGTTTACAACAGCAGCCCCCGCGATGCCATGAAAGCCTATTGCGAGGAGAACAACATCAGTCTCGCCGCCTTCATCCCCCACCGCAAGCACCTCTACCACCTCTTCTTCAAGGACACGGTCACGAAGAATGATTTCTTCGACCTGCACATCCCCCTACTGACTTTCAATAAATAAAAGAAAATTCTTACTTCTTTCTTCTGTCTTCTAACTTCTTTTTATATCTTTGCGCCATCAATTAGGGGTGCCTTATCCGTGAGGATTGAAAGACAGGCTGAGATCAAACCCTTTGCACCTGATACGGACAATGCCGAGACAGGGAAATGAGTTTCTTCAACACGTTCCTCTATTGATTTAATAAATTAATTAAATTTAAATCAATGAGTTATGTTTAAAAAAACAGTTTTACTTTTGACTTTTGCCAGCTTGATGGCCATGAGTGCAAACGCCCAGCATGTGGCTGTCAACGGCGTTGTCAACGACACTTTGCTTTTGAACGAAGTCGTCATCAACAGTTCCTATGCCGACAACAAGACCCCACTCACCACTTCGGAGATGAGTCGCAAACAACTGGAGGAGATCCGGCTGCTGCCTTCATTGCCATACCAGCTTGAGTTGGAACCCTCGGTGGTGGTCAGCGGCGAGAACGGCATGGTGGGTGCCACCTCATTCCGCATCCGCGGCGTTGATGCTACCCGTATTAATGTTAACATCAACGGCATCACCCTCAACGATCCCGAGAGCCAGTCGGTGTTTTGGTACAACATCCCTAACCTCGGCGGCATGGCACAAAACATCCAGTTGCAGCGTGGCGTGGGTGCCAGTAACGGTGGCTCTGCTGCCATGGGCGGTGCCATGAACCTCCAGACGTTCGCTGTGGCCCCTAAGCCTTATGCCCAAGCCGACTTGTCCTATGGTTCCTTTAACACTGCCCAATACGGACTTACCTTTGGCACGGGCATCACTCCAAGTGGCTTCGCCTTTGACATGGCCATCAACGGCCTCAACAGCGATGGATTCATCCGCAATGGAAAGTCAAACCAGACGTCGGTATTCCTCAATGGCGGATGGTATGGCAAACGCTCTCTCTTTAAGGCCGTGTTCATCATGGGAATGCAACATACCGGCATCACTTGGGACGGCGCCTCCGCCGAAGACCTCGACCTTGACCCGACCTACAACGGTGTCGGTGCCTATTACGACGAGTTCGGCAACGTGCATTACTACGACAACGAGACCGACAACTACCAACAAGAACATCTACAGTTATACTATTCATTCCGCCCCAACACCCATTGGACATTGAATGCCGCCTTCGACTACACTCGCGGCGATGGCTACTATGAACAGTACAAGGACAACAAGAAGCCAGGCTCCTATTATGGTCTCACCAGCTTAAGTGGCACTTCCAAGAGCGATTTCATCCATCGTAAAATGATGGACAATGACGGATACACCGGCATCCTCTCCGCCGCCTACCAAACCGAGAAGTTCTCTGCCACCCTCGGAAACACCTATTTGTATTATAACGGATGGCATTTCGGCAACCTCATCTGGGCGCAAGACGAATTGAGTCTCGATGGCACGAACCCTCTTGAAATCAACGAGGAACAGCCTTATGAATGGTACCGCAACCGCGGCCAGAAACACGACAATACCGCTTTCCTGAAACTCAACTACGACTTCTCGAAACGTTTCAACATGTATGGCAACCTGCAAGTTCGCTTCATCGACTACACGCTCTCTGGCATGGACGACAGTTTCGACAGTATCCCCTATCATGAGAATTATCTCTTCATCAATCCGAAACTCGGCGCCAACTTCCAGATTAATCCTGAAAACCGTCTATATTTTGTAGCTGGCATGACCAACCGCGAACCTACGCGTTCCGACATCAAGGATGCCATTGAGAATGGCGAGATCGTCAAACCCGAGACCATGCTCGACCTCGAATTGGGCTACGGCTTACAGAAGGCCGATTTCACCTTGCAAGGTAACCTCTATGCCATGCTTTACAAGGACCAGCTCACCCCTTCGGGCGACCTCAGTTCAACGGGTTACGCCCTGATGGAGAATGTCGATAAATCATATCGTATCGGTTTGGAACTCGTGGCAGGCTACCGCTTCACTCATTGGTTCAGCCTCGACGGTAACCTTACCTTGAGCCAGAACAAAATCTTGGATTATACTTTCACCGACTTCAACGACGGTGACAGCATCATGACCACCTATACCAAGACTACAGATTTGTCGTTCTCACCCTCTGTCGTAGGTGCCGCCATTGCCACCTTCAAGCCTTTCAACGGCGCCAAGTTGCAAATCATCGGAAAGTACGTGGGTAAACAGTATTGCGACAACACCTCACGTGAGGTTTATGCACTGGATCCTTACTTCCTGCTGAACATGAGGGCGTCCTACACTTGGCAGATGAAGAACGGTAGTCATGTTGACTTTCATCTGGCGGTAAACAACCTCACCAATCACCAGTACCGTCTCAACGCGTGGGTCGGCGACTGGGTTGACGACTACAGTTCCACCACTACGAATTACTACTATCACAGCCGCGCCTATCTGCAACAGCCCGGAATCAATTTCATGGCCGGAGTGACAGTAGGATTTTAATAAAGCGAAACGAGATACCCTCCAAGGCACCTAGCGTATCTCCGAAGGAGATATGCAGTGCCATGGAGGGTATCTCGCGAAGCTTCTAAATAAAATTAATGGGTAGCTTTCAGGAAGCTGTAATTCTTTCCTAAATCAAGATGCTCCTTTAGGAAATCATCCGGATACTCGACGGTGTAATCCACCACCTTACCCTCTTTCACAACAGGAGTGATCACCGGATTGATGAATCCGCCGTAAGGTTTCAGGTCAAGAGCGCTGTAACGCTCTTTGACTTCCTTATGCAACTCGGGATCTACCTTAACGGCATACTTCTCCACCAAGGCTTTGCCAGCAGCATAGTCGCCCTCACTCTTGATGCGTTGCACCTCAGCGAGCAACTCGCCAAACAGGCCACGTAGCGCCTCGAAGTCGTTGATCACGAAATAGGTCTTGCCATTTTCAACCTTCTTTTCAATGACGTTTTTGTCCTTACCATGTTCATAGCACCACTCGGAGATGAGCTTACGGTTCTGCATATGCGACTCGGTGACGTCCTTGCCCAGTTCCACACGGGCCAGCTGCGACATCATACCGTTGCGGATATAGCCACAATATTCAGCTTTGTAAGCCTCCATATCGGGCAGTACGCCAAGCTCAACCATCTTCGGATCGGCGAGATAATACAGGCCAAACAGGTCGGCGCGGGCTTCTTCGAGCGTTGAGCTATACTCTTTCAAAGCACCAGGCTGAGTGGTCGGCAACAGTTTGCCAGAGCCATGACCAAGGCATTCATGCAGGGTGGTGTGGACGACATCCGTCTCTGAACCATATTTCTTGCAAAGTTCCACTTCCTCTTCTGAGTAAGCAAACTCCTTCAGAGCACTTTTGGGACATTCCTCAGCAGCCTTGTCGTAAGCAATCATCAGGTTGGTGATGGTCACCGACTTGGAGCCATAGTCCTTACGGATCCAATCAGCGTTAGGCAGGTTGATGCCAATCGGAGGTGAAGGGAAGCACTCGCCACCCAGAGTGGTGACATTAATACTCTTGGCCGACACGCCCTTGCACGCTTCTTTTTTGAAGCGAGCATCCACTGGCGAGTGATCCTCGAACCACTGGGCATTCTCACTGATGATATTGGAATTGCGGGTAGCCTCCATATCCTTGAAGTTGACATTCGATTCCCACGTGGCCTTCATGCCCATCGGGTCGGCATAGTCCTCGATAAAGCCGTTCACATAGTCGATAAACGAAACCGAATCCTGCACCCATAGGATGTTGTACTCGTCCCAGGTCTTCAAGTCACCTGTGTTGTAGTAATCGATCAGCTTTTGCGTATAGGCACGTTGTTGGTCGTTTTCAGCAACCTCATTGGCTTTCTCGAGCCAGCCGACAATGGCTTTGATGGCATCGCCGTAGAGACCGTCGGATTTATAAACTTCTTCATGGATGCCATTTTTATCCTTGACCAACTTCGAGTTCAGACCGTAGGAAATGGGCGTCGGATCATTGGGCTTCTGCATCTTCTTATAGAACTGTTCCACCTCTTTCTTGGTGATGTTGCCCTCATAGAAGTTGACCGCAGAGTTGGCGATAATGTCCTCTTGGCTGCTACGACGCATTGTATAGAGGTTATGGTCAAAAATAACTGGTGTCAGGAAGGCGATAAATTCGTCCACAGTCTCCCCCTCGTTAAGTGGAAGCAGAGCGGCGTCGCTGCCTTTGACCAACTCAGCGAAATAGGCTTCTGAGATCTCTGGGAAGAACTTATCCTCAGCGTAATGGTGATGGATGCCATTGCTGAAGAACACACGTTTGGCATAGACCGTGAAGTTCTGGAAATCGGCGCATTCACGGTCGCCCTGATAAGAGTTCAACACAGCCTCGATGGTTTTACGTACGCAGAGGTTGTACTTGAAATTCTGTTCGGCGAGAATGTCGCGTCCACATTTGGCAGCTTCGCCAAGATAATAGAGGTAAGCCTTTTGATTCAGCGACAACTGATCCCAGTCGGGGATTTGATAACGCATGATTCGCAAATCGGCGAACTGATCCACCAGAAATTTGAATTCTTCTTTCTGGATCGGTTCTTCAACGACGGGCTGGCTCGGCTCGCAGCCGACCAAGACGCCCGCTAGTCCTAAGATAATCATTAGTTTTTTCATTTATTATTAATTTTGATCAATGTCATTGCAAAGATAAGAATTGTCACTGAATCTGATAGCGAATCACCTTCCCATTTTTCCACTCGCAATCCACCGTCTTCCCTCCCCTAGTCTTCAAGCCTTTGAAACAGCCATCTTTCCATGCTAAAGGCAGCGCTGGAAGCAGTTCCGTTTCACCGTCATGACTTTGGATCAGCATTTCGGCGATACCTGCCGTACCGCCAAAGTTACCATCAATTTGAAAAGGTGGATGGGCGCAAAAGAGATTTGGATAAGTGCCTGCCACACCATCAGGGGACGCTGGTTGGAGCAGGTTTTTCAGCAACAGATAAGCATGGTCGCCATCGCCCAGTCGCGCCCAGAAACATATCTTCCACGCCCTTGACCAGCCCGTACCTTCGTCACCACGGCGTTTTAAGGTTTCGCGACAAGCCTCCATCAGCTCTGGAGTCTTGTTTTTGGTGATCACAAAACCAGGATAAAGTCCGAATAGATGTGACACATGTCGATGGTGGGGATCCACTTCCTGATAATCCTTAAGCCATTCCATCAGATAGCCACTCTCGCTAATCTGCATGGGTGGGAAACGGCGCTTCAGCATTTGAAGGGAATCGGCAAATGCCTGGTCAACACATAGAATATTGGAAGCTTCGGTAACGGCATCATAGAGTTCACTAATGATTTGCACGTCCATGGTGCTGCCCATGCATACCGACACTGCATTGCCATTGTCATCGTAAAAGGCATTTTCAGGCGATGTGGTCGGTGCAGTGACCAGCCAACCATGCTCGGGTTCCTCAATCAAAATATCTTGGAAAAACAAGGCAGCCTCTCTCATCACAGGATACACTTCTTTCAAGAAAGCCGTGTCCTGAGTGAACTGATAATGCTGCCAAGCATGTAATGCCAGCCAAGCCCCACCCGTATTAGTAGCGCCCCACGAAGGGTGCTCACCTGGAACAGTGAATCCCCAGGGATTACAGACCACATGGGCAGTCCAGCCCCGTGCACCATAGAAATCACGAGCTGTCTTTTGGCCAGATGCCATCAAACGTTCCGTGAAATGAACCAACGGCAAATGCAGTTCTGATAAGTTGCACACCTCACAGGGCCAATGGTTCATCTCAACATTAATATTCAGATGATAATCGCCGTTCCAAGGGGTTTGAATGGTATTGGCCCAAAGGCCTTGTAGATTAGGCGGCAACAGGTCTTCACATGTGGAACTGATGAGCAAGTAACGGCCGTACTGGAAGTAACAAACCGGAAGCCATGCATCGTCTTCCTCCAAAAACTTCTGCCAATGTTCCTTCAAGGTCATCTCGTTATTGGCATTGGCCAAAGCACCATTGATATCCAGTTCCACCCGATCATATAGTTCCTGATAGCTTTGAAAATGCCGTTCAAACAGCTCTTGATAGCTATATTTTTGAGCTTCTTCGAGGGCTTGGTTGACATATTGTTCAGGGTCTTCGCACATAAAGCTTGTGGCAGAAGCGAAAAAGAGTGTCGTCTCAGTAAAATCTTCAGAAGGGATTCCCATCACTTTGGCGTAATAGTGCATTCCTTCGACGCCATCGACGTTGGAGGGCAATTGTCCTTGCATAACAACGCCGTTTTCGCAAGTGCTAACAATGGCATTTTCAGGACGTGACAGGTTGAATTGCACATTGAAAGCAGTATCCGATGTCATATGGATGACAGCAACATCATCCGTTCGTGAGATAAAATACGTTCTATGATAAATGTGATTATCTATTGAATAGTTCACCTCGCTGGTAGCAGTGTTAAGATGAAGTGATCTTTGATACTTACCGTTACTTAATACAGGCGATGCAATGTCAATATCCAAAGTACCCAAAGTCTGGTAGCAGCCAAAGGGGGTATTAGCTCCATTGCCATGGCCAGAGCCCTCGCCACCGCAAACGAAAGACTCGTACATTAGCTGTTGCGCCTCGTAGTTACAGCCTTCCTGAAGAAGTTGTCGGATTTCAGGAAGTGCCGACAAAGCCTTTGGATTGGCGTCATCGTGTGGAGCTCCTGACCAAAGCGTGATATCATTAAGCGTGATGGTCTCATGTTGTATGCCCCCATCAGGCATCATTCCGATATGACCGTTGCCTAATGGGATACATTCCTCCCAAATCTCCGCCGGTTGGTCAAAAACCATGACAATATCATTGTTTTGGGCTTTTCTAGAGCATGACAGCAAAAGGAAAGTCCAAGCAAAAACAATGATTCGGAGACAGTGTTTCATGCAAATTAATGAGCCACCTGCACCAAACGCACTGAGAATCCGTTGAAGATGAAGTCGATGGCCTGCGGATACAAGCCGGAATCAAAGATGGATACGCAGTTAGCGCGATCTTCGAAATAGTGCGAAGACGACCAATAATGCCCACTGCTCTCTGTGTTGTTTATCTCGATACCCAAACGGTAGCCTGCGGCAGGCAAAAAGACCGCACCATATTGCTCAATCATTTCCCACTGTTCCAATGAAATCGGATTGTTTTCGTAATATACATTCGTTGTGTTAGGAAAATTCAAGTTGAAATAGCTACCGCTCCAGTCATCTGGCAGCAGAATCACACCGTTCACATTACCCACTTTCGCTTTAGCGAATCGGATACCCGAAGGTGTGTCTCGTGATTCGAAAACATAGGCCCACTCTTCTGTAGTCAACGTACGCCAAAGATTCTCAGTATTGCCACCATTAACAATGGCATTGTAGCCCCAGTCGGCTTGACCAGTCTGGTCTTCGAGATTGAACTGATAGTAGCCGTATGCGTGATAGTCGTAATAATTGGTACCGGTGCTCCAAGGTTGATAGCAATTAGCACCATGGTTGTAGCCGCTTGTGCTCCATCCAAATAAGCTAACGATGTTTTGGGCAGCATAATCTTCTCCCACATTCTGGCCAAGCTCCTCTACCATGTCGTATTGATGCTCCATAAACGACCATTCACTTGTGGTCTTATCGTACTGAAGGTTACCTTTGGAGAAGAAGACTTTCTCGCCATCGTCGTTGATGGAGAACAGGCCGTCGATTGCACCCTCAGGAGTCTCCACTGGAAAGACAAGTGTCACCGTTTCGCTGGTGTATTGTTCTTGCTCCAGCACAGTGCTGTGAAACGTCGTTCCTCCTACTGAAAGGAATGCCTCGTAGCGCATGATGTCGCCTGGTTCGAACACGCCGGGATTTCCACCTCGTCCCACGACATAGTCTCTGGAGATCACCTTCACGTCATCGACACTACCATGGCCTGTGTACAACAGCCTAGCCGTTGAGGAGCCACGAGGTGTCGCAACATGCAAGAACGCCATGCCAGGGGTCGACAGACGCACTGTCACATTATGGGTACCAGGATCAAGACGCATATGTTGTGTGGCCACAACCTTTCCGTCAGCGCGGATCACTTGCAGTGTCACATCTGAGGATTCTGAAAGTTCCAGTGGCACGTAGGACATATCCGTGAAAGGGTTTGGGAAGGCTGATCCCACATTGAAGTTCCGTCCCTGCCACTCTCCCACGCCCACAGTAGGTTGGGATAGTACCAGTACCGTATCGGGATAAGTGAGGGTAGTCATCCAGCCATGTGTCAGGTCGGTCACCATCACCGAGGTAAGTGGGCTGTATCCTCCTGCCTCTGTAGCCGCGGTGAACTTCACTGTCACCGCTTCCTGCGCTTGGGCTGATAAAGCGATAAACAGCATCGCAAAAAGGAAAAACTTTTTCATTTTAATTTATTTTAAGCACAGCACAAAGATAAGAATTATTTTTAAATGCTTCGCAAGGTGCTCTCTTGAGGCTCCGCGGGGTACCCCAACGGCACTACGCAACTCCCTTCGGTCCGTTGCTGAGGTGCCTTTTGGGGTACCCCGCTCCGCGAAGACGAGGCTTAGCGAGGTGCCCTCTGAGGCGCCTAGCGTATCTCCGCAGGAGATATGCAGCGCCGAAGGGGGCACCTCGCTAAGTAAACAAAAAAGCCTCCGCATTGCGCGAAGGCTTCTCGTATGGGTGGGCGGCGACCTACTTTCCCACATTTCACTGCAGTATCATCGGCACTGCCGGGCTTAACTTCTCTGTTCGGAATGGGAAGAGGTGCGCCCCGGCGTC
>JAFPWT010000015.1 GCA_017394865.1 Bacteroidales bacterium
GCTCCACATCCTTCGTGTGCAGCACATACGGCGTGCTCAGGTACTCTTTGAATTTCTTGATGCACTTATTGATCGACGTCAGCGTGTAGCCCGAGCCGCTCTTCACCTCGATGGGCGAGATGTTGTGCCGCGAGGTCACCACTTCCTTCTGTACCAAAAAGTCCACCTGCATCCGGTTCTCCGCCTCCTCCTTGTCGTAATTCGAGTAGAAGAACAGCTCGTTTCCCGCCGCTTTCAGCATCTGCGCCACGATGTTCTCCACCAGCATCCCTTCGTCAATCTCTAGCTTGCCGAACATCAACTTCTGATAAATCTCGTTCGTCACAATACCCCTGGCACTGAAGGCCAGCGAAATCAGCAGTCCCGTGTCACAGTAATAGCACTTCAGGACCGTGCGGTCCTCGTTCAGTTGCAGACCGATGTTCGGAGCCGTAGTGCTGTAACAGATGTTAACCATCTTCGAGTCCTCCAGCCAGAAGAACGCACTGTCATATTCCCGCATCCGGGCCTCGTCCTTCAAAGCCGCCAGCACGAACTTCTTCTCCTTCTTCTGCAACTGGCCCGGTATGGCATCATATATCGCACTCACACGCGCTGTGGCTCCACCCGCATATTTCTTGATGTCGTTCTTATACAGTCGAAGGATCTGTCGCTTCACGGCATCCACCTTCGTAAAGTCACGTGAAGCCGCATATTCCGCCACCGCTTGAGGCATACCGCCTACAATCAGATACTGGCGGAAGTAGTGCAGCGCCTCACGGTGGAATTCACCCATAGGCTGAAGCTTTTCAAACCGCTCGCGGATGTAGGGCATCATCACTTCGTTGCCCATCGCCCACAGAAATTCCTCGAAGTCCATCGGGTACATATCGATACCATCCTCTTCTGAAGGAATCAGGATGCCATCAACATTCTTCTTGATGGAGATCAGCGACCCCGTCTCCAGATAGTCAAACCTATGGTCGGCCACCAGCGACTTAATAGCCTCACGGGCGCGAGGGCATTTCTGAACTTCGTCAAAAATGATGAGTGAACGTCGGGGAGTCAGCTGTTTCTTGTAGTGCAACTGGATGTTCTGCAGCAGCGTGTCCACATCCTCCAGATACTCATCAAACCAGTCTTTCACCCGTTTTGGCACCTTGCTGAAGTCGATGAGGATATATGAGTCATACTCGTTGCGGGCAAACTCCTCAGCGATATAGCTCTTCCCCACACGGCGCGCACCCTCGATCATCAGAGCGGTAGTACCGTCCTTTTCTCGCTTCCATTGAACCAACTGGTCATAAATCTTACGTCTCATAATCACGTTTCCTAAGAGTTTTAAAACCTAATTTATACACATTTCCAAGGTCTAAAACAAATACATAAACATTTCTATATCAGCAAGAAATATCAAAAACAACAATAAAAACCATTCTTTTGATTTTGCAAAGTTAAAATTCAATTTTTAATAGACAAAACAGTTAGTGAAAAATTCATTTTTAGGCCGAGCGAGAGAGATGGGAAAACACTCCGGTTATTGATTCTCCAGCCAACGTGAGAGGAACACATTGTAAACGCTGTAAGACACCCCCTCAAGGGTAGAGTTGGCGAGTATCAGCTCCTTGTCGATGAGCGCTTCCAACAGCCGCTGCGAGTTGGCCGAAGTGCCGATGTTGTACTTTTGAAGAAACTTTGAAGCGTAAGGCTGCGTCACGACTTGCTCTTTGGCAACGGCTTTTAAGTAGTTCCATTGGTTGGAGGTCAGCAAGTCCCGCCATTGGAGAAAGGTTTGCTCGTTCTCTTTCAGGATTTGGGCGGCCGACTGCAACACATCCTCCTTTCCAATATTTCTTCCGCTCTTCAAAAACACATGGTTACAGAGTGACTGTGTGTAGAAAGTATGGATCTTCGTCCAATCGAGAATGAAATCCAAGGCCTCCGTCGTGATGCTCTTCTTCCCTTTCTCAAACATCCGTATGATGAAGTCGGCATAAACCTCGCGGTCGATTTTCTCAAGATAAAAGCATCGGGTGCTTTCATAGAATGGGCTTCGGGCATCGGTAAACATCTCGGCCATCAAGTGCTTCTTGCTGCCGCAGAAGATGAACTGCACATTCTTCAGCGGTTGGATGTGGGAACGCAACAGCGCTTCCATGTTAATGTCGTAATTCCTGATTTGTTGGAACTCATCAATGGCGACAATGGTCTTTTTGTCCTGTTTCTCAATGAAATCGAAGATTGCGGCGAGGGTTTGCTGTTTGTCGCGATCCGAGAGATAGGTCATGGTGAGTTCGGGATTACCTGTCAACGTGTTGTAACTCAACATCGGGCGAAGGCCACTGAGGAACTGGAAAAACGACTTGACCGCCTTTTTCTTTTCCAACGCAGCAATGATCGCCTCGGAAAACACTTTGATAAAATCTTCCAAAGTTTCGGTGGCATAAATATCCACCAAACAAGTATTGACATTAATCTTTTGATGTGAAATTTCATCAAAAACATGGTAAATCAACCCTGTTTTTCCATAACGACGTGGTGAAATTAGGGTAACATTCGAACCATTCAAGAGGTATTCCATAAGGGTTTTTGTCTCTACTTCACGGTCGCAGAAAAGCTCTTTAGACACATATGGAACAAGGGCAAACGGGTTATCCATAACAATTGTTTTACTATCTGTTTTCGATGCAAAGATACTATCTTTTTTGTATTATGTAAAATAGATAGTGAAAAAAAACTATTTCAGGCCAATTATTTTTTACTACATTCCATTGCGCATTGATATCGGTGCTATAGTTTTGCACTCGTTATTAAACCAATGCATTATGGCTCCATTTTTCTTCATCGATTATCTCGTCTCATTCTTCATCCTCCTTGCCATTCATGCGCCGTGGTGGGCATGGGTCATCTATGTTGTCAGCGCAGCTTTTTGGTTCGTGATTTGGGCATTGAGCGATGGTGGGGCAATCGAAAAAACGGCTGACATTTCAAAACAAGAGCAATCATGTACCGAGGACTAACGACATTCGAATGTACCAACTGCGGCCACACCTTCAAGTCGCACAACATAGAGTATAAGATGACCGTTTTAAGTGTACCACAGCGTTGCCCCCAATGCGGAAGCATCAGGACCATGCCGATTAATGAGGTGGAGAGCACCTACAAGCCGCTTTGGGAGGAAATGGAAAAAACTGAAAAAGCAAAGGAAGAGAAACGTCTTCGGGCCGAAGCCAAAAGGGAAGCAGAAGAGGAATCTCAAAAGAAAAAACAAGCCAAGAAACGAAAACACATGAGCCGCGGCCAGAAGGAGAAACTGGCCAAACAACGCGAAAAGAAAGCAGCCAAACGCAATAAGCGCCAACAGCTAGCGGAACCCAAAAAGGAAGAGATCGTCACCCTCGGAGCCACTTGGTTCCCACCAGGGACGCCACTGAAGATGGATGAAGAGTTATAGTTTTGCGTCCGTTATTTTATGGCCTTTCACCCGAAAAGAAGGCTGAACGAGAACGGCGGGAAAGACGCCCCTGTAAATAACGCTGGATGGGAAGATTTGGACATTCCATTGGTAGAAAAATACCTAAAAATGATTGATTATCGGAAAGGGGCAAAAAACTTCATCCGGAAAAATGGTTTTATAGTTAAAAAGAAAGATTATAGAGACCAAGAATACGAGGCACTGACGGGTGCAGCCGTATTATTGTTCGGCAAAGACCCTCAACGTTTCTTTCAACGTGCCCAAGTTCGTGTGATACGCTACGAAGGCACAGAGGCTCGTGTCGGCACTGAGATGAACGTCATCAAAGACGTGATATTCACCGGCCCCATCCTGAAAATGACCACCGATGTGCTGTCTTTTGTAAGAACGCAGATCAAGGAGCACACTTACTTGGGACAGGACGGACTCTTTCGCACCGATGAGCAATACCCTGAGTTTTGCTGGACTGAAATCATTGTGAATGCCATTTGTCATCGCGACTACAGCATTCTTGGCACAGACATTCAAGTAAAACTTTTTGATGATCACATGACCGTGGAAAGCCCAGGCATATTACCAGGTCTGGTACGGACATACAATATCCGCGAGATGCACTTCTCACGAAACCCAAAGATTGCATTGTATATGCGGTCGTACAAACTGGTGAAAGAGTTCGGAGAAGGCGTTGACCGTATGTTCCGAGAAATGGCCGAGGCAGGATGCCCCGCACCAGAGTATAAGCAAAATGAGTTCATGGTTTATGCTACGATAAGGCAACAAAAAGAAGTATCAGAGGATGGCACATTAAATGGTCAATTAAATGGTCAATTAAATGGTCAATTAAATGGTCAATTAAATGGTCAATTAAACGACAGCCAGAAGGAAACTTTAGAATACATCCGACAACACGAGGGGTGCAACACTACTTCCATTGCCAAATCATTAAGCAAACCTTTCAGGACAATTGACAAACACATTCACATCCTTTTAGATCTTCATCTCATTGAACGTCGAGGCAGCAAAAAAACTGGCGGATACTATCCCCTTTGATACTTTGATGGATAATCTTCATTCTTTCCACTATAACTCACTACATTCCATGGCGTATTAAAACCAGTGCAATAATTTTGCACCCGTTATCAAAATCAACACGCTATGGGATTCTTTTTCTTTCTCGATTTTGTCATCGCTTTCTTCGTCCTCATCAACATTCATGCGCCGTGGTGGGCATGGGTCATCTATGCCGTCAGCGCAGTATTTTGGTTTGTGGTTTGGGCATTGAGTGATGGCGGGGCAACCGAAAAAAAGACCGACATTTCAAAACAAGGACAATCATGTACCGAGGAGTAACGACATTCAAATGCACCGAATGTCAGCAGATTTTTGAAGCTGACTTCTATGATTGCGATAACCATTGGCATGCCATCCCTCCCCTATGCCCCAACTGTGGACGTCTGAGAACGATGCCGATGCTCCTTGCAGATGACGAAGGCCAAAGGCATGACTATCTGCACATCTGGGAAGAATGCGAGCGCATAGCCAAAGAAAAAGAAGAAAAACGGCTTAAGTCAGAGGCCAAGTGGCTGGCGAATGAGGAGAAGCAGCGGAAGATACGGGAAAAGATAAGAAAGCGCAAAGCCAAGAAATAAAACTTATTGAATATTCGAGAGCCTCGGCTACTTACCTCTCAAAAATCACTGAACCCGCCTGGGTAGGATGGTCATAAATCAAGACCTCCTGTGATTCGGGTCGCTTTTTGAAGCGTAGCACCTTCCATACAATCAAAAGATCACCGCCCGCCGAAAGAATCATGATGATTCCCGTCCAAAACCAAAGATGCGAACCCAACAGGATTCCCAATGCCACAGGAATAATCCCCAGAACAATGCAAGGCATCAAAGCGCCCAAGATGTAGTGGCTTTTCGGCAACGGCACCGCGCAGGTACAATAGGGCGTAAGGTATTCTTTCATGAAACCGAAATCGATGTCCTTGAAGTGATGCTCGGAAAACAAACTCCACGTCAGCCCATGAAGAAGCTCATGAACCACGATCAACAAAACAAACAAAACAATAAACCAAAGACTTCCATAGGGCGTCGGTCTCAAAAGCCCAATAGGATTTCTCCAGACGAAGAGAAGCACACCGATGGCCACGACCGGAATGGCAAGCAATAGCACAAAAAGATTGGCCTTGACAATACCGATCGTCAAATTGGTCTTCTTGTAACCCTCCTCCAAAAGCCGTTCACAGGTCGCTTCAAAGACATTCAAACGTCTCTGCTCTTTGGCACTTAGTTTTCTATTCTTTTCTTCTTCCATGGAATAAAAGTAGAGACGCACCCCAGTACGTCTCTAACTGATTGATTTTGTGGAGATTACCGGACTCGAACCGGCCACCTTCAGATTGCGAACCTGACGTTCTACCAGATGAACTAAATCCCCTTTTTGATTCAGTCGGCAAAGGTAAAAAAATATTCGGAATTAGGCGGTTGGAATACGGAAATATTTTTACTTTTGCAACTCTTTAAAATTCAACCTGCTATGAACGTCGAAGAATATATCATTGCCCGTGTTAACGCACTGTTACACACACAAGATGCCCGCATCGTCATGCGCCTCGAAGGGGGCATGAGCAACTATACCTACGTGGTGGAAGCCCTCGGAAAGAAATACACCTACCGCGTGCCTGGCAAGTTCGCTGAAAAATTCGTGGACCGCGTGGACGAATGGCACAACATCCAGGAAGTGGACCGCCTCGGCCTCAACAACGTGACCACCTACGTGGAAATCCTCTCCGGCGAGAAGCTGGCCGAATATGTGGAAGGCACCATAATGAGCACCACCGACGTGGTCTCCTACAACGAGATGTCGGTGAAAGCCCTGAAGAAAATCCACGGCAGCGACCTAAAGTTCAAGGACTACAACGCCTTCGGCCGTCTCGACGACGACGAGCGCTACTGCCGTGAGACGGGATTTGTTCATCCACAGGAATATCTCGATTTAAGAGCTAAGCTGGAAGAACTCCGCAAGACCTACCACAGCGTGAAAATGGTGCCCTGCCATTGCGACTACCAGCCGACCAACCTCGTCATCAGCGGCGACAAACTCTATGTGTTGGACTGGGAGTTCGCCGGCATGAACGACCCCTTCTACGACATCGCCTGCTACGGCAACGCCGGCTTCGACAAAGCCCTGGCCTTGCTGGAATGCTATGTGGGTCACAAACCCACCGACGACGAGCTGCACCGCCTCTACTTCCACCGTGCCTTCCAGTGCCTGCAGTGGTACAACGTGGCCACCTTCAAGGATCGCGTGGGCCTTAGCAAGGATTTGAACATGGACTTCAACGCCGTGGCATTAATGTTCCTCGGCATGGCGAAGGATTTAATTGAGAGTTGAGAGTAGCCCCGCAGGGGCGACACAATTTAAACGGGGGTGTCAACCCCCGGCCTGTGAAACAATATGAATCAAGAAGAGACCAACACATTAAAGGAAACAGTCATCAGCGTGCTGAAGACCATCTACGACCCGGAGATTCCCGTCGACATCTGGACTTTGCACCTGATTTACGGCGTTGACGTGGATGAGGAAGGTAACGTAAAAATCGTGATGACGGTGACAGCTCCCAACTGCCCTGTGGCCGAAGTGCTTCCAGCCGAGGTAAAAAGCCGTATTGAGGCCATCATGGGCGTAAAATCTGTGGACGTGGAGCTGACCTTCGACCCCGTGTGGGACATCAGCATGCTCTCCGACGAGGCCAAAGCCGAGTTGGGACTGGATGGGGATTACAATTACTCCGCGATGGATTTTCTTTATTGATGTATCCCCCTCGTAATTGTTTTATTTACCGTAGGGTTGCTGCTCTTCTGCGGCCATAAAAGGCATTGAATCCTCATTACTCGGAAACACACCTATTTCGTAAAGAAATTCTGGAGCAAATCCTATTTCATTATTCCAATCAACTGTGAATGGATCAAGTTTAAACGAGCGAAAATAGTCCTTATCCTGCAGTTTCTTGCAAATTCCTTTTTGCATCAATGGCACAAAATCCACTACACGAACCTCGCCATTATTGAAAGTAAGCTGAAGTTTATAATCTCCAGCCAACTCTGCTGCTACAACCGTCAAAATCTCGTTGTTTTTCATCATCTTAATGGTTTGATACTTAATGCAGATTCGCTGTTTGACAAACGATTCCAATTATCTAAAAGTTCATCTCTATGTAATTCCAGCCATTTCTTAACCATACGTTTAGCTTGAGGTGGCAATGAGCCCTTTAAAATGGCGCCATCAAGTATTGACACAAGGGCTGATGAGCCATCATAATAAACATGAAAATGAGGTGGATTGTGATCCTCAAAAAACATATAAATCGTGATTCCATAAAAATTACTGATTTCTGGCATATTTTTTCAGATGATTACGTTGCAAAAATACAACAAACTTCTGACACCTGCAAGAGTTTATGCCGTTTTCTTCAATAATTAAGAAATGCTTTTAAAAGCCTCAGCGTAAAGCATCATCTGCTTCACCATGGAGACCAACCCGTTGGAACGAGTGGGGCTCAGATGCTCTTTCAAGCCGATCTCATCGAGGAAAGACAGGTCGGCTGACAAAATATCTTCCGGGGTCTGTCCAGAGAAGACTTTGATCAATAAATTGATGATACCCTTGGTGATGACGGCATCGCTATCGGCGGTGAAATAGACCTTGCCATCCTTGAGCTCGGCGTGAAGCCAAACACGCGACTGGCAACCATTAATCAAATGTTTTTCGTCACGGTATTGTTCGTCAATGATGGGACATTCCTTCCCCATCTCGATCAGCATGGCGTAACGATCCATCCAATCGTCGAACATCGAGAAGTCCTCGATAATGCTATCCTGTATTTCTTTTATGGTCATAGTCTTCTTTCTTCTGTCTTCTGAATTCTGACTTCTTATCTTAACATATTAGCCGCTCGCTCAACTGCTTTTACCAAAACATCGACCTCTTCCAAGGTGTTATACACTGCAAACGAGGCGCGCACAGTGCCAGGGATGCCAAAACGAGTCATCACAGGCTCAGCGCAATGGTGACCGGTGCGGACAGCCACGCCCATCTTGTCAATAATGGTGCCAAGGTCGTATGGATGGATGCCATCGATGATGAAACTCACCAAGCCACTGCGCTCAGGTGCCTGGCCGATGAAACGCATGCCTTCAATGGTGGCAAGCTTCTCCATGGCGGTCTTCACCAGTAAATCCTCGTGTTCAGCAACAGCGGCACGGTCTAGATGCTCCAGAAATTGGATCGCCGTCTCCAAACCCAAAGCGGCGCCCACATTGGGAGTGCCTGCCTCAAACTTGAAGGGCAATTTATTGAAGGTGGTCTTCTCGAAACTCACCGTATCGACCATCTCACCGCCAAACTGGTAAGGCGGCATCTTCTCGAGCCACTCGGTCTTGCCATACAAGCCGCCAATGCCCATCGGAGCGTACATCTTGTGACCGGAAAACACGAAGAAATCACAGTCCAAATCCTGTACATCAATGGGCAGATGCGCCATCGACTGGGCTCCGTCAACAACGGTAATGGCTCCATATTGATGGGCCAATCGAATCATCTCCTTAATGGGATTGACGGTTGCCAAGGTATTGGAGACATGAGCCATGGCTACGATCTGAGGGCCTTGCTTCAACAGGTCTTCGTAGGCCTGAAGGTCAAGAACACCGTTGTCATCCATGGGAGCCACAAGGAGTTCGCCACCGTAAAGCTTCACCATTTGTTGCCAGGGAACCAGGTTGGAATGGTGTTCCATGGCGGTGATCAAAACCTTTTTAGGGGACAACAGATGACCCAGCGACGTTGCCAGCAAATTCAGCGACTCAGTGGTACCGCGGGTGAAAACAATCTCACGTGCCTCCTTGGCATTGACGAAACGGGCCACGGTGCGGCGAGCGTTTTCGTAGGCCTCGGTAGCCATCTGGCTGAGGTAATGCACCCCACGATGGATGTTACAGTTCTCGTGAAGGTAATAGTCGCGCTCACGCTCGATCACGCACAAGGGTTTTTGGGTGGTTGCCGCGTTATCGAGGTAGACAAGGGGCTTGCCATAGACCTGCTGGTCTAGAACAGGAAACTGACGACGTATTTCGTTGACATCCATCATTTTTTCGGGTTTTTGCAATGTAACACACAACGGTCACAACTCGAGAGCTCGCCGCGCAGACGACGTTTAATCATGTCCTCGATGGTGTCACGCAGGCTGTCGATCTTGATATGGTTGCTGATCTCCGCCGCAAAGGCATACATCAGCAACATGCGGGCGTTGGCCTTGCTGATGCCACGCTGACGCATGTAAAACATAGCCTCCTGGTCGAGCTGGCCGGTGGAGGTGCCATGCGAGCACTTCACGTCGTCGGCATAAATCTCCAAAAAAGGCTTAGTGTCAATCTTGGCCGTGGAAGTCAAAATAATATTTGCATTGTTCTGCTGGGCATCGGTCTTCTGCGCCCCGGGTGCCACATACACATGTCCGTTGAACACCGCTGAGGCCTCGTCGTCCATGATGCCCTTGAATCGGGTGTCGCTGGTGCAATGCGCCACGTTATGGTTGATCTTCAGGTAATTCTCCATGTGCTGCTTCTTATCCACCAGATAAAGACCATAGACCCGGGTCTCACAGCCCTCGCCATCCACGTCAACACTGATGTTGTTGCGAAGGTCGCCGGCATTGAAGCTGATGACCACAAAATGCACACGGCTGTCGCGTTCCTGATGGATGTGGATATGAGTCTTCAGATTGGTTGTCTCATCGAGGTTCTGGATGCGGTACATCTCGAGCGAGGCGTTCTCCTTCACCACAATGTCGCAATGCTCCTCGTTGGCCTGAAGATGCTCCGTATCGTCAGACAAAACGATCTGACGGTACTGCCCGCTTTCGACAACGATATTGTTTTCCAAGAGTTCCATCGTCGTAGGCATTACAAGTTCATTTCCTTGATCCATTCGTAGCCCTTCTCCTCCAGCTCAATAGCGAGATGCTTGCCGCCCGATTTGACGATGCGACCGTCGTACATCACATGCACGAAGTCAGGTACGATGTAGTCCAAAAGCCTTTGGTAGTGCGTGATCACCACAAAGGCGTTGTCCTTGTTGTGCAACTGGTTGACACCGTTGGCCACGATGCGCAAAGCATCAATATCCAGACCTGAGTCGGTCTCATCGAGGATGGCGAGGCTGGGTTCGAGCATGGCCATCTGGAAGATCTCGTTTTTCTTCTTCTCGCCGCCGGAGTAGCCCACGTTGACGAAGCGGTTCTGCAGCTTCTCGGTGATTTCCACCATGGCTTGCTTCTCCTTCATCATCTTCATGAACTCGATGGTCGACAGAGCGGGAAGTCCCAGGTACTCGCGTTTTGAGTTAACAGCGGTGCGCATGAAGTTCTGAATGCTCACACCGGGGATCTCCACAGGGTACTGGAAGCTGAGGAAGATGCCTTCGTTAGCACGGTCCTCGGGCGACATACCCACGATGTTCTTGCCTTTGTACCAGATTTCGCCTTCGGTGATCTCATAGCCTTCGCGGCCAGTAATGGCAGCGGCCAAGGTACTCTTGCCAGTGCCGTTGGGACCCATGATGGCATGGATTTCACCTTCGTTAACGCCTAAGTTGAGGCCTTTTAAGATTTCTTTTCCTCCAATGGATACGTGTAAATTCTTTATATTCAGTAACATAACGTTAATTTTTTATCCTACACTACCTTCTAATGTAATTGACAATAATTTCTGCGCTTCGACGGCAAACTCCATCGGAAGCCTATTTAAAACATCCTTGGCGTAGCCGTTGACGATGAGGCCGATGGCTTTCTCGGTGGGGATGCCGCGCTGCTGGCAGTAGAAGAGCTGATCCTCGGAGATCTTGGAGGTGGTGGCCTCATGCTCGAGGATGCTTGACTCGTTGCCGCACTGGACGTAAGGCCAAGTATGGGCACCGCATTGGTCGCCCATCAGCAGGGAGTCGCACTGCGAGTAGTTGCGCGAGTTGACCGCCTTGGGTGCCACGCGAACCAAACCACGGTAGCTATTTTGGCTGTGACCAGCAGAGATGCCCTTCGAGATGATGGTACTGCGGGTGTTTTTACCCAAATGAATCATCTTGGTACCCGTATCGGCTTGTTGGTAGTTGTTGGTGACGGCTACAGAGTAGAACTCGCCGATGGAGTTGTCGCCCATCAGCACACAGCCCGGGTACTTCCAAGTGATAGCCGAACCGGTCTCCACCTGGGTCCAAGAGATCTTGGAACGGTCGCCGCGGCAGAGGCCCCGCTTGGTCACCAAGTTATACACGCCACCTCTACCCTCTTTGTCGCCGGGATACCAGTTCTGAACGGTGCTGTATTTCACCTCGGCGTCGGTCTCAGCGATAATCTCCACGATGGCAGCATGGAGCTGGTTCTCATCGCGCATCGGGGCAGTACAGCCTTCCATATAGCTCACATAAGCACCTTCGTCGGCAACGATCAAAGTACGCTCAAACTGGCCTGTGTTGGCTGCGTTGATGCGGAAGTACGTGGAAAGTTCCAAGGGACAATGCACCCCCTTGGGGATATAGCAGAACGAGCCATCGCTGAACACGGCCGAGTTCAAGGCAGCGAAGAAGTTGTCAGTGTAAGGCACCACCTTGCCGAGGTACTTGCGCACCAAGTCAGGGTGCTGTTTCACCGCCTCGCTGAACGACATGAAGATGACACCATGCTTCGAGAGAGTCTCTTGGAAAGTAGTCTTCACCGAAGTGCTGTCCATAACAGCATCCACGGCTACGCCGGAGAGTTTCTTCTGTTCATCGAGCGAGATACCCAGCTTGTCAAAAGTGGCCAGTAACTCGGGATCCACCTCGTCCAAACTTTGTTTCTCTTGACGTTTGCGGGGAGCGGCATAATAGATGATATCTTGATAATCAATCTCAGGCAGATCGAGATGGCCCCAGTTGGGCTGCTTCAGCGTTAGCCAATGCCTAAACGCCTTCAGGCGGAACTCCAACAGCCACTCTGGTTCCTCTTTTTTCTTGGAGATCAACCGAATGATGTCTTCATTCAAGCCCTTCGGCACAAAATCAGTCTCGATATCGGTCACAAACCCGAATTCATAATCCTTGCTAGTAACCTCTTCGATAATGTTTTCCTTTGGATTTGACTCCATTTTTTTTGTAATTAAGAATTATTTTAAATAACGTGCAAAAATAACCATATTTTGTGAATTGGCAATCAAAAAGAAAGAATTACATTTGCAAATATTTTAGGAGTATGTTTAAAAAGATCCAAAACCGGCCCATCAGGATACTGCTGAACACCATCGTCATCTTGGCGGCACTTCCCGTGACATACTGGCTGTTCATCTATCTTCTGACGCCGCGCTATCAGTTTTTGGAGAGTAAGCCTTTCTATGGCAAGTACCTTTACAATCCCTATCAAAACATGGATTCCAGCCATTGGAAAGCATACAACTTCCAATGTCAGAACATGCGCATCGACAAGAAGAATAGCAAACAAGAGGGCTACATTCCCGTTTACGAACATGGCTACAGGTTCTTCCGGAAAACGCGCCAGCTCTGCATCGGTGCCGAGAATGTGCAGTGGATGGACTTCCCCTTCGGGCAGAGTCTTGACATGAAGCAGCACACGCTGAACATCCTGCAACAGCATGGACGTTTTGCCGTGCCTGCCTCGTACCAAAGCGGCTACAAGATCAGCAACATGCATTATCTCGGCGGTTACCGCCTGCTGGAAGTCGGCAGTGCTCACAGCACTTCGTTCGAGCACTGGGATGCCGCCCTCTCTACGGGTCACCGTGTGTATGGCATCGGCAATGGCAGCTTCTTCACCATGATCAACACCGAAGGCGTGGTTGCCGATAGCGTTTATACCGCCTTGGATCGCGGATGTGCCTACACCGTGGAGGGCACCTCTGATGAACCATGCCTCCTGACCCGTTGCGAACTCGTCGGCGACACACTATCCGTCGAAACTTCGGCTCCCCTCATCCAAAAAGCCGAGTTTATCGGACAGGAGGGCAAAGTTCTGAAACAAATGGATCAGTGCCAGCAGGCTTGGTACGTCATCCAGCCTTCCGACACCTACGTCAGGGTGAAGTTGACCATCGACGAGACAACCTGCCTCTACCTCAACCCGATCACACGGCACAGTACTGCCGAACCTGTTGACCCGCCGACTGCAGAAATCAACTGGCCGTTGACCATCATCTTTTATGTCGTTTATGTATTAACCATCATATTATGCATCCGGAGAGTAGCAAGAAAAAAATCATCCTCCTCCTAGTAGTGAGTGCCGTGATCCGTGCCTTGCTGGCCGGACGGGTCGAGCTAGGCACCGACGAGGCCTATTACTGGACCTACGCGAAGTACCCCGACTGGAGCCATTTCGACCATCCTGGCATGGTGGGATGGGTGATACAATTGTTTACCCTCAACTTGTTTGTCGACAGTGAGTTCTTCATGCGGTTAGCCTCGATCGTCTTCATGACAGTCAACACCTGGGTGATGTACCGCATCGGCCGAGAGCTCAAAGATGAGACCGCGGGACTATGGACAGCGTTGCTTTACACCGCCTCCATCTATGCTTTCGTCATCACCGGGGTCTTCATCCTCCCCGACACCCCGATGAGCCTTTTCTGGCTGTTAGCTTTCTGGATGTTTATCAGATACCTGAAAAAGAGCCAAAACAAACATCTTCTGGCGGCGGGACTCTTCATCGGCCTATGCATCCTCTCGAAATACACCGGAGCTTTTCTTTGGGCAGGATTCCTGCTCTACATCCTGTTTTTCGACCGCAAGCAGTTTAAGAATCCATTGCTTTACGTCTCGCTGCTCATCACCGCCCTGTGTTGCCTACCTATCTTGATTTGGAACATCCAAAACGACTTTGTGAGTTTTCGTTTTCATGAAGACCGCGTCAGCTTCTTCGGCCCACTCCATCCTGCTGGTTTCTTCACCGAGCTGGGAGGTGAGATCTTTTACAACAATCCCGTTAACTTTGTCGTTGCATGCCTCGCCCTTGTTGCGGTATTTCGTAAGAAACTTCCTGTCGACCGCTGTCACCAGCGGCTTATCTTGTCAACCGCCTTACCTCTGATCGGGTTGTTCCTCCTGTTCTCACTCACGCGTCCCACCCTGCCTCACTGGTCGGCGCCTGCCTACAACCTGCTCATCCCGCTGAGTGCGGTATGGCTCAGCACCTTTGACGTAAAAAAAGCCCGTCGCACCGTTACCGCCGCGCTCGTTCTGCTGGTGCTGACTATAGGTGTCGGTATCGCAGAGATCAAAACCGGATTCTACACCCTGGACCATCATACCGAAGCCACTGAACTAGGGAAAGACGACCTCACCCTCGACGTGTACGGATGGCGCCAGCTCTGCAACCAATTCCAAGCGATCCGCGAACAACAGATCGCCAAAGGCGAGATGAAAGAAAGCGATCCCATCATCGGCCACTATTGGTTCCCGACATCCAGCTTCCATTATTACGTTGCAAGGCCTTTGGGAATGGAAGTCCTGGGCTATGGAACCCTTGAAGAGATCCATAAATACAGAAGGATCAACGATAAGACCATTGGCTACGAGAAAGGTGCAAACTATTGGTATCTGGCCGACAGCCATTACTTTATCAATCCATTTGAAATCTTTGCCTACACCAATTTCAAGCATGTCGAACAAGTTGGGGTCATCCCCGTCACACGTAATGGCAAAGTAGTCAGAAATATCTTTGTGTACGAATGCAAAGAACTCGTTTACATCCCGCAAGTACTTCAATAACATGGAAAAACTACTTGATAGATTTTTGCGTTACGCCGCCATTGAAACCACTTCGAATGATGATTCTGAGACGCAACCCTCCTCGATGAAAGAACTCGACCTGTTGCGCATGCTGCGTGATGAATTACAGCAGATGGGGATCAAGGCCGAGATGGATCAATACGGTTACGTGATGGCCAGCATCCCGGCCAACACCCGTAAAAAAATCCCTGCCATCGGGTTCATCGCCCATGTCGACACCTCCCCCGACGCCTCGGGCAAGAATGTCAAGCCACAGGTCATCCGCCAATGGGACGGCAACGATATCGTATTGAACATGAAGAAAAACATCGTGCTGCGCACCTCGGAGTTCCCTGAGATGCTACAATACAAAGGCCAAACCATGATTACCACCGACGGTACCACACTACTGGGTGCCGACGACAAGGCTGGCGTGGCTGAGATCATGCATGTGGCCCAATATCTCATGGAGCATCCCGAGATCAAGCACGGAGCCATTAAAATCGGCTTCACCCCCGATGAAGAGATTGGTCGAGGTGTGGTGAAGTTCGACGTGAAAAAGTTCGGCACACAATACGCCTATACCATCGATGGTGGTGAGATTGGCGAGTTGGAGTATGAGAACTTCAATGCGGCAGAGGCCAAGATCCACATTCAAGGCTGCAACATCCATCCCGGCTACGGCAAGGACAAAATGGTGAATTCCATGCTCATCGCTATGGAACTCGACGCCATGCTTCCCGAAGAGCAACGTCCACGCTACACCCAAGGCTACGAAGGGTTTTTCCATCTGACCAGCATCAACGGCACCGTCGAGGAGACCACGATGAACTACATCATCCGCGACCACGACCTCGACAAATTTGAGAAAAAAAAGGAACTGATGACTTCCATCGTCAAGTTCCTAAATAAGAAATACGGCAAGGTGGTGAAGTTGGAGCTGAAACACCAATATAATAATATGCGTCAGATGGTGGAGCCCCACTTCTTCATCGTGGAGAAAGCCGTCAAAGCCATGGAGATGGCGGGCGTGAAGCCCAAGATTCAGCCCATCCGTGGAGGTACCGACGGCGCCAATCTGTCGTTCATGGGTCTACCCTGCCCAAACCTCTTCGCCGGAGGGCACAACTTCCATGGGAAATACGAATTCATTCCATTGGAAAGCATGGAAAAAGCGACTGAGGTGATCCTCAATATTATTAAGCTGTTTGGGGAATAAATAAGTGGAAAGTGGAGAGTGGAAAGTTAGCCTGCGATAGCAACTTTCCACTTTCCACTTTCAGTTTTCCACTTTTAGTTCTCCGCTTCCATCCTGCCGTGGCAGTTCTTGTATTTCTTGCCTGATCCGCAGGGACACGGATCGTTACGGCCCACTTTCTTCTCCACACGGATGGGCTGGGTGACTTCCTTCTGCTGGGTATTGCTATGTGCCTGCGAGAGCAGGTCGTTGCGCTGCTCACGGAGCTTGGATCGGTCGATGCCACGAGCGCGGTGCTCACGGACGTTGTCAGCGTCCTGCACCGGGATGTCGGCAAGCATCAGGAAGGAGATGACCTCCTCGTTGATCTTCTCGATCATGGCACTGAACAGGTTGAACGACTCAAGTTTATAAATCACCAGCGGGTCTTTCTGCTCATAGGTGGCATTTTGGACGGACTCCTTCAAATCATCAAGTTCACGGAGGTGTTCCTTCCAAGCGTTGTCGATGAGACCAAGGGTGATGCTCTTCTCGATGCAGAGGCTTACCTCACGGGCGCCGTTCTCCATGGCTTTCTTGAGGTTGACGATGACATTCATGGCATGTTTGCCGTCGGTGATCGGGATGGCGATATTCTCAAAGTGAGTCTCACGCTCATACACGTTCTTAATGACGGGCATGGTCTTCTCGCCGATGATGCGCGACTTCTCACGATAGTGCTCCATAGCGGAATCAAAGATCTGTTGTGCCAGGTCATCAGCCTTGCCACGCTCAAACGTCACCTCATCGAAGGGCACGTCGATACCCATCTTGGAGAGCAGATCCATCTTCAGACCTTCGTAGTCACCCATCTCACGGGCGTCAAGCAAAAGTTTCTCGCCCAAGTCATACATCATGTTACTAATATCGATGGAAAGGCGTTCGCCAAACAGGGCATGGTGACGCTTGCTATAGATCACGGTACGCTGTTGGTTCATCACGTCGTCATACTCGAGCAAGTGCTTACGTACGCCAAAGTGATTCTCTTCGACTTTCTTCTGGGCTTTTTCGATCTGTTTGGTGATCATCGAATGCTGGATGACCTCTCCTTCCTTCAGACCCATACGGTCCATGAGCGGTGCGATACGTTCTGAGCCGAACATACGCATCAAGTCGTCTTCCAGGGACACATAGAACTGTGAGCTACCCGGGTCGCCTTGACGGCCGGAACGACCACGCAGCTGACGGTCCACACGGCGGCTCTCGTGACGCTCAGTACCGATGATGGCAAGACCGCCGGCTTCCTTGACGCCAGGTCCCAACTTGATATCGGTACCACGACCAGCCATGTTGGTGGCGATGGTGACGGTGCCTGCCTGACCGGCCTCGCGGACGATCTGAGCTTCCTTGAAGTGCAGCTTGGCGTTCAACACATTGTGCGGTATGTTTTCGCTGTTCAACATACGGTGCAGCAACTCGGAGATTTCCACCGAGGTGGTACCCACCAGCACCGGACGGCCTTGACCCACAAGATTCTTAATCTCTGCGATGACAGCTTTATACTTCTCACGCTTGGTCTTGTAGATCATGTCCTCCTGGTCGATACGGGCAATCGGGCGGTTGGTCGGGATGACCACCACATCGAGTTTATAGATATCCCAGAACTCACCCGCCTCCGTCTCAGCTGTACCAGTCATGCCGGCCAGCTTATGATACATACGGAAGTAGTTCTGCAAGGTGATGGTGGCATAGGTCTGCGTGGCAGCTTCCACCTTGACGTTTTCCTTGGCTTCCACAGCTTGGTGCAGGCCATCGCTCCAACGGCGACCCTCCATCACACGACCCGTCTGCTCATCCACGATCTTGACCTTATTGTCCTGAATGATGTAGTCCTTGTCTCTCTCGAACAAAGTGTAAGCCTTAAGCAGCTGTTGCACAGTATGCAAACGCTCCGACTTTTCGGAGAAGTTACGCATCAGCTCGGCCTTGCGCATCACCTTCTCATCGTTGCTCAGATTCTGGGCCTCCAGCTCGGCAATTTCGGAACCCACATTCGGAAGCACAAAGAAATCGGGGTTGTTATAGGCGTTGCAAAGGGCCTCGATACCTCTTTCGGTGAGTTCAACCGTATTCAGTTTCTCGTCGATGACGAAGTACAAGCCATTTTTTCCGAAGTTGACATCGATCAATTCGGTCAAGCAGAAGTCATCAGTGAGAGTGGCCGAAGCATCCTGGAGCTTCTTCAACATATTATTGAAGCAGTTCTTATCGTCATTGCTTGATGCATTGTTGGCATTGTCAGCGACGGTGGCACGTATCCTTTCGCAGTAGTCGGCAAACGGCATCGGCGAATGGTCAAGGGCGGTATCAACCATTTTGTTCAGGTATTCCAGATCCTTATAGGCAATGACGATATCATCCAACCACTTGGCGAACTTCACATCGTTTGCTTCAGGAAGCGTCTCACTGAGCTGTTGCTGACATTTTTCGATGACCGAAGGCAACTCTTTGCGCACGTTGACAGCAGACTTACGGAGGTTCTCCATCTCCTTGCCCTTTTGCTCTTCTTCCAAAGTAGAAAGCGCTTTTTGCGAAGCGTTAAAATCTTCGACGAGCTTGTTAAAACTGCGGATCTTCTCGTTGGCTTTGGCATCGTGTTGGTTCAGGTCATTATCGATAATGAACATGTTCTCACCGCGATTCTGCATATAGGCACCTTCTGTCTTTTGCAGCAAGGCCTTCACGCCTTCCTCACTGAGGAATTTGATAAGTGCGTTGTTCTTCGGCAGACCACGATAGGCACGGAGCAGGCAGTCGGCGTCATACTCTTTTTTGGCTTTGGCTAAGACGGTGGTGACCAGGCGGCGTTGGTCGTCGAAGAGCCTCACCACCTGAGGTTTCAGCTCATCGAACTCCTGGTTGTCGCCACGCGGGGTGGGACCGCTAATGATCAACGGCGTACGGGCATCGTCGATCAACACGGAGTCGACCTCGTCGACGATGGCATAATGGTGCTTGCGTTGCACCAGCTCGTCGGGGTTGCTCGTCATGTTGTCACGCAGGTAGTCGAAGCCGAATTCGTTGTTGGTGCCATAGGTGATGTCGCACATATAGGCGCGGCGGCGTTCCGCTGAATTAGGCTCATGCTTGTCGATGCAGTCCACTGTGAGTCCAAGGAACTCATACATGGCGCCCATCCACTCGGAGTCACGTTTGGCCAGATAGTCATTCACGGTGACCACGTGGACACCTTTTCCTGCAAGGGCGTTGAGGTAAACCGGAAGGGTAGCCACAAGTGTCTTACCTTCACCAGTGGCCATCTCAGCAATCTTACCCTGGTGGAGCACGATACCGCCGATGATCTGGCAGTCGTAGTGCACCATATCCCAAGTCACCATGTTGCCACCAGCCATCCAGCTGTTCTTGTAGTAGGCTTTGTCGCCCTCGATGGTGATATGCTCATATTTCGAAGCCAGCTCACGGTCGAGGTCGGTGGCGGTGACCACAACGGTCTCATTCTCGAAGAAGTACTTGGCGGCAGCCTTCACCACGGCAAACGCCTGTGGCAAGATCTCGTCGAGAGCATCTTCGATCTTCTCCAGCTCACGCTTTTCCAGCTTATCGACTTCGGTATAGATCTCTTCCTTCTCATCGGGATCCATGTCGGGGTTAGCGTCGACGCGATCCTTAAGTTCGTTGATCTGTTTCACCACGTCGGCGGTTTTGTTTTGGATATATTCCTTGAACTCGACAGTCTTATGACGGATGCTGTCGATGTCGAGCTTTTCGATCTCCTCGTAAGCTTGGAGTGTCTTTTGAAGTATAGGCTGCAAGGCTTTGTTATCGCGAGTGGCCTTGTCGCCGAAGAGTTTTTTCAGAAATCCCATCTTTTTTTGAATTAAGAATTTAGAATTTAGAGATTGCCTCTTTGGCAAAATTCGTGCAAAGGTAGGGATTTTCCATTAAATAGGAAAAAATATGTCAAAAAGTCAGAAATAATCCAGAATTATTTCTTCAGCAGTTTCGTCACGTTTTCGCGGAGGGAACGGTCGGGATTTGGGGCGGGAGCCAGACCGATCTTGGTGCCTGGGAGGATGACGAAATACTCTGGGAACGTACGGACTTCATAACGCTCCAAAAGGAGGATGTCGTTGCCAAGGTTGAGCAACGGCCAGTCATAATGATGCTCCTCAAAACGCTTGCGATGAATTGTCAACTGGTCTTTGGTGGTGACGGTGACAAGTTGCACACTGTCCTGCCACTGACGATGCAGGTCGGACAAGGTCTCAAACTGATGATCTACAGTACGAGAGCTAACGTCAACAAACTGCAATAATATCATCTTATCTTTATAATCAGACAGTTTCACCATCTTTCCGTCCGTTGACTGTAGTTCAAAGTCGGGGGCATCGGCTCCCTGGGCGAAACGGTCGAAGCGTGCTAACGTATTGGCCACCACAGTTTTTATCTCCGATGACTTGCTGTGCTTGCTGATGGATTGGAGCTGACCCCTCACCCACTTCCGACTTTGGTAATCCTCATAAAACAAGCCCCGAAGCTGATAGATATTGACCATATCGGTCAGCTCAGGATTACGGCGGGCGAACTCATCCGTCAACTCATAGTTCTTGAAGAGGTCTTTGAACAAATCCATGTAAGGCTGGCAGCGATAAAGCACCGGCTTGCCATCGTAGTATTCCTGGATCACCTTCTTTCCGCCATCGGCGTTTACAGCCATCTGAACAGCGGCGATCCGATAAGTATTGCATTGCCTCACATATTCATCGGTGACATGAAGCTCACGGTCGATGGTCGCCCGGATAGAGTCGAGATAGCGGTATTGACGCCTATGAAACAACTCGTTGAAATAGGTCATCACATAATCGTCAACGATCTCCTGCGAGATGACCATCTGCCGATAAACGCCCTTGTCACTGGCCGTCATGACATGCAATGACGGCTGCGGACGTTCGAAATAGGACAACGAGGGATCGTCGTCGGGCATTGTAATCCTAAGGTCGTAGGATGCATTGGGGACCAGTAGAAAATCCACGCTTTCCAGTCCCACATAAAGACTAGCTGGCATGGTCTGGCTCACCTCACCTTCCAAGATAAAGAAACCTTGATTGTCGGACGTCGTCTCGGCCACAAGGGTCTCATGCATATTGAGCAGATCGTCGCACAACATCAGGCGAATCAAGGCATCAGCCCTGTTGACGCGACCTGTGACGATGACATTCTGCGCCATGAGCGTCATGGGCAGCAACAGCACCAATATGGATAGCAGTTTTCGCATCAAACACCAAGTTTCACCTCTTTCGGCACAAATTTCGAAGTATCGCCTCCGTTCTTATAAATATCGCGCACCACGCTGGAGCTGACGCCCACCAGTTCACTCTCAGTGAGGAGAAACACCGTCTCGAGCTCGGGATGGAGGCGCTTGTTGGCGTGGCAAATCATGTTTTCGTACTCGAAGTCAGAGCCACTGCGGAGTCCACGGATGATGAAGCGAGCACCTACCTTCTTGCAGAAGTCGGCGGTGAGGCCGTCATAGCTCTCCACGATGATGTTCGGGTAATCAGCAAAGACATCTTTCGCCCATTTGATTCGGTTCTCCAAGGGGAAGGTGGAGCGTTTCTCCATGTTGACGCCGACGGCGACGTAGATGATGTCGAACATCGGAAGAGCCCGTAGCACGATGGAGCGGTGTCCGAGAGTAATGGGATCGAAAGATCCAGGAAATACAGCGATTCGTTTCATAGTTAAAAGTTAAGAGTTAAAAGTTTTCAGTTCTTCCCCAAGGGTTTCAGCGATGGAGCGGTAGGTGTTTTCCAAAAACCATTCCACGTCGTATTCGCTGAGGAAAGTCACTTGGGTGATGTCCTCGTCGGTTTGAGGGGTGGTCTTCGAAGGATCGGCGGTGGTCATCAGAAACCAAGAGGTCTGTTTCAGCCGCCATTCGTCTTCATAGAGGTAACAATGCCATGACGAAGGCAGTTGGCGGACGATGCTCAGCCCAGTGAGACCCGTCTCCTCTTCCACTTCGCGAAGTGCAGCGGCAGCGGCATCTTCACCCTCTTCAATGTGGCCTTTGGGCAAGTCAGGGATGCCGTGTCGCTCAATGGCGGCGAACTGGCCGTCGTTCACCACTACTCCACCGGCGGCAGGTGCCATCCGGAAAGTGCGGAGCAGGGCAGCGGAGAGCACTTTGGGGCTAATCCCATCGATGGTGACGTCCTCCGTGAGGTTCACCACCAGCCACTGACGAAGAAAATTATGAATTTTTTCAACCTCATAAGATTCTAATTGTGGGGAAGTTGCATCCAAAACCAGATTTTTTTCCTCGATATTCGGAAAAATCAATGCCCGTTGTTCGTAAAAAATCTTGTACATTTGTAACCTCAATAACGCATTTCAAACTGCAAAATTATACAATTTATGAAATATGACGACTCCGCGCTGATGTTAGCGACGCATCTTTTGCAAATCAAAGCCGTAAAACTCAGTCCCAACGCACCATTTACCTGGGCTTCGGGGCTGCATAGCCCGATTTATTGCGACAACCGCGTCACCTTGTCGTATCCTGCGGTGAGGACCTTCATCCGCCAGCAGTTTGTGGAAAAACTGGTGCAGCACTACGGCAAGCCCGATGTCATCGCGGGTGTGGCTACGGGTGGCATCGCCCAAGGTGCGCTGGTGGCGCAGGAACTGGGCCTGCCTTTCTGCTATGTGCGTTCCGAAAAGAAATCGCACGGAATGCAGAACCAGATCGAGGGCATCGTCGAGTCGGGACAGTCGGTCATCGTCATCGAGGATTTGGTATCCACAGGCAAGTCGAGTCTCTTGGCAGTGGATGCTTTGCGCGAAGCGGGTGCCAACGTGAAAGGCATGCTGGCCATCTTCACTTACCAGCTGCCCACCGCCGAAGAAAACTTCAAGGCCAAGGAATGCCCCTTGCATACGCTAACCAACTACGAGACTTTGATCTACAAGGCCATTGAGGAGAACTACATCACCGAGGCCGACCAGCAGTCGCTTATGGAATGGCGGAAGGACCCGCAGGCCTGGTCGGATAAACACTGATTTCTTTAATATCGTAAACGTATTTCGTTTCGGATTCGTCGAGGGTCTCCAATCGACCGAAGGGATCGATTCCTGTAACATACCGCTTTACTTTTTGACCATGGACCATGTAATCGGCCCATTCCTGGTATCGATATAACCTTTCCAAATACGCTTTCCTAATCAAATCAGCCCCTTCAGGAGTTCGGAGCATCTCCACACGTCGGTCAACCGCCTCTGCCAACTGATGCAGCAAAAGGTCCAGTTCCACCTCTCTGCCAAGAACCATCTTCAACGAAACGGGATGCGTAGGCCAATCTTGAAACTGCATCTGATTGACATTCAGACCGATACCCACTATAGAAACACCCATCATCTGGCCATGGATGGTGCTATTGATCAAGATGCCAGCTAGTTTCCGATCCTCGATGATAATATCGTTGGGCCATTTCACCATGGCCTTGCTGGAAAGCAGCGTATCGAGCATGTCGAGCAAACCCAGCGGCACAGCTTGAGAGAGCAGGAACTGGTCGGCAGCTGGCATGAACGACATGTCGACTCCCATGCTGAAGGTGAGGTTCATTCCCGGCGCACTCTCCCAAGTATTGGTTCCCATGCCCTTCCCTGCCATCTGCTCTCGGGCAGAGACCACCATCCCCACACGCTCTTTTTCAGGCATCTCCAGCAGAAAAGCGTTTGTTGAGGCCGTCTTTTCAAGTTCGATGAAAGTAATTTTCGACATTTTGCGCAAAATTAAAGAAATAATGTCTATCTTTGCAAGTTGGTTAATGACTTAAATTAAAATCAAACGATATGAAAAAAGCATTCTTTACCTTAGCACTTCTGGCCGTCGTCACCCTTCTGTCGGCCCAAACCCTGCAAATCGAATACGAGGATCACGTGTATGAAAACGGTGAAACCATCATTTGCGAATATGACGAAGATCTGTTTGAATATGTCCAACATTTGCAGATTAGGAATCTTTCCAGCGAAGAAGTAAACGTTATCGTGGAGCAAGATATTATTGAAACTTTCCCAGATGTAATGGTGCAATTTTGCTGGGGGATGTGCTACGTTCCTTCTACAAACCCCTTCGCCAGCAATCCAGTAATCATTCCCGCCAATGTCCTTTCTGCCGAGGATTTCTCCATCCACATCGCCATACCCGAGACTGAGACTGGTGTCGTGAAAGTGAAGTACTATGCTTACGACCGCAGCGACCCTGACAACCGTATCAGCATCACCATTCTTGCTGGTGCCACCGCTGGTGTCGCCGAGCACTCCATCAACGTCGGACAGGCCTATCCCAACCCTGCCAGCACACAGGTTCAATTCACCCTTCAAGGCAACAACAACGACAACATCGAGGCTGTGGTCTACAACCTCCTCGGCCAGGAAGTGAAGTCGCAGCTCGTCAGTGGACGCCAGAACCGCGTCATCATCGCTGTCGATGATCTGGAAGCCGGCATCTACTTCTGCCGTTTCTCCGTCAACGGAGCGGTTGCGAAAACCGAGAAGTTCATCGTGAAACGCTGACCATGATCACTGAAGAGCAAGCCAAGAAAGACATTCGCGAGTTGTTGGAGTACATTGGCGACAACCCCGACCGCGAAGGATTACAGGCCACGCCTGACCGTATCTTACGAATGTTCAAGGAAATGTTCCGCGGCTATGACCCAAGTCAGAAGCCTATCATCACCACCTTCCCCAATGGGCAGGACGGCATCATCTATGACAATATGGTCATCGACAACGGGCCGTTCTATTCCGTCTGTGAGCACCACTGCCGCACTTTCTTCGGCGAATATTGGTTCGCCTACATACCCAACAAGCACGGCCGCATCCTCGGACTTTCAAAGATCGGACGCGTCATCGACTATTGTTCCTCGAAGCTACAAGTGCAAGAGCGCCTGGTACAAGAAGTGGTGGAGATGCTCACCGAAGCCCTCGGCACCGAGAACCCACCACGTGGCATGGCCCTCATGATGAAAGGCCGACACATGTGCAAAGAGAGCCGCGGAGCCCGCAAAGAAGGCTATATGATCTCCACCTACCTCACCGGTGTGTTCAAGTCGGACCTCCGCGTGAGAAACGAATTCATGTCATACATCAAAGAATGGCGCCCATGAAAAAAATCCTAACCGTAATCAGCATCTGCGTGCTTTTCGTCTTATTCGGCTGCACCATCCCCTCTGGTGAGACCATCACCCTGACCTATCCCGTTGAAAACTACTATTACCGTTTATATATAAGCGATGGCATAAAAGTCACCGTCACCGATGAGGTAGATGAGATCGTTGTCACCGGCGATGAGAGCGTCCTTGAGAAACTCAAAGTCCAATCCACCTACGGAACACTGAAGATCTACAGAACTGACGTCTCCCTGGTTTACTTCACCCCCACCGAGGTGCTGTTGCCATATAACGAAAATCTGGAAGAAATCGAGGCCAGCATGGACTCCGAGTTTTACTCTCCTTTTGAATTCGATATCGACAAGATCAAAATCACCTTAAACAGCCGCTCCAGATTTGACGGTTATGTTAATGCCAACACCGTAAGGCTTTACATGGAAGACTCTAAAGCTGACATTGAAGGCTATGCGCATAATTTGGAATTAAAGATGAGTGATGGAGCCGAACTCGAAGAACATTGGAGCGGAAATTACTACTCCTTTGAATGCGACGCTTGCTATGGCACCATGAACAACAGCATCGCGTATTTCCATTGCTACGACGAAATTAGCGTCGACATGTACAACGGCAGCATGATTTACTTCACCAGCGATTATGATGACATCGTCGACTTTAGCGGTGTGGATGGCACCTCCGACGTGATTTATTGCGGAGGAACCAAGAAGTAAGAAGTCATTTTTTTACAGACCAGTTACCAAGGGGACTCTCACCGAGAGTTCCCTTTTTTCTTGCCCATTCAATAAATAAGGTACGGAGGTCTTCCTCGCTGTTCCACACACGATGGGCGGCTATCTCATCTTGCGCCCAGCCGCAGCCATTTACGAAATGGTTGCCGCCGCCCATGGAGCGGTAGGAGTTCATCACCACACGGTAGGTCTTGTCAAGATCGAAAGACGTGCCGTCGGACATTCCTGTGATTGTCACCCTTTCGCCGTAAGGCTTGCGATCGTCAATCCGATAATTGATGCCAGCGGCACAGTCGAAGTTATAGATGGTATTACGGATCTCGTAAGAATATTCCAGATGCGCCTTCACATCGCGTCCCGTCATCTCCACCACAGCCAGCGAGTTCTCGAAGGGATACCACTTGAAGAAGTCGGCCACCTTCAGCATACCCGACTCCAACTCGTAGCGACGGCTGAGCGGAGCCGCCAGCGAGATGTCGGCATGCATGCCTCTTGCATCCACCACATCGAACTGGCAACGATGGATCTCGTCAACCCATAGGCAGGAGCCCGAAAAAACATCTTCTGGAGAGATGTTAACGGGCAGCACAGCCACCTCTTCGTTTTGGTAGGTCTCGGCACGATCGATATAAGGCTGCAACATGGCGGCAAAATCAGGTTCAACTTCCTGATCCTCTGTAGGGATCAGGCCGACATGGATCGCCGGACGCCTTCCCTTCGTCAGCTTCACTTCGGCTTCGGCTAGGGCCGCACCACGGCATCCTGAATTCAACACATAAACGGTATCACCTTCTATATTAATAACCTTTTCCGCTCTAGCGCGATGGTCGTGGCCATAGAACACCAGATCCAACCCTGGCACATGCTCTGCGATCCATTTGGTGGCGTTTTCACGACCCAAAGGAGCATCCTCGGGCAGGTTCTGCTCCTGCGGTTCCCATCCTGAATGGAAGAGACCCACCATCAAGTCAGGATGCTCAGTCTCACGGATTTTCTTGACCCAATAGGCAGCTGCATCCTCGGCCTGATCGAAACGAAGGCCAGGGCGCAGACGCTCGGGCACCCAGGTCACCACATAAGGGGTAAGCAGTCCCAGCACGGCGATCTTGAAGCCATCGCGTTCAAGCACCACATAAGGTTTCCAATAAGGTTCCCCCGTCGCCTCGTCGATGACGTTGGCGCAAACGACCGGCAGCTGAACCTCTGAATATACTCTGTCGAACACCGCTTTTCCAGCCTCCACGTCGTGGTTGCCCACGCCAGCTACATCATAAGGAAAAAAGTTGAGGAAAGCCGACACCAAGTTGGGATGCTCGGCATCGCGATTCGAGCAATATTGATAAGGCGTTCCCTGCATATTGTCACCGTTGTCGAGGAGGATCAGGTGGTCGCCCAACTCACGTTTCATCTGGCTAATCACCGCGGCGTCATTGGCAAATTCCGCGAAAGCACCATGGGTATCAGTGGTCTCCACAAAAGTCAAACGGGTCTCCTTAGGAGCGCACGAGGCCCCCATTAAGGCTAAAATCAACATGGTAAAAGCAGTTTTTTTCATAAAAATGAACTTTTTTTCCGAAAAATTACTTTCGAAGCCACAAAAATAGTATTTTTGCAGTTACAATTCCAAGTCTGAAGAAAAATGGCTGAAGCAAGCATTGTATTGTCCGAGATTGAGGTCAAGGTGAGAAGACTCATCGATGCGCAGCATCAGCTCATCGAAGAAAACAGACGTCTGGCGAGCGAGAACAGAGCGCTTCGTGAGGAAAACGAGGCCTTTGCCCAAACGAGCCGGGAGTTGCAGGATAAAATAAATAAAACAACAATTGTTAACGCACTCGGAAACAGCGAAGAAGAGATAAAAGAAGGTAGAAAGCTCATCAGGGAGCTCATCAAGGAGATTGATCAGTGCGTTTCCATTTTGAACTCAAAGGAGTAAGTCAAATAAAGCATCAGCCATGGACGAGATCACAATCAACATTGTCATTGCCGACCGGTCGTACAAATTGACCGTGGCCCGGGCTGATGAAGGGATGGTACGGAAGGCGGCTTCCTTGATCAACGACAGAATCAAGTCGTATTCAGCACATTATGCATTCAAGGACATCCAAGACCTGCTGTCGATGACGGCACTGCAGTTTGCCACTTCCACCGTGAAGCACGAATCGGAACTTGCCTACCGAGATCAAGAAATGGGACACAAGCTCGATGAATTGAACGCCCTGCTGGACGAACAGTGAAAAGGTTCTTTGAAAGGTTAGATTCTGTCTGTCTGAACGCATCAGGTAAACTCATCAAATAATATCAAATTCAACCGGTTTACTCGCGTTTTGTAAAAACAGGCCTCATCCCCAACGGGAGCACTTTGGTGCCGGTGGACGTTTGCGCAGCGCGGTGGCCACAAGCGTGTCTTAAGGGAGTTTATTCTTTTCCCGAAGGACAGACAGAGTCTTTTTTCTCCTCCTCCATGCGACCGAGTAAAACAGAGGTAAAATGTTATTACTCAACACCTTATCCATTATCATCCCCGTTGCAGCCCTCGTTGTGGGGCTTGCCATAGGATATCTGGTCACCGCCACCCTATTGAAGAAAGCAGTGACGAAAGAAGCCAACGCCTACCTTGACGAAGCCAAAGAGAAAGCCGAAGTCATCAAAAAAGAACGCATCCTCCAAGCCAAGGAGAAATTCCTCCAAATGAAAGATGAGCATGAGAAAGCATGCAACGAGCGCAAACGCGAGCTGCAGAAGACCGAGAACAAGGTCAACCAGATGCAGCAGCAGGCCAGCCAGAAGATGGAGGAGATCCAACGCAAGAGCAAAGAGATCCAGAGCCTTCAGGACAAGCTAACCGCCCAACAGGAGGCCGTGACCAAGCGCAAAGCAGAGATGGACAAAATCTACGAGGAAGCATCGAAGAAACTGGAGACCATCTCAGGCCTCTCGGTACAAGACGCCAAGGAACAGCTTATCGAGATGGTCAAAGACGACGCCAAAGCCGAAGCCATGGTATATGTGAAAGAGATCACCGAAGACGCCAAGATGAGCGCCAACCAAGCCGCCAAGAAGATCGTTCTGGAGACCATCCAACGCACCGCCGCCGAGACTGCCATCGAGAACACGGTGAGCGTGTTCAACATCGAAAACGATGAGATGAAGGGCCGCATCATCGGCCGCGAAGGCCGCAACATCCGCGCCCTCGAAGCCCTCACCGGAGTGGAGATCATCATCGACGACAGCCCAGATGCCATCCTGCTCTCAGGCTTCGACCCGATCCGTCGTGAGATCGCCCGCCAGTCGCTCCAGAAGCTCGTCACCGACGGCCGCATCCACCCCGCACGCATCGAAGAGGTGGTCCACAAAGTGGAGAAACAGGTGGAACAGGAGATCATCGAGACGGGTAAACGCACCGTCATCGACCTCGGCATCCACAACATGGCCGCCGAGTTGATCAAGATGATCGGCCGCATGAAATACCGCTCATCCTACGGACAGAACCTGCTGCAGCACTCCATCGAGGTAGCCAAGCTGAGCGCCACCATGGCCGCCGAGCTGGGACTGAACCCCAAGACCGCCAAACGCGCCGGCTTGCTCCACGACCTCGGCAAGGTTGCTGAGAACGAGGAAGAACTGCCGCATGCCATCCTCGGCATGAAAGTCGCCGAGAAATACAAGGAGAAACCCGATGTGTGCAACGCCATCGGAGCCCACCACGACGAGATCGAGATGGATACCCTCATCTCACCCATCGTGCAGGTGTGCGACGCTATCTCCGGTGCCCGTCCCGGCGCCCGCCGCGAAGTAGTGGAAGCCTATATCCAACGCCTCAACAAGCTGGAAGAGATGGCCATGAGCTACCCAGGCGTGGTGAAGACCTACGCCATCCAAGCCGGACGTGAACTGCGCGTCATCGTAGGTGCCGACAAGGTCACCGACCAAGACGCCGACCGCATCGCCTACGACCTCTCGAAGCAGATCCAAAACGAGATGACCTACCCAGGCCAGATCAAGATCACCGTGATCCGCGAGACACGCGCCGTAAGCTTTGCCAAATAAGCATAAAACGACAGATTTTATTTGAATTGTAGAGACGTTGCTGAAACGTCTCTACATTTTTTTTGTGATTTTTTGAAACATCATGGCTGCCTAGGCTACATTGGCATGCTATGAAAGAAGAATTCTTATATTATCTTTGGGAAAACAGGCTACTTAGCCATCAATTGCTAACCACCTCAGGGCTGCCTGTGGAAATTGTCAATCCAGGATGCAGAAACCTCAATTCTGGTCCGGACTATCTGGAAGCGAAGATCCGTATTGACGGACAGCTTTGGGCAGGTCATGTGGAGATCCATGTGAAGACATCTGACTGGAACCGACATGGGCATCAGCACGATAGCGCCTACAACAATGTGGTGCTCCATGTGGTCTACGAGAACGACACTACTGTGAACGGCATCCCCGTCCTAGTACTGAAAGGGCATTTCGACGCCTCGCTGCAGTACCGTTACGAAAAAATTCTGGCCTCACGGCAATGGATTGCCTGCGAGCGCCACCTCAGCGAAGTACAGCCCTTCTCCGTCAACGTCTGGCTTGAGCGTATGGCTATCGAGCGCTTGCAGGAGAAAGCGAAAAAAGCCGAGAAAATCCTCTCTGCAAGCCATTTCGACTGGGAGAACACCCTTTACAGGTTGATATTACGCTACTTCGGAATGAAAGTCAACAACGAAGCCTTCGAGACGCTGGCTTCCCTCCTACCTTTCAAGACCCTCATGAAACATGCCGACCAGCCGACCCAGCTGGAAGCAATGCTGTTGGGGTGTGCCGGGCTCCTCGAGATCGAAAGCGCCGAGGACTATCCCTTGCTGCTGCAACGCGAATTCGATGCGATGCGATCCAAATTCAACTTGCTGACCATGCCCGTGGAGCGCTGGAAATTCATGAGGATGCGGCCCGTCAACTTCCCCACAGTACGGCTGGCACAACTGGCACAAATGATCCATCGAAACGGCTGCCTGTTTTCCAAAGTCAAAGAGGCTGAAAACGTGAAAGACGTCAAAGCATTGTTTGATGTCAGCGCATCCGCTTACTGGGACACACATTTCAGGTTTTCCGTTACAGGTCCATCGAAGCCGAAACATCTGGGTGAAGGCACCGCCGACGTACTGATCATCAACGCCGTCATCCCCCTGCTGTTCTGCTACGGAAGGTTCCACAAAGACCAGTCTTATTGTGAAAAAGCCTTGCGCTTCCTGGAAGAGACTTCCGCCGAAGACAACACCATCGTCCGACATTTCGCCAGCATTGGGATAACGGCACGCAACGCCATGCAATCACAAGCAATATTGTATTTATATCATCATTATTGCAAACAGAAACAATGCTTAAAATGCAGCATCGGGAATATTTTATTGCAAAGCAATAAGGATTAGTTTTTTTTCCTATCTTTGCCATCTTAAATCATTTTTGAAATGAAGAAAGCTTTAATTCTGTGCGGATTAATCCTGACAATGTCCCTGTCGCTATTTGCCGATCGGGTACCCGTTGAGACCGCTCGCAAAGCGGCCGTCAATTTCCTGCACAACAACGGCGCAAAGGCCTCCCAACTCACCGACCTTTCAAAAGAGGCGGGCTTCCCAAACTTATACATCTTCAACGCCGACGAAGGCTTCGTGGTAATGTCGGCCGACGACTGCGTGCAACCTATTTTAGGCTATTCACTGACAGGAAGATTCGTAACCAAGGATATGCCCGAGAACATCAGTTCATGGCTTCAAGGCTATAACGACGGAATCCAATATGCCATTGACCACCAAACAAAAGCCTCTACCGAAACGGCAAAACAGTGGAAGGATCTGGAAAACGGAAATCCCGACATGGCAAAAGCGGTTTCTGTCGTTGAACCGTTGATCCAAACGAAATGGAACCAAGGCGCTCCTTATAACAACCTATGCCCATCAGGCACCGTAACAGGATGCGTAGCGACAGCCATGGCCCAAGTGATGAATTATTGGAATTACCCCTCCCATGGCATCGGGTCGCACACCTACATACCCGTCAACAATACCGCACTTGGGGAACAATTCGCTGATTTCAACGCCACCTACTACGACTGGGCCAACATGACCAACACCTACAGCGGCTCAAGCAACAGCATCGAAAAACAGGCAGTCGCAACGCTAATGTACCATTGCGGCGTCTCCGTCGACATGAAATACGGGCCAAGCTCAACAGGAGGAAGCGGTGCATCCACAGCCGATGTTGCAACTGCACTACAATACTATTTCAACTATTCATCCGATGCTCAATTTCTTCAACGCGATGATTACGTCGACGACTGGATCGACATGCTGAAAGCAGAATTGAACCTGAACCGACCCATCCAATATTCTGGACATGGATCCGGAGGAGGACACTCTTTTATTTGCGACGGCTATGACAGTGACAACTACTTCCACTTCAACTGGGGATGGAGCGGTAACTGTGATGCGTATTACTCCATGGACAACCTGAATCCCGGTCCTGGAGGTATCGGCTCCGGTGCCTACGGCGTATACAATGATAGCCAAGGCGCCATCTTCGGCGTTCATCCTTCTGAATGTACCATCAACGAACCCACCGATTTGACCTATTCACAAAGCGGACGTACTGTCACCTTCAACTGGACAGCAGCCAACGGAGCCGTCAGCTATAACATTTACCGCAATGGTCAACACGTCGGTAACACCACTACCACTTCTTATACCGAAACCGCTCCCTTCGGTACCACTGTCTATTACATTCGTAGCGTAGATTCCAACGGAAAACTATCTTTGTCTTCCGATGCCGCAACGGTTATGGTTGAATACCCCACTCCTGTCGTCAATGATTTGGTCGCCAACCTTTCTGGAAATACCGTAAGCCTCAGCTGGACGGCGCCCCAATGGTGCTTCCCTGAAACGGAATCGGCCATCCTCACCTATGGCGACGGAATTCTCAAAAACTCATCGGGCTACAACGGAACAGCAAACATGTATTGGGGACACCGCTATCTCCCCTCCGATTTGACAGGAACTTCCGACAAAGTCATTTATAAAGTGTCTTTCTTTGTCAGAGAACCTGGTGGTTACGAGCTCAAAATCTATAAAGGCACTACTACAAAACAATATTCAAGCCCCAACGCATCGTATGATGTACCCACAACACTTTTAGCCAATAAGGCCATTACCATAACACAAAAAGGATGGTCTAACATCGTCTTGGACGAACCCATAGCCATAGACGACAGCCAGGATTTGTGGGTAATAATGTACGACCCGGAAGCAAAAAACTTTCCCGCAACGTATTGTGAGTTTAATGAACACAACAGAGGAAGCTACCTTTCGACAAACATCTCTGCATGGTCTTTAACGGATGACGGTTGCGCCTTCCTTATCCGCACCTACCTCACCGACGGCACCTACACCTACAACCTCTATGACGGCACCACCAAACTCAATAGTACAGCCATCACTAACACGACCTTCACCCACGAAAGTCCTGCCACTAACACCACCCATCAATACACCGTAAAAACAAACTACTATGGCGGTGAGACAGCAGCATCCAACATAGCCGGCATTACCTTTGGAGCGACCTCCTTGGGAACATTAAACCTTAGTGCCAACGACGCCATGATGGTGACTCGCGGCAGCACTCTTACCGTCACCGGCGCCATCACCAACACCGATCCAGCCAACCTCATCATCGAAGACGGCGCCCAACTCATCCATCCTAACAGTGCCGTGCAAGCCACACTACAAAAAACCATCGAGGCCTACAGCACCGAACCTGGAGTCAACAACGGCTGGTATACCATCGCTTCACCAGTCAACGCCTTAAGTGTCGACCTTGCCACCACTGGCAGCTATGACCTCTATGCCTACGACGAGGAAGGTGTTTATTGGCGTAACCAAAAAAACAGTGCCAACAACATCACTAATTTCACTGAAGGAACAGGATTCCTCTATGCCAACGCCACCCAGCAGTCACTTGCCTTCGCCGGCAACATGAAAGCCACCAACACACAAGTCACCATGCCGTTGAGCTACCAGAGCAGCAACGCCGACTTGAAAGGCTTCAACCTCGTGGGAAACCCCTTCACCCGGAACCTGAATGCAGGCGACATTACCTTGGGAGGCACAGCCCTCACCACCTACTACGTGGTTGAAGGAGGCTCCGAACTCGTGCCGCGTTTCCTTGCCGAAACGCCTATTAAACCTGGACAAGGCTTCCTGGTGCAAGCCTCTACGACAGGACAGGATCTGGTGTTCAACCCCTCATCCAAAGACCAAGCAGAAGCCAAGCCCACTTACCTCTGCATCGAAGTCAGTGACGACAACTTCACCGACTGCGCTTACTTGCAGTTCGGGCAAGGTAACACCCTGCATAAGATGACCCTTAGCGACAACACGACCACACTCAGCGTGCGACACAACAAGGTCGACTATGCCGTTGCCAACGTCAGCACTGACGTAGACGAATTACCGCTCAACTTCAAAGCTACCCGCAACGGCACCTACACCTTCAACATCAACATCGTGAACGTTGACCTCGACTATCTCCATCTTATCGACAACCTCACTGGTGCCGATATCAACTTGCTACAGACCCCAAGCTACAGCTTCGAGGCCAAGACAAGCGACTATGAATCGAGGTTCCGTTTGGTTTTCAACGAAAAGATCGTCAACAACCCCGACAACGACTTCGATTTCAGCAGCGGCAACATCCAAATTCTGGACGTGACCGGTCGCATTGTCGCCACCGACCTCAACGACAAACTGGCTCCCGGCGTTTATATCCTGAAAAACACTGACAATCAAAAGACCAAGAAAATCATCATCAACAAATAAACAACTCAACAATGAAATACAATCGAGTATTATTAAAGCTTAGCGGCGAAGCCCTCATGGGCAGCCAGCAATACGGTATCGACCCACAACGTTTGAACGACTATGCCGACGAGATCATCGAGGCTGCCAAGACTGGAGTGCAAATCGGCATCGTCATCGGCGGAGGTAATATCTTCCGTGGACTGCAAGGCGCCTCACAGGGCATGGATCGCATCCAAGGCGACTACATGGGAATGCTCGCCACCGTCATCAACTCGATGGCCATGCAATCGACCCTGCAAGGCAAAGGTCAGAAGGCCACCCTGCTTTCCGGTCTCTACATCGACCGTATCGCCGACACCATGAGCAGCGCCAAAGCCATCCGTCTGCTTGAGGAAGGCCACATCGTGATCATGGGCGCCGGCACCGGCAACCCCTTCTTCACCACCGACACCGGCAGCGCCCTCCGTGCCGTGGAAATCAAGGCCGATATCATCCTGAAAGGCACCCGCGTGGACGGCATCTACACCGCCGACCCCGAAAAAGACCCCACCGCCACCAAGTTCGAACACATCACCTACGACGAAGCATACCAACGTAACCTCAAAGTGATGGACATGACCGCCTTCACCATGTGCAAGGAAAACAACATGCCCATGTATGTCTTTGACATGAACACCAGAGGAAACCTCATGAAGGTACTGCAAGGCGAGAACATCGGCACGCTTGTCACCAAATGAGAAAACACCATCTAAGAACGGTCCGAAACAAAACCAGCCGCAGGCTGGATTACATCCTGCTTGGAGTGATCCTGCTGGTGGCTGCGGTATTACGTCTGTGGAAACTCGGCGAGGTGCCTTTCATGCACGACGAATTCAGCGCCCTGTTTAGGCTCAAGTTCGACAACTTCCACGATCTCATCAAGTATGGCGTCACCGAGGGCGATTCCCATCCTGCCGGCGTACAGGTGTTCCTCTACTACTGGACCAAGCTCGTTGGCTGGGATGAATTGTGGGTAAAATTGCCCTTCGCCCTGATGGGCATCGGATCCATCCTTCTCATCTATCTCATTGGAAAACAATGGTTCAACAGCAAGGTCGGGTTGCTTTCCGCTGCTTTTTTCGCTGTGAGCCAGCTCACCGTGTTTTACAGCCAACTGGCACGTCCCTATTCCGCTGGATTGTTCTTCGTGTTACTGACGACCTATTTCTGGAACAGGATCCTGTTTGGTCAGCGAAAGCCCGGTATCGGCATCTGTATCGGTTTTGCCGTCAGCGCTTGTCTGGCAGCCTTGGCGCATAATTTCTCGGCGGCGCAAGCGGGACTGATCTTTCTGACAGGATTGTTCTTCCTCAAGAAGGAACGCCGCCTCGCCTATTGGCTCGGCGGCGTCGGCGCCCTCGTACTCTATGCGCCCCATCTGCCAGTTTTCTATTACCAAACCTTTGTGAACGGAGGCATCGGCGGTTGGCTCGCCAAGCCTGAAAACAGTTTTATCCTCGACTTCCTGCGGTATACGATGAACTACACCTCACTGTTCATGTTCGCTGCAGGCTTCCTCGTCATCCTACCATTCATCCTCGGCAAACAACAAAAACGCTCCTTCCCCATCCGATGGGCTGCCCTAGCTTGGTTCATCATCATTTTCACCGTTGCCTTCGTCTACTCACTACTCCGCGAGCCCATCATCCAGTTCAGCACGCTGATCTTCTGCTATCCTTTCTTCGTCATCATCGCCTTCTCGTTCTATAAGAACCACAGCATGACGATGAAACAAACCGTCATCGTGATTGTTGCCATCCTCTTCATCGGGACCATCTCCCTCGTCATTAACCGACAGCATTACGACCTGATGTACCACCAAGGCTACGACCAAATCGCCGAGCGCATGAAGCAGGACAACGACAACGTCGATGACATCCGTTTCGCCACCTTCAGCACGAAAACACAGTTCCCAGAGTATTACCAAGCGAAGACCAACGTGACCCGACGTGCTGTCTTCGACCAGGAAAACCATAACACCTATGACTTCCGCCAATGGCTCGATGCCGAAGAAAGCAATGCCTTAGGCTTCGGTTGGACCGATTATCTCGATCCCTCGTGGGAAACCCAAGCCGTGGCCCATTATCCCTGGAAACTCCACGATGACACCTGGTTTACCTCACATTATCTCACCCTCACGAAAGACTCTGTCGCCGGAGCTGAATACCAACTCCACACCATTACCGACCAGCCCCAAACCCTAACGAGCACGGCTTGGAGCGCTCCTCAATTGATTTACGGAGATTCACTGGACAAAGAGACTGACCTTCTAGGTGTCATCGCCACCCTGCAGGTTCCCGACACGATACACAACTGCGTGCTCGTCATGGAAGTCCACGACGCCGCCACCGACAGCATACTACGATGGGAGGGCAACTCCGACACCTCTGGGACGCTCCTGCCTGGCACCAACACCTTAGCCTATGCCATCCGTTTCAACCCAAAGAAATTCCCCATTCAGGGAAAGAAAATCAAAACCTATCTCTGGGACAAGCAAAAAGGCACGATGATTGTAACACGCCTCGACTACTATTGTACGAAATTCAATTCACGTCTCACTGGATTATACGAGCCATTGTAAAAATATTTTATTACCTTTGCACTCAAATTTTTTGAATTATGACAGACGAATCCCAATTTGTATTAGATGAAGCCGCTGAGAGCATGGACAACACCATCAAGCATCTGGAGCACGAATTCCAAGGCATCAGGGCAGGAAAAGCCAGTCCGGCCATGCTGAACGGCGTTATGGTTGAATATTACGGCGCCACCGTGCCTATCGAGCAGACCGCCAACATCGGCTGTCCCGATGCCCGTATGATTGTCGTGATTCCTTTCGACAAGAGTGCATTGAACAACATCGCCAAGGCCATCCTGAACGCCAATCTGGGGTTCAACCCGATGAACAACGGTGAGTTGCTTCGTATCTCCGTTCCCCCGTTGACAGAGGAACGCCGCCGCGAGCTGGTGAAGCGCACCAAGACCGCCGCCGAAGAAGCCAAGGTAGGTGTCCGAAACATTCGCCGCAGCGCCAACGACGAAGCCAAGAAACTGGAAAAAGACACCATCTCCGAAGACGAGTCGAAGCTCCTTCAGGAAGAAATCCAAAAACTCACCGACAAGTACATCAAGAAGATTGATGACTTGACGGAATTGAAGTCGAAAGACATTTTAACCGTGTAAACAAAAAGGAGCCTCGCGGCTCCTTTTTTTATAGCACATTCTCTATCGCCATCCCGAACAGTTGTTCCAAAGACAAGCCGAAGCATCGTGCCTGTGAAGGAATGATACTCGCATCCGACATGCCCGGAACGATGTTGGCCTCAATGAAGAACACGCCGTCCTTGCTGACGATGTAGTCCATACGGACAAATCCCTTGCATTCCAGTTTCTCATACAGCATCGCCGTGGTCGCCTTGATCTCAATCTCGGTAGCTTCATCCACTTGGGCAGGCGTAATTTCATCGCACTTTCCGGCGGTGTACTTGGCTTCATAATCGAAAAATTCGTTCTTGCTGCAAATCTCGGTGAGCGGGAAAACCATCATTTTGCCCTTGAAGCACATGGCGCCACAGCCGAACTCGCGTCCATCGACAAACTGCTCGCACATAATCTGCCGACCAGCGGCCCTCGCCGTATAAATGGCAGGAGCAAGATCTTCCGCCGTCTTCACCTTGGTTACACCCACGCTGGAGCCATTACATGTTGGCTTGACAAACAGAGGCAGACCCAGCTGCTTGATGATTTCGTTAGCGTCGTATTTCTCACCTTCATTGATAAGGACGGAGGGGGCTACCTTCACGCCATAAGAAGCCACCAACCGTTTGCAAAAATCCTTGTGGAACGTGAGGGCGCAGGTCGTCAAAGGCGAAGAAGTGCAAGGAATACCCAGCAATTCCAAATAACCCGAAAGAGGGCCATTCTCACCAGGCTCGCCGTGAACCGCATTGAAGACTACGTCGAACTTCGTCCTGTGTCCACCTACCGAAATGGAAAAATCGTTCTTGTCGACGTCTACACGGGTACCGTCTTTCAAGAGTCCATACCATCCCTTCTTCGAGACCACAATAATCTTTGAATTATACAGTTCAGGATTTAGATTCTTTTTTACCACCTGAGCGCTCTTGACGGAGATCTCAAATTCACCAGAATCTCCGCCACAAACTATCGCAACGTTTATCATATTTGAAATTTTTATTAAATTTGCCGCTAAATTAGTAAATATGGGAAAACTATCGTTTCTAAAACAAAAGAAATTCTATATCCATCTTTTGATTATCATCGTCCTGGCAGTCATCATCTTATGGCTAACCATCAGGATGTTGGGCGTTTACACTCGACATGGAGAGGAAAATCCCATGCCCAATTTGACTGGGTTGACCATCGAAGAAGCAGAGGAAGCCTATGGTCGCAACTACCATTTTATCCTTATCGACAGCGTTTATTCGAAGACAGAGAAACCAGGGACCATCGTCCAGCAGGATCCTATTCCTGATTCCAAAGTGAAACGCGGGCGCAACGTGTATTACATCACCGTGGCGAAAACACGCGAAAAAACCACGCTGCCCGACGTAAAGAACCGTTCGCTGCGCTATACCGTGGTAATGCTGGAAAACAGCGGGCTCCAGGTGGAGGAGATCTGTTTCATCAACGGCGCTTTCCGGAACGCTGTCCAAAAACTATCCTTCAACGGACAGGAAATCGAAAAGGGCGCTGAGCTCTATAAGGGAGACGCCGTCAAGATATATGTCAGCTACGGCGACGACCGAAGGGACGTGAAACTGCCTTCGCTTTACGGCACCCCCGTCGAATCTGTCAAACACACCCTCAACATGGCAGGCCTCAACCTCGGCAAAGAGGTCTATGAAAACCATGACAGCCTCCAATATATGAAGGTGTCACGCATGGATCCGCCTTACAGCAAAGGCAAGGTGAAACCAGGTACCTTCGTCAACGTGTGGTACAAGTCGAGTCGCGAATTCAACTTCGAGAAAGAGAAAAACCATGCCATGCAGGAAGACTCCACCCAGTTTGCCATTGAGCAAGCCCTTCTGATCGACACTGTCGCCATCGACACCACTGCCATTATTGCAAACGACACTATTGACATAGAGAGATATGAAGACGATTTTTAAACTGACGGTCTGGGCCTTGCTTCTCGGCCTTGTCCCCTTCTATGCTACAGCACAGGAAGTCCTCACCGGATTCAACCATAACGTCACGCCACCCGTCAAGACACGCGAGGCCACCTCGATCACATTGCCATTCTACGATGACTTCTCTGGGTCAAGGGTTTATCCCGACAGCACCAAATGGTCTGATTTCAACGTCTATGTCAACGCTGGATTCCCACTCAACACCATCACCCGAAACGGCGCCACCTTCGATGTCCTCGACGATCAAGGCCGTGTTTACGACTACGCCATAAGCAACCCCTTCGTCGCCGAATACCTCACCTCGGTAGCCATCCGACTCGACTCGGTGTTCGAGCCTGAACCCAAAGCACTCACTCCCGCCGACTCGCTTGTCTTCAGCTTTTTCTACCAACCCCAAGGCAACGGCAATGCTCCTGAGGCGCATGACTCGCTAGTACTGGAATTCGGCATCATCAACGAGCTCGACACCCTATGGCATCATGCCTGGAGCACCCCTGGCATGACCCTCTCGCAGTTTCTCGCCGAGAACGACAGCAGTTACTTTAAGCAGGTCATGATCCCCATCACCGACACGGCCTACTTCAAACCTGGATTCTGCTTCCGTTTCTACAACTACGCCAGCATCGTCAGTCAGGCGCAACCCAGCAGCCGCGGCAACGAAGACAACTGGAACATCGATGTCGTTTACCTCAACTACGGCAGAAGCGTTACCGATGCTTCCTACCCGAAAGTCAGCTTCACTGGCGAGACGCCTTCATTCCTCAACAGGTACCGTGCTATGCCTTATAAGCACTACCGCGCCAACCCCTCCGCACACATCTCTGAGTTCTATCCGCTGCACATCTCAAACCTTGACAACCAAGCCCATCAATTGAAACATCAATATACCGTCGAACAAATCAACGGCAGCCAGCAATATTCCTATACCTCCCATGGCACCATCAATACCCCTGCCATGACCTACAGCCAGCCCGAAACCGGCATGGTCGCCCAGCTATTTGCCCTAGATTACGACCGCGACACCACCTCGTTCCTTGTCCGCCATTATATCAGCGACTCCACCTGCAACCCGCCGTTGGTCGACTCCATGGTTTACCTGCAAGGCTTTTACAACTACTTCGCTTACGACGATGGCATCCCTGAACTAGGATTTGGCGTAGAACCCTCACCAGGAGGTAGCTTTGCCGTCAAATTCGAGCTTTCTGAACTCGACACCCTGAGCGGCGTGCAAATCCTGTTCAACCACACGCTCAACGACGCCAACAACCAATATTTCGATATCGTCGTGTGGAAAGACAACAACGGCAAGCCCGGCGATGAGGCGTATCGTCTCTCCGGTAAAAAACCCTATTGGGAAGACCAGATCTACAAATTCGTCTATTATAAATTCGACCGCAAGATCCGCCTCAACGGCGTGTTTTACATCGGCATCGTCCAACAAGGCAGCGGACTCCTCAATGTCGGGTTCGACACCTCCAGCGACTACTCCCAATACAACTTCATCAACGTCACCGGATCGTGGCAGCAGAGCAGCAAGCGAGGAGCCATCATGCTTCGTCCCGTGGTAGGATCGGGATATTTCATCGGCGTCAATGAAACCTCTGATTCCAACATAACGGTGCGTCCTGTCCCCGCCTCCACCACACTTCATATCGAAGGTGTGACCGACGGCGTCAGCATCGCGCTCTACGACCTCACCGGACGGCTGGTCATGCAACGCTCCTTCACCGACGAGATCCCCGTTGACCAACTCCACGATGGCCTCTATCTCCTGAATATCACCACCGCCAACGGGAACGTCATCACTAAAAAAATCATCGTCAAGCCATGAGCGAAGACCTTCTCGACGACCTTCTGGAAACTGAGAACACCGAAGAGGAAAGCGGTGAACTGTACGAGCATATCCGCATCGTGGTCGACAAAGGACAGGCTCAGGAGCGCATCGACACCTTCCTGACCAACCACATCCAGAACATCTCGCGCAACCGTGTTCAGAACGCTGCCAAAGCGGGCAACATCTTGGTGAACGACAAAGCCGTGAAGCAGAACTACAAAGTGAAGCCCTGCGATGTCATCTCCATCGTGTTCAGTTACCCGCCCCGCGAGATCAACATCACCCCGCAGGAGATGCCTTTGAATATCGTCTATGAAGATGCCGATGTCATCGTCATCAATAAGCAGGCAGGGCTGGTGGTCCATCCCGGTCACGGCAACTTCGAAGGCACCTTGCTTCACGGGCTGGCATGGCATTTTCAACAGGCCAACCAGCCTGTAGAAAACAAGTTCGGCTATCTGGTGCACCGCATCGACAAGGACACCACCGGTCTGATGATTGTGGCCAAAAACGAGACTGCCCAGGCCATTTTGGCGCATCAGTTCTTCGAGCATAGCATTCACCGTCGCTACAACGCCTTGGTATGGGGCGACTTCAACGAGGACGAAGGCACTATTGAAGGGAACATCGGGCGGCATCCCAGCGACCGTCGCAAGATGTGCGTCTACCCCAACGGCGACCACGGCAAAGAAGCGATTACCCACTGGAAAGTGCTAGAGCGTTTCGGCTACGTCACCCTCAACGAATACCGTCTGGAGACGGGTCGCACACACCAGATCCGCGTCCATTCACAATACATCGGACATCCCCTCTTCAACGACGCCACCTATGGCGGCGATCAAATCCTGAAAGGCACCACCTTCTCCAAATACCGCCAGTTCATCGACAACTGCTTCAAACTGATGCCACGCCATGCCCTCCACGCCAAAGAGCTGGGCTTCGTACACCCCACCACCAAAAAGGAAATGCTCTTTACCAGCGAACTGCCAGAGGACATGACCGCCGTGCTGAATAAGTGGAGGAGATACGTGAAGAATGAGGAGTGAAAAGTGAAGAGTTAAGAGTTAAAAGTTTGGAGGAATTTGACGTATGCTTGGACACCATCCTCTAAACTGGTAAAAGGCTCGTCATATCCTGCCGCTTTTAGTTTAGCCATATTGGCCTCGGTAAAATACTGGTATTTGTCGCGGATTTCCAAGGGCGTATCGATAAACTCAATGTTCGTTTCCAAACCCATCGCCTTAAAGGTGTTGTCAGCCAAATCAAAGAAAGAGCGGGCCTTACCAGTACCTACATTATACAGCCCCTTTTCCGGCTTGTTCTGCATCAGCCAAAGAATCACCTTGGCCACATCCTTCACATACACGAAATCACGCAGCTGCTGGCCATCCTTGAAGTTGGGATTGTGGGAACGGAATAGCTTAACCTTGCCAGTTTCCTCGATTTGCCGGTAGGCGTGGAGGATCACCGAAGCCATCTTCCCTTTATGGAACTCATTGGGGCCATAGACGTTGAAGAACTTCAGTCCTGCCCAAAATGGAGGTTGATCCTTTTGGCCCAAAATAAACTTGTCGATCTCATTTTTGGAACGCCCATAGGGGTTCAAGGGCTTTAAGTCAAAGACAATGTCGTGCCGGTCAACGTAACCAAGTTCACCCATGCCGTAGGTAGCTGCCGATGAAGCGTATATCAGCGGAATCTGGTACTTCACACAAAGATTCCAGACTTGAATGGTATAGTCCACATTCAACTTTTGGAACACCTTGTAATCAAACTCCGTGGTATCGGTACGCGCCCCAAGATGGATCATGAAATCAACAGCTACATGATTCGATTGAAGCCATTCAAAAAAAATGTCGCGGTCAACCAACTCGGAAAAGACAAGGTGCTCATAGTTCCTTTTCTTCTCCGTCTTGGAGAAATCATCCACCAAAACCAAGTCGTTATAGCCTGATTGGTTCAACATCTCCGCCACATTGCTGGCGATGAATCCTGCTGCGCCTGTGATGACAATCATACCTTCTTATTTGCCAATTCCTTGTCAAGATCGAGGAGGAAAGACTTCGTCTTATCCAATGTCTCCAATAGCATCACCCGTTCTTCGTAGTCGGAGAACTTTTCTTTCAGTGCCTGCTTGGCGCCGGCCAGCGTGTACCCCTTGACTTTGGTAAGGTGATAGATCATATGGACGTAGCGCACATCACGCTGGGTGAACAAACGGTTCCCTTTCTTGTTCTTTCGGGGACGCAAAACGTCAAACTCGTTCTCCCAATAACGAATCATCGAAGTATTCACGCCAAACATCTTGGCCACTTCACCGATGCTGTAATAATACTTGCCTGTAGCGTTCTCTTCCATAGTTTAATCCATTGTTAATGAAGGCATTGAAGCCTGTTCCAAAATATTTTCATACTCCTCGGGCGAGAGGTCGTTGAAGAAGAAATGTATCGGATCCACATTCGCATCGTTTTTCAACACTTCATAATGCAGATGCGGTCCCGTGGACTTGCCCGTGGTGCCCACATAGCCGATCAACTGGCCACGTTTCACCTTCTGGCCTTTGCTCACCGCAAACCTCGAAAGATGGGCATAACGTGTCTTATATCCGTAGCCGTGATCGATGGTGATCATGTTGCCGTAGCCCCAGTAGTTGCTTTCCACCTTCACCACCTCGCCGTCGCCCGAAGCAAACACCTCCGCCCCAACAAATGAAGCGAAGTCGATGCCGCTGTGATACTTCGCCACTTTGTAGATCGGGTCGGTGCGATAACCGAAATACGACGAGATCTGGCGGACGTCCGACTCCTTAACCGGGATGATGGCCGGGATGCACGACAACATCTGTGCTTTGTTCCTTGCCATAGCAAACACCTCGTCGTACGACTTCGACTGGTGGTACAACTGACTGGCGACAAGGTCAAGCTTCGTGGCTACCCCGAGCACAAGATCAGAATTTTTGTAACCGTAGATATCTTCGTAACGGTCGCGGTTCGAGTAGCCCGACTTCCGCACCTCGGAAGGCACTGGTTCGGCCTCGAAAATGGCACGATATACGTTGTTGTCGCGCTCCTGCAATTCATCCATAACCGTCTGCATCCCATCGAGTTTGTCGTCCAGGATCTGGTATTGGAGCTTGAGGTACGCGATCTCACGGGCTTGCATTTTTTCTTTCGGCGATCCGAAGAAATAATAGATAAATCCCACGATGGCAAGAGCGAAGATAAAGGTGGTCAGCAGGAACAAGAGGACCCGGCCCACACGGTTACGCAAAGGCTCCGTGAACTTGTCGAAGTTCAAGGTCTTTGGGTTAAAAACGTATTTATTATCCTTATTCCTTCTTGCCATTTTATCGCAATATGTTACAAAATTACAAAAAAAGCATAACTTTGCACGTTTTTAATAAAAATCCTTCATGAACGCTTACGAAATCAGGAATAGTTTCTTGGACTTCTTCCGCTCCAAAGAACACGCCATTGTACCATCGGCACCCATCGTCGTCAAGAACGACCCCACCTTGATGTTCACCAATGCTGGCATGAACCAGTTCAAGGACATCTTTCTCGGCAACCAACCCACGAAATGGAAACGCGCTGCCGACACACAGAAATGCCTTCGTGTCTCCGGCAAGCATAACGACCTGGAGGAAGTAGGCCACGACACCTACCACCACACCATGTTCGAGATGCTTGGCAACTGGTCGTTTGGCGACTACTTCAAGCGTGAAGCCATCGCTTATGCCTGGGAGTATCTCACCGAGGTGGTGAAGATCGACAAGGACAAGCTCTATGTCACTGTTTTCGGCGGCGACGAGAAGGACGGCCAGCCTGCCGACATGGAAGCCTACAACTACTGGAAGGAGCATGTCAGCGAAGACCGCATCATCTACGGCAACAAAAAAGACAACTTCTGGGAGATGGGCGAGACAGGCCCCTGCGGTCCCTGCTCCGAGATCCATATCGACCTTCGCGACGAAGAAGCCCGCAAGCAGATTTCCGGCCGCGACCTCGTCAACAAAGACGACCCGCAGGTGATCGAGATCTGGAACCTGGTGTTCATGCAGTATAACCGCATGGCCGACGGTCATCTGGTCGAGCTCCCCGCCAAGCATGTCGACACTGGAATGGGCTTCGAGCGCCTCGTCCGCGTGCTGCAAGGCAAGACCTCCAACTACGACACCGATGTGTTCCAGCCCATTATTCAAGCCATCGCCAAGATGTCGGGTATCGAATACGGCAAGGCCGAGAAGACCGATGTGGCCATGCGCGTCATCGCCGACCACCTGCGCGCTGTCAGCTTCGCCATCGCTGATGGACAGCTGCCCTCCAACAACGGAGCAGGTTATGTAATCCGCCGTGTGCTGCGTCGCGCCGTGCGCTATGGCTTCACTTTCCTCGGCTTCGAAGAGCCCTTCGTATGTCAACTCCTGCCCATCCTGGTGCAACAGATGGAGCATAACTATCCCGAAATCAAAGCCCAGCAAGATCTTGTCGGCAAGGTCATCCGCGAAGAGGAAGCCTCGTTCCTGCGTACCCTGGCCCAAGGCATCAAACGCTTTGAAAGCTATGTGGAACAACATCCCGGACAGGACATTGACGGCAACTTCGCTTTCGAGCTGTTCGACACCTACGGCTTCCCCATCGACCTCACCCAGCTGATGGCCAACGAAAAGGGCATCAATGTGGACATGGAGGGCTTCAAGGTCAACCTCGAAGAGCAGAAAAACCGCTCCCGCAAGGCTGCTGAGAAAGCCAATGGTGACTGGGTGGTCGTCAAAGAATCGGAACAGCCCACCGAATTTGTCGGATATACCGACATGACCTGCGAAAGCCACATCCTGCGCTTCCGCGAGGTGGTCGCCAAGAAACAGAAGCACTTCGAGATCGTTCTCGACAAGACCCCGTTCTATGCCGAGATGGGCGGCGAAGTGGGCGACACCGGCACCTTGACTTCCGAAAACGAAACCATCAAGATTGTAAATACCGTCAAGGAAAACAATCTGGTAATTCATATCACCGAGCAACTGCCCCAAAACCCCGAAACGGCCTTCACTGCCGCCATCGACACCGAGCGCCGTCAGCGCATCGCCAACAACCATAGCGCTACCCACCTGATGCATGCCGCTCTGAGACAGGTTCTTGGAACACACGTCGAACAAAAGGGCTCGTTGGTCGATGACCAACGGCTGCGTTTCGACTTCAGCCACTTTGCCAAGATGACCCCCGAGGAAATCCACCAAGTGGAGAAGATTGTCAACCAAAAGATCCGCGAGAACATCCCCAACGTGACCTACGCTGAGATCCCGATCGATGAGGCCAAGGCTATGGGAGCCACTGCCCTGTTCGGTGAGAAATATGGCGACAAGGTACGCGTGGTGGTATTTGACAAGGATTATTCCATGGAGCTTTGCGGCGGATGCCACACCTCCGCTACAGGCAACATCGGCATGTTCAAGATCGTCAGTGAAGGTGCCATCGCCGCCGGCATCCGCCGTATCGAAGCCATCACCGGCGAAGCCGTGGAACAATACCTCGACGAGCAACTCAGCCTCATCGGCCAACTCCGCGAGACCGTGAAGGCCAACGATCTGGTGAAAGGCGTGGTCAGCCTCAACGAACAGAACGCCTCCCTGCGCAAAGAGGTGGAACACCTCATGCAGGAGAAAGCTCAAGGCATCGCCGAAGGTCTGATGGCGAAAGCCGTGGATCACGAAGGCGCCAAACTCATCGTGGAACGGCTGAACGTCACCGGCGACCAGCTCCGCAACATCGCATTGATCCTCAAACAGCTGGACGAAAACACCATCGCCATTCTGGGTTCCGTCAGCGACGGCAAACCCGCCCTCTGCCTGATGCTACCCGCTGGTGTTGTTGAATCCAAAGGCTTAGACGCCACCAAGCTCATCCGCGAAGTGGCCAAGGAAATCCAAGGCGGTGGCGGCGGACAGCCCACACTATGCGTGGCTGGCGGACGCAACGCCGACGGACTGCCGAAAGCCATGGAAATGTTGAAAGAAAGGGTTTAGAAATAATACCCTATCGATAAATAGCCGCTGACTTTTCTTCTTGTCTCACTCCATTGCGCCGTCAACGAGATCGGGCCAATGAGACTGTTGTAGGAATACTTCAACCCTACCCCACTTTCATCGCAGTATGGTACACTAAGATCAAAGACCTTATTGTATATGCCCGTGAGATAGTGTTTCCCATAAAAACGATACCTCAGATCACAGCGCAGAATGGCGGTATGGGGTCCTGCCAAAGTCAAAGGATCGCTCCCTACAAAAGGCAATTGCACGTCAAAATGCCGACCTGCTAGTTCACCTCCGTAATAATTCCACAGATAAGGAAGCAATTCGTCTTTGGAGTAACGTCCATACAGCTGAGGAATGATCGTAAAACGACTGCCGCCAAACGAATAATAGTACTTGAGTGTATAACACAGATCGTAAACATTTTGTACATAATCCCGAGGATCAATATAGTAGTGAGAAGCCAAACGGACATATAAGCCACGGTTAGCAAAATAAGCATCGTCAAGATTGTCATACTCAAGGTTGACAAAAGGCACAATATGCTTCGTCGCTGCATATATCAACGTATCAAAGGGGCTGTCTTCCATGGAGGTCTTGTCATAACCCGTCATCACATACGACACGCCTACCGAAGAACTGAAATCAAGCAAATGGAACTGTGAGATGGAAGCCGTCGCCTTTCGCTGGAAGTATCGCATATTGTAGTTTTCGTCAATATTCGTCCAAATCTTGTAGTGATCATCAAGATAATCGAAAGCCAGATTGAAGTTGACTAACGACGGCACCGAATAGGTATAGGTAAAATTAATCCTAGGGCTATGGCTGAGTTTGGCGGAGACGTTAAGTTTCGAGCCGCCGAACTTCTTCTCGTTCAAACCCAAGTTGAACAGCAGGCTGGTACCTTCGTCATTATCATAATGGAAGCCCATGCCTAAGACGTGAGGCCGTGCAGGCTTCATGTTGATGCTCAAGTCGTACATCTCCGACAGCAGGCCGCTATTTTGGGCATGGATGGAATCGCTCTCCTTAACCGTATAGGTGATCTCGTCAAAAGCACCAGTTCCACGATAGAGGTTGATCGCCTTTTCAATATCATGCTTCGAATAATATTCCCCAGGTTTCAGACGACCTTTGCGAATCATCCAACGGTTTTGTCGGTCGGAGATCCCGACGACCTCTACGGAACGAATGAGCACTGGATCGTTCTCCAAGTTCTTCGCCTTTGGCGCATTGAGGGTCTTGATGACAGGATAGCCAGCCACTTTATCGATGTATCTCTTCAGCACAAGTAACTGATCGTGGTATTCCTGTGCCTTCTGATAGCCACGATTCACCAACGTGTCGATGGCCGCTGCGTTAAAGCTAAGCATACCATAGCCAGAGATATCAGGAACAATATAAATATCACACAGTCCACGGTTCTCGGCCCGCTTGGCACTGGTTGTGTTGGTAAGAAGCCTGTTCATCAATTGAGGCAGCGACTGAAGGTCATCAGCCGTGAAACGCTTGTCTTTGGTGATCTCCACGCCAATAATGATATCAGCTCCCATATCCCGTAGCACATCGGCGGGGAAATTGTTGACCAAGCCTCCGTCAACAAGTACCATGTCATCCATTAACACTGGCGAGAAAACGCCTGGGATAGCCATGCTGGCCCGGATGGCATTGGGGACATTGCCACTGCGGAGCACGACTTCCTCGCCAGTGACCAAGTCGGTGGCCACACACGCAAAAGGAATTGGCAGGTCATTAAAGTCCATATCCTCCTGATATCCGACACATAAGTCGTTGAACAGGTTAACGAGGGAGCTGTTGTTGACATAGGCGGTCGGCAACTCCGACATTAAATCGCCCTTGGCATTCCTTGCTTTCAAGGTTTCCAGACTAAACGGAAGATTGAGCACAGTGGTACTATTGCGTTTACGCATCTCTGCCGACAACATGCTACGGTCGATCTTATTGCCGATATACTCATTCCAGTTGATGTTGGCGATCAGTTCCGCCAGTTCATCGGGCGTATAACCCATGGCATAAAGTCCTGCCATGATGGAGCCCATGCTGGTGCCAGCCACATAATCAACGGGAATCCCCATCTCTTCGAGGTATTTCAACACACCGATATGGGCGGCGCCTTTGGCGCCGCCACCGCCTAACACCACTCCTATCTTAGGACGTGGGGCAGCGATATCCACATGCTGCTGGGCTGATGCTGGAAACGTCAGAATCAACGCAGCAACAAAAAACAATAAACGTCTCACAATATATTAAGATAAGGTTTGCTTTAAAAAATCAATCAACTTGGCAGTAGCGCGTCCGCGATGGCTAATCGCATTTTTCACTTTGTGACCCAGCTCGGCAAAGGTCTGATCATAGCCGTCGGGCTGGAAGATGGGGTCGTAGCCGAAGCCCTCGGTGCCGCGCTGTACTTCAGTGATTTGTCCATCGCAGCGACCCTCGAAGTAATACGATTTGCCGCCAAAGTTCAGCGCGATGCAGGTACGGAAGGCTGCCTTACGGTTGGTTTGGCCCTTCATGGCAGCCAACATCTTGTTCACGTTATCCTGATAACTGCAGTGTTCTCCGGCATAGCGCGCCGAATAGACCCCCGGTGCGCCGCCCAGCGCCTCCACTTCGAGTCCTGTGTCATCAGCAAAACAATCAACATGAAATTTGTTGGTCACGAAATCCGCCTTGATTTGGGCATTGCCTTCGATGGTGTCGGCGTCTTCAATAATCTCCTCATGACAGCCGATGTCGTCGAGGCTCAGCACCTCGTACAGGCCGTCCATAATCTCACGCATCTCACGGAGTTTATTTTTATTGTTGGTGGCAAAGACAATCTGTTTCATAAGGTCCAATCAATAGGTTCTATCCCGTTTTCTTTTAAATAGGTATTCGTCAAAGAAAAATGATGGCAACCGAAAAAGCCTCGGCTTGCGGACAAGGGAGACGGGTGAACCGACTTAAGTATCAAATGTTTATTAGGATTAATCAATGCTTGTTTAGCGATGGCGTAGCTGCCCCACAGGATGAAGACGAGGTGTTCCCGTTGGTCTGACAAAGCGCGGATAGCCGCATCGGTAAATTGTTCCCAGCCATGGCCCGCGTGTGAAGCAGCTTGTCCAGCACGCACAGTCAGCGAAGCGTTGAGCAGCAGCACCCCCTCCCTGGCCCATTTCTCCAAATTACCTGAATGCGCCATCGGGATACCGAGGTCATCGTGAAGTTCCTTAAAGATATTGCGCAAACTAGGCGGATAAGGCACACCGTCAGGCACTGAGAATGATAGGCCATGAGCCTGGCCTGGCCCATGGTAGGGATCCTGACCGAGGATGACGACTTTCACCTTGTCGAACGGCGTAAGGTTGAAAGCATTGAAAATCAGTGATCCAGGTGGATAAACGGCATACTGCCGTTTCTCATTCACCAGAAAGGTCTTCAACTCTGCAAAGTAAGGAGCTTCGAACTGGGGACGCAGCACGCGATACCAAGTATCATCGATGTCGGGTCTTTTGACTTCCATAACAAAATATTTTTGCAAATATGGTAATATTTCCGGTAAAAATCCGTTATTTTGCAAAATAATTTACATCGAAATGAAGAAGATCGCCCTTGTGTTGTTAGCCCTCCTTTTCGCAGGCCTTCTGATGTCATCCTGCGGCTCATCATCCGCTTGCGCGGCCTACGGAGAGACCAACAAATACCAAATTGAAACCCGCTATTGAAACCGCATCGCCTTTTCATCGCTGTCACCTTTGCCTTGGCGCCATTGGTCCTCAATGCGCAAGATATTATTTACTCCCGTGAGACGACCATGCATGCCACCGTGCATAGCCAAGGGTTGGGACTAGGCTTTAAGACGGGAAAGATCCGAAACATCGACAAAACCACCTATTGGGATTTTGAGCTCTCCTATCTCCGCTCGCGTAAGCAGATCAAACTGGCCAACCTCTTCAGTGCCACTTCTTTCGTCTACGGCAAGTTGAACGATGTTTTGATTTTGCGTGGCGGCTACGAAGTAAGCCATCGGATCTACGGCAAACCTTATTGGGGTGGCGTTGAATTGCGTTGGCTTTACGAAGCGGGAGCCGAATTGGCGATATTGAAGCCTTATTATTACACTGTGGTCGTCGCCGAGCCTTCGGGGACAGGTGTATACAACCAAATCAGGAAATACGACACTTTCGATCATAGCGACGAATGGATCGAGATCATAGGTCGGGCGCCGTTCAAATACGGTTTAGACGAGCTCAAGCTCAGGCCTGGCATCTATGCCAAAGTCGGGTTGGAATTTGAGATAGGCAGCTCACGCACCCGTGCTCAGTCCATCGAGGTGGGAGCCGTAGCTGAATATTTCCCGCAAGGCCTTCCCCTGATGGCCGAGAATCCAGCAGCCTATTTCATCCCGACACTCTATCTGTCGTACAACTGGGGATCGCGATACAACAACTACTAATAAAAAAAGGAGGCTTTCAAGAAAGCCTCCTTTTTTCTTCAATGTTGTCCTGATGATCAGAACATCATGAACTTCACACTTGAGCTGTGGTTACCGGCATTGAGGCGGAGCACATAGGCGCCCTTGGAAAGGCCGCTCATGTTGACGCTCTCCTCGTATTTGCCTTCCGTGAAGTTGCCCAGTGTCTCGCTCTTCACCATACGGCCGCTCATGTCGTAGACCTGATAGCTGACGGTGGCGGTGCTGTTCAGTTCGAAGCAGACCTTGGCATCGTCGCGAACCGGGTTGGGATACATGCTGACCTTGCTCTCGGCAGCAACGACAGGAGTCTCAGGCACGCTGTTGCCACTGAACTGACGATAGGTCTCGCAGCGGAACAGGCCTCTGCCGTAGGTGGCGGCATAGATGACGCCGACGTTGTTGGTACCAGGATAAAGGGTCTGCACAGGAATGGTGTCATCGATGATGGTGGTGACAATCATGTCATCCTGATGGATGAGCTGCTGTTTCAGATCCATAACCGGCACATCGCCCAGGTTGTCGGACTCAAGCGTCCATTCCGGTGATGCGGCGGCAATGTTGGTGGTGCGATATACGCCGTGGTCGGTGCCTATCAGCACATGGCCGTTGTTGGCGCCGTCATAAGTGCTGGTGTAAACGCTTGCATAGACCGGCATGGCAGGCAGGTTGCCTTGTTTGGCCGTGAAGGTCGGATTGTCGGAAAGTGCATTGTCGCAGTAAAGCACATAGCTCTCGTTGCCGTAGTTGCCCAGGGTGACAATCACCTTGTTGGCATCCTCAGAATAAATAGCGATGCTGGTCACCACTTGTCCGTCGGTCGGCAGGGCGATCTTCTTCACTGTACCGACGAACTCGGCTGAGTCGGCGCTAGCAGTGTAAGCATCAACTGCCTGTCTCAAGTTGCTGACGCGAACGATTTGATTACCGTCGGTACCCATGAACAGGTTGTCGCCATCGGCACTGACAGCCAAACAAGTCGGATAATCGGCAATACTGTCATTATCGCCGATAACATTGTACCACTCAGCTGTTCTAGTGGCATGCATGGCGTCGAGGGTATAGTTTACAACGTAGTATCTTGTACTCTTTTCGGCAACAAACAACTTGGTGGAAACCGGGTCGTGGACAAAGATGGAGTCGCTCAAAGCAGGGAACTCCTCATTATAGTGCATATCCTGGGTCAAGGTGTATTCAAAAGGATAATCGCCAGAGTTACTGTAGCAGATTACCACATCACCGGCCTTTTGGTTTTGTTTGCACTTGAACATCACTTCTTCCAGTGAATATTCATCGTCGAAGCACTCCCAGTAGGCCATCGGCAGACGATAACCCGTATAAGAGAAGCTAGTCTTGAAGTTGGAGGCGTCATAGTCAGAACCACCATTGAAGGTACGCTCGAGACCACCATCGACGGTGGACAGGAAGAATGCGTCTGGGTTGATGACTGACACAGCGCATGAGGCGGAGTTGTAGGAATTATCAAATGTGCCATAATGAGCGCCAGTGATAACAGGCAGCAGGAGGTCACCTGTCTCCATGTTGTTGGTGCCTTCCAAACCGTTGATCAAGATCGGGCCGTGATCCAGGACACCACCCACAACGCGGGTGAGTTTGCCAGAAGGAGCAACGCCAAGGCAACGGGTTGAAATGTAACCTCTATTGCAGTTCACAAAGTCGAAGTAGGTGTCATTAATCTTTGAACCTTTATAGATACCACCATCGGTAGCAACATAAACTTCTTTAGCATTTCTGGGGCTGAAGGCAACTCCGTTGATTCCTAAATGAATGTAACCGGCAGTGGTGAGCTGCATTGCCTGATAGTAACCCATAGAGGTTGGATTGGCTCTTCTCAACAGCCACAGGTTGTAAGAAGTCACATAGAGGCAGTCAGGATCGGTCGGGTCAACCACGAGTCCATGATAATAGAGTCCTTTGTCTTCATAAATCTGGTGTCCAAGGTTGGCGCTCACAGTAGGAAGAATGACATTCCAAGTCTCACCACCGTCTTCGCTGGAATAGATATTGACATGGTTACCGTTGCTTTTGATATTGGCAGCATAAATTCTATTGGGATCTGACGGAGCGATGGCAATGTCGACCAAACCGGAAGCTGTTCCAAGCTGGGTGACCATACCGTTCTCCACCACATCGTTGGCACCATCGGCTGATTTGCACACCATGTTCTCAAGTGATCCGATGTAGACCTTTCCATCCACCGAGGCGACCACAGTATGGTCAGAACCAACCTTCACCTCATTGGCGACACCCGCCAAATTGTCGTTACCGACTTTAGCGAACATCCAGTTTCCGTCTTTGAGATACTTTACGCCAGCATTTGTGGCAACGATCACAGTTTTGCCGTCGACAGCAACATCATTGATGTAGCACCATTCACCAGCGGGATCGTTGTAGTCGGCTGGATTGGTTCCCTCGATGCGGGTCATCACCTTGTTTTCGATCTTGTAGAGACCGGTACCGACGAAGCTGTTTTCATAGCCATAGTCGGCCAAGCCGTTGTAGTTGTAAGCAACATTGCAGTCGCCAGTGCCAACATAGAAGACACCGTCTTCGTCCTGAACCATGCAGCTCACCATCAGATTCTCACCCACCTGATGCCAGGAGATACCCTTGTTCCAGGTGTAGAACACGCCACCGCCCATCGAACCGATGTAAGCTTCGTTGGTGTTCTGGTTGTTGTAGATGACCGCAGTGGTTCTACCACCCATGTTGTCAGGACCCATCGACTTCCAATAAATGATGTCGGCGTAGCCCTTGGTGCTGTTCTCCACCTGTTTGGAGGCGGCGATCAGCCAAGCCGGGTCGATCAATCCAGTGTGCTGATTGGCACGCATGCTGTGCAGATAAGCCTCAGCGCTGGAGTTTTCTTTTGCGCGTGGCACATAGTGTCCCACTTGGTCAGCCATGACAGACTGGCCGAAAATCATGATTACCAAAAGTAAACTGAAAGGTAAAAATCTTTTCTTCATATTACGTAATTTTGATTGTTTTGCCTATTAGTAATAGTCTGCAAATATAAAACAATCTTCCAAAGAATAATCACTTTGGAAGATTTTTTTTTCAAAAAATAGGTCAAAATGTTCAAAATGACTGCATATCAGCGGCGGGAAGGAAGCCCACTTTGCCGTCTGCGATCTTGATTTTATACCATTCTTTTTCTGGATCGGAACGGTCTTTCATCACGTCAATGATGCGTACCTTAGCCCCTTCGTGAAGCACGAAGAGATCGACACTGTTGTCGCTGGGAGTACTCTTCACGTTGACCGTCGGTGTCATGATGATAGCCTCATCGTGACGGTTCAAATCACGATGCCCCTGGACGGCAAAAAGCACTGAAAAAGCAAGACACACGATAAATACAAGGCCTAAGAAAAAACCCAACTTTCGTATTCCAGTACGACGTGACATCAAGAAAGCGAAGAGGCAAAGAAGAAGCAAGGCAAAGGACGCCACACTCACCCACGCCCAGCCGTCGGCTGAAAGCGACGACTTCAAACTATTCCACCACCGCTTTATGAAAGACTGTGGGATCTGGTTGATCTTGTCGACCACGGACATGTTGGCGATCTCCAAATTGGTACGGATGTCCTCATCGCCCGGATCAAGCTTCAGCGCCTTCTCGTAATATAGAATGGCATGGGGATAGTCTTTCATTTTATAATAGGTATTACCCATATTATAATACAATGTCGCCGACTCCATACCCGCTTCAACAATTGAGTTATAGCAAGTCAACGCCTGATCGTAATTCCCTTCATTGTAGGCGGCATTACCCTCCTCGATCCAATCATGGCCTTGGGCCATCCCAGCCATCGAAACCATCGCCACCATTAATAAAAACGCTATCTTTTTCATGGTCAAATCGTTTTTTCAACTTTCATAATCACATCCAAACCTTTATTGTAAAGTCCTTCCATCTTGGAAGCGGCATCGCCAGGAGCAAACCGAGCGAACTCACAAGCGTCAAGGGTCTCCACAAATTCGTTGGCCAAGGTCTCGTCGACGCCTTTCTGCATCATGGCTTCCTTGGCGGTGTCCATCGAGAGCACCGAACGCTCGATGCCCAGCTTGTCGGAGATATAACCCCAGAGGGCCTGCGACATCTCCTCATAGAAATGGTTCTGATCCTGTTCCTTCAGGAACTTATGGGCGTTTTTCAGCCTCCCCTTGGCCACCTTGGTTGCTCTCTTATTGCGCACCAGCACCGTATCTTGTTTGAACTGACGGCGTTTGTTGACGAGGAACAGCGCCACTAGGAACACTACGAGCAGCCCCAGGATAAGGGCAAAATACAAGATCGAAGCAAAGAAATGCTGATCCGTAGGTTTCAGCCTTGCAGCACCCGTCTTGATGTGACGGATATCACTCCCTAGCACTTTGACATTTTCCTGATTGGGAATGTATACGCCACCATCGTCGACATCGCCACTACCCTTGCTCACCTGAACATTCAGCTGCTGCGAATTCAAGGTGACATACTGTTGCTTGGCGGGGTTGAAATAGGAGAACGTCATCGGAGCGATGCTGAAGTCGCCGGCATGCCGTGGGATGATCAGATACTCAGCCTTGCGGGTGCCTTTCATCCCCTGTCCGCTTGCTTCCACGTTCGAAGTCACCTTGGGGTCGTACACCTCAAAATCAGGCGGGAAGACTGGTGTCGGCATGTTCACCAACTCCAGATTGCCACTACCCGATACGGTCACCGTCAACGTCAACGCCTCGTTGGTACTAGTCTCATCTTTATCAATGTTTACCGAGAACTTGTAGTCGCCTACAGCACCGGCAAAACCATCAGGTTTTCCGTCTTCAGGAAGGCTTTTCACCTCCATCGTGATCGCGGAAGTTTCCACATTCTTCTGCACGGTGGAATAGCTTCTTGAGAAAAATGGATCATTGAAAAAAGCATCAAAGAATGGGTCGTTGCCAAGTTGCGAATTGCGTTGGGTCACCACCTGGGCCAAGCACTCCAGCCCCATCGGCTCGATGGTGAGCTTGCCTGTCTTTTGCGGAATCAGCACCACCTTTTTCACCTCGGCAGTAGTGTATTCGATGCCGTTGACGGTCTCCGACGACTGGTGCAATGTGTTACTGTTATCGCCGCATTCCTTCATCCAAAAGCCGCCATAAGCAGGCATCTTGGAGATGGAGAGCTGCGAGACAGGCACGCGGGTGTAGAGCTTATAGGTCAGCACCACTGGCTCGCCCACATAAGCTGAACGTTTGGAGGGAATGACCTTTAAAAACAGATCCTGTCCGTTGATTTGAGGATCGGTGGTATTCTGCTGGCGCTGTCCTCCAGAGTTGCCTCCCTGAGCGGTTGATCCTTGCGTGGTGTTTCCCACACCGGATGCGTCAGCCAGCACCGTCACCGTGAAAGGCTCGCTCTTCAGCACATTGCCATCTACCGTGACGGAAGCCTCTCCAATCGTGAATTCGCCTTCTTTCTCAGCTCTGAGCATATAGGAATAGGTGTTGCTCACCGTACGTGTCACAGAGCCATTCACCATCTGGACGCTTGAGCTTGTGGCAGTAAAAGGTCCTCCTACCCGTGTAAAGCCTTCAAACGAAGGAGCCTTGAAGTTGCTCCCGTCGGCATTTACCTCAAAGGCGACTTTGAACTGTTCGCCCACCGAAACCTGTTGCTTCGAGTTCACTTTGATGCTTGGCGTCTGGGCCAGCGTGGCCAATGGGCTAAGCAATGTTATCAATAATCCTATTATAAGTACTCTTTTCATCTTTCTTACCAATCCTTATCTGTTTTCTTTTTCTTTTGTTGACCCAGTTTCTCTGCATTCACCTTCTCCAATGTCTGCTTCTCTTGGCCTTCCAGCGCCTCCAGCATCCGCTGTGCGTCCTCCCTCGACATATCCTGTGGGTTGGGTCGCTGCTGCTGTTTTTGCTGTTGATCCTCTTGACCTTGCTGATCCTGCTGCTGGTCCTGCTGCTGATTTTCCTGTTCTTGTTGATTTTGTTGATTCTGTTGCTGATCCTGCTGATCCTTTTGATCTTGTTGCTGGTCCTGCTGCTGCTGATCCTGCTGGTCTTGTTGTTGCTGTTGTTGTTGCTGCTGCTGTTGGCTTTGGTTATTTTTATCCGGCTTCTCAAACGCAGCTGAGACCTCCACATCGAAGGGCGGCATGACGAAATAATCCATCTTCAAGAGGGTATCGCTTTGTGGCTGTATATGCACCGAGGTGTCGCCCATCTGGCAGATTTGATACTCCTTCAGCTGATATCCTTTTTCCGGTTCGTTTTGCAAGAAGACAACCTGCCCGTTGAAGGCTTCCTTTTCGCTAGCCCACACCTGTCCGTGAGGGATCTCTGGATCCACCCAGATCTGGCTTTTCACCAGATGGGCGCGGCAAAATTCCAGATTATACAGGGCATCTTCATTGTCAGGGTTAATTCTCAAGGCCTCTTTGAAGATACAGAAAGCATCGTAGTACCTGTTTTGCGTCAACAGGCAGTTGCCCATATTGAAATAAGCCTTCGACTTCAGCTTGGAGTCGTTGGTTTGCTCCGTCACTGCATGGAACGCCTTAAAAGCTTCGTCATATTTTTCCTGCTTATACAAGGCATCACCCAGGTTGAACTGGGCATCGACACGGATGTCGAACTCGTCCTTGTCGTAGACCGTGTCCGCCAGCAGTTTGCGATACTGTGCCTCGGCCTCGGCATAGTTGCCTTTGCGGTATTGTCTATTGCCTCTTCGCAACAGTTTCTCGGGCGACTGGGCCTGGAGGCTCACCGCCGCCAGCATCAGAATGATCAAAACGATTTGCTTCTTCATCTTACTCCCCTTTCCTCTCAAAGATATTAAACTTGCTTTCCCAGCGTCTCTTTCCCGACGACATGAAAATCCAAACAAGCAGCAGCACGATGCCTGGACCCACGAACCACTGGTACTGGTCTTCGTAATCGGTGAACACCTGGGTCTCAATTTCCGTCTTGTCGAGCTTGGAGATGTCGTCATAGATCTTTTCCAGACCGACGTTGGAATTGTTGGCTCTGACGTAGAGTCCACCTCCCGCCTCGGCGATGCTTCTAAGCATGTTTTCGTCGAGTCGGGTCACCACGGTGTTGCCGCTCTTGTCTTTCTTATAGCCAGTCATCTGGCCACGTTGATTGTATATCGGGATAGGTGCGCCCTCAGGCAAACCCATGCCAATGGTATAGATCTTGACGCCTTTCTTGGCAGCGTCTTTGGCAGCGTTCACGGCATCCTCGTTCTCATGGTCCTCTCCATCGGAGATGATGACGACGGCCTTGCTCCGTTCATCAGCGGCGAATGATTTAACGGCCAACTCGATGGCTTCGCCGATGTTGGTACCTTGCGAGGCCACACTGTTGGTGTTGACCGACGACAGGAACATCTTGGCCGCCGAATAGTCGGTGGTAACAGGCAATTGCACGAAGGCTTTATCCGCAAAGATGATCAAGCCCAGCCGGTCACCGCGCATCTTACCGATAAGCGTGTTGATGGCCTGCTTGGAACGGTCGAGACGACTTGGCACGATGTCCTGTGCGTTCATCGAGTTCGACACGTCAACAGCGATATACATGTCAATGCCCTCGCGTTTCACCTCTTCCATCTTTGAGCCACTCTGGAGGTTGGCCAAACCCACAATGAAACAGGCGATCATCAGCAGGAACACCACAAATTTGATAATATTGCGGCCGGCAGAGTGCTGCGGCATCAAATAACGTTGCGTTCCCATGTCGGCAAATCTCTTGTACATCCTATTCTGCCGAAGCCATATCAGGAGATAAATGATGATCAACACCGGTATGACCAGTAGCCAAAACAGATATTCAGGATGCTCGAACCTCAATACATTTTCTATTTCCATAGCCATTACTCCGATATCGTTCTAAAAACAGTCTTACGTAAAACAAACTCCAGCAGCAGCAGAGCGATTGCCCAGGCAACCAACGGGTAGAACTCCTCGCGAACGTGTCTGAACTCAGTCACTTCGATCTTGGAGCGCTCCATCTGATCGATCTCTTCATAGATCTCACTGAGTTTTTCGTTGGAAGTGGCGCGGAAGTACTTGCCACCAGTGCTGTTGGCGATAGTGGTCAGCAGCTTCTCGTCGATCTCAACCTTCATCTGCTGGTATTGGGTGCCAAAAAGGGTCTGTACGGGATAAGGTGCCATGCCACGGGTGCCCGCGCCGATGGTATAGACGCGGATACCAAAGATCTTGGCCATCTCAGCGGCGGTATAGGGGTCGATCGAACCGGCGTTGTTCATACCGTCGGTGAGTAGGATGATGACCTTGGAGACCGCCTCGCTATCTTTTAAGCGGTTGATGGCGGTGGCCAATCCGTCGCCGATGGCGGTGCCGTCGTCGATCACGCCGCTCTTCATGTCTTTGAGCATGCGAATCATCACTTCATGGTCGGTGGTCAGCGGCACTTGGGTATACGACTCGCCGGCGAAGACCACCAGTCCCATGCGGTCGCCGGGACGGCCTTCCACAAACTCCTGCGCCACCTTCTTGGAAGCTTCCAGACGGTCAGGCTTCAAGTCGCGGGCGAGCATACTACCCGACACGTCCTGCGCCAGGATAATGTCGATGCCCTCGATGTTGGAGGTCTGATTGGTGGAAGTGCTCTGCGGGCGTGCCATGGCGATGATCAGCAGGACCAACGCCGCCATCTGCAACACAAACAAAATGTGACGCACGTACACTCTCCAACACTTCGGCAAAGTCTCAAAGCCTTGAAGGTCGGAGAAACGCACCGAGGCCTCTTGTTTCTTGTGACGGAACACATACCATACGATGGCCAGCGGGATGATCAGCAGACCCCACAGGAAATAAGGATTGGCAAAAGTGATATCTTTCATCATGATGCCGAGCCTCCTTTCTCTTCTTTCTCCTTCTCAGCTTGTAAATAAAGATAACTCTCTTTCACAAAGCCTTCCACCTCGTCCATGGCATTGTCATTTTCCAGCTCCGAAGCCGAGTACTTGGCAAACTTCACCAGATCCGACAAATCCATGGCATCTTTTAGCTTATCATAAATCTGCTTGTCGAATTTCAGTTTCATCATCTCCTGAAGGATCTCATCCGTAGTCATCTCCACGGCATTCACATGGAACTGACCTTCGATGTACTCACGAGTGATGTCGGACAAGCCGGAATAGTACTCTTTGACCTTACCCGTCTGCCACAATTTCTGGTCACGCAGGCTCTTCAAGTCAATGAGGGCCTTGTCGTATGGAGGTATCGTACGACGTCTGACGGGAGCCACTGGCCCATTAGGTTTCTTCTTGAAAAACTTCACATAGCACCACACCCCGACGCCCACAACAATCAGGAACAAGGCGATCAAAATCCAAGGCAGCACCTCCCTCATCTTTACGGGATGCTTAATAGGGGGCGCAATGGGATGGTATGCCTGGGTGGTGTCGACGGCGATGGTCGAGGCATGGAGCATGATGGAATCGGTGACAGTGGAGAGTGGAGAGTGGAGAGTGGAAAGTTGCAAATTGGGGATTTGGACGTCTCCTGTGTCAAAAGTCACCAACGTCAGCTGTTGCTGCATGACGATGTTGCTGTCAGCATCGATGGAACGTTGCAGCTCGCCACGATCCAGCACATCAAAACGTGATGACAGAATGTCAGTCACAGCAGAATTCCATTCCACGACGCTGTCACGAGGAGCCTTCAACGCCAGATCGAGCGTAAAGGGTTTGCCTACGGAGACATGTTCGTCCTGCACCTTGGCACTGGCTTCGAAGTCTTGCGCCGCAGCCACACCTATAAGGCTAAAAATCAAACCGATTATCAAAAACCATTGTTTCATCGTCTTGCCTCCCTCTTCTTGAAAAGTTGCATCAAAGGCTTCACATAATCTTCATCGGTATAAATAAGCGTATTGTCGATACCTTGCTTGGTAAAGAGCCGGTTGAGTTTGAGCGACTCCTCCTTGATCATCTTTTGGTAGGCGTTGTGCCATACACGGCTTGAGGTGTCGACCCAGCGTTCTTTGCCCGTCTCGGCGTCGCGGAACTTCACCAGTCCCAGTTTTGGAATCTCCATCTCACGGTGGTCGGTGATGCGCAGTGCCACCAGATCGTGTTTGTTGGCGGCGATGCGGAGCTCACGCTCGAAGTCGTTGCCCGTCATGAAGTCGGAGATGAGGAAGGCGGTAGTGCGACGCTTGATGGCTGAAGTCAGGAAACGCAGGCCCTCGGCGATGTCTGTGCCGTTCTCTTCCGGCTTGAAGTCGACGATCTCGCGGATGATGCGCAGGATATGGGTACTGCCTTTCTTGGGTGGGATGAACTTCTCGATCTTGCTGCTGAAGAAGACGACGCCCACCTTGTCGTTGTTCTGGATGGCGGAGAACGCCAACACAGCGGCCAACTCGGCGGTGAGGTCACGTTTCGACTGTCCACGCGAGCCGAAGTCGTTCGAGCCCGACACGTCGATGAGCAGCATGACGGTCATCTCACGCTCTTCCTCGAAGATCTTGACGAAAGGCTTGTTGAATCGGGCGGTGACGTTCCAATCGATGTTGCGGATGTCGTCGCCATACTCATATTCACGCACCTCGCTGAAGGTCATACCACGCCCTCTGAAGGCGCTGTGGTACTGTCCGGAGAAGATGTGGTTCGACAGGCCCCGCGTCTTGATCTCAATTTTCTTGACTTTCTTGAATATGTCGTTTGCTTCCATTACGGAACCTCCACAGTATTCAGAATCTCGTTGATGATTTCTTCGGTGGTGACGTTTTCGGCTTCAGCCTCGTAGGTCAGGCCGATACGGTGACGCAGCACATCGTGGGCGACGGCGCGGACATCCTCGGGGATGACGTAGCCACGGCGTTTTATGAAGGCGTAGGCCTTGGCGGCCAGGGCCAGGTTGATGGTGGCACGGGGCGATCCGCCGTAGCTGATCATATTGTTGAACTTCTTCAGCCTGTAGTCGCTCGGGTAACGAGAGGCGAACACGATGTCGGTGATATAGTTTTCGATCTTCTCGTCGAGGTAGACCTCGCGGCAGACCTCGCGGGCGCGGATGATGTCTTCGGGTTTGATGACCGGGTTGATCTGCGCGGCAGCGTTGCCGATGTTCTGACGGAGGATGAGTTTCTCTTCATCTTTCTTGGGGTAGTTGATCACGACCTTAAGCATGAAACGGTCCACCTGCGCTTCGGGCAGCGGGTAGGTACCTTCCTGCTCGATGGGGTTCTGGGTAGCCATCACAAGGAAGGGATCGGGCAGCCTGAAGGTCTCGTCGCCGATGGTCACCTGGTGTTCCTGCATGGCTTCGAGCAGGGCGCTCTGCACCTTGGCGGGCGAACGGTTGATTTCATCGGCGAGGATGAAGTTGGCGAAGATGGGGCCCTTGCGGGTCACGAACTCTTCGTTCTTCTGGCTGTAGATAAGGGTACCGACGAGGTCGGCGGGCAGCAGGTCAGGGGTAAACTGGATACGGCTGAAGTCGGCGTCGATGGCCTGTGCCATTGACTTGATGGCAAGGGTCTTGGCCAGACCCGGCACGCCCTCAAGGAGGATGTGTCCGTTGGCCAGAAGGCCGATCAGCAAACGTTCGGTCATCTGTTTCTGTCCGACGATGACCTTGTTCATCTCCAGGTTGATCAAGTCCACGAATTGGCTCTCACGCTGGATTTTCTCGTTCAATTCACGAATGTCAGTTTCTATCATTGTTGTTACTGTTTAGTTTGTCAGTGATATGGACGCGGCGCGCTTTGTCAAAAAACATGCAAAAATACGGCTTTGTCAGTTAAAAAACTCCTATTTAATAATTTTATTGTCAAAACAGGGCATAAAAATCAAGGTTTATTTATTATTTTTGCGTCATCAACAATCCGAACCGATGATTAAAAAAATCTATAAATTCGGCGGTGCCTCGGTAAAAGATGCCGATGCCGTCCGAAACCTAAAAAATATCGTGGCGCAACACAAGGATGAGGACATCTTTTTGGTGGTGTCAGCCATGGGCAAAACGACCAATATGTTGGAGAAAGCCTTGAAGGACTTCCGCGAGCACGACGGACAACTTGGCATGGAGGCGCTCCACGATGTCATCGCTTACCACGACGGCATCATCCAAGGCCTTTTCGGCAAAGGCGCCAACCCTGAATTTGAGGAGAGCATTGCCAACCTATTCATCGAGCTCTGGGAGAAGCTCCAACGCGCCGATCAACCCTACGACTACCAGTACGACCAGACGGTGAGCTACGGCGAGCTCATCTCTACTACCATCATTCAGGAGTACCTCAACCACTGCGAAGTGCCCTGCCGCTGGCTCGACGCGCGCAAATATGTGCTCACCGACGAACGCTTCCGCAGCGCCTCGCCCGACTGGGACGAAACCCGGCTGCGCATCAGCAAACTCAACGACGAACACATCCACGGCATCGTGTGCATCACTCAAGGCTTCATCGGGTCAACCGTCGACGGCAAGCACACCGTCACCCTAGGTCGCGAGGGATCCGACTACACCGCCGCCATCTTCGCCAACTGCCTCGACGCCGAAGAAGTCACCATCTGGAAGGACGTCGACGGGCTGCTCAACGCCGACCCGAAACGTTTCGATGAGACCGTGCAACTCCCCCACATCACCTACTCCGAAGCCATCGAGCTGGCCTTCTACGGGGCCTCCATCATCCACCCTAAGACCGTCAAACCCCTGCAGAACAAGAACATCACCCTCAAGGTGCAGTCGTTCCTCCACCCCGACCACGCCCCTTCCGTCATCGACGGAAAGGCCGATCGCAACATTGAACGCACCCCCTCTTATATCGTCAAGGACAACCAGACGCTGGTATCCATCTCGCCCCGCGACTACTCCTTTATGAACGAACATAACCTCCGACTCATCTTCGGCGCCTGCGACGAGCTCAACATCCACGCCAACGTCATCCAGACCTCGGCCTTGATGCTCTCGTTCTGCTTCGACCACGACGACCTGAGGCTGAAAGGACTCATCGCGGCACTCAAGGAATCCTTCCAGGTGAAATACAACAAGGGGTTGACGTTGTTCACCATACGTCATTACGACTATTCCTACACCATGGGCGACGAGTTCCTCAAAGGAAAGAAGATATTATTGAAACAAAGCAGCCGAAGCACGCTGCAGTTTGTGATAGAGAGTTGAACGGCGTAAGCCCTCACCGACCGAAGGGAGGTAACGTTGAGAATTATTGCGACCATACACACCGAGTTCCCGACGAAGTTTGGGATTCCCCGCCAGAGCGGCATCATTGAGTCGCTCCAGGGAACCATCGTGTTCGAGCCGGACTATCGCATCCCCGAGGCGGTGCGGGGGCTCGAGGAGTTTTCACATCTCTGGCTGATCTGGGAGTTCTCCGAAGCCAAGCGCGACAGCTGGTCGCCTACGGTACGTCCTCCCCGACTTGGCGGCAACATCCGCAAAGGCGTCTTCGCCACACGGTCGCCCTTCCGGCCCAATCCCATCGGTCTTTCTTCCGTGAAATTGGAAAAGATCGAGATGGACCCGAAGCTTGGCCCAGTACTGCACGTCAGCGGCGCCGACCTGATGGACGGCACACCCATCTACGACATCAAGCCCTACATCGTCTACACTGATAGTCATCCAAAGGCTGTCAGTGGCTTTGCCTCACAACCTGCGGAATATCTTTTGAAGGTGGATTTCCCGGAAGAACTCCTTCGTGAAATCCCCGAAGCCCAGCGTGAGAGCCTCATCGCCGTCCTCGCCCACGACCCCAGACCGCAGTATCAAGACGATCCCGAGCGGGTTTACGGCATGGCGTTCGGCAAATACGAAGTGAGGTTCAAAGTCGATGACCTGAACCTCACTGTGATAGATATTAAATAAGGCTTTGATTACTTGATTTTCGCCATGCCGGTATGAATGATCTTACCGTCTTTGTTGTCGTAAATGTAAGTAAGGATGTAGCATTGGTCGGCGTTGTAAACTGAATCAATCGTCGTGGTGCAGTTTACGGTGAATTCATCAGCGGGATAAATGGCACTGTTGGAAAACATCTCGCCGTCAGCGCCGTTGAGGGTGCCACGGAACACGTTACGGAACACATAAGCCGTATCGACGCCACCGGGGACTACCTGGCGACCCACAATGCTGTCCTCCATCAGGCACACCGTAGCATAATACGTCGCATCGCCGTCGCCGTTGACCGTGAAGGTGTTTCTGACCTTCAGCTCACGGCTGGCCTCGTTGTAGTCGTTTTCAATGGCAATGTTGAAGACCTGAGGCTCGGTGAGCGCATCGCCAACGGCTGCGTCGATTTGCGACACATTCAGCGTGTTGCCTTCGGTCAGCGACACATGGTCGACAGCAAACAAGGGATTGGAGGAGTTTTCATTGTACCACAGCGTGCCTTCCTCGGTACGAAAATCGGGGAACTTACCCACTGGCATCGCCAGACTACCCGCATGGACGCTCATGATGAACACGCGGTCCTCGCCCAGTTGATGCTGCAACTCGTGAGCTGTCTCGGCGGCACCAGGGCAGTTCACGCAACGCACTCCCGTGAAATCTTTGATCAACACTGTCTTTCCTGAACTTGAAGGGGTATAGGGCTTATGGGTGTTGTTGATATCGATCTTGTCACAACTTGTCACAGCCAACATCAGGGCTGCAAAAGCGATAATGGAAAGAATCTTTTTCATGGCTTCGCTGTTTTAGAATGAAGTGGAAACGGTTAAGCTCACGCCACTCGAGGCGGGAACGGTACGGCACACGCCGCCGACACACACCACGCCTTCGCTCTGACGGCCGCCGCTCAGCATGATACGGGTAGCCTCGTGGATATAGGTGACGGTGCCGGTGAAGTAATGGTCGCGGAACTCAGGCACGGGGTTGCCGTAGTTCCACTTGTCGGCAATGGAGATCGACCAGTGTGGGGTGATGCTGTATTCCAGCAGGCCAAAGGCCCAGTCACCACGTTTCTGGTAGTCTTTCTTCTCGCTCTCATCGTAGACATAACCTTTCTTGACTTCTCTTTCCCAGAGGCCCTGCAGTTCGAAGCGGAGGCTCTGTCGTTTGTTGATCTTGTAAGTCACGTCGAGGAAACCGATATTGGCCTGTACAGGCGGGGCACCGGCATGACCCTCGATGGTCTCGATGTCGTAATACAGGTTGATATACTGTGCAGTGACATGCCAGTCCTTGCTGATCTTCTTGTCGATCTCGAAGTTGATATCACGGAAGAAACGGTGGTCGCTGACGGCGAAGAAGTCGGAGGCATAGCCCAGCGTGCCCTTCTTGTTGATCACCATCTGGCCGTGGTCCATGATGGAGTCGCGCACGATGTCGTTCACCTGACTCATGTTAAGTGACAGCTTGGTGCCGTATTTTCCGCCGAGGACAGTGCCTTTCGGGATGGTGTAGTTCACTTGGAACTGAGCCGCCATCTCGCCATTGGGCTGGGTCGAGTATGTATACATCGACGGCAGGCTGTGTGTGTGCGTGTAGTTGATCGGCGGGATGAAGTTGATGTCGAGGTCGTTTTGCAGCGCAGTATACTGCGACTTGAAGCTCATGTTGTCGGTGCGTTTCACTTGAAGCACCACGCCGAGGCCTTTCTGTGAATAGGACAATGACGACATCAGTGCCTGTCCTTCCTTATAAATGAAGTTGTTGATGGCCGATGGGTCATTGATCTTATAGGCGTACTCGGTGCTGAAGGCGAAGCGGCCATAGCTCATGTTGACGCGACCGGCGGCGGCGCCCACGTTCTCAGGGATATAGTAGAACAGGCTTTGGTCGTATTGTTTCTTGCTGACGAAGCTACCGCCGAGGGTCATCTTGAACTCCGATTCGTTCATGGCGGGGATGCTTTGGTTGAGGTCCCACTCGCCGTCGACGCCACGCACGATGCCGCGGTAGTCGTCGGTGGCAAATTCACGTTCGTTATAGGGAGCCCAGAAATAACGTTGGCGACCGTACACGCCTTTAAGGGTGACGCCTTGTATGGGTCGCACGATCGTACGCACGCCACGCAGGGCGTTGTCCATACCCAGTGACCATTCCTCGTAGGTACGGAACACCAGGCCGTTGCCGAACTGGTCGTAGATGTCGCCCACGGTGACACCGACAAAACCGTTGTCGTAGGTGGCATAGAAGTTGGCCAGACCCACGCCGTTTAGCTCTTGGCGGAAGCCGTTCAACTCAGGCAGGAAGGCTTCGAAGCGGATGCCCGCCGAGAAGTTGCCGTTGGAATATCCGACCTTCCCGAAGCCATTGAGGCCCAGTTGTTTGCCATAAAGGTTGTCGATACCGATACCATTGTCGAGCATATAGTACTGGGCATCGGTCTGGAAGCTGCCGTTCACTTGACTGTTCTCAAGAAACGACTGAGCACTCGCCTTGAAGCCGAATGTCAACGCGAGTGCCAGGGTAAGCAGTATATGTTTTCGCATTGTGCTCTGTTTTTATTTCAATTTCAGGATTTCCTCATAGAGTTCATCTTCGGCGCCATCCCAGTAGCCTGTGTGCTGGTAGACCATCTTGCCTTTCCCGTCAAACAGGAACGTATGAGGCGGGTTGTTTACATTCATGGCACGTTTCAGGTCGCCGTTAACATCGAGAAGGACTTCAAAATCCCAGCCTTTGCCTTCCACGAAGGGTTTCACCTTGGCGGTGGTACGCGAGTCGTCGATGGAGACCGCATAGATTTTCACACCCGTCTCATTCTGCCAGTCGGCATAAACCTCATCAAGAGCGTTGTGCTCTTTGATGCAAGGGCCGCACCAAGTGGCCCAGAAGGTAAGAACGACAGGACCGTTCTGGGTGGCGCCACGTTTGTTGTTGGCAAAAAGACTGGAAACGTTCACATCCTTACCGTTCAAATCCTTCAAGGTAACGTTTGGTAAGTCGGATTTCTGCTGGGCCTGCAGTCCGAAAGCAAAAAGGACTGCAGCCATTAATACAAAAAGTTTTTTCATGGTATTTTATTTATTTACATATATTTCCAAAAGCTTGCACTCGTCTTGCGCCTTGATGTTGACCTTGTCGATCACGTTGGGGATCAAAACGACTTCGCCGGTAGTTACAAATATCGAGCCATTTTCCCATTCCAACAAAAATTTTCCTTCCACGGGGAAGAGTAGCACGAACGAATCAAGCTCCGAATAGTCCTTTGCCATCGCCCCTTTGAGGGTGAGTACATTGGTAGTAAAATAAGGCGAATCGACCACTGGGACGGTCTTGTTGAGCACGGGGGTATAGGGCGTTTTATAGTTCTCCACCGGATCAAAGTCAACAGCGTCGAGCGACTGAGGGATATGAAGTTCGCGCCTCATGCCAGCCACGTCGATGCGATCCCAGTCGTAGATGCGGTAGGTAGTGTCGCTGGTCTGCTGGATCTCGGCCACCACGATGCCAGGGCCGAGAGCATGGACACGACCTGCAGGGATGTAGAACACATCGCCTTTCTCAGCGGTCTCGTGGTTGAGCACGCTTTGGATGTCGTTATCCTTCAGCACGCGGATATATTTCATGCGGTTCATCTCGCAGTTGAAGCCCGACACGAGTTCCGCCTCGGGATCGGCCTGCATCACATACCACATCTCGGTCTTGCCGTAGCCAATATCGCGTTTTTCAGCCAGTTCATCATCGGGGTGCACCTGCACAGAAAGCCAGTCGTTGGCATCGATGATCTTGATGAGAAGAGGGAACTGTTCGCCGTAACGGTCGAACACATCCTCACCCACGAGATCGCCCATGAAGGTCTCCACGAGGTCGTTGATCTCGTCGCCTTCGAAATCGCCATTGGTGACGACACTCTGTTCGTCCCAGATTCCTGAGAGGAGCCATGCCTCGCCGCAGTTGGGCAGCTTGCCGTAGTCGAGGCCTATGATGTCTTTAATCTTGCGTCCTCCCCATATCTTATCTTTGAAGATCGGCTTGAACTTCAGGGGATAAAGCACGTTTGTCGACATAAGAAGTTACTTCACTACCATTCCTTCAGCAATCTGGTTCAGCTCGCGCAAGTATGAGGCGTTCTCAGCCTGCATGACCAGTGCCAGCAAACTATTGCCGGAAAAAGCCATGAAACATTCTCCCTGAATGGGGAACGACATCAACGTAGCGGAGAAAGTGACTCCGTAACCCGTATTACGACCTTTCGTGACCTTCTCAACCGACGAACATCTAACATTACGATACAACTCGTTGTTTTCAATCTCTGACTTCATCGCTTCAGCGCCAATTGACAAAGCTAATTCCTTGAGATCATTATCAAGATCTTCTTCATCAAAATCCATAATGGAAATCTGCACCATGGAGATGTCGTCGCCTTTGAGTTCACAGCATAAGTCATATCCTTCCGAAGTCACCTCTTCATCAGTGATCTTATAGGTGTCGGGGTATTTGAAAGAGATGTACTGGTTGGAATAGGTCTTCCAGGTGACAGCCGTGAAGGCACACAGGCCCAAGAAACCAACGACGAGCAATACCGTCATCATGACAGAACGCTTCTTTGTATTCAATTTGCTTCTCATATAATTATAATTAAAGGTGAAAAAACATTATTTGAAATCATCCACAAAAATACACTTTTTTTCAAATCACAAGGTCTCTGGCTCAAACAATTTCATAATTTTGCAATAAACTGGCATTTTATGGAAGACCTTTTTGAACTACGACATATCCTTCACGCGCATCCTGAACTCTCCGGACAGGAGAAGCTTACCAACCGCATACTGAACGAATGGATAAAACAAACCCAGCCTGATTTGCTCATTGAGAAGATCGGCGGTTATGGCCTTGCTGCTGTGTATAGAAGTGCGAAACCTAGAAAACGGATTTTGATTCGGGGAGATATTGATGCGTTGCATATTCCTGAGCCGAACGACCTCCCCTACCGTTCACAAAACCAAGGCGTGTCGCACAAATGCGGTCATGACGGCCATGCCACCATCCTCTGCGGGTTGGCACAATGGCTCGGCGAGCAACGCCCTGACCAAGGCGAGGTAGTGCTGCTCTTCCAGCCTGCTGAGGAGACCGGACAAGGCGCCAAAGCCATCATAGAAGATCCCCTTTTTGAGCAGATCAAGCCCGATGTAGCTTACGGGTTGCATAACTTGCCCGGCTTCGAGAAAGGTCAGATCGTGGTGCGTGAAGGCTGTTTTGCAGCCGCTTCCTTCGGCTTGAAACTTTGCTTCGACGGTCGCACCGCCCATGCTTCACAACCCGAGACGGGGCACAGTCCCTCGGAATTGCTGGCCGTACTCATCCATGCCTTGGAGAAACGGCGCGAGCAACTGAAAGAAGTGACACCCTTGACGACCTTCGTCATCACCCATGCCTCCTTGGGCGAGGAGACCTTTGGTGTAGCTCCCGGCCATGCCGAGATCTGGCTCACCTTGCGCAGCTTCTACGACAAATACCTTGACATGATGGCGACGCAAGTCATCGAGATGTGCCAGTCGCTAGCCAAGGCACGTCTCTTCGACTTCAGCTTCACCGAACACGAATCCTTCGCCGCCACCGACAGCGACCCCAACTGTGTGAAGACCATCGAACAAGCCGCCCAAAACCTTGAGCTGAGTCTCGGCCATCTGAAAGAGCCTTTCCGTTGGTCGGAGGACTTCGGGAGATTCGGGAGCGTCTGCCCTATCGGCTTCTTCGGCCTCGGTTCAGGCACAGAACAACCTGCCCTTCACGATCCCATGTTTGACTTCCCTGATGATATTTTGGAAGTCGGGATGGGGATGTTTTGGGAGATTATCAGGTTGGAGCTGGAAGGATAGATGGAAGTCATATTAGAGCTCTTTTAAACCAATCGAATAATTTCACTAATAATTGCTCTCGAATAGGCATTCGCCACCTCGACGATGAACTTGCCGAAGTCGACACGGGCGTTGTGGTCGGCAGTGTCGCTGATAGTGCGGATGACGGTAAAGGGCGTGTTAAATTCTAGGCAGACCTGCGCCACTGCAGCACCTTCCATCTCCACACAAAGCACCTCAGGAAGCAACCCTAGGATCTCCTGGCGTTTCTCATCACTGTTGATGAATTGGTCGCCCGAGGCGATATCGCCGAAATAAAGCTTCGGTGCCAAGTTAAAGTCCTTGATGGCCTCTTCGCCTACCACATGTTCAATCCCTTTTTCAAGAAGGTTTGAAACAGCCCTTCCTGCCAACTCAGAGAGTTCAAAATCGCTGCCTATATAAACACGGTTGAGCAGTGGCAACTCGAAACGAGGTATGATGGGACGGGCATCCAGGTCGTGTTGCACCAACCGACGCGAAACGACGATGTCGCCTACCTTCAGCCCGTCGGCCAAAGCTCCCGCCGTACCAATGAAAATCAGGTCTGTTACGCCGAACTCCTGTATTAATAAGGTAGCCGTGATGGTTGCCGCCACCTTGCCCCATTTGGAAAAAGCCACCACGCAGCGCACGTTGCCGATTTTGCCTACCACAAACTCACGGTTGGCTATATTTACGATCGTCTTTTCTGTCAGAAGGGCTTTCACCTCATCGATCTCTTGGGACATTGCCCCTAAAATTCCAATGTTTCTCATAATTTCAAGTTTGATGGAACAAAGATAAAAAAGTTTATCTTTGCAAAAAAATCCAAATGAAGAAGATTTGCGTTTTTTGTGGGAGTAGCATGGGGTTTAACCCAATTTACAGGGATAAAGCCGTTGAATTGGGACAGGCCTTGGCCAAAGAAGGCTGCGAACTGCTCTACGGTGGCGGCAGCGTTGGATTGATGAAAGTCATTGCCGATGTGATGCTCGACAACCACTGTAAGGTAACAGGAACCATCACTCAACACCTGATGGACATGCATGTCGGCCATGACAAAATCGATGAAATGGTTGTGGTGGAAACCATGGCCGAACGGAAAAAATTGCTGGAAGACCGGGCTGACGGCTTCATCGTGATGCCTGGTGGACTAGGCTCCATGGACGAGTTCTTCGAGGTGTTTGTGCTAAGCCAGCTCCGAGTGTTCGACAAACCCGTGGCGCTCTACAATGTGAATGGGTTTTACGACGACATCATCCGATTCATCGATCATTCCACCAACGAAGGCTTTATCCGCAGAGAGCACGCTGATGGGCTTATCGTCAGTGATGACCCGGAGTATCTTTTGAAAAAAATGGAAGAATACCAACCTGTCGATGTCAAAAAATGGGTGGTGGAGCTGAAGGAACAAATTAAGAGCTGAGAATTTAGAATTTTGAATTTAGAGAGTGATATGATTATTATTGGGATTACGGGAACGTTGGGCGCAGGCAAAGGCACCATCGTCGATTATTTGATCAAGAGCAAGGGCTTCGTGCACTATTCGGTACGGGCTTTCATCGCCGAACAGATTGAGAAGCGTGGGCAGGAGGTGAACCGCGACACGTTGACAGCCATGGGCAATGAGCTGCGGGCGGCACATTCGCCAAGTTACATCACCGACCAGCTTTATGAACGGGCCAAGGCCGAAGGCAAAAACGCTGTCATCGAAAGCGTTAGAACACCAGGCGAGATCGCCTCACTACGTCAGAAAGGCGAGTTCTATCTCTTTGCCGTTGACGCCGACCGTAAGATACGTTACGACCGCATCTACCTGCGCGGCTCGGAGACCGACCATGTCGACTTTGAGACTTTTGTGGCCAACGAGGAACGTGAGATGACGGCTACCGATCCCAATAAACAAAATCTTGGTGAGTGCATCAAGCAGGCTGACTTCGTCTTCATGAACGATGGCACTATCGCCGAGCTGCATCAACAGGTGGAGAAAGTGCTCACCCAGCTTCATGTGCGCCCTTCGTGGGATGATTATTTCCTAAACCTCGCTGACACTGTCTCAGAGCGTGCCACCTGCAACCGTGGCCGTAGCGGCTGCGTCATCGTCAAGGATAAACAGATTTTGGTGACTGGCTATGTGGGTTCGCCAAAGGGACTCCCTCACTGTGATGATGTAGGCCATCTGTTCCGTAAAACCATCCACGAGGACGGCTCGGTGACCCAGCATTGTGTGCGCACTGTCCACGCTGAGCAGAATGCCATCTGCCAGGCCGCTCGTAGAGGCATCGCCCTTGATGGCAGCACGCTCTACTGCCGCATGACACCCTGCCGTACCTGCGCCATGCTCATCATCAACTGCGGTATCGTGCGTGTGGTTTGTGAACGCCGCTACCACGATGGTGCCGAGTCAGAAGAGATGTTCCGACAGGTGGGCATTGAACTCGTCTACAAATACGACGAGGTTCAACAATACGAAAATCAATAACTTATACCTTCTTCCCAATAAAACGGACAATGCACCACAGCACTGCTATGGCGATCGGGAACGCCACCCATGAAGGAAGTCCCAATGCTGTGGGCAACACACCGAGCAGAAGAGCCACTCCACCCACAGTGAGGGCGTAAGGCATCTGGGTGCTGACGTGCTGCAAATGGTCGCATTGCGACGACAGGGAACTCATGATGGTGGTGTCGGAGATCGGCGAGCAATGGTCGCCCATGACGGCACCCGCCAACACCGAAGCCACCACATTATAAAACACAGGCAACGACGAAGCTTCGTCCAAACCCTGCTCCTGACACAGCAGCCACGAAGCCGGCAGGATCAGCGGATAGAGGATGGCCATGGTGCCCCATGAGGTACCTGTGGAGAAGCCGATCAAGGCCGCCAGTACAAAGGTGATCACCGGCACCAAAGCGGGCGAGAGCGACCACTGCACCAACAGCTGCGACACAAATTCGGCCGTATGCATGTCCTTGGTCACCAAGGCGATGGCCCAAGCCATGGTGAGGATAACCACAGCGTTGAACATCGTCTTGAAACCTTCCACCGAAGCCTCCATGATTTTGCCGAACTTCACCTTACGACGTAACAACGTGACGATGATGGCTACTAGCAGCGAGCACAACGACGACCACAGCAAGGCCGTGTAAGAATTGGCCTTCCCGATTGTAGCAGAAAGCTTATTGAAGAAGCCCATATTGTCATCGGCCCACACCGCGGTATCGTAGCCTGTGACAATCAATCCGGCAACTGTTCCGATGATCAGCACCAACAAGGGAATCAGTGCATCGATGGCGTGACCTTGCTCCTGATCTTGGGTGGCATCCTCGCAGACAACGCCTTGGGCACGTGCTCTGCGTTCCGCCTTGAGCATCGGGCCGAAGTCGCGACCGCTCAAGATGAGCATCAACACGAAAACCAGCGTCAGAAAGGGGTAGAAGCTATAAGCCAGCGAGTGAAAGAATACCGAATAGGATGACATCTCCAGCCCCAGGTTGTTGATGCCATCTTGGATATAGCTCAGCTCCGCCCCAATCCAAGTGGTAATGAAAGCCACCGCCACCACGGGTGCCGAGGTGGAATCGATGATGTACGAAAGTTTCTCGCGTGAGACCTTCAGCTTATCGGCCAGTGGCCGCATGGTGTTGCCTACCACCAGGGTATTGGCATAGTCATCGAAAAACACGCAGAGGTCCATCGCGAAGGTCACCAGCTGTCCTGAGCGCGGGCCTTTGGCTCTTCGGGAGAGTCTGTTGACGATGCCTCGCATCCCACCGTTCACGGTGATCACCTTCACCATGCCGCCGATGAGCAGGGTAAACACGATGATCTTGACATGATCTTGATCGTATAGCGAGCCTACAATATAAGTATCCACCACTCGCAACAGTCCGCTACCCAGGGCCTCGAAGGGACCGCAGCCCGCGTAATAAGCCATAATGACGGCACCTGTAAGGATGCCAAAGAACAGGGAAGACACCACTTCCCTAAGGAGCAGCGCCATTAGAATCGCCACCAACGGCGGCAGTATGGACATCCACAGAGGCATATATTGCTGTTTTTCGACCTCAAAATTACAATTTTTTCATTATTTTCAGCAAAGCAATCGTTTTTGGCCTTATCTTTGCAACACTTAATCTATTTGTATCTTATTATTCACTTATTAAATATCTCATTATGAAAAAATTATTCTTTGGATTGGCTTGCGTGATCGGACTGATGTTCTTCGCAAGCTGCACACAGGAAGTCATTGACGACATCATGGCCCAGAAACCTACCGTTGAATTCGTTTCAGGTGAAGGCCTCTTCTCGGGCAACACCGGCGTTTACGTCGGCACCGAGCTGAATTTCAAAGTGAGAGTCGAACCCAATTCAGGCAGCCTGGCCGAATTGACACACTTCGACTTCTCCATCGCCGATCTCGCCGGCAACGTTGTCTTCAACGAGAATCCGGCCATCGAAAAACCCGCCGAGGAAAACTTTTTCGAGTTTAGCTTCACTCCCGAGTACGCTTCGACCTATGCCGTGACCGCCTCGATTTCCGACAAGGCTGGCAAAGCCAACGTCGCCACGGTGGTGATCGACTATGTGGAGCCCATCAGTGAAGGCATCGGCACCTATTCAGGTACCATTACCCTCTCCGGCCACATCACGTCCAACGAAATCGCCGGTCACGAGACCTATGACATGGACATGGATCCCGAAGAACTCGCCACCACCATCACCATGGGTACCGTGGGCGAAGAAGGCCGTGTGAGAGCCACGTTCGACATTGACGGCACGCCTGTGAGCCTCTACGGCACCATGGGTGAAGACGGTGTCACCATCACCTTCGACCAGTTCCACTTCAACAAGACCATCAGCCTGTTTGTCAATGTCACGCTCGACCTCGCCATGGACCTCGTCGGTACACTCTGCGAAAATGACGTGCTGACGCTGACAGGAACCGCTGTCGGTTCAGGCAAGACCCAAGTCATCATCGCTTTCCTCGAAGTGAACTTCGACGGTACCATTGAAGGCAGCCTTGAAAAAGTCGCTGAATAAGACAATCCCCTCGGGGAACAAAAAAACGGGCCTCAAAAGAGACCCGTTTTTTTGAGTAGCGGGGGCAGGACTCGAACCTGCGACCTTTGGGTTATGAGCCCAACGAGCTGCCTCTGCTCCACCCCGCATCGTGATTCAGGCTGCAAAAATACACCATTTTTCCATACACCGCAAGCGTTTTAACGATTTTTTTCAAAAATGCCCCATAAATCAGGTTACGTCAACATCATCGGACGCCCTAACGTAGGCAAGTCCACACTCATGAACCAACTCGTGGGTGAGAAAATCTCCATCATCACCTCCAAGGCCCAGACCACACGCCACCGCATCCTGGGAATCGTCAATGGCGATGACTTCCAGATCGTCTTCTCCGACACCCCCGGCATTATCAAAGACCCAGCCTACAAGATGCACGAGGTGATGAACCAATTCGTCAACGTGGCCCTCATCGACGCCGATTTGATCCTCTTCGTAGTCGACATCACCGACAAGAAAGTGGAGGAAAAGACCGTGGAACGGCTCAAGACCACTGACATCCCCGTCTTTGTGCTCATTAATAAAATCGACCTCTCCGACCAAGAAGGACTAGAAAAAGCTGTAGCCTACTGGGAGTCTACGTTGCCCAACGCCACCATCTTCCCCATCTCGGCACAGCACAACGCCAACGTGCAACATGTGTTCGAGCAGATCCTCACCAAGCTGCCTGAGTGTCCGCCCTACTTCCCCAAGGATGAGCTCACCGACCGCTCCATGCGCTTCTTCATCACCGAGATCATCCGCGAGAAGATCCTCCTGAACTACCAACAGGAGATCCCCTACTCTGTCCAGGTGGAAGTGGAGTCGTACGAGGAGACCGAAAAACATGTCCATATCCGCTCCGTCATCTATGTGGCCCGCGAGTCGCAAAAGGCCATCATCATCGGCAAAGGCGGCAGCGCCATCAAGAAACTCGGCATGCAAGCCAGAACCGATATCGAAGAATTTACCGGGAAAAAGATTTTCCTCGAGCTATTTGTCAAGGTTGACAAAGACTGGAGGGACAACGAAGCCGAACTGAAACGTTTCGGGTATGAAGCTTAATTCGATTAACACTTAAAATCAACATCATATGAAAAAAAATCCAATCATCGCCATTCTGTTTATTTTAGCCTTCGTATGCTCATCATGCAACGGCCAAAACACCGACAAGAAACTGGTTAACAACCTAGTAGGAACATGGGAGGGATCAATCTATATCGACGACGAGGAGATCCCAACAGATTATCAGTTTTTTGAGAGCACCAACGGCACCTCGGGTAACTTTATCGAAATCGCCTATCTTCACGAGTACGATGGAGATTTTGACATTCGCTATTTCGCCTATGTAAGCGGTGAGTATACCGTGAAAAACGGAAAACTATCTTTGACTTATTTTCCGGAAACAATTTCCACCGAGCCCTATGACGAGAGTGTTTTGTTGGCTTATGCCGCCGCACTCATGAATTACTACCAAGAAGAAGGCAGGGAACTCCTTTGGGAAGACGAATCAGAACTTGCCGAATCCATTCTTGAGATCCTTGCGGAAGAATGGGATGGCGTTTGCGTAGAACGCAACAACACGAACGGCGAGTTCAGCAAATTGACCGTCACGGAGGAGAAGATGAGTTTTGTAGCTGGAAGCAGGACCTTGGAGTTCAAGCGCGCCGATCATGAGTGGTTTACGGCCTATCCTTTTGCTGAGTAATCCCAAGAGATTTCTTATCTTTGCCGCCAAATTAAAAAACCATGTCAAACATTGTAGCAATCGTAGGCCGCCCCAACGTGGGCAAATCGACTTTATTTAACCGCATGCTAAAGCAGCGTCAGGCCATCGTGGAAGAGACCAGTGGCGTCACCCGCGACAGGCATTACGGCAAGAGCGACTGGAACGGAAAGGAATTCACCGTGATCGACACTGGAGGCTATGTCATCGGTTCGGACGACATCTTCGAGGAGGAGATCCGCAAACAGGTGGACCTCGCCATCGACGAAGCCGACGTCATCGTTTTCGTGGTCAATGGCAGAGACGGTTTACACGTGCTCGATGAAGACGTGGCCATCATCCTGCGCCAGCAGAAAAAGCCCGTGCTGTTGGCTGTCAACAAGATCGACGAGCCCAACAAGGAAAGCTTGACCAGCGAGTTCTACGCCCTGGGATTAGGCGAGCCCTACCCTATCTCGGCCATGACTGGCTCTGGCACCGGCGACCTGCTTGACAAGGTCTGCGAGCTGCTGCCCAGCGACACTACCGACTTCGACACCTCGCTGCCGCGTTTCACCGTGGTAGGCCGTCCAAACGTGGGCAAGTCGTCGTTGATCAATGCCTTCCTCGGCACCGACCGCCACATCGTCACCGACATCGCTGGCACCACCCGCGACACCAACGACACCCGCTACAACGCCTTCGGCATGGACTTCATGCTCGTCGATACTGCCGGCCTCCGCAAGAAGAATAAGGTGGAGGAAGACATCGAGTTCTACTCGGTGATGCGCTCCATCCGCGCCATCGAAAACTGCGACGTGGCCATCCTCATGATCGACGCCCAAAACGGCTTCGAGGCTCAGGACATGAACATCCTCCGACTCATCGAGAAGAACCGCAAGGGACTGGTGGTGGTGGTCAACAAATGGGACCTCATCGAGAAGGACTCCAACACCCATCTCGCCTATGAGCAGGCCATCCGCGCCAAGACCGCGCCGTTCACCGACTTCCCCATCATCTTCACCTCGGCCATCAACAAACAACGTATCTACAAGGTGCTCGAGACCGCCCACCAGGTGTATGAGAACCGCGAGCGCCGCATCCCCGTGCGTGAACTCAACGACGTGATGCTCGAGATCATCGGCTCGGTGCCGCCCCCGACTGCCTCACGTGGCCGTTACATCAAGATCAAATACATCACCCAACTGAAGAGCATCTTCCCGCAGTTCATCTTCTTCTGCAACCTCCCCAAAGACGTAAAGGAGTCGTATGAACGTTTCCTTGAGAACAAGATCCGTGAGAACTGGAACTTCTCCGGGGTGCCGATTCAAATGATTTTCAAAGAAAAGTAAGTTATGAAACACTGCCTTTTTTACATCACTGCATTGCTATTCGTTCTCAGTGGCTGTGGCAACGGCCTGACAGAGAAAGTCATCAGCACCTACGAAAACGGCCAGCCTGCCAAGGTGTATGTTTATGACAGCGACGGACGTTGGGTGCGTGAGGTGGAATATTATGAGTCAGGCTTGCTTAAGATGGAAGGCCCTATAGAGAACGACCTCCGCAATGGGAAATGGACCGCCTATTTCCCTGACGGGAAAGTGCAGAGCACAGCTGTCTTCAAAGACGATGTGTGCAGTGGAAAGAACCAGATTTTCTACGAAAACGGTCACCTATGGATGGATGGTTATTACAAAGACGACCAGAAATGCGGAGAGTGGGTCTTTTACGACGAGCAGGGATATGAGACAGGACGTACGGACTTCGGATCCTGCGACTAAAGATCGTCTTTCATCTTCTCAATCATACGACGTTCCTTCTTGGTAGGACGTCCAGCACCACGGTCACGCCACTCGCTCTTGTAGGCGTGCATGAACTCAATGCGTTCGTATTCTTCCTTCGGTGTAAGGTCGGTATAAACCTCAGGCACCATCTTGGCAGGGACACGATTTTTAATTAATGATTTCACCTGAACCACCTTGTGAAGCTGTTCGATCTGCACTTGGATGATATCACCTTCTTTCACCTCACGTGAGGGTTTCACTGGGGTGTCATCGATTTTCACCTTACCGCCCTTGATGGCGTCGGTGGCGATAGCTCGGGTCTTAAAGAGCCTCGCAGCCCAAAGCCACTTGTCTATCCTAACTAAAGAGCAATCTTTCTCCTCTGTGTTCTTCATGGAACATACCGTTTTCAAAAACCAAATTGCCATTCACAAAGGTGTGCGTCACCTGGGCGTGAACCTTCAAGCCATCGTAGGGCGTCCAGCCGCATTTTGAGAGTTCCGTAGCGTTGGCAATCACCGACTGATGGTTCATATCCACCAAAGCCAAATCGGCAAAATAACCCTCACGCAGGAAACCACGGCGGTCGATGTGATACAAATCGGCTGGGTTATGGCACATCCACTGCACCAGCTGAGGCAGTTCAAAACCGCACTCCACCATCACCTGCAGGGAATGCTGGATGGATGGAAAACCGGATTTTGAAGTGAAATAATCATCGGTCATTTTCTCATTGAGCAGATGCGGCGCATGGTCGGTGCCAATGGTGTCAATGCGACCCTCGCGAAGGGCTTGCAGCAAGGCTTCTCTGTCGCGATGCGACTTGATGGCAGGATTGCACTTGATGGCATAGCTCTTCTCCTCATAATTTCGGTTATCAAACCAGAGATAATGCGGACAGGTCTCGGCAGTGATCCTTTTCTGTTTCATAGGGAGGTCGTTTCTGAATAGCGACAATTCCCTCTGGGTGGAGATATGCATCACATGCAGCCTGGCGCCGAATTTCTCGGCCATGTCAACGGCTTTGGACGACGATCTATAACAAGCTTCAGCGGTGCGGACGAAAGGATGGATGCTGGCATCAACGATGACTTGATCCTTCGAAGCCAAGTCCTTACAGCATACCGTGTTCTCATGAATGGTCTGCTCATCCTCGCAATGCGCTGCAATAAGGCATGGCGACTCGCGGAACAAGCGCACCAGCACCTCATTTTTGTCGACCAGCATATTGCCTGTGCTGGAACCCATGAAGAGTTTGATGCCGCAAACCCGCTTGGGATCAGTCTTTTTTACCTCTTCAAGGTTGTCGTTGGTAGCACCTATATAAAAGGAATAGTTGGCCAAAGATTTCTGGGCGGCCAAGTCGAACTTCTGCTCCAGAAGCTCTTGTGTAGTCGTCTGCGGAACGGTGTTGGGCATGTCCATGAACGAAGTCACGCCACCGGCCACGGCAGCACGGCTCTCGGTATAGATATCGGCTTTATGCGTCAGCCCAGGCTCACGGAAATGCACATGTTCATCAATGATACCTGGGATCAGGTATTTGCCAGTGGCATCAATCACGGTGGCGGAACCGAAGTCAAACGGTTCGTCTTCACGAACGATTTTGGCGATCTTGCCATCAGAAACAAAGACACTTGCCACAAAGGTTTTACCCTCGTTGACAAGTGTCGCATTTTTAATAAAATAATTCATTGTTTAAACCTTACGGGGCTTGATTTTTCCGAACATACCTCTTAAACGCAGGTTGATCACGCCGAACACGGCTTCACGGAAGATGCCTTTGCTCATCTTCGACTGGCCTTCACGACGATCGGTGAAGATAATTGAGACCTCTTCGATCTTGAATCCGAGTTTCCACGCGGTGTATTTCATCTCGATCTGGAAGGCATAACCCACAAACTTCACCCGATCAAAGTCAATGGTCTCCAGTACTTTTCGGGTGTAGCAAACGAAACCTGCCGTGGTGTCACGCACTTTGATGCGTGTAATGAAACGCACGTAGGCTGAAGCATAGTACGACATCAGCACACGACCCATAGGCCAGTTCACCACGTTGACGCCCGTCTTATAGCGTGAACCCACTGAGAGGTCGGCTCCGTTAGCGCAGGCATCGTGAAGTCGAATCAGATCGTCGGGGTTATGCGAGAAGTCGGCGTCCATCTCAAAGACGTACTGGTAGTCGCGTTCCAAGGCCCATTTGAAGCCTGTGATGTAGGCCGTACCCAGCCCAAGTTTACCGGGCCGTTCGAGGATAAACAACTTGTCAGAGAACTCCGTCATCAGGCCTTTCACGATATCCGCAGTACCATCGGGACTGTTGTCGTCGATGATGAGGATGTCGAAAGCCATCGGCAGGTTGAAGACATAACGGATGATCTTCTCGATGTTCTCTTTCTCCTTGTAAGTCGGTATGATGACTAAGTTCTCTGACATTGTTTAAAAAAGTTTATTCAACCACAAAATTCTTCACTTCCCAAGTGGCAGAGCCGTTGGGGGTGCTGGTGTACTTGAAAGCGATGGTCACTCTCTGACCAGCATATGGGGTCAGGTCGGCCGTTGAACTGACAAAGGTCCAGTTGTTACCTGCCGGCCATGCGCTGAGCTGCAGCTCTTCCCATTCGATGCCGTCGATGGTGTCGACGTATTCAGTGGTGATCATCACTGACAGGGCACCTTGAGGTTGGGCGTAGTTGACAGCTTGGTCGAATTTCAGCGTGGCAGTGTTGACGTTGGCGAGGTCGATGTAGGGCGACACCAGCCAGCTCTCGGTCTCGTAGGCTTGTCCCACGTAAGCACTGGCTTTCATGCAGGAGTAGTCTGGAGAATGAGCCCAAACGTAGGTCAGCTCTTGAGGCAACAGGACATCTTCGATGACGAAGTCACCTTGACCGCTAGCGAAGCTCTCCGAGAAGATGCTTTGGGTGGGGGTTGGCGGTTCAGCGCCTTCGAGGCTGAAGTCGTTCTCGGTGCCGTTGCTGTCGCGGAGACCGGCTTGGCCGAAATAGGTACGGAGCTTGCCTCTCACTGACAGCATCTTACCCAGGTTAGACGGGTTGTCCACCAAGTTCACTTGCGCACGCAGCGGCTTGCCAGCGGGAAGGTTCACGATGACGCAGAGGCTGACATCGTTGCAGGTGGGATCATCGGCGATGACCACGTTGGTGGGGCTGTCGAAGGAGCCGCTCCAGATGATGTCGTCGTTGCTGCTCACCGCGGAGGTACCGTTCTTCACTGCGCCCACGATGTAGCCGTGCACCCAGACGTTTTCTTGACCTTGGTTGACGATGCCGGCTGCCACGTTATATGGGTCTTCGGCGGTGCCAGTACCTTCGGGATTGCCAGGAGTCGGAGTCGGGCCTGGCGTCACGCCGCTGCCTTCTTCGATAGTGATGCTTTGGATCTCAATCGTACCGGCTTTTTGATCGGTGGAGGTGTATTTCACGGCGAAGATGACCGTCTGGCCCACATAGTCGGTCAAGCTGATCTCAGTTGTCAGGAAGTCGTTCCAGTTGGTACCTTCACGCAGGAGCGAAGGCACCTGTGCCCAATTACCTGTCGAAGGCTCGTTGCCGTAGACATAGTCGGTGGAGGCCCAGATGGTGACTTCATCATTGACATCAGTGAAGTAACGGGCAATGTACACCATCGTCATCTTAGCGTCGTTCACGCCGGTGATGGCCACAGGTGAAGAGATCAGCCAGTCCTCATTGGCATAGTAGGCACCACCCACATAGCCCGTCATCTTGGCGGTGCTGTAGTCGATCATCCACGACTGGGGACCCATTACGTCTTTGGTAGTGTAGGTGCCGAACTCTGTGGCAAACGACTGGAAGTAAGGCATGGACTGCACCTCACCGCTGGGTTGCGGGTTAGGCGGAGTGGAACCACCTTCGGTGAAGGAGATGCTTTGGATCTCCATGGTGCCGGCCTTGGCGTCGGTGGAGGTGTACTTCACTGCGATGGTGACACTCGGACCAGTGATCGGCTGACCGGTGACATCAACCAGGTTGATCTCGGCAGTCAGGAAGTCAGTCCAGTTGCTGCCCTCGCTCAAACGGGCGGGAATCTGAGTCCAGTTAGCCTCGCTGGGGTTATTACCATAGGTATAGTCAGTGGAGGCCCACACGGTGACTTCTTCATTGATGTTGCTGAAGTAACGGCCAATATAGCTCATGGTCATGGTGGCTCCTCTCGTTTCTGAGAGATTCACGGGCGATGAGATCAGCCAGTCTTCGTTGGCGTAATAGGTGCTGTTGACGAAGCCCGTCATCTTGGCGGTGCTGTAGTCGATCATCCATGACTGGTCGCCCAACACGTCATAAGTGGTATAAGTGCCGAAGTCTGAGGCAAAGCTTTGGAAGTAAGGCAGCTGCTGCACTTCGCCAGCTGGCGCAGGAGGATTAATAGGCTCGCCACCTTCGAAATTCAACTCATTCTTCGAACGGATGATGAGCTGCCAGTCGTTGTTATAGACCGAAGCGATGGCCACCAGGCTACCTGAGCCCGTCGGCAGAGGATCATAAGCGAAATTGGCATAGTTGCTCGTACGCACCAGCAGTTCGCCAGTGGCGTCTTTCAAGGTACGGTTGGTGTTCTCACCCATGTTGCAGAAGTTGGCGCCTTGATCCACAAACTGCACGCCTTCAAGTTTCACCAGACCAGCGGTATAATTACCCGTCTTGATGTCGGCGATGGTTACCGTAGCCGGCTCGATGGGCTTATTGTAAGGATAGATGATCAGATGGCCATCGGGGTTGAAGCCCTTGCCGTCCTTACCCACCAGCTGAGGTAGGTTGTGATAGTTGTTGACCATCATGTTTTTATCCAAGAACACACGGACGGAGTCGCCGATACGGGCGGCTGAAGAAGTGTTCATCAGCAGCTCGATGGCCTTGCCTGTACGACGATCCTGGATAAAGATGGTCTTGTAGAGGTTACCCGACTGTTCGTCGGCGGTGACGATACCGTAGACCGAAGCCGTGTCGAAGGTGGTGTTGGCGGGCATAGCCAGCAGGTCACCGATGGTGTAGACGTCGCCTACCGGCAACACCGGGATTGGCGGAATTTCATACTCTTTCTTGCATGACGTGAAGAGAGCGCCGAACAAGGCAAGAAGAATAAAACTGGTTTTGAATAATTTTTTCATATGATTGTATATTATCTCTAATTTCTAAATTCTAAATTACTTTCTCACTGTCAGGTTCAAGAAGAAGTTGGTTCCGTACATATAAGAGTACTTCGACGGGAACATGTCGGGATCGCTGGCATTGAAGCGCAACTGGTCATACCCATAGAGCACTGCGCTCTTGTTGTTGAGGATATTGTTGACGCTTGCGGTAAACAGGAAGTAGTAACCCTTGTAGCGACGTGAATAGCCTCCGAAGAAGTCGAGTGTGAAAGCTGAGCTCAGCGGATCCTGGCGCAGCACCTCTTCGATACGGCCGTCACCCTCGGCGTAGTGCGACATGCCGACTTCGGTGTGGTTGTAAGGGTTGATGTCGAAATACATATTGGCCAGGTAGTTGGCGTTGAGGCTCACCCACCAGTTCTTGGGATCGTTGTAACGGATACCCAGCGAACCGACGGTCTCGGGACCTGTGGAGATGTGATAGTTTTTCAGGTAAGCCGTATTCTTGTCGACATAGCATTCAGCGTTGTTATCGTCGTAGATGGAGAACACCGGGTTGTTCAGGTAAGTAAGGATACCGTTGGCAGCAGCAGCTTGCAGCGTGATGGTGTTTGTCACATGGTATTCAGCTCCCACTTCCAGACCCACGCTCCTCTGGTTGATGTCGGTCATCACGAAGTTGATGAACTCACTCTTATAGGAGTTACCCAACTCGGAAGCGCCAGTGTAGACGTTCTCGCAATAGAAGCTACGGTTCCAGATGAGGTTCTGGTAGGTGTAGTAGTAACCCGTCAGGCGGAAGCGGAAGATGGGTGAACGGTATTGGTAACCGAGGTCGAAGGCTTTGATGCGTTCGCTTCCGGGATCATCTGACACGAGCGTGTGACGGGTACGGGGCGAAACATAGATGTCTCTGAATTGCGGTGCCTGGAACATATAGGCCATGTTGGCCACGATGTGGTTACGTCCGTTGATGGCGTAAGTGACACCTGCTTTGACGGCCGGATCAAAGAAGTTGTGCTTTGCATCGGAACCGAAAGACAGTTCGTCGGGGAAAGCACCGTTGTTGAACAGACCCTCGCGCCAAATCTGGGTAAAGGAGAACTGGAGGCCGAGGTACATGTCCCAGTTGCCCGTCAGATAGTCGACCTGACCCCAGAGGCGGCCGTAGTTGCGGTTGGCATTGTAGTTATAGTTAATGATGTCGCCCACCTTGGCGATGTGGTTAGGGTTGTTGAGGTCGACCTGACACTCATCCGATTCCATGTTCTCGGCGTACTTGTTGATGTCATAGTAGAATTCGCCGCCCAGCAGGTCGTTGACCATTTCGTAATAGTGGGTGCACGACACATTGATGGCAAGACCGCCTGCCATATACAGGTTAGGCATGAACTCGTGTTTGAAGTAGGTAGCGCCACCCGTCTGCATCTTGTCGTAATGGCGTTCGGCCACGATATATTTGGAGGCGAGGCCTGCGACGGTATTGCCTTCGATGCCGTTGGCGTTATAGATAGTGGCGTTGTGATTCATGTTGGCGAGGTAGAGGCCGTCCCAGTCGATCTGTGTCTCTTTGGGATCGCGGTCCTTCCAGCTCTGGAGGGCAGCCTCGTATTCAGCCGTGCTGGTGGCGTGATTCATAAGGTAGCCAGGCAGGTTCTTGTAGTAGTCGGGACGCGGGTCGTAGGCTTCACCCCATTCCAGGGCGGTCTGTCCACCAGGACCGGCGAAGTAGAATGCCGTGGTGACGAGCTGTGTCTTCGGGCTGGGGGTCCAGCTCCAGGTCAGTTGCGTCATCGGTTGGTGGTAATAGCTGACACGCGAGTTGCGAATGGTCTGGGTGCCGTCGGGCAGGGTCTGATAGCCCCAGCTGGGGTTGTAGTAGTTGGTTCCCACAAGGTCGTAGGCTTCCTGCACCACGGGAGATGAACCGCCACGTTGCGAGGGAGCGCCGAAGAAGGTGAAGTCGAGGCTGTGCTTGTCGTTGAACTTCTTCTCCACGGAGAGGAAGTAGCTTGCTGCCTCATAGAAGGTACCTTCGGTACGCTCGAAATACGCTCCCGGCTTGTTCATGTCCTTCATGCCGGAATAACGGAGACAGCCCATGGCCATGATGTACCAGCCCTTGCCGATCTCGCCAGTGCCAATAGATGCATTGAGGCGGTGGTCGTAGGAACGGTTGGAAAAGGCATAGCCCACGGAAACCTGCTTACGGTACTGCGAAGCTTTTGTAGAGAAAGCGGTGAGGCCGCCGAGGCCGCCGAAGCCAGCGTCGGTACGACCGAGGCCCTCCACGAGAACCGAGTTACGGAAAGCGTCGTTGAGGCCGCCCCAGTTGGAGAACACCGGGCGTCCCGTCTCCGGGTCGTTCATCAAGATGCCGTTGATCATCACGTCAGTGTACTTCGAATCGTTGCCACGCACACGGTAGCGCAGCGAGCCCAGGTTGTAAGCAGCGATGGCATTGAACACGTCGCGTGATGAGTGCAGCAGCGTGGAGGCGTCGTTCACCGAGGTCGACGACTCGTCGAAGTCGGAGTCCGACAACACGATCGTCGGGACCTCCTGCTCCTGATAGGCCATCGTGTCAACGACGACCTGTGCTGATAGCCGCGCTGTCAACAACACGGCCATAATAAATAATAATAATTTCTTCATCTTTATAGATTTCGTTTATACTTATATTTCTAATATCTATTTTGCAAAAATAAAAAAAAACGGAATGAGATTCACATTAATTATTATTTTTGCAGTTACAAAAACATCTCTCTATGAAAAAAACAGCCTTATCTTCCATCCTGATACTCCTTTGCTGTCTGTCTTTGGGCCGTTTAAACGCCCAGGAGAAGCAAGCTTACAAAATCGGCCTTGTCGGCTTTTACAACATGGAGAATCTCTTCGACACCATCGACGACCCCACCATCAACGACCAGGAGTTCCTGCCTGATGGTGTCAACCAGTGGAACACTGAGAAATACATGATCAAGTTGCACAACATGGCGTACGCCATCTCCACCATTGGGACGGACTACACTCCCGATGGAGTGGCAGTGCTGGGCTTGTCGGAGATCGAGAACCGCCACGTGATCGAGGATCTGGTGGCGCAGCCCGAGATTGCCAACCGCAACTATCAGATTGTGCATTACGACTCGCCCGACCGTCGTGGCGTTGACGTGGCCTTGATCTACAACCCGAAATATCTGAAGGTGACCGGCACCAAGTCGTATCGTACCGTGGTGCCCGACCAGCCCGATTTTATCACACGTGACCAGCTGCTGGTGTCGGGTCTCTTCGACGGAGAGCCGATGCACTTCATCGTGATGCACTGGCCTTCGCGTTATGGTGGCGAGAAGCGTTCATTGCCCGGACGTATCGCGGCAGCCGAGTTGTGCCGTCACATCACCGACTCGCTGCTGGCCGACGATCCCAACGCCAAAGTGATCATGATGGGTGACTACAACGACTACCCCACCAACAAGAGCATCACCAAGTACCTTCGCGCCAACGGCGACCGCAAACGCATGAAGGAAGGCGAGTATTTCAACCCTATGTATGAGCTGCATGAGAACGGCATCGGCACCAACTATTTCCGCGATGTCCCCGGTGTCCTCGACCAGACCATCCTCACTCCTGCCCTATTGCCTGGCGATTACAGCACCTATCAGTACAAGAACGCCAAGGTTCACAACAAGGAGTTCCTGAAGCAGCACGGCGGTCGTTACAACGGTTTCCCCTTCCGTACTTTCGCCGGTGGCGTCTGGGCTGGAGGGTACAGCGACCACTTCCCGGTATATGTGATTCTTTTGAAGAAGGTAAATTAAAGAAGACCGAAGTCTGAATAGCATAAAGGCGCCTCTTGTCGAGATGAAGGAAAAGGGCAATATGCATTTATTGGGTATGATCACAACTGGGGCACTCCTGGTTTCTTTATTGCTATGTAATTCTTGCCGCCTTCAACAGCTAAACAAATTCAACTATCAATTATTGGAATTGCCGAATGGTGGTTCCGAAGGATTTTTGATTCAGCACTCTGCATACACTCTTTCATATAACCCCTCAAACCTTACCGCCAATTGGGTTGCCTACGAACTTACCAGCAATGAAACCGATGGCCCATGGTCGAGAAAAGGGTTGCGTTTTTTTCCTGACCCGTACTATAATGGGAAGCAAGCTGATAACGAAGACTACCATAACTCAGGTTATTCACGCGGACATATGGCACCTGCTGCCGATATGAAATGGGATAGCCTCGCCATGGTAGAGAGCTTCTATTTCACCAACTGCATACCACAGAATGCAGCCTTGAATAACGGTAAATGGAACCAATTGGAAGAGAAGACACGACGACTGGCTAGACAATACGGCAAAGTGTATGTCGTATGCGGTCCCATTTATCAAAGTTCTGATACGTTAAGAATCGGGCACAATGGCGTGGCTGTCCCAGATGCTTGCTTCAAAGCACTGCTAATTCAGAAAGACAAAGATTATTCTGCTATTGCATTTGTTCTGCAAAACGGAGGAGAAGAAAGGCAATTGGATGAATGTGCCTGCACAATTGACGAATTGGAGCAAATACTATCTATTGACTTATTCTATAATTTACCTGACAAGCAAGAGAAAGCCATTGAATCTATTATTGTGTGGGACGATTGGGGCTTTCCACTTTAACTCGCTCCGCTTAATAATAATAAATACGTGAATGCGCGGGGGTGACCTTACTTTCCACTTTTTCGGCGGTTACACTCGCGACAAAGCATCTGGCAGTTTTCAGCAATGGTGCGTCCACCGTCACGCCATGGGGTGATGTGGTCAGCTTCCATCTGTTCGATTTCGAAATGATGCCCACATAAGACACAGATACCGTTTTGTCGCTCATAGACCTCACGTTTCATATTGTCATCGAAAGCGCGGATGTCAAGGTGGTGCTCATCATGGTCAAAAACATAGGTATAGATGCCTTTCTTTTTCTGGACATCACTATCTGCCATCAGTCGCTTCACTTCGGCTTCCAAAGTAACGGCGTCCCAGTTGCCTTTGTGGTATTTGGCATAAAGCGTTCCCCAATCTACGCCTTTCATCTCTCTACGATAATTCGGGAACACGGCTTTCACCCAATTAATGATGCTGCTGAAATGGTTCCATAGCGCCACCGCATTCGGATCATGTTGATGGTTGCCCATATAGACTTCGATATTGCCATTCGAGACCCATCGGATAGCAGTTTCAAGATAGGCTTGGCGGTTCACTTCTCCTGAGACATATTTGCTGGCCAAGCCGTATGCAGCGCAGTTGTTCTTACTGAAATACCGTTTGGCGTCGCTCACCCACGAGCCAGCATACACAGCATTGCGCAGTTCCTGCTCGGTGAGTTCCTTGCCCGCGATGTTGATGGTCTTGAACCACTTGAGTTTCTCGCTATCGGAGCCGCTACAGATATACACTTGCAAGGGGTAGTTGAGAATCTGCTCCTGCTCGTCGGGCTGTAGGTTGTGGAAATAGCGGAAGTTGTAGGCAAAGTCACCATTGACGTACTGACAGATGCTAATGGTGCGCTGCTGTCCGTCGATGATCTCAAACGTGCCGTCTTCACGTACCGCCCAGTACATCACGTTGAGCGGGAAGCCGTTGGTAAGCGTATCGATGACAGCATCACGTTCTTTTTCGCCATAGACGAATTCACGTTGGTACGGTGGGCGCACATCGAGTAGGCCGCCATAGGCCCGTACGCCGTTTTCATTGTTGTCCTCATAGCCTTGGGTTAGCTCGCGGACGGTGATTTTGTGGAGTTCGATGTTCATTGGTATCTCAGTTTAGTATTATTCAGCCGCCATAGGAAGCGAGTGCTCGCCTTGCTCGTATATTGCTATTTGATGGGGTTCGGCCTGTCGGCGACGGATGAAAATTCGGGAATATGGTTTTTTAGGTACACCCTCTTTTGTCAAAACTATGCTTCTCATATTAGCAGTATAGTGACCTGTACCCCCATTCTTTCTGTACCTAAACATCCAATCTTCTCCAATTCGGCCAATATTCAGCTCATCAGCATATTCTGGGATGCCATCAGCTCCTAAAATCTCAAACTGAGCAGGATTGTATTGGTCCAACAATGTGTCTGGAACCCCCATTATACCAAAATAATCACAAGGAATATCGGCCACTCTTTCGACATCAATCGCATCAAGGTTCTCGTATTTTGGATAATCTATTTCATTGTAGGTTTTATATAGTATTAGGTCTTCATGCCTTTTCTTAATATCAAGATTTGTAATCCAACCTATCGATGGGACTTTACCATATTTAACACCATCAATTATCTCATCCCATTTTTCGTAATAATCTGGCATAGCAAATCTTACTGTTTTGTTAGAATTATACCCTAACCACAACTCATTGTTTTTTATCAAAGGGAAAATTTCAGTGTAATGAACAATGTTATGATTACACATTACCAAAAACTTCTTTCCATGTCTATGAAGAAACAAGATGTATTCATTCAACTGTGAAAAAGGAGGATTGGTGACAACTATATCTGCTTCATTTAACAGCTCTTCACACTCTTTTGACTTATAATCCCCATTACCTTCAAGCATTGAAAGAACATTTTTGTCGTTCTTTATCAAATACTCTACATCAGCAAGATTAATGGCTCCATCATTATTAACATCAGTAACCTCGGTGATTTCAATCTTATATGCCTTCTTTCCTATCTCAGGCAATATTCCTTCGGCAAAAATGTCCAACTGACGACCAGCAACAGGGGATGGATCATAGCATGTTGCAATTAGTTTCTTCAATCCTAAATAGTTAAAATTTGCAGCAAAATATTTGAAGAAGTTGCTTTCATATGGATCGTCACAATTACAAAAAACTATTTTCCCTTTGAAATGATGTTTGTAATGCACCAGTTCATTCTCAATATCAACCAATTGTGTATAGAACTCATCCTTTTTTGCCTTTTTGGCATTTGCAAGTGTTTTGTTATTTGCCATCGAGATTGATAGTTTCCGCAACGCTATCAATCACTTAATCGGATAAAAGAAAGGTGTGGACCTTTCTATCGCATTCACGAGGAGCGTCGGTTCAACCCCGTTACCACTTATAGTCCAGCCCACACCAGAACGGCGTGAGCATTAACTCTATCAAGTGGTAAAGGAAGCCCGTGCTCCCAATTAATGCTTTTATTCGATATTATCAAATCAATAGTTTCCGACGCTTTTGTTTTGAATGCGAATAATAGCTAATGCTTTGTTTTATAATATGTTAATTAATTCTCTTTCTTTTCTTTATAGTCTATTTGTTTGATTCACAATCAAGTTCACTAATGTATTGTTCTATAAAAACACATTTTATCTGCTTCAATCTGTTCAAAGGTCTTCCTATCGGCAAATTCGATGATATTGTCGATACACTCAAGGATATGGAGCAGTCGCGCCGTGTCTCTAACTTGCTCTCTCATAGATCAAAACCTTGTCTTTTTCAGCGGATTCCCTGACAAAAGGCAGCAAGGTGCCGTCAGTAATCAGATCGACTTTTTTACCTAATAGCTCTTCCAAATCCAAGGCAATGCCAATGTGTTTCAACAAACTAACACCTTTACCAGTCTCTTGGTCAAAAACCACGAGAATATCCACATCGCTGTCAGGATGCTGCTCACCTCGGGCATACGAACCAAACAGCCAAGCCTTCAACACCGGTTGGGTCTTGAAATACTCAGCTATCTGCTGAATCATCATCAGAGTTTGTTTGCTCATGGCGATCAGTTGTCAAATCATTGATAGTGCAAAGATAAGCATTTTTTTCTATCTTTGCACAAAATCCTTTGACTATGAAAAAACTATCTCTCCTTTGCTTCGCGGTGCTGCTACTCTCCGCTTGCACTCAGCAATTGCCTGAAGCCAACTATGACGTCATTCCTCAACCTAAAGAGGTGAAACTTAATGAAGAAAAGCCTTTCGTGCTTCAGCAGACAACCAAAGTCTATTACGAGGAAGGCCTCCAGCGCGAAGCACAGTTCCTCAGCGAATATGTCAATGACATCATGGGGGTTGCACTCGAAACGGCAACTTATGAAAGTCAATCCGATGGAATCGTGTTGAAGCTGGAACCCACAGCCTTCGAGCAAGCCGAAGCCTACGAAATCAACATCGCGACGAAACAAGTCACCATCAAAGGCTCTGATGCCGCCGGCGTGTTCTATGGTGTGCAAACGCTGAGGAAAAGTCTGCCCACCTCTCAACTCTCAACTCTCAACTCTCAACTCCCTTGTGGCACCATCCGTGACTGGCCGGAGTTCCCCTACCGCGGCATGCACCTCGACCCCTGCCGGCACTTCATGGACCTCGACTCGGTGAAGATCTACATCGACATGCTGGCTTTGCATAACATGAACCAGTTCCACTTCCACCTTTCAGAAGACCAAGGCTGGCGCATCGAGATCAAGAAATATCCTGAGCTGACCAAAGTCGGAGCCTACCGCAACGGCACCGTCATCGGTCGCAATGGACGGCTCTATGATACCATCCGCTATGGCGGCTTCTATACCCAAGAACAGCTCCGCGACCTGGTGCAATATGCTGCCGAGCGTCACGTCAACATCATCCCCGAAATCGACCTCCCAGGGCACATGCAGGCTGCCTTGGCCTCCTATCCCTGGCTGGGCTGCACCGGTGGGCCCTACGAGGTGTGGAAACGCTGGGGCGTGTCGGACGACGTGCTCTGCGCCGGCAACGAAGAGACCATGCTGTTTGTGGAAGACGTGCTCAACGAGGTGATGGACATCTTCCCCTCACCGTACATCCACATCGGAGGCGACGAATGTCCCAAAGTCAGATGGGAGAAATGCCCGAAATGCCAAGCTAAGATCAAGGAGTTGGGCATCAAAAAAGATGATCGTTTCTCTGCTGAGGACTATCTCCAGAGCTATGTGATGAACCGCATGGCCAAGGTGGTGGAAGCCCGTGGCCGCCGCGTGATCGGCTGGGACGAGATCCTTGAAGGCAACGTCTCCGAGACCGCCATCATTATGAGCTGGCGCGGCACCGAAGGCGGCATCGAGGCGGCTCGCAAAGGCCATGACGTCATCATGACACCTGCATCACATCTCTATTTCGACTACTACCAAAGTGAAGACCCCGCCACCGAGCCTTCCTGCGTGGGCGGCTACCTACCAGTGTCGAGAGTGTATGAGTTCCGGCCCCTGCCCAAAGAACTGACACCCAAACAACAGCAACATATCATCGGCGTGCAAGCCAACATCTGGACGGAATACATCAAATCGTTCAAGCACGTGGAGTACATGGCCATGCCTCGCATGGACGCTTTGTCTGAAATTCAGTGGAACAACCCCGACCCCGACAGTCGCGACTTCGATGCATTCGTAGAACGCTGCCGACATATGGCTCAGCTCTATGATCTCTACCATTACAATTACGCCAAGCAGATCTTCAGCCCGCAGGTCTATACCGACACGGTGGTGCCAAACCTCGCCACTCGTAAGCCCATCTTCCTGCGTGAGGAGCCTAATGAGAAGTATGCCTCCAAAGGTGCAGTGATTCTGAACGATGGCGAGATGGGTCGTATCGCCTACACCTCGGGACGCTGGCTGGGGTTCTGGGGACAGCCCCTCGACGCCGTCATCGACCTGGAACAGCCTTCCACGATGCAACACGTACGCTTCCGTTCGCTAGTGAATAAAGGTGCTTGGATCTACAACCCAAGTCACGCCAGCGTGCTGGTCTCCGACGATGGCGAAAACTTCCGCGAAGTGGCACAACTGGATATCCCCATCACCACCTGGATGGACAACGATGGTAATTTCACCTATGAGTTGGCGTTCGAACCTGTGACAGCTCGCTACGTGGAAGTCATCATCAAAGACCACATGTTACCAGAAGACCATGATGGATATGGATATCCAGCATGGATCTTCGTGGATGAAATAGAAGTTTTCTAGGCATCGTGCCTCGAGAGGCACCCTATCTTATTTTTTCTGGAACCAGTTCTTAAACGGATTGAAATCCTCGTAGACTTCGTACCTCACACCATTTTCGGTATAGGAGCGCGAAGGCACCACCTTACTCATCAGCATCAACGCAACGGTACTGCCGCCGAAGGTGATGAGCATCTCCCAGAAGACATTGACAAAGCCCATGATGAGCAGAACCAATGCGGAAATCAAACCGATGCCGTAAATGACCACAAACAGCGTGAAGGCAATGCCAGCGCCTTTGCCAAGAGCCTTGCTGTTGACCACGGCCGTGCTGACGATAGCCACCACAACAGCGACAACCAGCAGAATAGCTCCGATGGTCAGAATCAGATTGGCTTGTCTGGGCACGATCATGGCTACAATCACGCTGACACCCAGCAGAATCACGCCAACCAAAGCCCCGATCATGGGACGTTTGACAAGTACCTTCTTCTCAGGATCGTGCATATACCCCACAATACCGTTTTTATAGAGCCTCATGCTGAAGATTTGCATGATGACAGCCACAGCGAAGAGCATTAAACGAAGAATGACGATGACTTTACGGATCACATCCGTGTCAAGCCACCACAGGATATCGCTCCCCATCTTGATCACACCGATCATCTCCAGCGCAATGGCCGAAAGCAGGAAGGCTGGCACCAGAATGGTGGGAATCAGCCTAGGACCATTCTTTCCTTTGATGAGCAGGGCAAAGACCGTAGCCGCCAACAGCAACAGAAAAATAAGAATGAAGGGGAAAAGCGTGCTGTAAAAGCGTCCCAAAACCGTGTGATAACTATTTTCCTTATTAATGAAATCCTTTCCTGTCTTGTCGTTCGAACTCAAAACCAAGTCTTTCGCATCCACATAATACTTGATTCCATTATAAGTGACCGCAGCCACATCTCCGGAATATGTTTTTTTCTCATTGGAGAACGTCTTCGTCCTTAGTGACTTGAAGTTGGCACGAACAAGCACCGTGTCGGCCTGTGCAATTGTGACCTCCGTACCGTTCTTCAGCGAACCGACAGGATCGCCAAGATCCACCCTGCCATCACTTGCGACATAGGCGTAAAGAGCCGTAGTGTCCTTGGTCAAGGCATCCACCTTAAAAGTGTACTGCGCCGAAGCTCTGTCTGCCACCGAAAAGAACAACAGAACCAACATGAGGATTTTTGTAATATTCTTCATAGTTATATAGTATTAAATTAATTAATATTATTCTTGATAATACACTCTTTTTACCCGTTGTGAGATGCGGGTCATCACCTCATAAGGGATGGTCTGACAGGCTCGGGCGATATTGTTGATGCTGTGCTCAGCATCGAAGACAACCACTGTGTCGCCTTCCTCTGCATCAACACCAGTAAGGTCGAGCATGCACATATCCATGCAGATATCGCCGATAATAGGCACCTGACGTCCGTTGATGTAGAACTTGCCATTGCCGTTGCCCAACAGTCGTGAAAGGCCGTCGGCATAACCGATGGGCACGATGCCGATACGCATATCGTGATTGGCCCTGCCGTGACGGTTATAGCCAATGCTATCACCTGCTGGAATCTCCTTGATCTGGTTGATGGTGGTCTTAAGCGACACCACAGTCTCTAGGACGCCCTCATCGGCCAAACAGGTAGGCACTCCGTAAAGTCCGATGCCCAAACGCACCATGTCGAACTGGTACTGCGTGAAACGGGTGATACCCGCCGTATTCAGAATATGGCGCAACACTTTATGTGGGAAAGCATCGACAATCATCTGGCTGCCTTCCTCAAACACATGAATCTGGCTCATCGTGAACTCATCTTCCTCGGGGTTGTCGGCCGTGGCCAGATGCGAGAACACGCTCTGCACATGGATCAAAGGATTGCCCTGGATGCGACGAATCAACTCTGGCAACTCTTTGAGTGAGAAGCCCAGACGATGCATACCCGTATCAAGCTTTATGTGGACGTTCAGCGGTGCCGTGACGCCAGTAGCTTCCAATGCTTTTTCGATGAAACCGAGGTTGCGGAAACTAAACACCTCCGGTTCCAGATGATATTTGATGATGTTGTCGTAGCTGTTCACCTCGGGACTCATCACCATGATAGGCAGGTTAATGCCCGCACGGCGCAGTTCCACACCCTCGTCGGCAAACGCCACGGTAAGATAGTCGGCACGGTGGAACTGGAGAATGTTTGACACCTCATAGTTGCCACTGCCGTAGCCGAACGCCTTCACCATGACCATGATCTTGGTCTCCGGCTTGATGAGCGAACGGTAGTGATTGAAGTTGTTGACCAGATGGTTGAAGTTGATCTCCAACACGGTCTCGTGTGCCTTCTCCTGCAGTTCCATGCTGATCTGCTCGAAAGCGAAGGCGCGTGCACCTTTCAGCAAGATGGTCTGGTTGCGGAACTGCGAAAACGGAAAATGTTGAATGAAGTCGCCAACATCGTTGAAGAAGCGACTCTCCAGCTTGAATTGCCGCGACTGGCGGCTGATAGCGGGGCCTATGCCGATGAGCTGGCTAACCCCCTTCTCCTCGATCAATTGGGCGATGTAGCCATATAACTCCTCATCGTCGCGACCGCTTTGCAAGATATCGGAAAGCACCAGCACCTTCTCGCGATGCTGCTGCTGTTGGTTCATCACGTCGAGGGCGATAGCCAGCGAGTTGACATCGGAGTTGTAATAGTCGTTGATGACCGTGCAGTTGTTGATGCCCGCTTTGATCTCGAGTCGCATGGCGATGGAGGTCAGTCCCATGAGGCGTTCAGAGAGCGTCGTCACATCCATCTTCAGCAGAAGGCAGACGGCGATACAGTGGATGGCATTCTCGATGGAGGCATCGTCGTTGAAGGGGATGGTGAAATGCAGTGTCTCACCTTGATACTCAAGATCCAGTGCGGATTCCTTTTCCTTTTTCTCGACGGCAGCAACGTACATTGCCGCCTCTTTGAACTTACGACTCCAAGGCATCAACTTCACCTTCTTGTCGAGTCCCGCGCGGAGGATCACCTGTTGGATGTCGTAATAGTCCATGCAGTAAACCAGGGTCTCCACCTGGGTGAACAGGTTGAGTTTCTCCCCTGCCTTCTGCATGAAGTTGATGAAGTTTTCTTCGTGAGCCTGACCGATGTTAGTAAACACACCGATGGTAGGCTTGATAATTTTCTGCAGGGGCGCCATCTCGTTTGCCTTGGAGATGCCTGCCTCGAAGATGGCCAGCTGGTGGCCTTCGTTCATCTGCCACACCGAGAGCGGCACACCCACCTGCGAGTTGAAACTCTTGGGGCTACGTACTGTGTTATAATCTGGCCCCAGAAGCTGGGCCAGCCATTCTTTGACGATGGTTTTGCCGTTACTTCCGGTGATGCCGATGACGGGGATGTTGAACTGTTCCCTATGGTGGGCGGCGAGCTTCTGCATGGCTTTCAGCGTGTCGTCGACGACAATGAAAGCGGCATCGGGGTAATCTTCGAGATTGGGCGTGCGGCTGACCACAAAAGCACGGACACCTTTCTCATATAGCTCGCCGATATAGCGATGCCCATCGTTTCTGTCACTCACCAAGGCGAAGAACAGCGCCTGCGACGGTGACAGCAGCTGACGGCTGTCGATGAGGAGGTCTTGGACCATACGATCCCCGTCCGTCCCCATCAGACGGCCGCCAACAATTTCCGATATTTGATTAATACGTTCCATTCGTCACGGATCCCAGGGCGTGCCCTGGGCTAGGTTAAGGTTGCCCCTACGGGACACCTTCTTACTTCTTACTTCTTACTTCTTACTTCTGAACCAAATTAAAGGTATCTTTGGCAATGACGAATTCCTCGTCGGTCGGATAGACCACCACAGTGACCTTTGAATCGGGAGTGGAGATCACGCCGGCTTCGCCGATGGTCTCCTTATTAATACGATGGTCGAGTTTGATGCCCAGGAATTCCATATCCTCGAGGATGGCCTCACGCATGAACCAAGCGTTTTCGCCGATGCCGCCGGTCATCACCAACACGTCGCAGCCGTTCATCACAGCCATGTAGGAGCCAATGTATTTCTTCACGCGGTGGGCGAACATATTGAAAGCATAGGTGCTGCGTTCGTCGCCTTCTTCTTTTGCGGCGCGCACGTCACGCATATCCTGCTTGCCGCCCGTGATGCCCACGAGGCCCGATTTCTTATTGACCAAGGTGTTCATTTCCTTGATGGAATAACCTTCTTTTTCCATGACATACATGAAGGCACCCAGATCGAGGTCGCCGGTGCGGCTGCCCATCACGAGGCCTTCAACGGGGGTGAAGCCCATGGAGGTCTCAACCGACTTGCCGTATTCGACGGCGGCGATGGAGGCGCCGCTGCCCAGATGGCAGGTCACGATCTTGCACTTGTTCCAGTCCTTATCGACAAATTCTGCAGCTTTCTCGGCCACGAACTTATGGCTGGTGCCGTGGAAGCCATAGCGGCGCACACGGTATTTCTCGTAATATTCATAAGGAAGGGCATAGAGGTAAGCCTCGGGCGGCATGGTGCTATGGAACGAGGTGTCGAACACAGCGGCCATAGGGATGCCTGGGAGCACTTCCTGCATGGCGGCGATGCCTTGCAGGGCACCGGGGTTATGCAACGGAGCCAAGTCGCAGAGGTCTTTGATCATGCTGATGACGTTGTCATCGATACGGACACTTTGTGTGAACTTCTCACCACCGTGGGCCACGCGGTGACCGACGGCGTTGATTTCCTTCAGGTCTTTGATGACGCCCATCTTAGGATCGACCAATGCCTTCAGCACCAATTTGATACCTTCGGTATGGTTCGGGATGGGAAGCTGTTCATAGTACTTCTCACCGTTGTATTTGTGGGTGAATTCGCCCATCTCGAGGCCGATGCGCTCAAGGAGACCCTTGGCTAGAACATGGGCCGAATTGGTGTTTTCCATATCCAGCAGCTGATATTTAATGGAGGAGCTGCCGCAGTTTAAGACTAATATTTTCATTTTTGTGCAATAGCTTGGTTACAGGTAATAGCGACTAATTTATAGACATCATCGATGGAGCATCCGCGGCTGAGGTCGTTGCAGGGCTTGGCGAGGCCTTGCAGCACGGGGCCGACGGCTTCGGCGCCAGCCAAACGCTGGACGAGCTTATAGGCGATGTTACCCACTTCGAGGCAGGGGAACACCAGGGTATTGGCCTTGCCGGCGACAGGGCTGCCTGGAGCCTTGCTGGAGCCCACCGAAGGCACGATGGCGGCGTCGGCTTGGAGTTCACCGTCGAGGACGAGGTCGGGACGGCGTTCCTTGGCGATGCGGGTGGCTTCGATGACCTTGTCGACCACTTCATGTTTGGCGCTGCCCTTGGTGGAGAAGCTCAGGATGGCGGTGACGGGGTCGATCTTGGCGATGGCCTTGGCGGTGTCGGCGGTGCAGATGGCGATTTCAGCCAGCTGTTCGGCCGTCGGCATGGGCGTCACGGCGCAGTCGGCGAAGACCATGCGGCCGTCGGTGCCGTAGGGGCAGCCTTCGGGGAGGAACATCGTGAAGGCACCGCTCACGCAGCTCACGCCAGGCACAGTCTTGATGATCTGCAAGGCGGGACGGAGCATGTCGCCCGTGGTGGAGCGGGCACCGCTCACGAGGCCGTCGGCCTCACCGGCCTTGACCAGCAGGATGCCGAGGTACATGAAGTTGCCTGCCAGGTCATAGGCCTGCTCGGGCGTCATGCCTTTGGCTTTACGGATCTCATAAAGCAGGTCGGCATATTTCTGTCGGTCGGGATTATCTTTCGGATCGATGATACGGGCCTTGTCGATGTTCTGAAGACCGAATTCGGCGGTCATCTCCTTGATTTTCGCGGCGGGGCCGATAAGGATAATGTCGGCTACGCCGTCGGCGAGCAGCCGGTCGGCAGCTTTCAGCGTACGAGGTTCGTCACCTTCGGGAAGCACAATGCGTTGCCTGTTGGCTTGGGCATTGGCGATGATTTCATGCATTAAATCCATAATAATAGTTGATTAGTTGTTCAGATGTTCAATTTAGTAAAGCGCAAAATTATGAAAATTTCTTATTTTTGCAAAGTTATTTTTTGAGGAAAATGGAGGAGGTTTCAACTTTCATCACACCGGGTTTCAACGAGGTCATCTACCCCATGGAACGGGTCACTCACGAGGTGTTGGCCAGCTGGAATTTGATCATACTGGCAGCGGTATTGTTGCTGGTGGTGATCAACAAGCAACTGTATCCCCGTCAGTTCAAGCAGCTCCTCAGCGTGCCCGGAGGCGTGGCACACACCAACCAGTTGCTCCGCGAGTGGACACCCACCAGAAGCTTCATTGGATATGCTTTTCTCATTTCCTATGTCGTGGTGATGGCCCTGTTCCTCCAGAAGGCCTCCGTCATCTTTTCGAGCGACGTGGAGGCCTACAACGGCTTTGGTTTCTACAGCATCCTCTGCGGCTACATGGTCGCCTGGATTGTTTTGCGTTACCTGACGCTGGCGCTCATAGGATGGTTGTTCCAGCAAAGAGAAGTCGTCATGAGGCAGATCACAGCGGACCTGTCGGTATCGACCTATGGGTTCATGCTCCTTATGATTATCTTGCTGTTGGTTCTCTATATCCCCAACTCTATTTTTGTGTGGATTGGCATTGGCATTCTTTTTGCAATGGCGTTGATAAGGCTGGTAATCAGCTTTATTGACACGAGAGTTTTTTCAAAAATGCCTTCGTTTTATATTTTTTTGTATTTTTGCACCCTCGAAATTGCACCCATCGTCCTGCTCTTCACAGCAGGGATGCGCTTTTTCGCCAATAGTTCTGTTCTTTAACCAGTTAGCAAATGAAAATCAAATCCATATTGGTGTCACAGCCGCAGCCGACTGACATCACCAAAACTCCCTACGGCGACCTTTCGAAAAAATACGGGGTCAACTTCACCTTTGAGAAGTTCATCAAACTGGAAGGGGTCACCGCCAGCGAGCTGCGTCAGGAGCATGTGAAGCTTCCGGAGTACACCGCCGTCATCCTCTCGAGCCGCAATGCGGTCGACCATTATTTCAGAGTGGCCAAGGAGATGCGCTACAACGTCCCCGAGACGATGAAATACTTCTGCATCAACGAGTCGACTGCCTTGTATCTACAACGTTACGTGCAGTATCGCAAGCGAAAGGTTTTCTATGGCAACCAGAGGTTTGAAGATCTTTTGGAGCTCATCAAGAAGCACAAAGACGAGAAATACCTGTACTGCTGCTCCGACATCAGTTCAGACAGCATTCCGGAACAGCTCACCGAGGCCAAGATCGACTTCACCAAGGCCGTGATGTTCCGCACCGTGTCGGCCGACCTGACCAAGACCTTGAAGATCGACGACTACGACATGCTTGTCTTCTTCAGCCCTGCGGGTATCGAGTCGCTGAAGACCAACTTCCCGAAGTTCAAGCAGAAAGAAGTCGCCATCGGTGGTTTCGGCGATGCCACCTGCCAAGCCATCACCGACGCAGGGTTCCGTCTCGACTTTCATGCACCTACTGAGACCGCGCCTTCGATGACCATGGCCATTGAGGAGTTTGTGGCCGCGGAAATCAAGAAGAGCAAGAAGAAATAAATGGAGGACTTCCCAAAATACGAACGAATCTGTAGAGAGAGCGAAATCCAGTCCCTATTCGGAAAAGGGGCTGGTTTTTCGTGTTATCCCTATCGTGTCGTGTTTCTGGTGAGGCCTGTGGGCGACAAGCCCGTCACCTGCCGACTCCTCCTTTCCGTCTCCAAGAAGCGTTTCCACCACGCCTTCAAGCGCAACCGCGTGAAGCGGCTCATCCGCGAGTCGTGGCGGAAAAACAAGTCGAGACTATATGAAATATGCGCGCGCGATACTATTTCGATGGATGTTGCGTTAGTATATAACGCCACCGTCATCCACTCCTATGCGGAGATGCTCGACCGTACCGCCCAAGCCGTCAACGAACTCGTCAACCGCTATGAAAAAACGCTTCAGACCCCTCACTAAGCTGCTCCAACTGCTGATCAGGCTCTACCAGATCACGCTTTCGCCCTGGCTCGGCGGCGCCTGTCGTTACACACCGACCTGCTCGAACTACGGCCTCGAGGCACTGGAGAAATACGGCGCCTTCAAAGGCGGCTGGCTGACCATCAAGCGGGTGCTGTCGTGCAATCCCTGGGGAGGGAGCGGATATGATCCGGTACCGTGAAAGTTGAAAATTGAAAGTGGAAAGTTATTATGATGAAGAAAATAAGTATTTTAATTATCGGGTTGCTGATGTCCGGAATAGTATTCGGACAAAACAAGCAAAACAATTTTGAGATCTCGAAAAGCCTTGAGATTTATAACGACTTGCTTAGGGAGTTGAATCTGAACTACGTGGACGAGATCGACCCGGCGGAGCTCAACGAGGCTGCCATCGACGCCATGCTGGATGGGTTGGATCCCTACACCGTCTTCATCCCTGAGTCGGAGATTGAGACCTACAAACTCATGACCACAGGCGAATACGGTGGCATCGGTGCCCTCATTCAATACGACGGCGAATACACCCGCATCTCCGATCCTTACGAGGGCTGGCCTGCACAGAAGGCCGGTCTGCGCGCCGGCGACGCCATCATCTCCGTCAACGGCGTCGACACCCACAAGAAGCCCACCGACCAAGTCAGCGAGCTCCTCAAGGGACAGCCTGGTACAGAGGTGACTCTCAAGATCAAACGTTACGGTGTGGAGAAGCCTATCGAGTTCACCTTGAAACGCGAGAAAGTGAAGATCGACAATATCCCTTACGCCACAGTGTTCGACAACGGCATCGGCTACGTAGCCTTCAACAGCTTCACCAGAGGCGCCGCCAACGAGCTGAAACAGCAGCTGCTCGACATGAAAAAAGACCATGAGCTCAAGGGGTTCATCATCGATCTCCGCGGCAACGGCGGCGGACTGCTCAACGAAGCTGTCGACATCGTCAATTTCTTCATCCCCAAAGGGCTACCCGTGGTCTCCACCAAAGGCAAGGCACAACATGCCGCCAGCATGTATGCCACCTCCAACCCTCCTATCGACGAAAAGCTGCCGCTGGTCATCCTCGTCGATGGTGGCAGTGCCTCCGCCAGTGAGATCCTCGCTGGGTCGATCCAAGACTACGACCGCGGCGTGGTCATCGGCCAAAGGACCTTCGGCAAAGGCCTCGTGCAAAACATCCTTCCCCTGAGCTACAACACCCAAGTGAAAGTCACCATCGCCAAATACTACATCCCCAGCGGAAGATGCATTCAGGAGATCGATTACTCCCATAAGAAGGACTCCACTTATAGCAAAAACGACACCTTAGGCAAGCCCTTCAAGACCGCAGCGGGACGCACTGTCTACGAAGGCCACGGCATCATGCCCGACATAAAGATCGAGCCGCTGAAATACGCCACCGTGACAGCCTACCTCTACGCCAAGAACTATATCTTCGACTACGCCACCAAATTTGTCAACGAGCACCCGAGCATCGCCCCTGTCAAAGAATTCAAAATCGACGATGCCATCTATGCCGACTTCACGAAATTTGTGAAAGAAAAGGACTTCTCCTATACCACTGAGAGTGAGAAAAAATTAAAGGAGTTCAAGAAGGAAGCCAAACAAGAAGGCTATCTCGAGAGCATCAGCAGCAATGTTGAAGCCCTAGAGCGTCAACTGCAAGCCGACAAGGAAAACGACCTGATAAAAAACCGTGCCGAGATCGAAGAGCTGCTGCGCTTGGAAATCGTTGGACGCTACTACTACCAGAAGGGACGTATCATCGCCTCGTTGCAGACCGACCCCGATCTGAAGGAGGCTTTCAATATCCTGCTGGACAAAAAAAGATATGAATCCATACTGAAGCCTTGACCTGGAGAGAACGCACACGGGACTATGAGCCAGCGGCCTATCTCGTCAGCCTGGCTATCATGGCGGCAAGCCTCACCCTCTCGCCGTTCATGATGGGAGCATCTCAATTTCTCCTCGTTGGCGTGTGGCTCTTCATGGGCGATCCTATCAAAATAAAGCTTCAACGTTTCATCCACAACAGGATCGCTCTGCTGCTGGTTTCGCTCTACCTGCTTCATCTCATTGGCCTCATCTACACCACCGACTTCGCCTATGCGTTTAAGGACTTGAGGGTAAAATTACCCCTGCTGATCCTGCCAGTAGTGCTCTCGTCGGTCAATCCGCTGCCTAAAAAGCACTTCGACCTGCTGATGCTTATTTACGTAGCCTCGGTGTTTGTCGCCACCTGTATCAGTTTCGTCACCTATGTAAGGCACGACTACAGTGACATCCGCGAGATCTCACGTTTCATCAGTCACATCCGTTTCTGCCTGAACATCGTGCTGTCGATGAGCATTGTCGTTTATTACATTTACGAGAAACGCATCACAAAAGGGAAACACGTTCCGGCCTTCAGCACAAAAACCGCTTTGAATCATTATCTCATGTGGTTTCTACTTTTTTGGTTTATCTATCAAATCTACATTTTCGAATCCCTTTCGGGTTACGTTGCCTTTGCTGGAATGGTAGGTGCCACGCTGCTTTACGTCTATTTCACCAAGGTGAGAAGAACGGTGTGGAAAGTAGTCGGTCTTGTCGTTGTCATTGCGATTCCCATCGCTGCGGGCATCATCCTCTACCGCACCGTCAACCGGTTGCTGGCCGTGGAGCATGTCGACATGGCGACACTCGACAGGAAAACAGCGCTGGGCAATGACTACTGGCACGATACCGTGTGCTTCCCTGTGGAAGACGGCCATTATATCGGTTTATATTTCTGCCGTCCCGAGATGCACGATGCCTGGAACCAACGCAGCCAGCTCAACTATGACAGCCTGACCCACAACGGCGAAAATCTGGAGGCCACCTTGGCCCGTTACCTCACTTCAAAAGGCTTACGGAAAGATGCCGAGGGTGTCAACGCCTTGAACGAGCAGGACATTAGCAACATCGAGAATGGCATTGCCAACTACAACAACTTCATCCATCCTGGATTTCATGCCCGCCTCTCGGAAACAGCCTTTGAATACAACCAATATCGGCGTTACAACAACCCTAATGGAGGTTCCCTGTCGCAACGCATCGAATACACAAGAGCCTCGTTCCACCTGATCAAGCAGCGCCTCATCTTCGGTGTAGGCACGGGCGACATCCCTAAAGCTTACAGCCAGGCTTACGAAGAATTAAAATCGCCTCTGGAAGATCAATACCGCCATCGCGCACACAACCAATACCTCTCCATCACCGTGGGTTTCGGTCTCGTGGGGCTGGTTCTATTCTTGGTGACGCTACTGCTCCCCTATTGTTCCGCAAAGCGTCGTCGCACCTATTTGTATACCATTTTCTTGGTCATCGCGCTGCTCTCGATGTTGCCTGAGGACACCATTGAGACGCAAGCTGGCGCCACATGGTTTGCATTATTCAATTCTTTGCTTATCTTTGCAACTGAAAAAGGGAATGAAAGTCCCGAAAAACAATAACATGAAGAAACAGCAATTCATCTCCGACTACACTGTATACGACAACGAGAAAGAGTTTGCCGCCGCCGAAGCCCTCGATGCCGAGCTCCTGTTTCAGGCTCATGAAGCCGTCAGCCGCTCTTATGCTCCATATTCGAAATTCCATGTGGGTGCCGCTGTCAGGCTCGCCAACGGGGTCATAGTGAAAGGGTGCAATATTGAGAACGCCGCCTATCCTAGTGGACTATGTGCCGAGCGTACGGCCCTGTTCGCTGCACAGGCCCAATATCCTGACGTGCCCGTGGAGGCGCTGGCCATCACCGCCCAGTCGGAAATCACCGAAGTGACCGAGCCCGTAGCCCCCTGCGGCGCCTGCCGCCAAGTGATGGTGGAGGCCGAACAGCGCTCGGGAAGACCCATGCGGATCATATGCCAAGGCAACACCGGCAAAGTGTTTGTGTTCGACGGCGTAGAGACGCTGATGCCTTTCATTTTCCTCACTAAGTTCTTATGATTGAACTCAACAAAGACTTCCTTTTGAAATTTCTGAAATTCGGAGCTGTCGGGCTCTCCGGGGTGTTCGTCAACTTCGGAGTGACTTGGTTTTTCAAGGAAGTCTGCAAGTTCAACAAATACCTCAGCAACATCCTGGGGTTTATCTTTGCCGCCACCACCAACTATCTGCTTAACCGCTGGTGGACCTTCGAGAGCCACAACCCTCAGATCGGCACGGAATATGCCAAATATTTCCTAATCTCAGTGGTTGGACTGGGCATTGACACGTTGACGGTATACCTGCTCCACAACAAACTGAAATGGAATTTCTACCTCAGCAAGGTGTTTGCCGTGGGTGCCGCGATGGTATGGAATTTCCTCGGAAATTATTTGTTTACGTTCGCATAAAAAAAGGGTTAACCCCGATCGTAATGCGGCATCTCCTCTGGTAGAATGATGGAGAGCTCCACCAAACCCGCCGGAACGGCCTTGTTGTCATCGTCGTACCACGGCGTCTGATAGATCAATTTCTTCTTCCCTTTCTTGGAGATGGTGTAGACGTTTGAAACATTATCGGCGATCATATGACAGATCATCTCCCACGATTTCGGGTTATGGCATTGTTCCAGGTTACGCCCACGGGCGTCACCATTCACGTCAATGGAGCTGTCGTTCTGATAAATCACGTTGCCGTCACGGTCGCTGACCGTCACAGCGATATTAATTCCCTTTAAAAAGTCCATAGTCTTTCTATTTTGCGTTTGGCAAAGATAAATTTTTTATCTTTGCAATAATTCTCCATCCATGAAAAAGCTTTACAAGCTCATATTGAAATCGTTCCTCGGCAGCTTCGTCTTCACGTTTTTCATCGTGATCTTCGTGCTGTTGATGCAGTTTCTGTGGGTTTACGTGGATGATCTGGTCGGCAAAGGGCTATCTTTCAAGATCATCATGGAACTATTCTTCCATGCCTCAATCACCTTCGTGCCGATGGCTCTTCCCTTGGCCATCCTGTTGGCTTCCATCATGTGTTTCGGCGATTTGGGCGAGCATTACGAGCTGGTGGCCATCAAAGCTTCCGGCGTCTCCGTTTGGACCGCCATGCGACCCTTGTTCATTTTCTCCATCCTGCTCAGCGCCATGGCTTTTGTCTTCTCCGACAGCGTGAAACCAGTGGCCATGCTGAAGTTTAAGACGCTCCTCTTCGATGTGAGGAGGCAGAAACTTGCCTTCGACATCAAGGAAGGTGTCTTTTACAAAGACATCGAGAATTACGTCATCTATGTCGACAAAAAAGGAAAAGACGGGAGTACCATCTACGGCGTGAAGATCTACGACCACACCGACCGTGACGGGAACAACAAGATCATGGTGGCCGACTCGGGAAAAATGTCGCTGAGTCCCAACCAGCGGTGCATCATCTTCTCCCTATACAACGGGTATAACTACACGGAGGACAATTCCAACAAGCAGACGTTCAAGTTCAACCGGCCTTTTGAGCGGATGTCGTTCAAGGAGGAACATCTCAAGTTCAGTTTGGCAAGTTTCGACTTGACGCGGTCGAACGAAGACATGTATAAGTCGTATCAGGCGATGATGAACATCCAGCAGCTCACCACGGCACTCGATTCGCTGGAACAGCACTACGACACGAAACAGACGAGGTTCGCCCAAGGATTTCAACAACGGTTGGGTAATTACGAAAAAGCAAAAAATATAGATTTTAAATCAAACGTTGAGCCCCTCAACGAAGTCAAAAACGACACCCTCTCCCCTCCTGTGTTATCTCGCATCCCTTTAGAGTGGCCCCTGATCGATCATCTCGACCCACAGGTGAAACGCAGCGTGTTGGATGCGGCCACCGGCAACTCACGCACTGCGAAGGAAAACGTGGCTTTCAACAGACAGGACCTTGGGGCGATGCGTCTTAACATCAAGAAACACCGACTGGAGTTGCATAAGAAGTTCACCCTCAGTTTCGCCTGTATCATCTTCTTCCTCATCGGCGCCCCGCTCGGCACCATCATCCGGAAGGGAGGACTCGGACTACCCGTGGTGATTTCCGTGCTGTTCTTTGTCATCTACTATATCATCTCCACCGTGGCGGAACGCATGGCCGAGTTTGGCGATATGAACCTGTTCCTGGGCGTATGGCTGTCATCCATCGTCATTTTGCCCGTCGGTCTCTTCCTCACTTTCAAAGCAACGAAAAACTAAGAACCATGAAGATACTCCTCCTCTGCAATAAGTCACCCTACCCTGCCCTAGAAGGCGGCCCGATGGCCATGAACAGCATCGTCACCGGCCTGCTCGAAGCGGGACACAAGGTCAAGATACTGGCAGTCAACAGCAAGAAATACAACGTCACTGCCAACGACATTCCCGAGAATTATAAGCAAAAGACCGGCATCGAACTCATTGATGTCGACTTACGTGTCAAGCCCGCCCAAGCTTTCAAGAATCTCTTTTCCAAGAAGTCGTATCACGTAGAGCGTTTCATCTCGAAAGAATTCACCGACCGCCTCATCGAAGTGCTGAAAGAAGATACTTACGATGTAGTGCAATTGGAGACCCTGTTCATGACGCCGTATGTGGAAACGATCCGTAAGAACTCGAAAGCCATGATCGTGCTGCGCGCGCACAACGTGGAGCATCTCATCTGGGAGCGCATCGCCAAGGGTACCAAGTTTTTCTTAAAACGCGCCTATATCAAGCATCTGGCGAAGACGCTGAAGAACTACGAGCTTACCGCCATCAACCAAGTCGATGGCATTGCCGCCATCACCCGCAAGGACGCCGCCTTCTTCCGTAAATACTGCGCCACCCCAACTATCGACATCCCCTTCGGCGTCTATCCCGAAGACTATACACCGAGTTTCGAGGTCAACGAGAAGCCCAGTTTCTACCATATCGGATCGATGAACTGGATCCCCAACGAAGAGGGCATCCGTTGGTTTATCGACAACTGTATGGACGCCGTGGTGGCCAAGGTACCGGACTTCACTTTCCATCTGGCCGGAAGAAACATGCCCGAATGGCTCAAGGAGTTGAACGATCCCCATGTGGATGTCATCGGCGAAGTGCCTGACGCCAAGGCGTTCGTCACCAGCCACAATGTCGCCATCGTACCCCTGCTCTCTGGCAGCGGCATCCGCATCAAGATCATCGAATCGATGGCGTTAGGAAAGACCGTCATCACCACGATGGTCGGCGCCGAAGGCATCCTATACGACGAAGATGCCAACATCATCATCGCCGAGAACAAAGCCAAAATGTCGGAAGCCATCCGCCGCATCAACGAGAACCCTGCCATGGCCGTGGAGATCGGGAAAGCAGCACGCAAACTCGTCGAAGAGGTCTACGACAACCGCAAGCTCACCGAACGTCTGCTGCTCTTCTACAGCCAGATTAAACCCTCATCAAAAATCACCTTCGTCTGACCATGAAGATCTTTGTACTCTTACCCCGCATACCCTATCCGTTGGAAAAAGGCGACAAACTCAGAGCCTACAACCAAATCAAGCAACTCGCCAAGAACAACGAGATCGTGCTATGTGCCTTAAATGACAAAAAAATCGACGAGCAAAAGGCTTTTCATGCGCTTCAGCCTTACTGTAGCTCCATCAACTTCATTAGGATCAGCAAGATACAGGTATTGATAGGGCTGGTCAGGGCCTTTTTCAAAGGATGGCCCATGCAATGCGGCTACTTTTACAACCGCAAGGCAGCTAAAAAGATCGACGCCTTGATTGCCAAACACAAACCCGATATGTTGTTTGGACAGTTGGTCCGCGTGGCACAATACATTCGACACAAGGACATCCCAAAAGCTATTGATTATCAGGATGTCTTTTCATACGGCATCAAACGTCGCCGCGACATCGCCGGTTTCCTTACGCGTCCCATCTTCAACATGGAATACAAGCGACTCTGCCGTTACGAAGCAGCGGTTTTCGACGAATTCGACGTGAAGACCATCATCAGCGAACCCGACCGCGACCTGATCCCACATCCGAAGAAAGATGAAATCCTGATTATCCCCAATGGCGTAGACCATGAGTACTTCAAGCCGCGGCAGGAAGAAAAAAAATATGACATCGTGTTCACGGGCAACATGAGTTATGCTCCCAACGTGAATGCCGTCGACTATCTGGCTAACGAGATCCTTCCCTTGGTCTGGAAGACCCTACCTGAAGCCAAGATGTACATCGCCGGCGCCACCCCCGACCCGAAGGTGAAGAAAGCCACCTGCGACCGCATCATCGTGAGCGGCTGGCTCGACGACATCCGCGACGCCTACGCCCAAAGCCGCGTGTTCATCGCCCCCATGCGTATTGGTACAGGCCTGCAAAACAAGTTATTGGAAGCCATGTCGATGGGTATCCCGGCAATTACGACTCCCCTGGCCAATGCCTCGCTCGGCGCCAAACCCGACGAGGAGATCCTGGTTGGCAACAACGCCGAGGAACTGGCGCAACATATCATCACGCTGCTAACCGACACCCCGAAGGCCAATCAGATCGCACAAGCCGGTTTCGAGTTCACCAACCGCGTTTATGATTGGGGCAAGGCGACTGAGCAGATGGAGGAAGCGATGCGGAAAATGGCTTGTTTTGATTAAAAACTATGAAAAAATCAGAATTTTTGTGATTTTTTCATAGTTTTTGATTATTTTTGCCCCGCAAAACAGCTTTGTTATGAAAAGAAAAATCATTGAGCAACTTCTTGCGTGGAAAAATAGGCCCGACCACAAACCGCTCATTCTGAATGGCGCCCGACAGGTGGGAAAAACCTATATACTGGAGGAATTTGGGAAACAATACTACAAGAATTACATCCGAATCAGTCTGGATTTGGTTCCTAATGTCAGGGAGTTCTTGAGTAAGACCATTGAGCCATTGGAGATTATTGCTTACATTGAATCGATGTATGACATCAGAATTCTTCCGCATGAAACATTGGTGATTCTCGATGAAATCCAGGACTGCAAACGTGCGTTGCTTGCTTTGAAATACTTCAGGGAAGACCATCCCGAATACGACATCGCTGCAGCGGGGAGCCTGCTGGGCATCGCTATTAATAAAGGAGAAAAGAAAGACGAGAATCAACAGGAAAACGAGGAGCCCTTCTCCTACCCTGTCGGAAAAGTGGACGAGCTGAACCTGTATCCTATGGATTTTGAGGAGTTCCTATGGGCGATGGATCATCACATTCTTGCCGAAACCATCAAGGAACATTACCAAAACGACGCACCCATGTCCGAATCGGTGCATGCCTTGGCATTGGACCTCTATCAAAAATATTTGATTGTTGGTGGCATGCCGGAAAGCGTTTCAAAATATGTCGAGACTCACAGCTATCTTGAATCCAGGATAGTCCAACAATCCATACTTACAGGCTATAACACCGACATGGGGAAATATGCCAAGCCTTCCACCACGGTGAAGATCAGGGCTTGTTACAACTCCATCCCTGCGCAACTCGCCAAGGAGAACCGAAAATTCCAATACAAGCTGGCCCAAAAAGGTGGTACGGCAGCTGTGTTTGGCGAAGCCATCGAATGGTTGCTACAGGCAGGCATCACGCTCCGCTGTAAACTGATTTCGCACGGTTTCATCCCCATCTCTACTCAGGAAGATGACAGCGATTTCAAGATCTATATGCACGATGTGGGATTGCTGAACACCAAAGCGGACATCCCTGTGCAGATGTTGTTGTCGTCCATCGAAAGCGACAACACATTCTTGGGCTCAGTGGCTGAGAATTACGTGGGACAAGCGTTGACTGCCAACGGCGTTGCATTGCGTTACTGGAAAAACGGGAACACTGGCGAGGTGGACTTCGTCATCCAAAACGGTATGGAGGTTGTCCCTGTCGAAGTAAAGAAAGGCAGGAAGGTAAAGGCCATCAGCATGAACGACTTCAAGAAGAAATACGACTGTTCCGTAGGTTACCGTATCTCCAGCAAGAACTTTGGCTTTGCCAATGGGATCAAGTCCATACCGTTGTATGCAGTTTTTTGTATTAGTAATATGTAAGCATCAAGCCTGAACCCGAGAAGATGGCGACGGAGCGAGGGAAGGAAATGACGAGGAAGCGCAAAATGTAGAGAGATTTGCAGGCCCTTTGTTTTCACCGCAAAGATATAACATCCAAATAAAATGCGTTCCTTGGTTCACCTTTTTTCAAATATTTTGTAACTTCGCACCCATATTGAAACAATTACCAATATGGCACAACCTGACGACAAAAAAATCATCTTCTCGATGGTGGGTGTGAGCAAAATCATCCCGCCTTCAAGACAAATATTGAAAGACATTTACCTCTCCTTCTTCTATGGCGCCAAAATCGGCATCATCGGTCTGAATGGAGCGGGTAAGTCCACCCTGCTGCGCATCATTGCAGGCAAAGAAAAATCCTACAACGGCGAAGTGGTCTTCTCGCCCGGCTACTCCATCGGAATGCTTGACCAGGAGCCGCAATTGGACGATAACAAGACCGTCCGCCAAGTGGTGGAAGAAGGTGTGCAGGAAATCGTCGACATCCTCAAGGAATACGAGGAAATCAACAATAAGTTCGCGGAACCTGATGCTGACTTCGACAAACTGATTGCCCGTCAGGGTGAGCTCACCGAACTCATCGAGCAGCACGACGCTTGGGAGCTCGACAGCAAACTGGAGCGCGCCATGGACGCCCTCAACTGCCCCGAAGGCGACACCCCTGTGAAGAACCTCTCGGGAGGCGAGCGCCGCCGTGTGGCCCTCTGCCGCCTGCTCCTGCAAGAACCCGACATCCTGCTTTTGGATGAGCCCACCAACCACCTCGATGCCGAGAGCATCCAATGGCTAGAGAGCCATCTGCAGCAATACAAGGGCACTGTCATAGCCGTCACCCACGACCGTTATTTCCTCGACCATGTGGCTGGCTGGATCCTCGAACTCGACCGCGGCGAAGGCATCCCGTGGAAGGGCAACTATTCCTCTTGGCTCGACCAGAAGACTGCCCGCCTCGCCATGGAGGAAAAGACCGAGAGCAAGCGCCGCAAGACCCTCGAAAGAGAGCTGGAATGGGTACGCATGGCCCCGAAAGCACGTCACGCAAAAGGTAAAGCCCGTTTGGAATCCTACGAGAGGATGCTTAACGAGGACGTGAAGGAGAAAGAAGAGAAGCTCGAGATTTACATCCCCAACGGCGACCGACTCGGTGCAAAGGTCATTGAGGCACACGACGTCACCAAGGCCTACGGTGACAAGCTATTGTTCGAAAACCTCAACTTCAGCCTGCCACAAGGCGGCATCGTGGGCGTGATTGGTCCCAACGGCGCAGGCAAGACGACCTTGTTCCGCCTCATCATGGGATTAGAGAAACCCGACTCCGGCACCTTTGAGGTCGGAGAGACCGTAAAGATCGGCTATGTGGACCAACAACATGCCGACATCGACCCGGAAAAGACCGTTTGGGAGGTTATCAGCGGTGGCAACGAACTGATTCAATTGGGCAAACGCAGCATGAACTCTAGAGCTTACGTCTCGCGTTTCAACTTCGGTGGTAACGACCAGCAGAAGAAAGCTGGTGTGCTGTCAGGCGGCGAGCGCAACCGCATGCATTTGGCCCTCACGCTGAAACAAGAAGCCAACGTGCTACTCTTGGACGAGCCCACCAACGACATCGACGTAAACACCCTCCGCGCCTTGGAGGAAGGCTTGGAAAACTTCGCCGGTTGTGCCGTCATCATCAGCCACGACCGCTGGTTCCTCGACCGCGTGGCCACTCACATCCTCGCTTTCGAAGGCAACTCACAGGTCTACTTTTTCGAAGGCTCCTACTCCGAGTATGAAGAGAACAAGCTGAAACGCCTCGGCAACATAGAACCCAAACGGTTCAGGTACAAGAAATTAAAAGAATAATTCCATAACAAACCCAACAACTAGTACCATGAACAAACAATTAGCACCTACGGCCATCGCCTCTATGGTATGTGGTATTTTATCCATCAACTTCAGCCTGCTGGTTATTCCAGGTTTCATTTTATCTGCCATCGGCAAGAGCAAGGCAAACGAAGGCTACGATGTCCTTCTCGCCCACCCCGATGAATATACGGGAGAGGGGTTTCTCAAGGCCGGTTCTATCACTTCAAAGGTAGGACTAATCCTTAGTTTTGTCGGCATTCTATACTGGATATTCTATTTTGTCTTGATATTCAAGATGACGGAAACAGCCTATCATTCTTATCCCTACTACTACTAATTATTAGCCTTTATAAACCGATTATTCACTGAATCCATCATCCGTTCCAATATGGACGGATGATGGGTGTAATAATTCATATTCTCCTCGAAGATGGTATCGGTGATGCCATAATGCTCGAACAATTGATTGTAAAAATCAACCTGCCGCTCAGACACGTCACCGCCTGCCGATTTCATCAGATTCAAGCGGGCTTCCAGCAGATAAGCATCGGTAAGGATATCAATCATCTGAGACTCTTCGATAAACACCTCGGGACGCTTGTCGCTTGAGCATGACGACAAGGCCAACAATGCCATTACGGCTATACAAAAAAGTTTTCTCATCGCGACATCAGTTTCCGACTTCCGACATGAACTTGATGCGCATCAGGCGGACTTCCTCTTCGCTATATTCATCTTCGCCCAACTCACGCAACGCTTGCTGCACATCATCCGACTCAGCCTCGTGGAAGTAATCGAGGATATCCTCTTGATGATAGATGTCGATATTCTCCTCAATGTAATAGTTGAGGTCGAGACGCGTGCCACTGGAGACGATGCTCTCAATCTCCGACAGCAGTTCGTCGAACGACAGACCCTTGCCATAGGCGATGTCCTCCAGCGGGATGCGCTTGTCGATATTCTGGATGATACCGATCTTAAGAGCCGACTTGTTGACCACCGACTTCACCACCATGTCGTTGGGACGGGTGATGTCGTTCTCCTCAACATATTCCTTGATGAGCTTGATAAACGGCTCGCCGAATTTCTCTGCCTTGCCTGCGCCCACGCCCGCGATCTGGGTCATCTCCTCCTTGGTGATGGGGTATTGGATGGCCATATCCTCGAGCGAAGGATCCTGGAAGATGACGAAAGGCGGCAGACCATTCTGTTTGGCGATGGTCTTACGTAAGTCTTTGAGCATGGTGAACAAGGTGCGGTCAGTACCACTGTCCTTGCTCATGCCCATCGCCATGGCTTCGGCTTCTTCATCATCGCTGGCATCATAGTCATGGTCTTTAACCAGCATAATGGCATAAGGCTTCTTGATAAAGTCCCTACCCTCTTTGGTGATCTTAAGGATGCCGTAGTTCTCGATGTCCTTGCTCAGCAGTTTGTGCACCAAGGCTTGGCGGATGATGGCGGTCCAGTATTTCTCGTCGTGATCGCCGCCGGCACCGAAGAATTCGTTGTTTTCCTGCTTGGCCGCCTTGATATCACCAGTGAGTTTGCCCACCAGCAATTCGGCGATATGTTTGGTCTTAAAGAGCTGCTTGGTCTCAAGCACGGCCTCGAGCACCATCTTCATATCTTCCTTGCCGTCGAACTTCTCTTTGGGATAGCGGCAGTTGTCGCATGATCCGCAATTGTCTTTCTCATATTCCTCACCGAAGTAATGGAGCAGCAGACGGTGGCGGCACACGGCCGACTCGGCATAGGTCACCGTCTCGTTCAACAGTTCACGGGCAATCTCCTGTTCGGCGACATTCTTGCCTTTGTTGAATTTCTCCAGCTTATGGATATCTTCATAATCATAGAACGCAATGCAGTTGCCTTCGCCGCCGTCGCGACCAGCACGACCTGTTTCCTGGTAATAGCCTTCGAGGCTCTTGGGGATGTCATGGTGGATGACAAAGCGGACGTCGGGTTTGTCGATGCCCATGCCGAAGGCGATGGTAGCCACGATGACATCCACTTCCTCCATGAGGAACTTATCTTGGTTTTCCTTACGCGTCTGGCTGTCGAGTCCGGCATGGTACGGCAACGCCTTGATGCCGTTCACCACGAGGGTCTCGGCCAGTTCTTCCACTTTTTTACGGCTGAGGCAGTACACAATGCCCGACTTGCCTGGGTTTTGCTTGATGTATTTGATGATGTCCTTGATGACATCTTTGGTCTTCGGGCGGACTTCATAGTATAAGTTGGGACGGTCGAACGACGATTTGAAGACTTTGGCGTCCATGATCTCGAGGTTCTTCATGATGTCCTGCTGCACCTTGACGGTAGCGGTGGCGGTGAGGGCGATGACCGGCAGTTTCTTCCCTATGGCGTTGATGATGGGACGCAGCCGACGATATTCCGGACGGAAATCGTGTCCCCATTCGGAGATGCAGTGCGCCTCGTCGATAGCCACGAATGAGATCTTCAAGGTACGAAGGAACTCTACTGTTTCCTCTTTTGTCAACGACTCGGGAGCCACATACAGCATCTTGGTCTTGCCGCTCTTCAGGTCTTCCTTCACTTCCAGAAGCTCCGCCTTCGACAGAGACGAGTTCATCACGTGGGCGATGCCGAGTTCGGTGCCGAAGTTACGGATCATGTCCACCTGATTCTTCATCAGGGCGATGAGGGGTGAGACCACGATGGCAGTGCCCGGTTTCATCAGAGCAGGTAACTGGTAGCACAATGACTTACCGCCGCCAGTGGGCATCAGCACAAAAGTGTTACACCCGTCAAGAACGCTCTTGATGATCTCCTCTTGGTTTCCCTTGAACTGATCGAATCCAAAAACCTCTTTCAGTAACTTATGAATTGATGTCTCAACTTTTTTTGCCATATTTGCAATCTCAAACGGATTTGTTCGTTACTCTTACAAAGTTATAATAAAATATCGGTACAAAGCAAGAAAAAAAAGAAAAAAAATGCTTTCTTTTGAAGAAATACATGATATAGCGGCACAAGTTATTGAAAACGAAGCGACTGCCATCAGGAATTTAATTCCTTCTTTGGATGAAAATTTCAACAAAGTGGTTCACTTGATGCATGAGAACAAGGGAGTCACTGTGTTTTCGGGCGTTGGAAAGAGCGCCATCATCGCCCAAAAGATCGCTGCAACCATGAATTCGACGGGTACTTCATCGGTATTTATGCACGCTGCCGATGCCATTCACGGCGACCTGGGCATCATCCGTGAACACGACTTGGTGGTGATTCTCTCCAAGAGCGGCGAGACCCCTGAAATCAAGGTGCTGGTGCCTTTGATCAAGTTACGCGGCAACACCATCATCGCCATCGTGGGCAACCGCAACAGTTTTTTAGCCCAGCAGGCCGACTACGTACTAGACGTCACCGTCAACGAAGAAGGCATTGCTGGCAACCTCGCCCCTACCAGCAGCACCACAGCCCAACTCGTCATGGGCGACGCCCTGGCCATCTGCCTGATGAAATGCCGCGGCTTCTCGACCGACGACTTCGCCAAGTTCCATCCCGGCGGCGCCCTAGGCAAGCAGCTTTACCTCCGCGTCAAAGACCTATATATTAATAATGAGAAACCCGAAGTCGGTCCCGACGACACCCTCGCCCAGGTCATCATTGAGATGACCAAGAAACGGCTTGGTGCCACGGCAGTCCTGGATCAAGGCCACCTTGTCGGCATCATCACCGACGGCGACCTGCGACGCATGCTACTGCAACACCCCGACATCGAGCATGTCAAGGCTAGCGACATCATGACCCGCAACCCCAAGACCATCGACGAGAACGACCTCGTGGCCGACGCGCTCCAGAAGATGCGGCACAACAGCATCACCCAGCTGCCCGTGCTGAAGGACGGTAGCTATGTAGGCGTCATCCACCTCCACGACATCTTAAAAGAAGGCGTATTATGAGACTCTGGACACAACATCTATTCAAGAAATACAAACAGCGCACCGTCGTCAACGATGTGAGTGTAGAAGTACAACAAGGGCAGATCGTGGGGCTTTTAGGACCTAACGGCGCCGGAAAGACCACCACCTTTTACATGATCGTGGGTCTCATCAAACCCTTTTCCGGACAGGTGTTCCTCGATGATCAAGAGATCACCGGCGAGCCCATGTACAAACGCGCCCAGATGGGCATCGGCTACCTGGCCCAGGAAGCCTCGGTGTTCCGGCAGATGAGCGTGGAAGACAACATATTCTCCGTCCTGCAGTTCAGGAAAGACCTGAATCGCGACAAACGACATGAGAAACTGGAAGAGCTTCTCACCGAGTTCGGCTTGCAGCATGTCCGCAAGAACAAAGGCGTCCAGCTCTCCGGCGGCGAGCGACGCAGAACCGAGATCGCCCGTGCCCTGGCCGTCGACCCCAGCTTTATCTTGCTCGATGAGCCCTTCGCCGGCGTCGACCCCATCGCCGTGGAGGACATCCAACGCATCATCGCCCGACTGAAAAAGAAAAACATCGGCGTGCTCATCACCGACCACAACGTCCACGAGACCCTCTCCATCACCGACTACGACTACCTCCTCTTCGAAGGCAAGGTACTGATGTCAGGAGCTCCCGAAGACCTGGCCACCAACCCCCATGTCCGCGACGTCTATCTCGGACACAACTTTGAATTCAAGAGAAAAGTCTTCGATTAAGGACGATAGAAAAGCAACGACAAAAGGATATAAAGCAGCAAGATAAACGGCAAAGCCACAAAGCGAAACACCGCGAAGCCTACCAACGCCAGGATGAGGAAGATCCAGCGTACTTCATTGCCTTTCCAAGCTACCGATTTCATCTTAAATGAGAAAAACGGACGGTTGCTGACCATCATAAAAGAAAACAGCAACACAATGCCGAGGCCTAGGTAGGGATTCAGCACCGGTTGTCCGAGGACATCCATCTGCCAGAACGCCAGCGGCAGTGAAGCCATGAAGATGGCCATCGGCGGCGTAGGTAGCCCGATAAACGAAGTCGTCTGACGCGTATCGACATTGAATTTCGCCAAACGAATTGCCGAGAATACCGGCAACAGGAAGGCAAGGCAGGCAAAGAGCGACACGTTGCCCACCGGCCAGATGGGTTCAGTCATCCCTTCGAGCATCAGACGGTACATGATGAAACTTGGTGCCACGCCGAACGATACCACGTCGGACAACGAGTCGAGGTCCGCCCCAATGGGGGAATGCGCATCAAGCAACCGCGCCATGAAGCCGTCCAAAAAATCGAACAATCCTGCCGCGAAGATCATGACCGCCGCCACCACAGGCATATCCGAGAAAGAAAACAGTATGGAGAAGCAACCTGAAAACAGGTTGCCGCAAGTGATGGCATTCGGTATATGTTGTTTCAGACTCACCTTATTTCACAGCTTTCAATGTACAAACTTCTTTGTCGTTCCTCACTTCAACCAGATAGACCCCCGAGGTGAGACGTTCCACCATACTTCCTATCGCAAGGTTACGGGTCTCTTCCCCGTCGAACGTCTGGCTTGCCCCACAACGTCCGGTCAAGTCATAAAACGACACCGTCACTTCGCCTTTTACAGCCTTGTCAAGCTCAATACGGCTGTTGGTTCCAAGAGGATTGCCCACTATTCGGGCAAAAGGAGCGGCCGCCTGCTCAGAAACAGTGGTACCAGAGTATTCGTATGGACCTATGTCGATACGCTGGTTTGAAACACGTGGTTGACCACCAAGATCCAAGCCGTTGATGATAATGTCTGGCGTTTCCTTCAGTCCTGCATCACGGCATGGGCTTCCTTCCTGCAAACGGAAATCATGATGCTCGGCATCCACAAACATCGGATCAGCATCGATGATATTCTCAAACACCTGGATCATCTCGCCGCTGTGGATATACTTCAGCCCGCCTTCGATCAAGCAATTGTAGAATTCAGGAACATATTCATCCATGGTCCACACCCACATCTGGGCGGTATCAATATGCTGACTCTCTTCTGGAGGATAGTTGCCATAGATGATGCAATTCGTCAACCGCGACGAGCAGTGACCATAGAAAAACACACCGTTACACGAAACCCCCTCGGAGCTATTGTTGGTCACCAACACATTGTATATCTCTGGCGAGGCGTCCGCCACGGCAAAACCACCACCGAAATGCGCTGAATAATTGTCATCAAACAACAAGTTGGACATGCGGCACTTCTTGTCTTCGCTTCGCATCAGGTACAAGCCACCGCCATTAACACCCATATTGTCGACGAATATCGACCTATCGAGCATCACAGAGCAACTATCGAAACTCAAAGCGCCTCCGATCGTCGGTGCCCTGTTGCCTCTGAACTCCATCTCGCTCATCTCGACATCGCTTCTCAGGAAACAAGCACCGCCGCCATAGATATACATATTCTCCTCATTGTATACCGTATTATCATTAATAGCACAACCTCGCATCTGAACCTGCGAATCCAAGGCGAAGATGGCGCCACCCCGCTCGTGGGCGACACTATGTCGCAAAGTACTATGGAAGATTTTCACGTCTTCGCAACTGGTGATATCCAAAACGCCGCCGAACCAACTACCTTGGGGAAACGCTTTCCCATATTCGAGGATACAATAGTCCAGCAGAAACGAACCCGCCTTGCGAAGTTGGAAGCCATTCCATCCGCCATATTCTGCACCATATTTATAAAAATCCGTAGTGTCGGCAACAGTAAACACAATGCTGTCCGACTCCGTACCACAAGCCGTAAACGACGCGCCATTACCAACTTCGATACTATAAAAGCCATCGAGCAAGACCACCGTGCCTGGCATAACATTCAACGAGCCAAACACCGTCACATTATCGACCACAAGCACCGTATCGGCATCCCAGGTACCTGACTGGAGACCGCCTACTTGGATCGTCTGAGCCTGAACACACAGGCACGACGCTAAAAGCATAAAGAGGAAGAATCTTTTCATAAGGATTACTTTTACGATTTTGCAAATATAATAAAACAATGTGTTACATTTGCAAAAAAATTCAGTGATGACCGACATCAGAAGCATCTGCATTGACGAATACGACTATCCGCTGCCCGAGGAGCGCATTGCCAAGTATCCTTTGGCGGAGCGTGACGCCTCGAAACTGCTTGTGATGAAAGGCGATACAATTCAGGCTTCGCAGTTCAAGCACATCGGCGACTTCCTGCCTCCGAAAGCATTGCTAGTTTTCAACGAGACCAAGGTGATTCGTGCCCGACTGCAATTTCAGAAAGAGACCGGGTCGCACATCGAAGTATTTTGCCTTGAGCCCGACGACGACTATCAGATTGCTTTCAGCAGTCCCTCTCCTGTCCGCTGGAAATGCCTGGTGGGCAACTCCAAACGCTGGCGTGAGGGTATGCTCACGATGCACCTTAATATAAATGGCCACGACATTATCCTCACCGCTGAACGCATAGAAAAGAACGACCAATATTCCGAGATCCAGTTTTCGTGGACCCCTTCAGAGTTGCCTTTCGCCACTATCTTGGAAGCTGCCGGTGAGATTCCGCTTCCACCTTATTTAAATAGAGAGGCTGAACCTGAGGATCGCGACCGTTACCAGACGGTGTTTGCCAAGTATGATGGCTCGGTGGCCGCGCCTACGGCGGGATTGCACTTCACCAAACCCCTGCTGGAGCAGCTAAGCCGCGACGGCTTCGAACTCGACGAAGTCACCCTTCACGTCGGCGCCGGCACTTTCAGACCTGTGGCCACGCCTACCATTGGAGAACATGCCATGCACTCGGAGACCATCGTCGTGCGTCGATCGTTGATCGAGAACCTGATCCGGCATATCGGAAGCCCCATCATCCCTGTGGGTACCACCAGCACCCGCACCTTGGAAAGCCTCTATTGGATCGGGATGATGCTGACCGAACAAGGGATGGATTGGCGTCCGCTCCATGTCGAACAATGGTATCCTTACGAAGAACATCCGGCTTTGACGACCCGTGAATCACTGGAAAAGATCATCGCTTATCTCGACCTGCATCAGCTCACCCATCTCGAGGCCAGCACCGCCCTAATGATCGCCCCAAGTTATCAGATGAGGGTCATCACAGGCTTGATCACCAACTTCCACCAACCCAAAAGCACCTTATTATTATTAGTGTCGGCACTCATCGGCGAACGTTGGAAAAAGGCCTACCGCTTTGCGCTTGACAACGGTTTCCGATTCCTCAGTTATGGCGATAGTTGTCTGTTTTTGTAATTTTTTTAATTTTTTTTTCAAATATTGTTTTTTTGGTACGGATATTGTATTTTTGCATCATGAACATTTAAAAACACACTTTCAAAATTATTAACACTTAAAAACTCAACATCATGAAAAAAGCATTAGTACTCGGTGTTTTGGCTATCTTCGCCATCAGCATTGCAAACGTCAACGCTCAAGACAGAACCAACGTTCAAGAAAAAGCCAAGAAGACTTACAATCAAGAACCCGCCACAAAGAAGGGTGAAACCAAGAGCATCAACCAAGGTGTAAAGAAACAAGATCCCACTGCAAAACAGGTTACTGGCGCTAAAGAAGGTCAAAAGAAGATCCAAGGTACCAAGGGTGGCAACAAAGTCGCCAAGAACAAGGCTATGAACGACGCCGCCAAGAAGCAGACCACTGCCAAGAAGCAGACCGATGTCAACGCCACCACTACCGAAGTTGGCAAGAACGCCAAAGCCGAAAAGCAAGCTGTTGAATCAGAAAACGCCGGCAAGGAAGTTAAAGGCGCCAATGCAACTGGCAAAAATGTGACTGGCAAAGCCAACAGCGTGCCTCCTACCAAAAAAGAGAAGAAGGCCGAAACTGGCAACGTCACCACAACCAAGTAATCTTACTGCATCAGAAAAAAGAACAGGCTTGAGAATCTCAAGCCTGTTTTTTTATTTATCCCTGCCCGAAAGCATCTCGGCATAGCGTCGCAGATGAACTTTTTGTTCTTCGGGTAGTTTCACCGTATCGAGGGCAATATAGGCCTGGCGGTAGTAATCCTCCATCAACCGTTCCACCTCCTCTTTGACATGCAATTCGTCATAAATAGCGATCACCTCGTCGATTTTTCGCTGTGGGTTGATAGCGATCTCCCCAGAGAACAAAGCCGTTAAACGTTCTTTTTGTTCCGATGACGCCAACTCCAAGGCTTTCAGATACATCAAGGTCTTTTTGTTTTCGACGATATCACCACCTGTGACCTTGCCAAACACCTTCACATCGCTATAGCAGTCGAGGATATCGTCCTGCAACTGGAAGGCCATACCGATGCCGATGCCAAAATCATAAAGATTCCTTTGATCCTCTTCGTCGGCATCAGCCACCACAGCCCCTATCTGAAGACTCGTGGCCAACAGCACGGCTGTCTTCAGGCGGATCATTTCCAGATATTCGGGGATGGACACCTCGGCACGGGTCTCAAACTCCATGTCCATCTGCTGACCCTCACAGATTTCGAGCATCACTTGGTTCAGCAAAGCCAGCGTCTCCACCGGCCTATGAGTCCGTGTGATGAAGTCATAGGCCATGAACAGGGCAGCATCGCCCGAGAGAATGGCTTGGTTGGTATTCCATTTTTTATACACAGTAGCCATTCCCCTGCGGATGGGAGCTTGGTCCATGATATCGTCATGGATGAGCGTGAAGTTATGCGCCGTCTCCAATGCCAGCGCCGGATATTTAGCCTCATGATACTCTCCTCCGAAGAGGTCGCAAGCCAGCAGACACAACATGGGGCGGAGCCTCTTGCCTTTCTGCAAAACAGTGTATGCCACGGGTTCATAAAGCCCCTGTGGACTTTTCACGAATTCGACACCATCAACAAAAGCGTCGAAACGTTCCTTGAGTTGTTTTATCTTTTCCATATTGCAAAAATAAGGTTTTTTTGGTGCGATATTTGTATTGGAATAATATTTTGCATCAAAGCATCTCGCCATGAAACATTACATCGTACCGATAGCATTGCTGGCCTGCTTTTTGGCCACCTCGTGCAACACGAACAAAAGGCTTTACAACACCGGAGTAGCCTACCATCAAGCCAACCAAGCCGACCACGAACGGATTCAGCAGTTGAAGTCCTCCGGCAATCCTGACATTTGGCCTGAGGTTTTTGAGCGTTACTGCAGCATCAAAGGCCGCAGCGACGAGATGGCACACTTCCCGCCGGAGGTGAGACGTAGCCTCAACTACGTGCCGCTGAACATCGACGATGAACTAAACCAAGCCCGTAATAAAGCCGAAGCCTACCTGACCGCCAAAATCGGCCAAACCCTTAATGGAGAGAACCCCAACCTCGATTTTGCTGATAAACTCATCAAGGATCTGGAACGCGTCAACCGCGACAACTCACAGATCAACGACCTCAAGCTAAAGTCGTTGGCCAAACGACATGGCGATCTGAGCGAATTGATGCATCTTGAAATGGCACAGCAATACGTCACCCCCAACCGCGATGAGACCGTATCATTCAAGGAGACCAACAACGGCAAGACCGTTACGGTGACCGACCATAACCTCAGTAAAAGTGCCACCATCAAGGGCAGAGTGGTCTTCACCGACCCAAGGGGCAGACGCATTGTGCTTTCCTACCCCTACGAGGTAAGCTCGAAATTCAGCTACACCTACACCACTATCGAAGGCGACAGAGGGGCTTGCTCAGAACAGACTCTCGAGCGACTGAAACAACCACTGATGCCCTTCCCCACCGACGAGAGCATGATCAATGATGCCAAACGGCAATTGATGGAAATCATTAACCAAAAAATACAATAAAAACATAGGGCTGTCACAATGTGGCAGCCCTACAAATTTTACCATTTCAGGATTTTCTTGAAGTCGTACTTCTCCGGTTCGGGGAGGTATTGCTTGGCTTCTTCATAATCCTCAGGCTTCAGGTACTGCAAGCCCTCGTTGAAGATCAGTTCCGCCTTCGGGCCGTTGAGGTTGACCAAACGTGGCTTGATCTTGCCATTCTCGTCCTCCACATCCTTCAAGAAGAGCGGGATAATCTCACCTTTGGGGTTAGTGGTGACCATAGCGCCTGTCACACCTTTGTTAAAGAGCACTTTCACGCCGTAGCCGAGCAACGAGCAGTAGGTCAGGTCATAGCCGTTTGGCTGCACGCAGCGAATGCCGTAGCCGATCTCCACTGGGCGGCTCTTCACGTTGAGACCCAGAAGTTTCAGTCTCTGTTGCAACAGTAAGTTGAAGATATGGGCCTTGCTCACATTACCCAGCTCGGGATGGCCGTGTTCATCGTAAGTGAAGGCCACGCCCGACTTCTCGATTTCTTCGTCAGTCATGAAGTGGAACACGCCCTCACTGATGATGATAACACCATAGTTCACACCCAGGAGTTTACGTTTCACGATGGAGCTGACCATCAGGTTGACGATGGCCTCTAGAGTAACATCGGTCTTGTTGAACATCTCGGGGATGATGACCATTGGGCAATGGCAGGCTGAGGTCATGCCGAAGGCCAGGTGACCGGCTTCGCGGCCCATGGCGGAGAGCACGAACCAGTTGCCAGAGGTACGGGCGTCTTCGTATACGGTCTGCACCAGGCGCACGGCAGCATCCTTGGCGGAGTAGTAACCAAAGGTCGGGTTACCGTCAGGTAGCGGCAGGTCGTTGTCGATGGTCTTGGGCACGTGAATGTTTTGGATATGCACATCGTTTTCGCGCAGATACTTGGAGATACGGTTCGCCGTGGAGGCAGTGTCGTCGCCGCCGATGGTGACAAGCAACTTGATATTGTTCTCCACGAAGAAGTCGGTGTTGAATTCTTCGTTTTTCGGTTTATAACGGCTCATGCGGAGTGCCGAGCCACCTTGTTTCTGGATGTCGTCGGCCCAGATGAAGTCAAGTTCTTCCACTTCTTTTTCTTTCTTGAAGAGGTTTTTGTAGCCGTCGTGCAGACCGAGCACGCGATAACCATCTTTAAGGAAGGTCTTGGCCACGGTGCTAATGACCGTGTTGATGCCGGGTGCGGGACCGCCGCCGGCGAGGATGACGATGGAGTCTTTCATATAATTTAGAATTAAGAATTTATAATTTATAAGTTATTCGATGATGAACTCATCACAGAAGATCCAGGCGGGTTGGCCGGCGCCGGGGTGTCCTTCGGGGCAGGCGCCGATGGCCTTGGCCGACATCTTCACATAGCGGGCTTCGCAACGCGGACGCACGGCGAGTTCTTGAATGACCGCGTCTTCTTCGTCCAAGGGGATTTGATTCGTCACTTTGCCCACGCTACGGAACTTTTTGCCGTCGTCAGAGACGAAGAATTCCACCTCTTTCGGCATGAAGATCCATGAGCCTTGTTCTTGCAGGAAGCTTCCGGCCAAACGGTTGATTTTTTGCTTGGCGCCTAGATCGATGGTCGCCACGAGGTCAACACCGTGGTAGCCTTGCCACACGCCGGTACGGAAGTTGTCGCCACCGCGCTGATGGTCGATGAGGGCTTTCAAACCACCGGCCTCATACTGGTTGGAATAGGGGTGTTCCAATTTGACAGCCCGTTTGGCGTCGATGAGATAGAACTCGGCGTCGACAGCACGGCTCCAGCGGTCGTCTTGGCAAGCGGCGGCGCGGACGACAGTGTTTTGCTTGAGCTTAATAGGCTCGGTATAGACCGGGCTATCGGCATTAGGTTCGCTACCGTCGAGGGTATAGTGGATGGCGGTGCCTTCCACGGGGTGAGACATCGTCACCATGAGGCTGTCGAAGAAGGTACTTGACTCGGCGTTGATGGCCGGCACCACGAGGATGCTCTCGCCTGGGATGCGCTGCACGGGGCAGTTCTCCAGCTGGGTGGCCCAAGGCGAATCGGAAGTGGAAGTCAAGGTGAACACCAGTTCGCCGCCGTTATAGATTTCGTCGAAGGTGATGTAGCTGCGTTGCAAGTCTTTGCCATTGAGCGTCACCGACTTTACATAGCAATTTTGGGGCTTCAAGTTCTTGGCTTTCACGGTGAACTGTTTGCCGTTGTCGAAGTTGAGAGTCGCCTTCTCGAAGCGAGGCAAGCCAAGCACGTAGATACCAGAGGCGGGCGTTGCGGGGTAGAATCCCAAGGCGGAGAAGACGCCCCAGGCCGACATCTGACCGCAGTCCTCGTTGCCGCAGAGGCCGTCGCGCTCATCGGTGTAGAACTCGTCCATAACCTGCTTCACATATTTTTGGGTCTTAGTAGGTTGGCCGATGTAGTTGTACATGTAGACCGTATTGTGGCTCGGCTCGTTGCCGTGGGCATATTGGCCGATGAGGCCAGTGATATCCACCTGTTCACGACCTGTGAGTTTGCTGGAGGCGGTGAAGAGGCCATCGAGTTTCTTGCCATAGGCTTCGGGACCGCCCATCAGGTCGATATGGGTATTGATATCCTGAGGCACAAAGAAGTTATATTGCCAGGTATTGGCTTCGGTGAGGGTGAAGTTGACCTGGGTGGGATCGAAGGGCTGCATGAAACCTCCGTTGCGGCGACCTTGGAAGAACTGGTTTGTCGGGTTATAAAGGTTTTTGTAGGCTTGAGCCCTTTGATAGAACTCGTTGGCAATTTCTTTTTCTCCGAGGGCCTCCGCCAACCGGCCCACGCACCAGTCGTCGTAGGCGTATTCCAGCGTCTTGGAAGTAGCCTCCCCTTCCTTGTCGACGGGGATGAATCCATATTGCACGTAGGCACCCATACCGCGACGGTCTTGTCGCGACGAGCTGGCCATAGCGTCAAGGGCCACTTTGGCATTGAAACCGCGGATGCCGCAGAAGTAGGCATCGGCGATGACGGGGATGGCGTGGTTGCCGATCATGCAATGCGTCTCGTTGCCTGCAAGTTCCCAAATGGGGAGCATGTGTTCCGCATCGGTCTCATAGTTATTAATAAAGGTATTAATGAAGTCGGAAGTACGTTCGCGTTGGATAAGACTGAACAGCGGATGCAGGCTCCGGAAGGTATCCCACAGCGAAAAGACCGTATAGATGGGCGTATCGGAGCGGTAGATGTTCAAGTCGTGGGCGCGGTAGCGGCCATCGGCGTCGCTATAGAGGTTGGGGGCGATCATGGCGTGATAGAGATTGGTGTAGAACACCCTCATGTCGGCTTCGTCGTTGCCTTGCACCTCGATTTGCTTCAGTTCAGTGTTCCACAGATCGAAGGCTTTGGTGGCCAGGGCGTCGAGATCGAAGTCGTTTGCAGCCAATTCCGCGTTCAGGTTGTTTTTGGCACCTTCCACATCGACGGCGGAGATGGCGATGCGCATGACGAGGGGTTGGTCGGCGGCATCGAAACCTAGCGTTGCATTGTTATGTTCATCAGAAGCAAATGATGTGAAGGGGCGTGAGAACTCCGCATAGAAATAGAGGTATTGATCATTGGCCCAGTCGCGGGTACGACGGAAGCCGGTGAGGACTTGTTGGCCTTGCGGTTCCACGAACGATTCATACACGAATTCGTCGTTGACGCCTTGCACCATATTAAGTAATAGTTGCGGTGTTCCTGTCGTGGGGAAGGTGCAGCGCATCATGCCAACGCGTTTGCCGGTGGTCAGTTCCACTTTCACTTTGGGATTATCAAAGGTCACTGCGTAGTAGCCGGCGTGTGCTTCCTCATTCTCATGGTGGAACACAGAGCATGGCGTTCCGTCGACTGCCGGGGTGAAGCGGAAGTCACCGTAGTCGGAGCAGCCTGTACCACTGAGGTGGGTGGTGCTAAAGCCGAGGATGGCATTGTCGGAGGTATGGTAGCCTGAACAGCCGTCCCAGTCGTTCATGCGGGTGTCGGGGCTGAACTGCATCATGCCGAAAGGCACTGTGGCACCAGGGAAGGTGTGGCCGTGGCCGCCGGTACCAATAAAAGGATCAACATAGGAAGCCGGTTCTTTCACTGTGTTCTGTTCACAGGAGGCCAAAGCCAAGGCAACCAGCAAAAAGAAAAAAACATTTCGTTTCATGGCAGGGTTTTTGTATGACTTTTGAATTTATGCTCAAAAGTAAGAAAAAAAAACGAAAAATAACCACCAATTAAAAACTTTTATTATCTTTGCACGATAAAATGACAATTTAGACTCAAAGAAACACTATTAATTATTCACTTAAATCATTTACAACATGAAGAAAGTTCTATTCTTAATGCTTGCATTGGTTGTCGGTTTCACCGCTGCCAACGCACAACAGAAGGTCGCCTACAAGAAGGGTGACATGTTCAAAACTTCTGTTAAGACCGCCCTTCCTGAGTTGCAAGGTAAGGATGCTCCTGCCGCTATGAACTTTGCTCCGAGCGAAGTGATCACCAGAGCACCCAGACACAACAACTTCCGTGAAGGTTTTGAGGATTTCGAGACCATGGTCACTCTGTATGACCTGCAGTCGAACTCAATGGTGGGTAACCGTATCGCCGTATGGCCTGACGGAACCGCTGCCGTAACCGCCACCTGGAGCGCTGACGAAAGCCCCTACAACACCCGTGGTACTGGTTACAACTACTATGATGGCTCCGACTTCGGTGATCTTCCCGAGGCTCGCGTTGAAGATGCCAAACGTGGTTGGCCCAGCCTCGCTGCCTGCGGCGATGGTGAACTCCTCACCTCACACGGCGACGGTGTCTTCATGTACAAGAGAGACACCAAAGGCGAAGGCGACTGGACTGAAATCCAGCACTTCAGAGATTACAACTACCACAACCTGGCTTCTGACGCCGGTGCTTGGACTTGGGCAAGAGTTGCCACTTCCGGCAACGGACAGTATGTCCACGTCCTCCTTGCTGACCAGCAGACTATCGGCGGCAACAACCGCAGCATCGTGTCCTACATCCGTTCCACTGACGGTGGCGAGACCTTCTCAGCTCCTGCTGATCCTCCGCTCATCGACATCGAGAACGAGTACCTGCTCGACATCTCCGCTGACGACTACATGATCGCCACCAACGGCGACAAAGTGGCCCTCCTCTTCTGCAACATGACCTTCGACCTGTTCTACCTCTATTCAGAGGATAACGGTGAGACCTGGACCAAGCAAGTGGTTTGGAACTTCAGAGGTGAAGACCACGCTTGGGACTGGGGCAGAACCGATGTCTCTTCCGCCACTGACTCCATCTGGGCTCCTGACAACAGCGCCTCCATCGCCATTGGCGACGACGGCACCGTGCATGTTGCTTTCGGTCTGTTCCGCTGGGCTCCCGCCCCGGATAGCGGCTGGGGTTACTACACCTACTGGCCCTTCACCGATGGTATCGTCTATTGGAACTCCAACTACACCAACGAACAAGGTGGCCACAACATCCCCGACTTCGGTCAGTGGAGCGGCGATGCCGACCTTCAAGTTTACATGGGTGGCAACGGTGTCAACGGTATCAGCAGCACTTTGAACGACGAACGTATCTACGCTCTTGCCGAAGCCGACGGCTTCCAGAACCTCAACCTCATCACTCCTGACGAGGACCACGATGGCCAACTGGGCTACACTTCTGAGCTTTGGGACAACCACTGGGGTTCCTATCGTACTCAGGGTATTGCCACCATGCCTTCCATCTCCATCGACGAGAGCAACCGTCTGTTCATTGCCTACAGCGTCCTCTCTGAGAGCCGCACCAGCTTCACTCCTAACAGCTTGGAGTTCTATCTGAGAAGCGCCCTCATCACCTATAGAGACGAACACGGTGATTGGTACTATGACGCCATCAACCTGTCAGACACCTACCAGCACTCCAGCGACGAGGTTTATCCTATGACCGCTTACTGCAAGGGTACTGACGGTGCCTTCTGGATGTACTACAGCGCTGACGACCAATTCGGTCTGCTCCTCGACTACACCGAGGGTGACGATGCTCAGTCAACTGCCACCGAAAACAGCATCTGGGCTGTCAAAGTGCAACTCGATAGCGACGGTGTCAACGAAGCCATCAACCCGATGACCGCTGCCCGCGTGTATCCTAACCCGACCAACGGCATCCTGAATGTTGAAGTGAACGCTTCCATGAGCTCCGACGCTACCGTGAGCGTGTTCAACATCATGGGTCAGAAAGTTGCCGAGCAGAACGCCAGCCTCAACACTGGTATCAACACTGCCAGCATCAACACCAGCGAACTCAGCAGCGGCGTCTACTTCGTCACTGTGAAGGCCAACAACTACGAAAAGACCATGAAGTTCGTTGTCAAATAAGTTTAACACTTATTGATTTAAAAAAACGTCTGGCAGTTTTGCCAGACGTTTTTTTTCAACATGATGGAAGATCGCATCACCCTATTCGCCGAAGTGCTGCTGCCTGTCCCCGTGCCAGGCACCTTCACCTACCGTGTCCCCTATGCACTGAACGATGCCATCCGCATCGGACAACGCGTGGCGGTGCCGTTCGGGAAGACCAAAATACTATCGGGGCTGGTGACCGCCATCACTGAAGAAGTCCCCAAGGTGGAAGTGAAATACCTTACGGACATCCTCGACGAGGAACCTGTTGTCAACACAAAACAACTTCAGTTTTGGGACTGGGTGAAACAATATTACCTCTGCCACATGGGCGAAGTGATGCAAGCTGCATTACCTTCGGCACTGAAACTAAGCAGCGAATCGAAAGTAGCTCTCTCGCCCGATTTCCAGCTCGACAGCATGGCACTCAACGACTATGAGTACATGATTGTGGAAGCCTTGCAGATCCAACCCAAGATCGCCATCAGCGAAGTGAGTAAGATCATCGGCTTCAAGAAAGTGATGCCCCTTGTCCGCACCATGATGGAGAAAGGCATCCTGGTGATGGAGGAAGAACTCAACGAAAAGTACAAAGCACGTTACGAGCGCTTTGTACGCCTTTCCGGCATATACCGCGACGAAGCCCTACTACAGGAGCTGATGGACCATCTGACGAAGCGTGCCTACAAACAGTTAGAGATACTATTGGCCTACCTCACACTGGGCGGCGACTGCGACAACGACCTCAAGGCCAGCGAACTGCTGAAAAAAGCCAATGCCACCGGCACTGTCCTAAAAGCCATGGTGGAGAAAGGCATCTTCGAAGTTTATGAGCGGAAGGTAAGCCGACTGAAGGATTTCAAGGCACAGATCTCCACCGCAAGCATCCAACTCACCGAGGCACAGCAAAAGGCCTTTGAGGGAATTCATGCAGGATTCGAAGCTGGACAACCCGTCCTGCTGCACGGCATCACCTCAAGCGGCAAGACGGAGATCTACATCAAACTCATCCAGGAAGCCTTAGACGAGGGAAAACAGGTGCTCTATCTGCTTCCCGAGATTGCCCTCACTGCCCAGATCATCAATAGGCTGAAGCAGTATTTCGGCGAACGATTGGGCGTATACCACTCACGTTACGGTGCCAACGAGCGTGTGGAGGTATGGCAACAGGTAAACGATTTCGCCAAAAACCATGGCACGCAACGGCAGGTTATCATCGGCTCAAGGTCAGCCATCTTCCTGCCCTACTCCAACCTCGGGCTGATCATCGTCGACGAGGAGCACGATAGCAGCTTTAAACAGATTGACCCGGCACCACGCTACAATGCCCGCGATGCAGCCATCATCCTAGGCGACCTCCATCAAGCCAAAGTGCTTCTCGGCTCGGCCACGCCTTCCTACGAAAGCTATTACAACGCCTTGCAAGGTCGTTATCATCTGGTGGAGCTCACCGAGCGTTACGGCGGCGTACAGATGCCTGAGATCATCCTCTGCGACATGCGTGTGGAACGACGCAGGAAGACCGTACAGGCTGACTTTGGAAGCACCTTACTCGATGCTGTGAGAAAAGCCATCGAAGAGCACAACCAAGCTATCCTCTTTCAAAACCGACGGGGTTTCTCGCTACGTGTGGAATGCGACGACTGTCATTATGTGCCCCAGTGCATCAACTGCGATGTCAGCCTCATCTACCACAAGCAACAGAACGTGCTGCGCTGTCATTACTGCGGCTACACGGCCAGCGTGCCTGCCGAATGCCCACAGTGCCACAGCACCAACATCAAGATGCACGGTTTTGGCACTGAGAAGGTGGAAGAAGACCTGAAACTCATCCTACCAGAAGCTCGAGTGGCACGCCTCGATCTCGACACTACACGGTCGAAGAACGACTATCAAGGCATTCTCGAAGCCTTCCAAGAAAAGGAAACCGATGTGCTGGTGGGCACCCAAATGGTGACCAAGGGCCTCGACTTCGACTCCGTCAAAGTGGTGGGCATCCTCAATGCCGACAACATGCTCTCCTTCCCCGACTTCAGGGCTCACGAGCGCAGCTTCCAGCTCATGGCCCAGGTGGCAGGTCGGGCTGGACGCAAGGGCAAACAGGGGCAAGTCATCATCCAGACATACGAGCCATCACATCCTGTGCTGCAAGACGTGTTGCATAACGATTTCAAGGGACTTTACGAGAAACAAATGGCCACTCGCAGGCAGTTCGGCTACCCACCTTTCTACCGTCTCGTAATGATACGGCTCAAACACAAGGACTTCCAGAAGCTGAATCCCGCTGCTGCTGAGCTTTCCAGCATGCTCCGACCCATATTCAAGCAGGATCTACTCGGGCCTGAATACCCTATGGTGTCAAGGGTAAAGAACCTATACATCAAGCAGATGCTGGTGAAGTTCAATCGGGAGTACAGCGCAAAACAGGTTAAGGAATTGATCATGAAGCAAATCCATCAGTTCCAACTACTTCCTGATTATAAATCGGTGATTGTTCAGATCGATGTTGATCCGATTTAATGGGAATTAACGGTGGTATAACCGATTAATTCGTCGTAGCCTTTGGCTGCGTTATAATAATAAAGGTAGATTTTATAGACGTTGTCGGTGTCCCAGTGGTTGCCTTCGGTGTATTCGGTGGTGACGATACCAGTATCGCGGTCGGCGGTGACGAAAAGGAAGTTATAATAGCCCTGTTTAAGAAGCATCTGACAAAGATAGCCTTTCAACTCATAATTGTAATTCATGCGGTTACGCTCGTCGAACTGCCAGTTGTTGAGAGCTCCCATTACATAGAAATCGGTGTTTTCTTCCGGGTAGGGCCAATACAGGAAAAGATTGAGCCACGCGTAGTCGGCTTCGGTGTCGGTCTCGCGACCTTCGTTGGCGATATAGATATACTTTTCGCCATGGATATCTTCGCTAGTGATATAAGGTTTTCGTGCCCGTGATTCGCAGACAGCATAATCCACTACGTAATAGTCTTCGGTCTGGGAGATGCGTGCGATGTTCTCCGACTGGTAATAGAAATTGCTGAAGTTGACGCGGCGGTATTGGTTAGAGGCCTCGAACACGGTCATGGGATTATGCTCGTAAGAGATCTTATCAGGATAGACGAAGGAGGGTTTCAGTCCTATGCTAGCGTTATCCCAGCGGCCGTTCTGGCGGATCGTCATATTGGCATATTGCTGCACGTTGCCTGCCATGATGCTCGGCATAGTAACGTTGATATTGAGCTGCTGGTGGGTGTCGCTCAGGCTAAGTTCATCGCAATAATGCGGCACAGAAACTTGGATGGCTGCTTTCTCATCATAGACCATGAATCGGCGGGTGAAGTACAGGTTCTCCTCACGGAGATCGTCACCATACACAATGAGCAGGTAGTTGCCTGAGAGTATCGGCATCATCTCCGCTTCGGGGAAGGAAAGTTTATAGTGCACATAGTCAACGAGGGTATTGCGTGAGAAGGTGAAGTCATCAATACGGCCGTAGTCGAATCCAGTCGCATAGGTCTGGCGTTGTATCTCAGTGGGATACCAATCGTTAGTACAATGGATGAAGGTGTAGTTGAGCACTTCGCCTTCGGTGCCAAGTAAATCGAATGAAAGCGTGAGCCGTTGTGTCGCTTGGCTGAGCGGAATCAGCGGGTCCTTGGTCTGGTTTCCGTCGGCATAAAGCAGCACGGTCCTGACGGTCTCCTTGTAATCGAGGTCGTCGCAAGGCAAATCGAACTGCTGGCCAAAGACATTCCAGGCCATAAGCAGCAGCGTAAGCAGCGACAGGACCCTTTTCATGGCGTTACTTAGAGTTGTGCAGTGATTTTACGCTGGATATCGAGGAATTCCTCTTGGCTCAGTTTAAGGTGTTCCTTTTTGAAGTCGAGGTCGCCTTCGCAGGTGATGGGCACGAGGTGGATGTGGGCGTGTGGCACTTCGAGTCCGATAACGGCCACGCCGATGCGTTTGCAGGGGATGGCTTTTTCGATGGCCTTGGCGACTTGTTTTGCGAACACCATCATTTGACCGAGTTCTGCGTCGTCGATGTTGAAGATATAGTCTGTCTCGTGCTTAGGGACGACGAGGGTATGGCCCTTTGAAAGGGGGTTGATGTCGAGGAAAGCGAAGAATTTATCGTTCTCGGCAATTTTATAGCAGGGGATTTCGCCCTGGATGATTCTGGAGAAGATGGTAGCCATAGTGAAAAGTTATTGGCGGGTGATTTCGAGTATTTCGAAGACCATTTTACCGGCTGGAACGGCGATTTCGGCCATCTCGCCGACTTTTTTACCGAGAAGGCCTTGTCCGATGGGGGAATTGATGGAGAGTTTCCCGGACTTGAAGTCGGCTTCTTTTTCGGGGACGATGGAGTAAGTCATCGTGGCTTTGGTCTTGGTGTTTTTGATCTTCACGGTTGAATAGAGAAGAACTTTGGAGGTATCGATCTTAGACTCATCGAGGATACGGGCGTTGAAGATGAGGTCTTGGAGGTCGGCTATCTTGGCTTCAAGCAGGCCTTGGGCTTCTTTGGCAGCGTCGTATTCGGCATTCTCGGAGAGGTCGCCTTTATCGCGTGCTTCTGCGATGGCTTGGATGATACGTGGGCGTTCGCGAAGGATGAGGTCATCGAGTTCGTCTTTCAGTTTTTGCAGTCCTTCGGCGGTAAAATACTTGATTTCTGACATGATGATAGGTTTATTTAAAACGTGAAAAAAGAGACCCTTACCGAAATAAGGGTCTACTTTTTTTGATGTGCAAAGATACTAAAAAACTTTTAGATATCGCAACACTTTTTAGAAAATAAGTCTTGCACCGATGCTATGAGTGCCTTTGTAAGCGTAAGTGTTACGGAAGGCATAGTCGATAGCGATCACCGGGGCGTTCTCTGACTTCGAGATCGGGACTTGGACGGAGCAACCGGCATGGAGGCCTTTGTTAAGGTTCATGCAGTTGTCGTCAAGCATACCGTTGAAGATTCCGCTTTCGAAGACATAGCCGCCGCGCACCAGGAACATTTCTCTCCAGCTGTATTCGGCACCAAGGACGTATTGGTCTTTGGTGAAGGAGTTGGAGATGAAGTTACCGGCGAGAGTGATGCGGTGTTGTTCAGCGACGTGCCAGTCGTAAGCAGCTGCGATACTCAGTTGGGTAGGCAACTCAAACTGGTCGGCGCGTTGGATCACGGTCCACTGCAGGGAGCTGTTCGGGTAGAAGTACGACTTGAACGAGAGACCGTCGCCTGACATCGTCATGGTGGGTCCAATGTTCTTCAGGGTGATACCGAAGTGGATGTTGTCGTACGGTCCGGTGACGTATTGGATACCAGCATCGAGGGCAACGCCCACGGCGCCCATGTTAGCGATGGACTCGCTGATGATCTTCAGGTTGAAGCCGCCGCTGATGCTGTTGGAGAACATCTTCGAGAAGCCGATGTTGATGTTAATCAAGCTGGGCTTGAAGGTACCCAGACCAGCACCGTCGGGACTTTCAACTGTGGTTTCCTGGATGGAACCGGGATTCAGTGAGAAGAATGAGAGACCGAGAACGCTTGTCTCGCCCACGCGGACTGCGAGTCCGAAGGAAGAGATCTTCACATCCGAACCTCTCAGCCAGTCGGTGTGAGTGAAGTTGACATCGAGAGACTTGACGCCAGAGAGACCGGCGACATTGCCGAACATGGCTTCGACGCCTTTCACATATGACATGCCTGCATTGCCCCAGCCAGCGGAAGCTGCCCAGGGGTTGATCAGCAACTCAGGAGCACCAGCTTGTCCTGAACGGTCCTCATTACCTGCAAATGCCTTAGGAGCGCTGACTCCGAGAAGGAGTACGAGGCTCAAAACGATATATCTGAATGATTTCTTCATGATTCTGAAATTTTTAAGGTTATGCATTTTTCCGATAAATTAGAACGTGTTCAAGTCGATGAGACGCATGGCACCGAAGAACTTGATGGTACGTTCGCCGCCGCTGACATTGTCTTTCACGTGGATCAGGTAGAAGCCTGAGGCAACGGGCGTGTTGGCGAAGTTAGTGAGATCCCACTCGATGGAGGGCAGGTCGTTATCTTTCTTGAACTGGCGGATCTTGGTACCGCTGAGGTTGTAGATGGTCACCGTACAGTTGTTAGGCAGGTTGGTGATCTTCACCTTGTTGTTCAAGGCATTGTCTTCGTACTCAGAGAAGGCGTAGTAAGGATTCGGGACGATGTTGACCAAGTCGAGGTCGCTTTCGGTCTTGGTGGGATCGTTCATGATCGGCTCAAGGCCTTCGATAGCGAATTCATACTTAGGATACATGTTGTTCTTGTTGAGATCCTCAGGAACTGTATCGAGTTCAACACAGGCATAGCCTTTAGCGTAAGGTTTAGCCACGCGGATGCGGATCTTGGCATCGTTTGTGTTTCCGTTCTCATCGACGCCCAGCCAAGGTTGTCCTTCGACAGCCATAGGCATACCCACATACATGCACTGTGCATACAGGATGTGTTGCAGGTTCTTTTCGTCGGCGTTTCCACCCTGCTGGATGATATTCAGGATATCGAAGATGTGGTATCCAGCGTCATAAGCAGGTGAATAGAAGCGCTCGATCGGATACGGGCTACCGTTGGGCAGTACATTCGGCAAAGGTTTGTCCATACCAAAGATATAGACGTAGTGCTTACCACCGAACACCGGTTCATTGTCGATTTGACGATAGATGGCAGGATCGCTAGACTGTGAGGTTGTGCCATCCACAGTGGACTTCATCTTCGCAGGCGGGTTGAACAACATGTCGCGGCCATTCAGGTCTTCGAGGTAGGAGTCTTCACCGAAGGCGATGTTCAGACGGGCACCTGACTCGATGTCGATGACATAGCCTGGGAACCAGCTCATACCCTGAGGTGAGATGAAGTTAGGATCATTAGGATCATCGCTGACGTAGTCGTCAAGAGTGACATCTGACCACAGGTTAAACGGAACTGAGTCGTTCCCATTTACATCCTTCAACATGTAAGGATTGCCATCTTGGTCGACGGAGGCCGATTTTCTGAGGTAGAATCTCTTGGCACCGTTTTCAGCCAGTTTCTGGTCGACGCACATCTCGATGACGGGGCAGCGAGTCCACTTGGAGCGGTCGGAGGTAAACACGATATCGACGCTGGCAGTTCTGGCGAAGCCTTCCATGGAGTAAGACTTGGCGTTCGGCACTGGGAAGATAGAGTTCAGCTTGGTAGCGCAGAGTGTGTAAGGAGCCCATGTACGGTTGGCGATCTTTTCGAAGCTCTCGTTGGGATCCCACGGCACCATGCCGCCATTCATGTTGTAGTCACTGTTCTGAGTGTTTTCCTTATCATAATAGCTACCAGCGCGGATCCAGTTCAATTCGGAACTCGGGAGGTCTTCGTCGCGAATACCATCCAACCATTTGTTCGTACTATCCATGAAGGTCAGTGAAGAGGTGATCATGCCGCTGTTATTGGCAAGAGCCTCATAGGTGGTGTACCAGTGCGGGTCGTTTCCGCTGCTTTCATACAACTCACCGACTTCGCTAGGACCAATCTTATAAGGCTGAGCCACGGTAATAGAGATACCTCTATCGATGAACAGCTTCTCGTCAGCATAGGTAGTGACGGTGTCGCTTCTGAACACTTCCTCGGAGCCTTGGTCTTTCAGATACCAGTGCGAACCCATTCGCGTAGCAACGCTACCGGGAACGTGGTTGCCGTTTTCATCAACGATGTTCACCATGTTGTTGGTGGACACGTTGTAGGTCTTCACCTCGAACAGGGAGTCGAACCAAAGTTCATAATTGGCTGATTTCACTTTCAGCGGGTCAATGACTTTGACATCGAGCGGACCATAGCCGACCTTGTAGGTGGGGTGATACACAATCGGGTAATCGGGGTGACCGAAACTGATCGTGTTACCATTCTCATCCTTGGAGTTGGCGAGTTTCTTGGTAAAGATCTCATCGATGCTCTCTTGAGTGAGTTCGAGTTCGTTGCCACCATTACCTTGACCAACGATACGAGTAACACCAGGTTTCTGGCCATATTCGCACTGCATCAGAGTACCATTAATGATCTTATGCGGCACAGCGGGATAGCACTTGATGTCCTTACGGCCTTCGAGGTAAGGTTTCTGCTGGCCGGAGAGGAGGATCGGCTCGTTGGGATCCTGTGCGTAATCCATGAAGTTGTTATAAGCGTAGGCAACAGCCATGAAGTAATAGGTCTTGTGGTTGACCAGCATCGGGTTGTCGGTAGTGGAGAACTTGTCTTCAGTAACCACGAAGCTGTGGGTGATACCAGCGTCGCCACCTTCCACTTTCAGTGCCGGGACGTTAGCGCCGATATGTTCATCCCATTCATAGTTGACGAGTTTCGAAACGCCGTTCTGGATATCGCATTGGAACACCAGACGGGCTTTGGAGTTGTCGTTAAGTTCATCAGCACCGACTTCGTCGTTCAGCAGCTGGTAGACTTTGTAACCTTCGAAGCGGTAGTTACGGTCGCACAACATGGTTGAATCGTCGGGGCGATACTCCGGAATTTCAGGATCTTCTTCGACATAGCTTTCTTGATAGTTATTGGAGGAAGAGCTATAGGAGAGATAGATGATGAGTTTCTGGTCAAGTTCGCGGATGGTGAGGTCCGGGGCGCTGGGGCCGTCGATCACTTTGAAGCAGTTGTCGAACAGTGCTTGGCACTTGTCGTCGGTGACGCGGAGGAGTTCGACAGAAGCTTGAGGACCGCCAGAGGTAGCACGAGCCCACGGCACACCGAAGGTGATGTAGTTAACAGCACCCGGTTTCAGGGTGAAGGGGCCTGCAGACTGCATGAAACGACGGTCGCCAGGTTGGTTGCCTGCGGTGGCGTCGGTCCAATACTTACCATTGGTGTTGTAGCCGTCACCTGGGTCGAGGCCACCGGTACCCCAGTTACAGGGGTCGGTATCGCCGGGGAACATGAACACGCACTCAGGACCAACGACGCCGGAGGTGCCGGGGTAGGCGTTACCACCGTACATCATGGAGTTACCATCGGACCAGATACCACGGAGGAAGTTGTAGTAGTCAGCAGCGTATTTCGGGTCACCAGTGGGTGAGTTGTCGTTGTTGTGATAAAGGAAGCGGCGCATACCGAAACGTTCGTCGTCGATAATGCCGTTACCGAAGTTCACACCGTTGATGGACTCGTCGCAGAGTTGCTCCTGACCAACGGTATCGTTGATGAAGATGGAGTCACCTGTGACAGGATCGATGGAAGAGAACACACTAGAGATTGTGAAAGTGTATTTGGGGTTATCCAGACCGTCAGCATCCATATAGGGGCCTTGGAAGAAGTCGACACCCACCGCCGGAGGCTGGTCGCCGTAGGCTTCAGGCTGACCACTACCGTCGATGGCATTACCGTTGTAGCCGTAGCCGAGACCGCGTTGCACGTCGCAACCCACATAGTCGTCTTGAGCATAACCGAGGTCCACGTCAGTCCACGGGCAGAAGTAGGTGCCAGTGAGTTCGTATGTGGAACGGTTGATGATTTCGTAGGAGCAGAACGACATGTTGTTGATTTCGTCGTTGGTGGCGAAGCCGAAGGCTTGAGCGCGGATTTCGAGACCGATGGATGAACCCATTGACTCGGTGTGGCTATTACCTTTATCATTGAACACCCACCACAGGGTTTGGTCGCCTTTCAGCACTTGGTCGGAGAGGATGGAGCCTTTGATTTTTCCTTCGTATTCTTCGTCCAAGGTCGGGGTTTTCTTGTGGCAGAGTTCATTGGTGATGTCGTAGTAGGGAAAGTCACCCTGCATGGGGTCGTATTCACCGTTGCCGTCGTTGTCGTAGAACGGGGCCATATAGTGGCTGAAGCCAGCGGTATTAGCACCGAAGTTCTCCGGATGGGCAGGCCATTCAGCGATGATCTTGGGGATATCGTAGTCTTCGGAGCCAACGAAGGTGCCGTATCTTGAACTTGCATCGGGTTTTGCACCGGTCAGGTGAGTGATGAATTCATCGACTTCGGCGCGGTTGATCTTCCAGATGCGGTCCCACTGGGTGCAGGTGAGAGCGTCGATGTTGGCGCCATCAAGAGTCAGCGGGCCAGTCCAGAAGTCGTTACCGCCGCTGGTCACATCAGGACCTTGACGGAAACGCACGGCAGCGCATTTCAGCTGTAAGTTGATGTCGAGACCGGCGATCCAAAGTGCACCGGCGAACAAGGAGGTTGCGGAACCATTGGCGGGGATGAAGTACTGTGCTCCGATACCGCCGGGAAGGTCCCACCACATGTCGCCACCAGCATTATAACGGGTTTTGACATTGTTGACGTTCAACCATTCATAAGCGGATGATGGTGAACAGCCGGCTGTCGTCTCTTTCAGTTCACGGTTACCTTTCGAGGGGTTTCCGTCACCGACCCAGACGCGAGCCTTTCCGGGAATTGTAACGCCCATCATAAGGAGCGCGACAAATAATAAACGTGCTATATTCTTCATATTATCTGTGATTATTCTATTAAGTTCAACCATCATTCAATTAGAAGTTAAAGCTTGCACCGACTTTGATCTGGCGAGGTGTGGAGAAGTTGCCTCCGTTATTCACGTAGATCTGATACATCTGGATGAAAGCCTCGGGATCCAGCTGGTTAGCAATTTCCTGTTGATACTTGGCTGAGGTAAGGTAGCCGTCATCGCTAGGATCGCCAGTTGCGTTGTAAACGTTCAAGATGTTCTTGGAGTTGAGGAGGTTGGTTACGTTGACGTAGACGTTGACGAAAGCCTCGCGGCCGGTCTTGCCTTCCTTGTTGCCGCCAAGGGTGAAGTAGAAGTCCTTGTCGACACGGAGGTCAATCTTGAAGGAGGCTGGCATTCTGGAACCAAAGTAAGTACCTTCGAGCAGGCTAGCACCACCGGAGATCGGGGAAGTGACCGTACGTGAAGCGGTGTAAGGAGCACCAGAGCCGCCGGTCAGCGTCAGAGCAGCGCCAGCATTGGCGAGCAGTTGGATCGGGCTCTTGCCTGACTTCTCACGGTTGATGACGGGGCCGTCATACTTCTTTCCGGAGCTGAAGCGGTAGTCGACAGTCAAGCTCACAGCGTGACGACGGTCGAAGCCGGTCGGGAAGGTTGATCTCAGGTTAGGCACACCAGCAGCGATAAGAGCCGAAGCCGTTGAAGTAGAAGCACCAGTCATGCTAGCATACTGCAAAGTGTAGTTGGCACGGACACGGATGTTCTTGGTTCTACGGAGGTCGTATTCAGCGGTGAGACCCTTTGTGGTACCGAAGTCGAGGTTGCTAAAGGAAGTGTAGGACTTCGGGTAGGCACCTGTCAGACGGTACATCTGGATCATATTACGAATTTCACGATAGTAGGCGGTGATGGTAAACGAAGAAGTGTTGTTGATCTTTTGGGTGAAACCGAGTTCGTAGTCAATGGTCTGCATGGGCTTCAGGTTCGGGTTAGCAAGTGAGCCCGAGTTCTCGTTGAAGTAGTAGTAGTCAAGCGGGGTAGCGAAGTAGGCGCTAGTCGGGCGCTGTGTCAACACGTCGTAGTGAGCGAAGAACAAAGCTTCATCGGAGATCGGGAAGGAGAAGGAGATACGAGGCATGAAGGTCCATGAAGGCTCATAGTCCTCGAAGCTCTGGCTGTTAACCTTCTGTTGGTCGGGGTTCTTGACCCACGGGGTGGGTTCGCTACCGCCTCTGGCGAGAGCGGTTGGTGAAGCCACGATTTCACCAGCGGCGTTGTACCATGTCGTTCCCTGACGGAAACCTGTGATCTCGTTGATATCGGAGAGACCGTTGATATAGACGGCATAGTCATCACCGATATTGCTCGGGATAGTGACGAGTTCGCCGGTAGGAAGTTCAATCTTACCATTGGCACGTTTGTCACCGACGGTATAGTAATCGTACAGGATGAACGGATCTTTCAGAACGTACTGGTTGGCGTCGAAGCGGTCGGCGCGGACACCGATCTGGAAGATCAGGTCTTTGAAAGCGAATTTATCCTGGATATAACCTGCAGCGTAGATCGGCTGGCTGGAGGCCACGGGGCGGGTGAAGAACGTGTTGCCGTTTTCATCAGTCGTAGTCGCAGTGAAGAAGTCATCAAGGGTAGGACGTTCGCCCCAGCCGTGCTTCTTGCCATCATATGTGTAACCGTAGTAGCTCACATAGAGGTTACCGTCACGGGTGAGTTCATCGGGTGAGAACATGCTGATGTCGAGGCCACCTTTAACATAGCCCTTCTTCATGTTGCCGTTTTCATCGTAATAGAGGATGGAGTTGTCGCTGAAGTCGTAGGAGTCGATCAAGATGTAATCGGTACCGTCGACATCAAGGCCGATGGCTTTACGCAAGTTGACGTCGAAGACAAATTGGTTGTCGCCATCATAATATCTATGGTAGCGGACGGTATCGACGAAGCCGTCGTAGGCAGTGGCATACGGGTGGGCAATATCCAACTCTTGGATATGCGAGTTAACAAGGCCGCGCATGAGGGTCCAATAGTCGGTGGCATAGCTCATGCCGCTGGAGTTTTGTTGTTCATATTGGAAACCGAGTTTCACTTCGTGTGAACTCTCACCGTTACCGATGGTCATGGAGGCGTTCACATTGAGTGATATCTGGTCGCTGACAGTCTTATCGTAGCCTGACATGACACGTCCGGGAACAGCATACATACCGTAAATGGCGCTGGGATTACGGCCATTCAGCAGACCACCGTTGAGTTGGAGGTTGGTGAAGTTGTCGTAGTAGCCAGAGGCACCATAGACATTGTAGATATCGTACACGCTCTCGGTATACTTAGCCAGCAGCGGGTTGAAATCAGAGGCTTGGAAGTCAACCAGGGTGTCGTAGTCCCAGGTTCTCAGTGTCCACACGTTGGTGAAGTTACGGTAGGTGCCGTCGCTCATCAGCACTGAGTCCACATTATCCAGCTGATAAGTGGGGGTCTTATAGGTGGTGAACTTACCGAGGTTGCCATAGGCGAAGACGTTGTTCCACAGGTCGGGGTCGCCGTCCTCGCTGGAGTATCTGGTATAGTCAGCCTGAATCTGGTAGTAGAAGTTACGAATCAGAGAGGTGCTCTCGGCGGGTGTGGGGAAACGTTGTGTGAAGCGGACGTAACCACGAGCGGTCTCATTCTGGTAAATACTGTTTTTGGCAGTATTAAAGTATGAATAGGCGCGAGAGAAGTTGTGGCCGACGCTACGCACATAAGAACCGCCGAAGGTCAAGTTGATGGTCTCGGTGGTACGGACGTTGATATTACCGGAGAGGTTGACAGAGTAGCTGCTCGTATTGGTGGATTTCTTAGAAAACACCAAATCATCTTTCTTTGTGAAAGAAGCCGTTTGGTAGGTACCTGATCCGATGCCTGTGGGGACGAGCGGGTTCTCTTTAATTCTCTCGTAGTAGTCTTCTTTTGCGGTGTAGTAACCTGTAGCTGACAGGAAGTTGACCTTGTTGTAGGAGAGGTCACCGGCGAGGAAGAAGCCCAGCAGAGCTGATTCCATGTTCTTACCCTTGATCAACGGACCTTGGATGCTGAAGCCCAAGCGGCTGCGGCCGTAGCCTTCCACTGAGGTTTCGAGTTCGAGGCCGCCGCCGAAGGTACGGCTGGGGCCTTTGGTGGTCACGTTGATGATACCGCCCATGGCGTCACCGTACATAGCGGGGGTACCACCGAGGATGACGTCCACTTGGTCGATAGCACTTTGCGGCACGCTGGAGCTACCGATGACTTTCACACCATCGATATAGTACACAGCGCCTTCACGAGAACCACGGATACTACCGACTTCACCGTCAGCCGAATACACACCACCAACGGTGGAAGCAACGCCGGATGCCGAACGGTTCGGCAGTTTGGCGATTTCCTCAGCGGTGATGGAAGCACCAGATGTGGTGTTGTCCTTCGAGATCAACGGCACCTCGTAATCGATAACCGTGACCTCAGTCAGGCTGATGGCACCGCTGGTCATCTTGATGTTCCAGTCGGTAATCTTGTTGGCCGGGATAATGATGCCGTTCAAGACATAATTGTTGTAACCAACGAAGGTTGCCTTCAGATCATACGTTCCCGGAGGGATCGGGTTGATGTCGTAGTTACCATTGAAATCTGAAGTCGCGCCACCAATCATCGTACCACCTTTTTCGAGGACGATGTTTGCGAATGGCACTGGTTCACCTGTTTCATCGGTAACCTTTCCTTTGAGTCGTCCTTGCTGTGCGAAAGCCAACGTGCATGTCGCTAACACAATTGCAAGGGTCATTAGTAAATTTCTAAACATACCTTGTGATTTTATGTTATACTTCCTATTAATTTTGCACTAAAAAGCCATCAAAATTATAAACTTTTTACCAAGCACACAAGAAAAATCAATTTTAAGTGGCTTTTTTTTTACATTTTTTTTTCAACAATCTTTGAAACCAATGAAAATTAAGAGGTTACGAAAAGGCCCAAAAAACAAAAAACACACCTATTTATATTAATAGAGAGACTCGTGCAAACAATTTGCAAGAAAAAACTATCTTTGCAGCATGAAAAACAAACTGATTCTATTGCTGACCCTACTCGCCTTAGTGACGCTTCAAGGTTGCCGCGAGGTTCACGAAAACCCCTACTACCCCAACGCCATCATCAACTTCACCATTAACCTCAACCAGCTCGATTACTACGACTTACGGGTGGTGAGTGGCTACACCTACCTCACTTCCGACCCGATGAGCACCAGCCGAGGCATCATCGTATACCGGCTATCGCAAGACGAGTTCAGGGCCTACGACCGCCTACCCCCAAACAATCCCTACTGCCGCGACGACAATGGAAATCTCACCCGACTGGTGGTCGATTTCCCGTTTGTAGTTGACAACTGCAACGACATCAAATACAATATTATTAATGGTGATCTCTTTGAGGGAGAGGGCGTGTATCCGCTAATTCAATATCACACCAGCTTCAATGGATACGAGGTCCATATTTACAATTGACGCTTGATGGAAGCCTGATGGATGGCTTCGAAAACCTTCTCGATTAATTCTTTTGACAAACCTAGATCACTTCCGGTCTCGAGATGATCGGAGAGGATCTGTTTCCAGCGATCCATTTGGACGACGGTCAGGCCTCTTTCTCTTTTGTATTCACCGATTTGTCCCGAGACGTTCATGCGGCGGGCCAACAACTGAAGCAGCTCGTCGTCGATATCGTCGATCTCGCTTCGCAAAGCGGCCAGCACCGGGTCGGATTCGTCGGCCTGACTGGAGCGGGGCGACAACGACTGCAAAAGCTCAGCCAGTGCCACTGGGGTGATCTGCTGATGGGCATCGGTGAGCGCCTGGTCGGGATCGTGATGGCACTCCACCATCAGTCCGTCAAAGGCCAAGTCGATGGACTTCTGGGCCACGTCACGGAGGAGGGTGCGGTTACCGCAGATATGGCTGATGTCGGTGATCACCGGCACATCGAGTCGGCGTTTCAGCTCGATGGGGATCTCCCACATGGGGTAGTTGCGGTAGGGCGACTCCTTGTAATAGGAAAATCCCCTATGGATGGCCGCCAACTGCGTTAGCCCCGCCTTCTGAAAGCGCTCAAAGGCCCCCAGCCACAGGTTCAGGTCGGGCGAAACGGGATTCTTAATAAACACGGGGATGTCGACATCCTTTAAGGCATCCGCCAACTGCTGCACCGAAAACGGATTAACCACAGTTCGGGCGCCGATCCAAAGGGCGTCGATCTCATATTTCAGGGCCAGTTCAACATGTTCAGGCGTGGCCACTTCGGTCACAATAGGGAGACGTGTTTGGCGCTTTGCCTCGAGGAGCCATTTCAGTCCTTCCTCTCCCCTGCCCTCAAAGGCTTCGGGACGGGTGCGTGGCTTCCAGATCCCACCGCGCAGCAACGTCACTTCGGGAATACGAGCCAAGCCTTGTGCCGTGGCAAGGATCTGCTCCTCACTCTCGACGCTGCAAGGGCCGGCGATGATGATAGGTGTTTTCATAGTTGCAAATATACAATTTTTGATGAGCCATTGCGTTTTTTTCATAACTTTGCGCTTGAATTAAAACTTTGATACCGTGAAAAGAGTAGAGATCAAACAAGCCTTGCAGATGCAGGCATCGGAAGAAGAAATCACTGTAATGGGCTGGGTGCGCAACAAGCGCGGCAGCAAGAACGTGGCGTTCATCGCTTTGAACGATGGTTCCACCATCAACAACCTCCAGTTGGTTGTCGACCTGAACGTCATCCCGGAAGAAAAACTGGCGCTCATGCACGCTGGTGCCTCCCTTTGGGCCAAGGGCGTGTTGGTTGCCTCGATGGGCAGCGGTCAGGCCGTGGAGCTCTCCGTGAAGGAGATCGGACTGTTCGGCCCCGCCAACCCCGATGAATATCCGTTGCAACCCAAGAAACACTCCTTGGAGTTCCTGCGCGACATCGCCCATCTGCGTTTCCGCACCAACACCTTCGGCGCCGTCATGCGTCTGCGCCACGCCATGGTGTTCGCCATCCATAAATTCTTCACCGAAAAAGGTTTCTATAACATCCATACACCCTTGATCACCGCATCGGATGCTGAAGGTGCCGGCGAGATGTTCCAAGTGACAACCTTGGATCTCAACAATCCGCCCCGCACCGAAGACGGCAGCATCGACTACAAGCAGGACTTCTTCGGCAAGTCGACCAACCTCACCGTGTCGGGTCAGCTCGAAGGCGAGCTGGCGGCCACGGCCCTGGGCAAGATTTATACTTTCGGCCCCACCTTCCGCGCTGAGAATTCCAACACCACGCGCCATTTGGCCGAGTTCTGGATGATCGAGCCTGAGATGGCTTTCTACGATATCAACGACAACATGGATCTCGCTGAGGAGATGCTGAAATATTTGATCCAGTACGCTCTGGACAACAACATGGACGACCTCCAATTCCTCAGCAAGCGCCTGCAGGACGAAGAGAAGGGCAAGAAGGAAGAAGACAAGTCGATGGAGCTCATCAGCAAGCTGCACTTCGTGCTCGAGCATGAATTCGTCCGCCTGACCTACACTGAGGCCATCGACATCCTGCGCAACTCCAACTACAACAAGAAGGGCAAGTTCCAATATCCCGTCAACGGCTGGGGCGTCGACCTGCAGTCGGAGCACGAGCGTTACCTCGTCGAGAAGCACTTCAAGAAGCCCGTCATCCTCACGGATTACCCAAAGGAGATCAAGGCTTTCTACATGAAGCAGAACGACGACGGCAAGACCGTCCGCGCCATGGACGTGCTCTTCCCCGGCATCGGCGAGATCATCGGCGGCTCGGAACGTGAGACCGACATCAACAAACTGCTCGACCGCATGCATGAAGTCGGCATCCCGGAGGCTTCGATGGACTGGTACCTCGACAGCCGCCGCTTCGGCTCGGTGCCGCACTCCGGCTACGGCCTCGGCTTCGAACGTCTGCTGCTCTTCATCACCGGCATGACCAACATCCGCGACGTCATCCCGTTCCCGCGTACACCTAAGAACTGCTTATATTAAACAGTTGTCAGTTGTTCAGTTATTCAGTTGTTCAGTTGATGGGCAACGCTAACTGAAC
>JAFPWT010000004.1 GCA_017394865.1 Bacteroidales bacterium
ATAGTCGTGGATGTAGTTGACGCTGTAGCCTTCTCCCAGCATCTTCATGTACTTCAGGCGATTCTCATAAGTGTGTTTGTTCCTCTTTTTGGACATAAAAAACCCCGAAAGTTTTTTGTCCAACTTTCGGGGTTCAGGTCAGACGCACCTCCTTTTTTAGTTATGGGTTAAAAGTTGAGAGTTATCACCTCGTCCATCTTGATATCCAATGGTTCAGTGGGAACCTCGTCCACCAGCTGGAAATCGAAACAAATGCCGATGCGTTTCACCTCTATATGTTTACAGAGGAAACGGTCGTAATAGCCCTTGCCGCGACCAATGCGGTTGCCATTGCGATCAAAAGCCACACCAGGAACGATGATAAGATCAAAACCGCCGGTGTAAGGCTCATTTTGGGGCTCCAAAATATTGAAATCGCCCACAGCAAAACTGGTATCCTTGCCATATTCCACGGGGATGATGTCGTCGCCTACCACGGTGGGGAGGATGATGGTTTTCTTGAGATGCCATTTCTCCAAAAACGCTTGGGTCTGCACCTCGTCGGGCAGAGCGCTATAGAGCATGACCCGCTCCGCCTTGATGAAATCGGGATGTTGTTCTAGTTTGGACAAAATCACTTCGGATTGGGCTAACAGCTGTTCCTTGGTGTGTTGCTTTTTTAAGGCCTTGATTTGGGCACGTAATTCTTTTTTTTCCATATCAATTCTTAATCATCTCAAACCCTTTGCCGTATGCGCCCATCACCATGTTCATCGTCATGAAGGCTGCGGGGTCCTCATCCTTCACGATGCGTAGGATCTGCTGGGCTTCGCGCTTATGAGTAACCACCATCAGGATGGGACCTTCGTGCTTGGTGTACCAACCAGTACCTTTAATGAGGGTGACTCCACGATGCATCTCGTTGGAGATTCGCTCAGCCACCTTCTCCGGCTCGGAAGTAAAGATAAAGGCCTGCACCGACTGCTTGTTACCCGTCAGCACCAAATCAATGCAATAGCTGCACACACCCATCACCACATAACCGTAAATGATCGATTGGATCTTGTCATCCTTCAGCACAAAATATGAACTGGCAATAATGATGATATCCAAAAACAGAATAACCTTGCCTTGCGAGATGTTACGGTATTTGCATACCATCATAGCCACAATATCGGTGCCTCCGGTACTGCCACCCTGAGTAAAAGCGATGCCAATGGCCGTTCCAGCCAAAGCGCCACCAATCAGGGCTGCCAAAAATTTATCATCAACGAAAGGCTTTATTGCTCCTGGTGCAAGGGGATTCTCTTGATACAACAGCATCGGCTCGGTCAAATAATGCTGCAAGACCGACATGAACAACGATGCCACAATGATCGAATACACCGTCTTGATGCCGAACGAGGGGCCCAGTACCTTCAATGAAATCAACACCAAAATGCCATTGATAACAAACACTGAGATACCTGTGGAGAGGCCGGTGGCATAGAAAATCAGCGTGGCGATACCACTCACGCCGCCACCCAACACATGATTGGGAATCAAAAAGGCCGTCCAGCCAAAAGCCATCATCAGCAAGGCCAAGGTAATGATGACATAGCGCCGAATCTCGGCAAGGATGTTTTTTTTGTTTGTCTTCATGAGTTGATACTTATGATACCATTACGGTTAACCATCACGTGAAACACCTTGTACTCCACTTGGTCTTCCCATTTGAACTGCATCACGAAATGCAGGGCATACACACGCTCCGCCTTGATGGGCTGTACCTGAAGGTGCTCATCGAGGCAATCAATCATCGACTCCGGATTGTCCATTTTCTTGGTCAGATAATTAATATGGTAGCGGATGATGTCGTTGATGCCTTTGAACTCGTAGTTGTACTGGTTACGCAACACGGCGTTGTCGATCTCCACGCGTTTGCGATAGAGGATGATTTTCTCCTCCAGCAGTTTATTGTCGGCTTCCAACTTATTTCGAGCCCGCAACTTGAGCACCTCTTCGGGAACTTTTTCATCCGTGATGAAGTCCATGCCCTCCTTGAGCCAACCCACATGCCGGTTTTTGATGCTCACCACGGTCTTGTTGTCGTAGTATTTATCCTTCAGTTGGTAGGCAAACAGCCAGCGGGTCAACTCCTTGATACGGTCTTTGAGCATATAGATCAAGATGACCGTGACGAAGATGAGCGAGGGATAGTTGCCCAAATATTTCTGGAAGGGCATGGTGGCCAGCAGCGAGACCATCATGGCTAATCCTGCAGCCAAGCTGAACGAAATCTGCTTCACCGCAACGCCGTCCTGAGTGGTGTTCGCCTTCAAATACAAGGCGCTTTCAATGTATTTCTTCAGAAGGCTGTGACGGTAGAGCAACTTACGGTTGTTGACTTCATCGCCGATGACGGTATGGCTATAGCCTCTCGAGATCTTATAGGATTTTTCGTCGACTAGTAGGTCGGCCAGCACCTTGAAGGCCGCTTTCAATTCCTGCGAGTCGACACCCTCGATCGCTTTGAGGATTTTCATCGTCCGGATGTCAGCCTGATGACTAATAAATTCATCAGCAAATCCGATTTTGGTCAGCATCTCCTCATTATCAGAAGGCACTTGATCACGCAGACTGCGGAATGCTTGAAGCACGCGGATCACCTCGTCGGCATACGCCGTACAGCGTTCGTAAGTTTGCGGATCGTCGGCTTGGGTCATGATCGTTTTTGACGCATCGCGGACGGAACTCTTGAAAATGGAGGCGAATAGTTTCAGTTGGAACTCAAACTCATCGAGATGCTCCTGCGTAGGTTCGGCAAGAGCGATCTCCAGTGCTTTCCTGACGTGAAAGATAGGGGCCTCCTCCCCTTCCACCATCTGTTTTAGCGTAAAGGCCGGGGTAAGCAGACGCACATTCGACTTCATGTCGCTATAAAACCGGTCTTTGACATAGGTTTGTTTGTTGATATTCAACCCATTGGGAATAAAAATCCAAGAGTTGACGTCAAAATGGTCCACTTTGACGCCTTCGGTGCCGCTGAACCCCACCTTGAACTCGATGGAGAACTGGTCATGGATTTTTGTTTGAATATCAATCATGGCATAAACAATTAGAAGAACAGGCCTGGCGTAATCCCCATCCATTTGAGCACCGTCTCGCCCCATACCAGAATCAACAGCCAAGCGAAAGTCATCATGGTGATGCCGTATTTGAAGGCATCGGTTTGGCTATACATATTGGTATTGTAAAGCAATGCCGCAGGCTTACTGTTGAACGGCAACACATAGCAATGCTCGATCATCATCGCCACTGGCAGTGAGAGGCTCATCACCGGGAAATGGAAGCGGGCTTCCACGCCGAGGGCGATGGGCACGAACACCATGGTACGGATGGTCTTGCTTTGGAACACCAGACCGGAGTACATCATCAGGAAGGTGAGGATGAGGTAGAGCACCCAGTAAGGGGTATTGGCTGTGATGCCCAGACTGTCGAAGCCAGCATTGACCATGGTGTTAGGCAGGTCCGTGGCGTTAAGGCCAGAACCCAGGGTATAGGCACCAGCAGAGAAGAGCATGAGATGCCAAGGGATGTCCACATCGTTCCATTTCACCACACCGATGCCGGGCAGCAGGGCCAAGATGGCACCGAGGAGGGCTACGATAGTCTCATCAATATTATGGAAAGTGCCCTTGGTAACCCACAAAAAGAGTACGATAAAGAAGATGGCAACGGCTTTATATTCCTCCGTTTTCATCTTGCCCATGGCTTTGAGTTCATCCTTCAGGCGCTCCAAGCCACCTTCAATCTGGGGCTTTTGTTCTTCTTTCTTCATCGGGAAGAAGATATACATGCCTGCCAGCAGACCCACCACCAAGGTGATGGCGCTCATCGGGCCGCAGGCCATGAGCCAATCGGCATAACCGAAGTCGCAACTCCCCACGAAGCCCGCAATCAATGAAATTGCCAACAGGTGAGCACCGCTGCCGGTATAGAACGCGTTGGCACCAACATTCACTTGGAACAGGTTTTGGATCACGAGGTTACGGCCGAAGTTGTTACGGTGGTCACCCGAAGCGCCGTAGATGGCGCAAACCGTCATGAAGATAGGCAACATGATCGCTGCCTTGACCGTGGTGGCCGAGATGAAGGCCGAAAGCACCAAGTTGATCACCAGGAAGCTCCAGAGCACTCCTTTGGCGCTCTTGCCAAACTTGATCACGAAGGCCAGAGCCATTCGTTTGGCGAACTGGGTCTTGACCAACATACTGGCCAAAACGAAGGATAGGATGTTGAGCCACATGACTGGGTGACCTAACTGCGCCAATGCATCCTTTTGCGAGGTGATACCACAGACCACCGTACCGAAAATAATGAGCAGCGAGGTGATATAGTTGGGGATGGCTTCCGTCATCCACAAGATAAGACCTGCCACAAAGATAGCCAGCATCGCATAATTGATACGAACAAACTGGTTGTGGGTTTCCGTTTTAACCTCGGACAGTTGTGCTTCGGAAAGTTGAACTGTTTTGTCGATTTCCAAGGCTTTGCGCTTTGCTTCGGTACTTTCCTTCTCAATTTGCTCATAACGCTTCACCGCTTTATCGGTTAAAGCATCTTTTTGGATGTTCTCGATAAAGCCAATGTTACTGAACCAATTAATCAGCACGAAAGCGATGACAGCGAGCGGAACGCCGAGACGGGCCATCCACTTCTCAAAGGAGGATTTCTGCATCTTTGGCAGTTTTTCCACCTTATAGTTATTCATATCTAAGGGGTCAAATGCGGCCATAATTCAAATTTTAAAATGTAGAGACGGTGCAATGCACCATCTCTACCATTTGATTATTTCCAGTTCTTATACGGATTCTTCATCAGCATAGAATTGAAGTACTTGGGGTCGCCTGTGACTTCTTCGCCGAGCCAAGCAGGCTTGTCGAAGGGTTCGTTTTCATCGGTGAGCTCCACTTCGGCGACAATGAGACCGTCGTTGTCGCCGTAGAACTCGTCGACTTCCCAAGTGTGTTTACCGTCGGTGTTCTTGACCAGATAGCGGGTCTTGTCGATCACACCCGGTTCGCAGATCTCAAGCAGGCTTTGCACTTCCTCAACGGGGATCTCTTTCTCCCATTCGAAGCGGGCGGCGCCGGAGGCGTTGCCGATGCCTTTGATGGTGATGAATCCCTTTTCGCCCTTGACACGCACGCGGACAGTACGCTCCGGAACACTGCTGAGGTAGCCTTGGGTGATGCGCGTAGCTTTGAAAGCCTCGGCCTTGAAATCACCTTTTACCAAAAATTTTTTTTCGATTTCCTGTGCCATAGTGCATTATTCGTTTGCGAGCGGTTTGTCGGACATGCCGATGACGCGCTTGATTGCCTGTAAATAGTTGATATTTTCGACACCTTCGAGGCCTACGTCCTTAATGGTCTTCTTGATGTCTTCGATTTCGGTCGACTCAGAGTTGATGGTCACCACCTTGGCACCGTTGATGAGTACTTCACCGAACTCGCAGATGGTATCGTTGACCATGTAGCCGAAGCGGCGTTTGTGGACGCGCACAGCAGCCAGGTCAGGGTTGGCCTTCACCATGGCGATGAACTCGTCATAGGTATAGGTGTCCTTATCCAGCTTGGGCATCTCCACCATGAAGGCGGGGAACACTTCCTTTTCGAGGACTTCGCGGCTGATGGGGAACTCGCCTTTCATGAGGGGGTTCCACTGCTCGAGGCCGTCGATGGTCTGGACATAAGTCTTGATGTCCATCTTACCATTGCGGATCTTGGTGTTGTTGATGTCATTCTTGCGGGAGATGATGTAGATCTCATCGCTGAGGCGTTCCCAAACTTTCTCAGGAACGGGTGCGGAGAGGCGGGCCATGCGTTTGTGGGCCTCGCAGAAGCACTGTCCAAAGGAGCGGAACTCAAATCTCGGCTTCGACTCTTCGCCGATTTTCATTTCTTCTTTTGCCATTGTATATCTTGTTTATACCGGGGGTGGCCTGACGGCTACCCCCGGTCATTAAGCGGGCACCCCTTTGGGGTGCTCCTAATTGTGTTTATTCTTGTGGGATAGGATCACCTGAATCGGGGTTGGCTTCACCCGGGGTCGGGTCGGCCAGCATCCATTCGCCGCCATCGGGAATACGGGAATACGACTTGGGAGCCACATTGCTCATGGAAGCGCCCCATTCGCCAGGAGCGGCCGAGCTTTCTCTCGTAAACACATCTCTTTCAGTACCATCGGACATGTAGAGAGCGATACGCACTGATTTCTTTGCTGAAAGGCCACTGTTGAAGAACATGTTTTCACCCAGTTCCGGATGGTCAGCTTGTGTATCAATGCTATAAAGTACCAGATAGCCATGAGCAGGAACCACATGAGTAGCATCACCAGTCCATTTGATGTCATCTTCCACCGCATCTTTGGTGATATACATACCTTCCATGGAAAGGTCTTGGTCACCCTTGTTGTAGAATTCGATGAACTTGGTGTCGCCGTTCAGTTCATTGATTACGAGGTTGGTGTAGTCGGGCTCTTCGGGAACCGGAATCGGGGTTGGGATAACACCGCCTTCGAGGCCGAGGACGGGGTTCACGCCGTCGACATTGACAGCACCCGGAGTGGCATCGGCATAGTACCAGTTGCCATCGGCATTGCGGCTGTAGGAAGCAGGAGCTTCGTTGTTGGCATAGCCGTAATGTTCGCCGTTCAGTTCGATTTGAGTCAGATTGAAGTCATCGATGGTCTCACCGGCAGGGGTCTTAAGTTCGATACGGACGTTCTTTTTGGCGGAGAGGCCGCTATGGAAGATGTAATTCACCGTGTCGAAGGTGGGATCGTTATTGAGAATATCAGCAGCAACATCTTCGCTATAAAGCAGCAGATAGCCACCAGGTTCGACGCTGACTTCTCTGCTACCCGTCCAGGTCAGTTTCTCAGTATCTTTGTAGATGGTCACGCCATTCATATTGACGGCTTCGGCACCGGCATTGTAAATCTCGATGAATTTGTCGTTACCATTCAATTCATTGAGGCGGAGGCCACTGTAATCGATGATGACGGCGCCCACTTCGTATTCCATCTCACTGGATTTCTCAGTGGCTTCGTCGTTTTCGGCTTCGATCCAGAATTTTACAACCGTTCCAGTAGCTTGGGCGGGGATGACAGCGGTATAGAGGCCTTCGGCTTCGGTCATGGCTACCGGAGTAGGTTCAGCGTCGGTGACATAATACAACTTGGCGGTGAAATCCTTGAAGGAGGTGATGGTTGCCGTCACTGTGACGTCATCTTCTTCAGTGACTTGAGTAGGGGTATACGAGACACCTGTGATCTTAATACCTGGATATTGCTTATCCTTGACGCAGGAGGCAAGGCCAATGATGAGGGCCAAAGCCACAAACATTATCTTTTTCATATGATTCTCTATTTTAAGGTTAGACGATTTTTAGATTAGAAAGCAACTTGGAAACGAGCCAGCAGCATGTGGTAGTTCACACCGGCTTCGCCATCGGGAGCTGCCACTTGGGTGAAGTCCTTGGTAGCGTTGCCCTCGGCGTCGAGACCGCAGTAGAGCTTGCCCTTGCCGTTGGCATAACGGTCGTTATTGACATACTGGTAGTTGAGGGCGATCTTGGTGTTCTTGCCCAGATAGAAATTGAGGGCAGCGCCATAGAGTTCAGCAGAACCACCATAGATGGCAAGAGCGCCACGGCCTTCATAGTCATTCATATCGAGGAATTCATACTTGAGGGCGAGTTCCACATCACCCCAGTTTTTACCTGTGCGTACGCGGTTGAACTTGGCACCAGCCTCGTCGTAGCTCTGCTTGCCGCCGAAGAGGAGGTAGCCACCTTCGACATACCAGCCTTGGAAATGATAAGGCTTGTCAAGGACGACCTTCTCGGGATCCATATAGGTCCAGTCTGACATCCAGGCGCTTTCAATGCGGAGACCGTCATAGTGACCAGCCAGCTCGGCGGTAGCAATGAGGTTGTGGTCGGTGTTTTTGATGTCATCAGTGTCAATGTATTTCTTGCGGCTGATGTTAGTGGCGTTGCGGCAGCTGAAACGGGTGCCGTTATACACGCCCATTTCGTCAGAGGTCTTGGGCTGATCGTACATGATGGCACCACCGACGTGGATACCGATGTTCTCAAGGTTAATCGGGCGGACTACAACTTTGGCGACATAGGAGAGGCCTTCGTCCATGCCATAGCTCTTGTTGTTGTCCTCCACATAGTCACGCGTCTCCTGACCTTCAATCTCCTGGAACAGCACGCTGGCGCTGGCGAAGATGAGCTTGTCGGAGTACTTGGCAAAGATACCAAGGTGACGGCTGGGAGCAAAGGCGTTGACCACCATCGGGCGTTCCATGAACTCGAGGTAACGCGAGGAGGTGTTACGCGACAATGAGAAGTCGGGCTTCTGGCTACCGACGCTGAACTGGAAGTTCTTCAATCCATTGTAGCGGACGATAGCGTCTTTCAGTTCGAACGAACCATTGGCGAGTTCCATATCGACCTCACCATACCATTCGGGAGTGATCTGGGTCTTCACGGCAAAACGGGCACGGCGGATGCTGGCACCATCACCAATCGGGTCAGCCCAATCCTGAGCACCAAAGTAGTGACCAAAGTCGACCTGAACCCTGGAGTCAAACCAGAATTTGTAATCCTTGTCTTTGGATTCGAAGACGAGGATGCCATCACGTTCAGTGGATTCCAATTCTTTCTTATCCACTATGTTGCCATATTGGTCGGTTTCCTGACCAGGCTTCTGTGCGAAAGCCACTGTCCCAATAATGAACAGGGCGGCCATCAATAATGATAGTTTTTTCATAGTTATTAATTTAAGTGATTAGTGTTTAGTAGTAATTATAAGGGTTTCTTTCATCTTTTTCCTTCATCCAATTGGAGACAAAGCCCTGAAGCATGTGGGTGTAGCCGCACTTGAAGTCACAGTCGTAGCTCTCATAGCGGTAATGGTCTCCATTGCTGTAGGTAATATCGAACATCCAAGGGGTACATCCTTCTTCGAGTTTCCCTCTGGTTTGATCCATTTTTAGGCGTTCAACATTGAAAAACACGCGCAAGCTTTCCATCATGTCAAGCTCACGCTCGAGCACCTGATGTTCGCCAGTTTCTTCATTGTCGTACGTCAATATTGCATGGTCGTCCTTCCTTTCGAAAAGATAACGCTCGCGACCGTACTCGTAGAGGAAGTTGACCACTTCGTTGACGGGCACGGGCAGTTCTTTCCAGTGGTCGAGGCACTGCCTGATCTCGCGAAACGCCTCGCCATAGCCTTGGGGACCATGCATGTAGCCACCTGCATCGATGGTGTTGCCCGATTTGTATTTCACATACAGGCTCCATGATGATCCATCGGTGATGTCGAAAGGAGGCTGATAGTAGCCGTGATAGGTATACATCTTGTGCTTTGCGATGATCTGCTGCAGGCTATCGAACACCGAATGGTCGTCAATGGTGAATTCCTTCTCGTCGGGAAACCCTTCGTTGAAATGGAAATACACCTTGCCGTCCTTGGTCTCCTTAATATAATAGCCGAAGCCGCTGAGACGATTCATCCCTCCTCCTTCGCTCAAAGAAAAATAGGTGATGGTGTCGTTCTCGAAGCCTTTCCAAGGTGACTGACAGCTCAACAGCGGCAGCAAACTCGCAAGCACAATCATTATTTTCATCACTTGATTCCTAATTTCTTGGCAATGTCCTTTGGCAGGGCATCCTTATGAACAATGATATTCAAAGTCTTATAGCGAGCGAAGGCCTTGGAGACGTACCAAATGCCATGATACTGGCCTGCATCGCCCCAGCTGTTCTTCACAATATAATATTCATTGCCGATCTGGTCCTTGGCGGTGCCATAGATCAACATGCCGTGGTCGTCGCCTGTCTCATAGTTGTCGTAAGCGATCTGGCGTTCCTTTTGAGTGACCCATTTCTGCGGGGTAGGTTGGCTTTGGGCCTCTCTCTTACGGTCGGCGGCGCTCAAGCCCATCCAGTGAGCCATATCGCTACCTGTGAGGTCTTTGCTCTTCGCCTCGATGTCGGGAAGCACGGCGATACCGGCCATCTTGCCACGGAGCCAGCCACTCTCGCTGACGTCGGAACCCCAGGCAATCGGGTATCCCTTGTCGATGGCGTTATCCATCACCTGCATCAGCTCGTCGATAGGCAGGTTATAGGCTTGTCCCCAGCGCCAGTTGTCCTGCACTTCAATAGCGAAGGTCTCGTAGAACGGATGGTGGGTGAAGGAAGTCAGATTGACATAGTCGTCCATGTTGAGGCCGGTGGATTCAGCGTAGCTCATGGGCGTATATTTCTTGCCTTTGTAGGTAAACTCGGTAGGAGGAACGCCGAGGTAAGCATCGTAGATGCCGGCCAAAGCCTTCTTCCACAGCGGGTTGCCGTCTTTGTCCATCTGGATCTTACGGCTCTTGACGACGCCTTCCACAAAAGGATCGGTGACGGCGGAGAGCTCGGTGAAGTTCGACAGGGAGTCACCGTGCATGGCACCGGCGGGCATCAGCTCATCGGGAATAAGGCCATAGTGTCTGATGGCATAGATGACATCGCCAAACGAGCCGCCTTGCGAGAAGGAGACGTCGCCATGGGTACGGATGGCTGCCTCGGCGCGGTCGATGTAGGTCTTGTAAACGATATACATCTCCGAGAAGTCATATTCGGGTTTGCCCATACGGAGCAACTCAGCCTCGAAGAAAGCCAGCGAAGAGTAACACCAGCAGGTACCGGCCTGGTTCTGGTCTTTCACAGAGGTGATGGGGAGTTCCTTAATGGTTTCAAACTTGAAGCCCTCGCCGTCTTTTTCGTCGGGTTTGGACATTGGGGGTTGTGGTTGGGCCACGGCGGCGACGCTGAGCATCACGGCGGCGGCAGCGAGAAAATGTCTGATTTTCATGTTGTTGATTTGTTGATTTGTTGATTTGTTGATTTGTTAAGCTTTCAATGTTAAATTTTCAATTTCCCCTTCATGGCCTTGGAAAGGGCATCCTTATGGAGCGTGAAGAAGATGGTGTATTGGCGGAGGTACTGCTCCGAGCAATACCAATAGCCTTCGTAAGGGCCTGCGGAGCCCCATGAGTTCTTGATCTTATAGTATTTGTTGCCATTCTGGTCCTTGGCGATGCCCACCACCAACATGCTATGGTCGTCGCCAACATCCCAGTTGTCATATGCCTTCTGATGATCCTCTTCGGTCACCTGCTTCTCTGCGACGATCTCTTCCCAGAGTTTGGAATCTTTGGGGTCTTCGGGCACAATGCCGACGCCTTCCTTGCGCGAGAAGCCTGGGTTACTCACGTCCTGCGCCCAGCCGAGGGTATAGCCATGCTCTAAAGCGTAGTCAACGGCCTGCATCATCTCATCGAGCGGCATGTTATAGGCTGGGGTCCAAGTCCAGTTATCGGGAATCTCCACCACGAAAGGCTTATAGTAAGGCTCGTTGGCGAAGGAGCAAATCTCAATGTAGTTGGCGGGGTCGATCGGATAGGCCTCGGCAAACGACTTGGCAGTATATTTTTTCCCATCCACCTTGAATTCCTCTGGCACTTCGCCGAGATAGGCGTCGAGCACTCCTTCCAGAGCTTTTGGATAGGCCGGAGAGAGTTTCTTGTTGCCGTTTTTGATGACGGCACGGGCCACACCGTTGATCACCTCGTTCATCTCGCTGTGCATATGGCGTTCTTCGCCGATCACTTTGCCACTGTAGTCGGCTTCAGGCATCATGCCGTATTTGTTGATCATATACAGCACGTCGCACACCTCGCCACCTTGGCTGAGGGTGCTGTTGCCATGCATGCGCACGAACTTGGACACTTTCTCCATCCAGGCGTTACGGACGACGAACATCTCCGAGAGGTTGAACTCCTTGCCGTACATACGGAGGATCTCAGCTTCCACAAAGCCAATGCCAGCGAAGCACCAGCAGGTGCCTGAGCTGCCTTGGTTATCGACCGCGGTATGCGGCACGTTGACGGTCTCCGTGATCTGGTACACGGTCTTTTTCTCTTCTTTGTTCTCCTGGGCGAAGGCCACAGAGCCTATCCCTATCAGGAGGGCGATGGCGAAAATTTTAAAAAATCTGCTCATTTTATCTAATTATTAATTTACAATCACTTTCACCCTAGCGCTGCCATTGCTAACGATGTAGAGCCCTGCATTCAGGTTGAATTCACAATTCGAAACCTGATTTCTCTGTGCCACCACACGGCCGAGCAGGTCGTATACCATAACGTTGGCGGGTTGATCCAGCTCAACGACCAAGTTACCTTGACGCGAATAGGTTAGAATGCCTGCTTCCTGATGCTCTTCTACAGCAGTGAAGCCTGAGCAATAGAGCGTAAACTCCGTGTCGAGTTCACTGGAGGTGATGGAACACGAGGTCCATCTGCTATATAGCGGCATTGCGGCGCCTGCGGCGTAACCCATGCCATTTTGCACAGTGGTATTCCAGAACGGTTCCAAACCCAGCACAGCGGAGGCATTCACGCTGGGATCATATTGGTTTTCATACACATCACGCAGGATCCAGTCTTCGCCGTTATAGATGCTGACCGTCTTTCTCAGCAGGTTCCTTTTTTCGTCGAATTCATATTCTTTTTTACTATCGAGCGTCATCTCACCGCCGCCGAACCAACCGCCGCCACCGGCGTAATAGAGTTCTGCAACGAGATCACCGTTCTCATACTCGAACTCATAGCGGTATGAATCCATCCAGTTGTTGCCGAACGGGCCCCAGCCGCCTTTGCGTTGGGCGAGGATGCCGATACACTGTTGGGCTTCGTTGTAAGAATAGATGGATTGTTCGCTTTCTCTCCAGTTTCCGTTACGGATGGTGGAAAACAGAAGGGTGTCGAGCAAGCCGTCAGCGTTATAGTTGAATTCGTATTTGGAGTTTTCAACCCACGAAGTGTCCCCTGGCATATAGATCATGATAAGCGTCAAACGATCGAGGTCGTCATAATTGTAATCAATCCAAGAGGTCGGAGTCAATCCCGTTTCGTTGACAGTCAAGGTGATTGCGCCTTGAAGTTGTTTGAAGTCAGTGGAATATTGATAGGTGTTACCCCCGGAAAGTTTCCAAACACCATCTTCCAGACGATAGGATTCGTCCAAAATCACCGAATCCTCCTCATAATAGGTGAAGACTTTCTTCCACTGCGTCCAGCCGAAGTCGTTCGATCCGACCACACTGTCGAGTTTCTGTTTGTTAAGCTCACGCTGTTGGGCTTTCATTCCCAGAAAAGCGGCCATCAACAATATGATGAAGAATATTTTTTTCATAGCATTCTTGGTTCTTAAGGGTTATTTCATCAAAACGACTTTTTGCAACAGACATCCTTGTTCGGTGTTGACACGGAAGAAGTAGACGCCCTGGTTCAGATCGGTAAGATCGACAACGGCTTCGTTGCCTTCGACGGCTCGGCGCAACACTTGGCGGCCTGCCACATCGTACACTGCGATTTCGAGGAGGTTTTCGGCTTTGACGGTCACGCGATCTCTAGCGGGGTTGGGGAAGAGTGATATCTGTACGTTGGAGTTCTCATCCACTGCATAGCTACCGTAGACTGCCTTATTCGACGGGCTTGACTCCACGCCATTGAGCACGCCTGTCACCTGGTACATCAGGGCATCGCCCCTGATGGTGTCGGTAAATGTCGGCTCTTCGAGGCCTGTGGCAATCTGCTCGCCGTTGCAATACACGTTGTAGGTCTCGGCAAGCACGGGGGCTTCCCACTGCAGCAGCAGCTGGCTTTCTTGTGGTTCAAGGGTCAGACTTTCAGGGATGTGGGTACGGCTCACTCTCACGTAATGCAGTTCGGGATGACGTAGGGAACGTGCCGGCGAGGTTTCTTCATAGTCACGCTGCTCGTATGCAGCAACTACTTTATAGCAATAGCGGTCACCGTCGGGCAACTTGACGCCGTCGGTATAGTGTGTCGTCTCGGGACCGCAGTTCTTCACGCGGCGGTAATTGTCGCCTGAGGCTCTGCGGAAGACTTGGTATCCAACCAGGCCTTCGGCTTGTTCCGGGGCAGACCAGATGATTTTCACTTTGCCGTTGGCCATAATCTCGTAGTCGATGTCGCGTGGAGCCTTAGGAGACTCTTCCACCGCATCAACGGTATTGGTGGGGTCGCTTTCACCTTCTTCCTTGAAGGCGGTAACAAAATAACTATGCATGCCCATTGCTGCTCCAGCATCGGTGAAGGAAGTGACACCAGGCACCATGGTATAGAAGAAATCGTCGCGGTAGATGTTATAGCCATAGCCAGGATTTACAATGCCATCCCATTGCAGGATGACATCTTCTCCATCGATTGCTACACGCAGGTTCGACGGGGTGTCCTTGACGCCTTCACCGCCACAGGTGTTGACCATCTCGAAGAAGCGTCCTTGGGGCATTAGTGTAGATGGGCCTTCATAAGCGAACACCGTCTGGCCATCAGCGTCGAAAATCTCGATACCAACACCAATACTGTCAGTTGGAGCTTCCCAGTTGAACGCGATGCGGCCTTGCGGGACATCGAATTCAAACTCTTGTTCGCCACGGTCGGCGGCCAGCTTGGCCACAACAAAACCCGAGGCGTTGATCACATCGACTTCACCACCGTTCCAGCCTGTTTCCTGGCTGGCGTTGAGGCGTGCCGTCCACAGACACGAGGGCCCGAGGTTGACGCTTCTTACAAACGCCCTACGGCCACGGCAGCCATTGCAGATCACGTTGATCGAATAGTCCACCGAGATCGGCAGACCGGCGACGTCGACAAACGACATGGCCTCACCCATAGCAGGATTGTCGTAGGAATAGACCACCTCGCCATCACGCATCACCACGACCTGGTCGATGCTCTCCAGCGGACGACCGTCTAGGGTGTGTGTTGGATTCATCCATGACAGGGCCACCGAGAAATCATCATCGCCCAAAGGTTCGGCGGTGAAGAGCTCAGGAGCTTTGGCGGTATATAGGAATACCTCTGACGGGACATAGTTGGTTATCGCAGCCTGACCGGAGTTGAAGGCGTAACCGGAGACGTTCAACTCGTCGATAGCAAAGAAGCCGTCGCCTGAGCCGCTCCAGCCCCAGTTGAAGTGGAACAGGTCGTTCTCATCGTAGCCGTCGCATACGAAGGCATGACCACCGCCGCCTTCGGTGTCCGAACCGGAATAGTAGCACGGCCAGCCCATCTCGAACTGATCTTTCAACACGTCCTGAAATCCTTTCAAGGAGTACGAATCGCGGTAGACGATACGGCAGCGGTTGGTGTAGCCGAAGTATTTCATCACAGCTTCAGGCACGTCTTCGGAGTAAGCACCACTACCATCGGTGCCGTACATCATGTCGACGGCGACGCCGCAATGGTACATGAAGAAGGCGATGGGGTCGGAATCCTCCGCAGGTGACAGCTCGCCGACAGCAAGTAGCATATGGTCGAAATCATACGTAGCGGTGGAGAAGTCGGCTGAGATCTCTCCAAACTCGCCATAGGTATAGCTGTGGTTCCCATAGCCGTTGGTGGGGTATTTCCAGTAATTCATCACCTGCGACATGGCTGTAGCCACGCATCCTGCATAAGGAAGTGCTCCGGCAGGGGTTCTGGGGCAGAACTTGTTGTAAGGATAATTCTGATTCCAGCGGGTCTGCACCAGATGATATCCCGAGCGAAGGTCGTTGCGCGGAGCCATTCGCTCACCATTCAGAAGAGCGGCCCACTCCGCTTGCACTTCCGCATCAGGCTCAATGTTGGCACGCATCGCAGCTTGCCGTCCCTGGCTGAGGTTGTCGAGATAGTACATCATCTCAGGTGAAGGATTCTCCAAGGGGAACACTCCCTCGTTGGAATAACCCACAATGGGCCGGAAGTTGTCGTCGGCGGAGACGATCACGAAGCCTGTTTGCCCGATATTGAACACAAAATAAGCGTCGGTGGCCTTAACGAGGTCCACCTGATCGGTCATTCTCGTGGCGGGAAGCGTACTTTGGGCGAAGCCCACACCCACCTTCCGTGCTGTGGCCTGATCTACAGGATTGGCAGTTAAATTACTGATTACCAACGCTGTTAATAATAGGGTAAGCGTTATTTTTTTCATAAGCAGATAGAGTTATACTTTCTAATATTATATAAGGTGTCAAAAGTAGTAAAAAAAAACTTTTATCTCCAAAAAAAAAGAAAAAAATGAACCACCCACGAAAAAATGTGACATCATAAAACTTGACTCATAATGGAAAAAACGATTAAATTTGCTGGTGAAAACCCAGACGATATGTATTTCCCCATTGGCATTCGGACGTTTAAAGGTTACTCCATATTATCATTGTTGTTATTGTCGTTATTCTTTGCGGCTTGCGAGCGTTATCCCCGTGAATCGGAACGCATTGCGGCAGCCTTTGAACAGGCGCAAGCTGTTTATGGCGACGGAAGCCTGGAGTTGGAGGTCGACACAGCCTTGTTCATTCCCGGCCTTAGCGAGGCTTCGACCTATTTCGCCGATAAAAAGCAATACGACAAAGCCGCTCTTGCTGCCTTGTTGAATGGCTATTCC
>JAFPWT010000005.1 GCA_017394865.1 Bacteroidales bacterium
GAAGTAACCGGTCTCGACCGTAAGGTGGTGGACAAGGCCTTTGACGCACTGAAGAAAGAAGGCGCCATCGTGTCGCCCGTCCGCTGCAAATGGGAACCGGCAAAATAAGATGAATCCCGTCGCCATCCGTTTGCTCAACCAACAATTGGTCGCACCTCAGTTCAGCGATCCCGCCGAAGTGGTCAGCCATTTGGGCGCCATTCAAGCTCAAGAGTATCGCCTGATGCGATGGGCCGTGGCAATGCGTACCAAAAAGCCGTCCGCTAAGGCTTTTAAAAAGGCCTTCGACGATGGGCGCATCATCCGTCTGCACCTGATGCGAGGGACCTGGCAACTGGTGACTGCCGAGGACTATTGGTCGATGCTCGGGCTTTGTGCAGCCAAAGCCATCGCCGTGACCAAAGGCTGGATGAGCAGCAATAAAATCAGCATCCCTGACGATGAACTGATGCGCATCCGCGAGTTATTGGCTCAAACGGCAGCTGATAAAAGGAGCGTCACCAAGGAGGATTTCGTTCAAGCACTGGCTGAGAAAGACATCCACATGGACGAACATCGACTGTCTTATCACATCCGCATGGCCGAGCTCTCAGGAACGCTGTGCAGTGGCGATCTTCTCCCCATGAAAGCCTCATACGCTCTCACAGCCAGCAAGGTAAAGTCCAAAGGGCAAACGGATCGTGACGAAGCCTTGAAGCGCTTCACCCAGAAGTATTTCCAAAGCCGACAACCAGCCACGCTGGAAGATTTTGTCTGGTGGTCAGGACTGAACATCAGCGACTGCCGCAAAGGCATCGAACTCTTGGGCAACGCCATCCATACTGAGCGGTGGAGAGGTCGCGATTTCTACCTGACCGACGATTGCCGCACACGGGGGTTCCGAAAAGACAAGTTCCACTTGATTCCCCCATACGACGAATATCTGATCGGCTATAAGAGTCGCGACATTGTGTTGCCTCCCGAACACCGTCACCACGCCCACAACAATAGTGGCATCTTTCAGCCCATCATCACCCACGACGGGATGGTTTGCGGCAACTGGTCTCCTTTTAAGGAGGATGTCCAAGTGGAATTTTTCAACGGTGATTTTGGTGCCGAGGATGTCCAAAAAGCTTGGAAAGAATATAAAAAAGCAATGACGAATTAAAATATCCCAAAAATGACCCTCGAAGAAGCCATCCGCACCCGACACAGCGTGCGGCAATACCTCGAAAAACCCATTGAGGCAGAAAAGATCCAGCAACTGCAAGACCTCATCGACGAATGCAACCGCGAAGGAAGCCTTCACATTCAGTTGGTCACCAACGAGCCAAAGGCTTTCGCCAGCGGCATCGCCCATTACAGCAAATTCCGCGGCGTGCGCAACTACATTGCCATGATTGGCAAGAAAGGCGACGATATCAACCTCGGCTATTACGGCGAGAAAGTGGTGCTGTTGGCGCAATGTCTCGGGCTGAACACCTGTTGGGTGGCGATGTCATTCCGCAAGCAGCCCGACCAGTACGAGGTACTTCCCGACGAAAAGCTCGTTTGCGTGGTATCGCTCGGCTATGGTGAAAACCAGGGAAGACAACATCCTCAACGGAAAACCATCGCGGATGTCACTGAAGACAAGCGGACCGCTGAAAAAAGCAGCCCTCTCCCCGACTGGTTCACCCATGGCATGGAGGCAGCATTGCTTGCCCCCACAGCCATTAACCAGCAGAAGTTCGTGTTCATCCTCCATGACGACAACAAGGCGGAGGCACGCACTCGTTTCACGCTGCTCAACGGCTACGCTCCCATCGACCTTGGCATCGCAAAATGCCATTTCGAGATTGGTGCCGGAAAGGAAAACTTTGAATGGATCTAAGACAAACAATCAAAACATTATAAGCCATGATAAAAGAATACAAAACCGACGATTTGACCATCATTTGGCAGCAACCATTGAGGCTTGTCCTTCAGGTGCCCTGACCTACAAACTGAACAAATAACGAGGCAATGGAGATCGTTCATAAAAACAGCGCCAAAAACGGTTTATTCATCGCCCAAGAGGACGGCCAAAGAATCGGCTATATCTCCTACGACTGGTTTGAGCCCAACATTCTCGGCCTGATGCATACCGTGGTGAGCCCAGAATACCGTGGACATGGCGTAGCCAAGGCATTGCTTGACGCCACTGTCAATTACGCCCGCGATAACGGAATCCTTATCCATGCCGTCTGCTCCTACGCCGTCAAAGAATTCCAAAATCCGGAATACGACGATGTGAACTATTTCAAGCAAAAGCCTTAATAATGAAAAAAACCAAAATCTTCTTCAAGACTGTCGTATTCGCCCTCTGCGCACTATATCTGTCTTCTTGTGCCATCATCAGAGGTTATCGGGCCGATGGACTGGACGGACCGAATATCTTCAGCTTTGAGCATTGCGAACACGACACCATTGCTAAAGGCGATCAATCGTTTCAGTTTCCTGTCGCTATGAATAGGCCCTACTGGCTTGACACGCTGCATTTCTACAATGAGGCACCGAGATGCGTCAATATGACCTTTGAAGAGGCAATCAAAGATGCCAGCAGAACGCAGGGGGTGATGATTATCCACAACGACAGCATCGTTTACGAGAAGTATTGGGGCGACTTTTCGGCCGACCGACTGGCCACCGTCTTCTCCGTATCCAAATCCATCACATCACTGCTATGCGGCATCGCCGTTGACGAGGGGTATATCAAAAGCATCGACGACCCAGTCACCAAATACCTGCCCGAACTGAAAAGGAAGGACCCAAAGTGGGAACGCCTCACCATCCGCCATCTGCTGAATATGGAGAGCGGGCTGGACTTCGATGACGAATATGAGTTCAATATCAAGGAGTTGAAAACGGTCAACGCCATCGCAAGATTGAACTATGGTCACAACATCATGAGGCAAATCAAAGGACTGAAATTCCGCTGCGAGCCTGGCACCGAGTTCCGCTATGAGAGTATGACCACAGCCATCCTCGGTGTAGTCATTGAGCGAGCCACAGGCATTCACTATGCCGATTATCTCAGTGAAAAGGTGTGGAAACCGCTCCAGATGGAGTCAGTGGCACTGATCAATATCGACAGCCGCAAGCACCATGTCGCCCACGCCTTTGGCGGCATCACCTGCACCCTGAAAGACCTGGCAAAAATCGGCCGCCTCTATCTGAACAATGGCGTATGGGACGGAAAACGCATCGTCAGCGAGGAATGGATACACCTGACTACCGATTTTAATCCCAAGTTGTGCTATCATTACAGTTGGTATGACGTTCGGTATGAAAACTTTAGAACGGGACAGTATCCGGGCTTTTACGCACTAGGCATTTGTAATCAGGTTCTTTACGTCAACCCTTATAAAAACCTAATTATGGTTAGGATCGGCTTGAGCAACAATGGCCCGGCTGTCATTCCGGTAGTGTTTGAGACGCTGAGTAATCGGTGGGTTGAATAACTCCTAAAAGACTATAACATAACGATATGAAACAACAACTCATCTTTGCAGCCCTCACCCTTTTGCTTGCCACGGGCTGCAACCAACAGGAACCAGAACAATCAACCATGAATAAAGAGAATAAAGAATTGACCGCCTTTGATGTTCAAAAGGAATTTGAAAAGAACGGATTCACTTGGTTTACCGAGAACCTCATCCTATGCAGTGGCGACACCACACGCAGCAACGCCATGACCATCGGTTGGGGCGGCATCGGCAACTATTTGGGTCACGACCGTCCGGCGGTGACGGTGTATGTGGCGCCGGGCCGCTACACGTGGAAGTTTATGGAAAAGTATCCGCGATTCACCATCATGCAGTTCGACGACCCCGACATCTGGGTGTATATGGGCCGTAACAGCGGACGTGACGGCGACAAAGCCGCGGCCCTCGGCCTCCATGTGGCCTACACCGAACACGGCACCCCCTATTACGAGGAAGCCAACTTAGTCATTGAATGCGAAACCATGTCGGTTTGGCACCAAACAGAGCAGGACTTCCGCAACGATACGCCTAAAAAGTGGTATGACGGCTTTGATGCCGGCATCCACACCGTTTATGTCGGTGAAATCATTGGAGCATGGAGGAGATAAACAATGACCATTGACACCACCAATATGTGTTCGCACCTGCAAAGGAAGCTGTTTGAGGAGAATGGCGAATACCATCAACTTTGGATGGCGATACAAGATGACCCAGAACTGACAGCTGTGGTTCGCTCACGACAGCTGCATATTTACCGCAATGGCAAGAAGGTGTTGGTGCTTGCGGGAAAGTCGGCACCGAAAATCATCAGGGAAGATAAGATCAACGAGTTGTTTACAGTTTAAAAACGAGTTCTTATTTCCAAAGAGGTTCCTTCTTCCATCCTTTCGGGAATCCCATTGCTGCGGCATCTACCGAAGGATACTTCTTCAAAAGCCGTTTTAGGTCTTTCGAAAAGGTGTTTTGCGCATCAATGGCATTGAGCAGATAGGCAATGCAGCAAAGTTGGGGATAGATTTTGTCTGGAGGGAACGAGAAGTCGGTTAACCACTTGTGACCGGCCAATGTTCTCGGCATTTGTGGCTTCACTGCATAACGGCGGTTCCAAATGCGCGAATGATGGGCACAGAAATTCCTAAGCGATGTCAAGCTTTCCATCCAACTATTCAAGAATTCATGCTGAGGAAGCCCAAAATCTTCAGCCACAGATTTTTTGTTGGCTTTATCATAGAAATTCTGGTAAAGCTTCGATAACGTTCCAAACGACACAGTTTCGAGTGTTTTCCAAGCCGGAGGGAAAGACGGCCTATCGTACCGATCGAAATGTTCTTTGATAAACTCCTCTTTACTCCTATGCAATTCACGATCAACACTGCTTAGATGTTCAGCAAAAAGATGGCCGTCGGTAGCCATATCCACTTGCGTAAACCAAAATGGCGTGTGGCTGCGTGAAAAATGATGGTTGACTCGGGAACGAAGTGCCACCTCAATTTGTCGTGTGGCACCAAATACCATATCACGCAAAGTGGTGTCGAACTTATAGAGCGCCAAAGCTTGGTCTAATGTAGCGCCTTTTCGGAATTCATGAGTCTGCTTATCAATTTCCATGGGACGGAAATAACAGGCAATACGGAAATAACTGACCGATGAAAGAGTGCGAAGAGCCTCCTGTTCGTCAGTGACTTGAAGGCCACGCTGTTTCAGCATGGAAAGTAAGTCGGGCGTGTCGAGTGCAATCTTATTATAGTTTTCCATAGGCAAATAAATATTACATGGCCTATTTGTACCTCGACTATAATAAAAAAAGTCTCACCCTGGTACGCTGCTTTTCAGCTCGCGTGGTGAGAATGGTCGATGCAAAAATACAACAATATTTTTAATTGTCAAGCGTTTTCGTAGCTTTTTTTCACTCCAGACTTGAGAAATAAAGTCTAATCTAATTGAGATTATATGAGTTAAAAACGCAACTTTGCATATCTTAATTCATAATAAGTAACACAATGAGTATTGAATCCATCATCGGTAATAACAGAATAGACTACCAATTCTCACGAACTTTGGCTCGCTCGGCCATTAAACTGCGAATATCGTCCTTTTCTTGGTCAATTATGCTCATCAGTTCGGCACGCTCGTCATCTGGAAGGATATCCCAGGCAACATCGGTGTAGGTTTTTTCGGAAAATGTGGTGTCGATGAGGTGCTTAAATGAAGCAGGTGAAAAGTGGTTGGGTGTTCATCATGATAAGACATTTTTAATCCATTCCATTATTCTCGGGGTTGCCTCCAATACAAATCCTGTCCTTTGTCACCAACTACAACACGCAAAAAATGCGTGTTGCCCTCGCCTAATAAATCACCTCCATATAAAAACCCATCAGGCATAATTAAATGATTTTTATTATCTTTGCAACCAAACAAAAAAACTATCCACCATGAAAAAGCTATACCTACTGATCGCCACCCTGATGATGACGGTGATAGTGACAAACGCGCAGACCAGCGGCAAGTTGGAAGGCAACGGCGCCACGATGACCTACAGCATCTCGGGCGGAACCGTCATCAACCAAGGAGACTCCCATCCCGGTTGGCAACGCGGCATCACCTGCGAGGTGACGCCTGGCACCACCATCACCTTCCACGCGGAAGGCTCCGGCAAAGAAGCTTACGACAAAAGCCCCTGTAAGGTGAACGCCTCAATCTCAGCGAACACCTCCAAAAACAGGATTGAAGGTAAAAGTCTGTTCTTCAAACAGGAAAAAGGTAGGTCGGTTTCGTTTTCCTATACCGTTCCCGAAGAAGCAGGAAGCGTAAACATTTCAGCAGATTATACCACAAATACCAAACTTCCTTTGTTGATCAGTGTCAACTTTCAGGTCGTTAAAGGCAAGCCCGCCCCAAAACCTGAGCCGAAGCCCGAACCAAAACCCGAGCCAAAACCACAGCCGAAGCCAGAGCCAAAACCCGAGTCAAAGGAAGAACCAAAACCCGAAGTAGAAGAAGTAGTTTGCAATTGCAACCAGAGGATAGACAGCCATATCCGTTTCAACGACTTCTACGGAGAAGTGAAGATACGCCCCAATTGCGAGGAAGACGATTCCTACGAGTTCGTGGACCTCGACACAGAGATCTACGAATGCGACCGCATCAAGACCGAGGAGGAATCTGGGGCCATTTTGGGATTGGAAGATATGAGCACGTACGTCATTAAGCCAGAATCGATATTGATTATCTATACCAAAGAAGAAAAGACTTCTAAAATAGCGATGATACTAGGCACTATGTGGTCAAATATTAAAAAGATGGCCGAGGGGAAAACCCTCGAAGTCGAGATGTCCCAATGTGTATGTGGCATCGAAGGAACTATCGTTGCTTTTGAAGAAACAGGTAAGGAATCTCGAATCTGGCTGATGGCAGGCGCTGTAAGTGTAAAGAGTAAAAAGACTGGAAAGGTAACGAAGTTGCAGCCTGGTCAGCGAAGCATCACGGGTAAGAATGGTGTGGTACAGGTGAAGTCATTCAATATCGAGGAGGGTGCTAAGAAGTTCGACATCCCCATGAGCGACATCGAAAACCACTACAGCAACAACACCAACACTTCCGGCAAAAAAGTGATCTCTCCAGAGAGCAACAAAGAGAAGAAGACGATCACCAACAACTCCAGCAAGACCAACCAGTCAAAAGGAAAGGCCAAGAAAATAAGCGTTAAAACGAAATAATTTATTCCACCACTTCAATATAAAAGCTAAACGGCCTGAAACCGTCGTTGCAGCTGATCATCGCGCTCATCGGATTCTGCATCCAGCCATCGTAGAAGTTGCCCTCACCGCGGGCCAAAGCCTCCACGAAAGGACGCATCGACTCCCAAGCCGAAGGACACATGCCCTCGGGACACTTGCCATCGACGGAGATCCACTCATCCCCTTCCCTCACATCGCAGGTGTGCTCGATAGGGTTTTCATAACGAGCCATCAGGTCGGGATAGACGGTCTGGCGGACAGCAGTGATACGGACTTTTTTCATGGCAAAACAATTATTTCTTTTCCGTTAGAATCATAAACAATATCGCGAACAGGATCAAGGCCACACCGATGGCAACGGTAAGTGTGAATTTCTCTTCGAAGACCATGGTGCCGATGGCAATGGCGGTCAGGGGCTCCAATATACCGAGTATGGAGGTCTTGGTGGCTCCTACCGCCTTGCTCGACGCCGCCAAAGTGATCGTAGCAACGGCCGTCGGCAGCACCGCCAACCCCAGCACATCCAGCCAACTCCAAACATCGTTGGGCACAGGGTTTAACCGTATGCCGAAACCCGACAACGCAAACAGCATCAACGAGCCGATGAAGAAACAGTAAAACGTCAAGGTGAGGTTGGGAATGGCCTTCACCTGCTTGCTAATATTGACGATCACGATAAACAACGTATAGCATAAGCCCGAAGCCACCACCAGCACGATGCCCCTCCAATCGATGAAACCGCCCTCGGCCTTCACGGAAAGCAGCACAGCGCCAACGACACCGGCAAAGATGGAGATCCAGGTCTTCCAACTCGGGAACTGCCCGAAGATCATCATGATAAGCGCCACCATGATGGGATAAACATATAGGATACTCGTGGCGATGCCCGTGTCGATGAACTGATACGCTTCGAACAAGGTGATGCTACATCCGGTAAAGAGGATGCCCAAAATGGCCGTCAGCCCAAACTGTTTCCAGCTGATGCGAATCTGCTTCTTCGCGACAAGCATGAAAGCCAACATCAGCAAGGTGGCCACGCCATAACGGTAGAACAGCAAAGAATTGACATCCAGTCCCTTGTTGAGTACCGGCTTGCCGAACAACGGGTTCATTCCGTAGGTGATGCCGGAAACGATGCCCGCAAGGTAACCCCAATGCAATCCTTTTTTTGCTTTCATATTCGGGGTGCAAAAATAGTTTTTTTTCGTCTTTTCATTGCCAGTTCAGGAAAAAGTTGTACTTTTGCCGCCGAAACCTCGGGTAGGTTTTAGTTAATTCATTCATAATCAACTTAAAACATTAAATTATGCCAGCAAAAATCAGATTGCAAAGACATGGTAAGAAGGGTCAGCCTTTCTATCACATTGTAATTGCTGATGGCCGTTCACCGCGTGACGGTAAATTCATTGAAAAGATCGGTACCTACAACCCCTTGACTGAGCCTGCTCAGATCAACCTGAAGTTCGACCGCGCCTTGTATTGGTACAGCGTTGGTGCTGTCCCGACTGACACTGTGCGTTCGCTGCTCTCCAAGAAGGGCGTGATGCTGAAGTACCACCTCCTCCAGGGCGTGAAGAAAGGCGCCATGACCGAGGAGCAAGCCGAAGTCAAGTTCCAGAACTGGATGAAGGAAAAGGAAGCCAAGATGGCCGAAGTCGCCAAGACCAAGGAAGAGAAGGTCAGAGGCGAGAAGAAGACCCGTCTGGAAGCCGAGAAGAAAGTCAATGAAGCCCGCGCTGAAGAACTCGCTAAGAAGAGACTCGCCGAGCTTGAAGCCAAGAAGGCTGAGGAAGCTGCCGCTGCCGCCGCTGAGGCTCCCGCCGAAGAGGCCGCCGCTGAAGAAGCTCCCGTCGCTGAAGCTCCCGCTGAGAACGCCGAAGCCTAAGAGACAGACTCTTCTGAATCGCATAAAAAAGCCGCTTTTACGAGCGGCTTTTTTTTACGTCATTGCGAGGAGCGAAGCCCACGATAGAACAAGAACGATTCGTTCTTGATGAAATCACGGAGATCGCGACAGGCCTGAACATCATCCGGACAAGGCTCATCGGGACATTCATACACAGCATCGAAGGCCGACACATTCACCGTCGCTAAATCTTGAGGCACATATCCTGCCAGATCAATCAGACACTCGTGCATCACCGCCACAAGGATCTTCGGCAGGGCTTGCGATGGATGCCTCCCGGCCGACACCACCTCCACCCTCTCCGAATAATCACGGAGAAAAGCCGCCGCCATCGGCCCACAGCAGTCATCATGCTCGGTGATAACAAGTATTTTCATGTTTTCACATTTCATTTGCGAAAATAAAACAAATTTTATTAACTTTGCACACTCAATATTAAAACATAACAATTACACAATATGGGAAGAGCATTTGAATACCGCAAAGCGGCAAAGATGAAAAGATGGGGCCACATGTCAAGAGTGTTCCCTAAACTCGGAAAGTTAATCACTATCGCTGCCAAGGAAGGCGGTCCCGATCCGGATATGAACCCCAAGCTGCGCCAGGCCATCCTGAACGCCAAGGCTGAAAACATGCCCAAGGACAACATCGACGCCGCCATCAAGCGTGCTTCCGACAAGGACGCCGCCAACCTCGTCGAGGTGACCTACGAAGGCAAAGGCCCCCACGGCATCCAATGCATGCTGGACTGCGCCACCGACAACACCACCCGCACTGTGGCCAACGTGAAGTCGTACTTCAACAAGTGCGGAGGCTCCTTCCTCCCCATGGGCTCGCTTGAGTTCATGTTCACCCGCAAGGCCGTCTTCGAGATCGAGATGCCCGCCGGCATGGACAAAGACGAGCTGGAGCTCGAACTCATCGACTACGGTCTGGATGAGATTGTCACCGAGACCGACGAGGAAGAAGGCACCACCACGACCACCGTCTACACCGCCTGGACCGACTACGGCACCATGCACGACGCCCTCGAGGAGCGCAAGATCAACATCGTGAAAGCCACCTTGCAACGCTTCCCCAACAGCACCGTCAGCTTCACCGATGAACAGATGGTGGACATCGAGAAGTTCCTCGACAAACTCGACGAGGACGAAGACATCCAAGCCGTTTACACTAACATGGAATAAAATTTTTTTTAAGTCATGGACATTATTCAGAACGTCGCCGAAAAGGTCAATCAGCTGGGTGAAGTAGAGTTCGACTATACCAAAACCAGCGATTTCAACTTCATGGAGTCACTGAATCAGGACTGCACTGGCATCGTCATGGATGCCACCGTGATCTATTTCGAGGTCAAGAACATCGACTTCATGCTGAGGACCGGAAAACGTCTCGCCGCAAGGATGTACAAGATCTACTATCACATCCTGCAAGAGGTCTGCAAAGCCACCGGAGGCCATTTTAGCTGCTACTCACCCAAGAGCTTTCTCCTGATCTATCCCAAGCATCAGTTCGACGAGACCTACGTGGTGGATACCGCCATCAAGATCGCCAACCTGATCAACATCGACCTCAGAGAGTCCATTGAGAAGCTAGCCCATATCAACTTCGGCATCGGCGTCGACAGCGGCGGCATTCTGGGCACCAAGACCCTCGACGAGAACGACTACACCCATATCGCCTGGTTTGGCCGTACCATCGAGAAAGCCATCACCATCAGCAGCCTCTCGCAACGTCCGTTCTTCGTGGGCATCTCCAGGTCGGTACACCACAACCTCGACGACAGCCTCAAGGTCACGACAAAACACGTTTTGGGCATCAAGAAGGAAGTGGACCAGTGGACCCGTATGTCGTACCAGTTCGAGAATGTTAAGAAACAATTGTTCCAGACCAACGCCCAAAGATCATTCAAAGACGAATAACTCTGGTCTATGAACATTTTGGTGACAGGAGGCTACGGGCAACTCGGCAGGGAGTTAGAGAAACTTGCCGTCTGCAGCCATGAACACCAATGGTTTTTCACCGACGTCGACACGCTCGACATCACTGACCCCGACGCAGTGGAACGCTGTTTCAGCGAACACCGCATCGGGGTTTGCATTAACTGCGCCGCCTACACCGCCGTCGACAAGGCTGAGGACGAGCCGGAGATAGCGGCACGCGTCAACACCCTGGCGCCCCAGATTCTGGCCAAGACCTGCCTGAAACACAACGCATTGCTGATCCAGATCTCCACCGACTACGTCTTCGACGGCAATGGCACCTCTCCCTACCAAGTGGATGATCCCGTCAACCCGCAATCCGTCTACGGCAGCACCAAAGCCGAAGGAGAACGCCTCATCCGCGAAAGCGACTGCAAATACATGATTGTGCGCACCGCATGGCTCTACTCCACCACGGGAAAGAACTTCGTGAAAACCATGCTCATGCTGGGCGACACCAAAGATGAGATCAACGTGGTGAACGACCAGCGCGGCTGTCCCACCTGGGCCCATGACCTTGCCGCAGCCCTTGTGGCGCTGCTCAACAGGAACGGGGAAGAGCCCGTCCACGAGACCTTCCACTTCACCAACGAAGGCAACATCACCTGGTACGACTTCGCCTGCGCCATCATGGAACTCGGCGGGAAGACCTGCAAGGTGAACCCCATCACCACCGACCAATATCCCACCAAGGCTAAGCGACCAGCATATAGTGTGTTGGATTTGAGCAAGATAAAGGAATATGCGGACATGAAGATACCTTTCTGGAGGGAGAGTTTGGTAAAGTGTATATTAGAAATCAATAGTTAAACAAAAAAAATCAAATGAAAACAAGTAATCATACCATCTTTTTGCTGCTGTCCATAGTGATGGCATTTACTTCTTGTAACAGTAACGGACAAGTTCTCTTCCCTGCAAGCATCAATGGCAAATATGGATTCATTAACGAAACAGGAAAAATTGTCATCGAGCCAAAGTTTGATTTAATCCATTCAAGTCGTTTTTCAGAAGATCTTTGTGCAATCAAGATTGGCGATTGGAGAAATGGCAAATGGGGATTCATTGACAAGAATGGTAGTATAGTTATCAAACCTTTATTCGACCATGTTGAAGAATTTTCCGAAGGTCTTGCTTGCGTTATGATTGAGAACGATTCAATTAAAAAATACGGGTTCATCAATATGTCAGGTAACTATGTCATCAATCCACAATTTGATTTTGCATTCTCTTTTTCTGAAGGTTTAGCTCTCATCGGCATTGGTGATGAAGATAATATGAAATATGGTTATATTGACAAATCTGGAAAAATCGTAATAGAACCACTTTTTGATAAAGCGGATATTTTTTCAGAAGGATTAGCTGCGGTTGAACTTGACAAGCAAAAAGGTTATATTGATAAAACTGGTAAAATGGTCATTACCATTCAATGTGATGCAAATTGCCGTTTTAATGAAGGTCGTGCTCGTATTGGAATAGGAGGTTTTTTAGACATAAAGTGGGGGTTTATTGATAACACTGGAAAAGTCATCATACCTCCTCAATTTGAAGATGCAGATGATTTTTCTGAGGGATTAGCAGAAGTAAGGATTAATTACGATGATAAATGTGGTTATATTGATAGAGACGGAAACTGGGTTATTAGTCCTCAATTTGAAGTGGCATATCGTTTTTCAGAAGGACTCGCTGCTATAAGTTTTAACAAGAGGGGGGAAGAAAAGTTTGGGTTTATTGACAAGACAGGAAACATTGTTATCGTCCCAGAATATGATAATGTTGATTTAAGGTTTCTAAATGGTCTTGCGATGGTAGGACTAGGCCATTCTGGATATTACATTGATAGAAAAGGAAATACAATAAACATTCATTATTAAAATAGTATAAATATATATGAGTACTATCAACTCTCAAATCATCGAAAGAGCAAAATCGTGGCTCACCGACCAATACGACGAAGAGACCCGTAAGAAGGTCCAGTATCTCATCGACAACGACCCGAATGAACTCACCGAGAGTTTCTATCGGAATCTCGAGTTCGGCACCGGCGGATTACGTGGCATCATGGGCGTCGGCACCAACCGCATGAACATCTACACTGTGGCCATGGCTACCCAGGGCTTCGCCAACTACATCAAGCTGATGAACCCCAATGAGAAAGAGCTGCGCGTGGCCATCGCCTACGACTGCCGCAACAACAGCCCGGCGTTTGCCAACATCACCGCCGATGTGATGTCGGCCAACGGCATCAAAGTGTTCATCTTCGACTGCCTCCGCCCCACCCCTGAGCTCTCGTTCGCGGTGCGTGAACTGCACTGCCATGCCGGCGTGATGGTCACCGCCTCGCACAACCCCAAGGAATACAACGGCTACAAAGCCTATTGGAACGACGGCGGACAGCTCGTCAGCCCCCACGACAAGAACGTCATCGCCGAAGTGGAGAAGATCCTCGACCCCTCGATGGTCAACTTCAAGCGCAACCCCGAGCTCATCACCGTTTTAGGCGAAGACTTCGACGACATTTATTTAAATAAGGTATTTGGTCTGTCGCTTTCCTTGGATCTCATCAAGAAGCACAAAGACTTAAAGATCGTCTACACCCCCATCCACGGCACTGGCCGTCGCCTGGTCCCCGAGATCCTGCGTCGCAAAGGCTTCGAAAACGTCTACTGCGTTGAGGAGCAGATGGTGGTCGACGGCGACTTCCCGACGGTGAAATCACCCAACCCCGAAGAGCCTGCCGCCATGGCATTGGCCGTGAAGAAGGCCCAAGAGATCAACGCCGACCTCGTGCTGGCCACCGACCCCGATGCCGACCGCGTGGGCGTCGCCGTCAAGAATGAGAAGGGCGAGTTTATCCTGCTCAACGGCAACCAGGCCGCCAGTGTGTTCCTCTACTACCTGCTCACCCGTTGGAATGAGCTTGGCAAGCTCACCGGCAAGGAGTTCGTGGTGAAGACCATCGTCACCACCGAGCTGTTGTTCGAGATCGCTAAGAAATACAACGTGGACCGTTACGACGTGCTCACTGGATTCAAGTTCATCGCCGATAAAATCCTCTCGCTGGAAGGCCAGAAGCAGTTCATCGGCGGCGGCGAGGAGAGCTACGGCTACCTCGCCGGCGACTTTGTCCGTGACAAAGACGCCGTCATCGCCACCAGCCTCCTGGCGGAGGCGATGGCGTGGGCCGCCGAACAAGGTAAAACCTTCTACGAGCTGCTCTGCGACATCTACCGCGAGTTCGGCCTCTACAAGGAGAAACTGGTCTCCCTCACCAAGAAAGGCATCAGCGGCACCGAAGAGATCAAAGCCATGATGGCCAAGTTCCGCAGCACCCCGCCTACCGAGATCGTTGGCGAGAAAGTAGTTGAAATAAGAGACTACAAGACATTGGAAGCCAAAGACTTGATCACTGGCAAGGTCACGTCGATCAACCTGCCGAAGTCAGACGTGCTGCAGTTCTTCACCGAGACCGGATCGAAGATCAGCATCCGTCCCTCAGGCACCGAGCCGAAGATCAAATTCTATTTCAGCATGAAAGGCAAGATCGAAGGCAGCATCGATGAATCAATGGCTCGCCTCGACGAGAAACTCAACGCCGCAGCAACACAGTTAAGTTGATAACTGAACGACGTAAGCCCTCACCGACCGAAGGGAGGTAAAACGGAAAACGGAGAACTATGATTTTCAGTTCTCCGTTTTCCGTTTACTCTGCTTGGTTGGAGATCCGATTCATGGCGTCGATGGCCAACTGATAGTCGGGGCGCTTGCTCAGCACCTGCTGGTAGATGGCCTTGGCTTGGGCATAGTCGCCCATCTGCTCATACACGTGACCTTTGTTATATAAGGCATCCAAATAGGTTGGATCGCTCTGGAGTGACTGGTTGAAATAGCTCAAAGCCTGCTCGTTGTCGCCAAGATACACAAAATAGACATACCCTTTGTTGAACAGCAGGCGGCTGTTGCCAGGTTGCAGCATCAGCAGGGTGTCATAATGCAGCAGCGCCTCTTCGGGATTGTCGTTATCCTGAAGGAACAAGGCCAGATCGTACCGAACCATAGGCTGGTCAGGGAAGTTGGCTAGCATGGAGCGCATGAAACTCTCCGTCATCGGATTGTGCTGTGCCCAATAGATGGCACAGATCTCACGCTGCGGGTCATAGAAACTGGGATCCTGTTCACGGGCAATCATGAAGTTCTTCATCGCCGAGACGGTATCCTGTTTCGCCATATAGGTCATCCCCTTGACGAAGTAGGCCTTGGGGTTAAAAGTGCTAACCTTCAAAGCATTGTCGACATAGCCGAAAGCCAAATTGTAGTTCTGGTTCAGCAGATTCAGCTCGGCCAGTTTCACCATGGGACGGGCGTCGAAAGGATCCACTTCCAGGGCGTGGTTCAACGTGGCAGTGATATTGGTCTCGTCGCCAAGGAGATAGTAGATATCCGATAGCAGCAGCATGGCGTCCACATTTTTAGGATCCAACTGGATGGCTTTATTGACATCGATCATGGCCTGTCCGACCTGATCCCGCTCCACATACAATGAGGCTCTACGCAGATAGAGGTCGGCGCGGTTCTCGTCCTTGGCAATGGAATCACTCAGGAGGACAAGTGGATCCCGAGGGGAATCCACTTGTCCATTCTGTTGATTGTTTTCCGGGTTATCTTTCGGAGGATCGTTGTGGCAAGCTGTCATGCAAAACACAGCCATGCCAAACAACAAAACATATAAAAGGTGTCTTTTCATCACTCTATCTTATCCAATGCTTCCGTGATCTTCTGTGACAGCTCTTCGGCCAACTCGGGATTGTCCTCGATGAGGCGTTTCGCCGCGTCGCGCCCCTGGGCCAGCTTGGCATCGCCGTAGCTGAACCACGAGCCGCTCTTCTTGATGACGCCCGTTTCCACACCCAGGTCGATGATCTCACCGGTACGCGAGATGCCTTCGCCGTAGAGGATGTCGAACTCAGCCTTACGGAACGGAGGGGCGACTTTGTTTTTCACCACCTTCACCTTCACGCGGCTGCCGGTGACGTTTTCGCCATCTTTGATCTGGCTCACCTTACGGATGTCGAGACGCACGGAGCTGTAGAACTTCAGGGCATTGCCGCCGGTGGTCGTCTCGGGGTTGCCGAACAGCACGCCGAGTTTCTCACGCAGCTGGTTGATGAAGATGCAGATGCATCCCGTTTTGTTGATGGTAGCGGTGAGTTTACGCATGGCCTGGCTCATCAGTCGGGCTTGGAGACCCATCTTGCTGTCGCCCATCTCCCCTTCCAGCTCGCTCTTAGGCGTCAGAGCGGCCACAGAGTCGACCACGATGACGTCGATGGCGCCTGAGCGGATCAGGTTCTCAGCGATCTCCAGTGCCTGCTCACCATAGTCGGGTTGCGAGATCAGCAGGTTCTCCACATCCACGCCAAGCTTAGCGGCATAGAAACGGTCGAAGGCATGCTCAGCATCGATGAATGCAGCAATGCCGCCTTTCTTCTGTGCCTCGGCGATGACATGCAAAGCCAGTGTAGTCTTACCGGAGCTCTCGGGGCCGTAGATCTCGATGATACGGCCTTTCGGCAGACCGCCTACGCCCAGTGCATAGTCAAGGCCCAGCGATCCGGTAGAGATGGACTCCATCTTCTCTGCTTCGGCACCCAGACGCATGATGCTGCCTTTTCCGAAATTCTTTTCAATGTTGCCCAAGGTGGCCTCCAAGGCCTTCAGCTTCTCCTGCTTGATTTTTTGGGCATCTTCCTGTGATTTTTCTGTTGTCATAACTGTTTATTTTTAATTATTAATTATTTACACGCTATTTATCCAGTTGCAAAGATAATACTTTTTTCTTATGGTAATCACAAATATTAAAAATTCCACATTTTTCGCAAAGTGGCTTTCGGGCGTGACAGACGTAGCGGCCATGCAGGATAAGCCAATGGTGTGCATTGGAGAGCACCTCTTGGGGAAAGTGTTTGACCAGTGTACGCTCCGTTTCCATGACGTTCTTGGAGTTCTTGGTCAGCCCAATCCTGTTGGCCACCCGGAACACATGGGTATCGACCGGCATGGCAGGCTGATTGAAAGCCACGGCCATCATCACGTTGGCGGTCTTGCGTCCCACGCCAGGCAAACGTTGGAGATCGTCAAGATTGTCAGGCACCACTCCGCCGAAGTCGTATACCAGACTTTGCGCCATGCCCAACAGGTTCTTCGACTTGTTGTTCGGATACGAGATCGACTTAATATAGGTATAAATCTCATCGGCAGTGGAATCTGCCATCGATTGTGGATCAGGGAATCGTTCGAACAAGGCAGGCGTGGTCATGTTGACCCGTTTGTCGGTGCATTGCGCCGACAGAATGACGGCCACCAGCAGCTCATAAGGGTTATGGTACTGCAGCTCTGAGGCTGCCAAAGGCATATGCTCCTGGAAATAATCCACGAAGGCATCGTATTTCTGTTGGAGTTTGGTGTTTCTCATGGCTAACGTATTTTATCGCAAAGTTATTCTTTTTTCCCCAATGCCACACGCTTTCATCCTCTTATTTTTATATCTTTGGCGGCTGAAACAGCTAAAGCGATGCAAAAGTTCAAAACACTGATCAAAGAAGAATTTTCAGGATGGAAACCGTTTGACATCATCTGGCTAGTTACCGTGTGTGTGGTAGTCACGACAATATCCATCCTTTTCAAATATGATAAAAACACCGACCGTTTCTATTGGATTCATATCGTAGCTTCGGCATGCGGTATCATCAACGTGGTCTTGGGCGGGAAAGGTAAGCTCTCCAATTATCTTTTTGGTTTCATCCACTGTTGCCTGATGATTTACATCACGCTGATATCGAAACTTTATGCCGATATGGGCGTGACCGTTTATAATTTCATCATGCAATTTGTCGGGTTCTTCACTTGGTCGAAAAACATGAGTAAAGAGACCCATGAGGTGAAAAAAAACCATGCGTCAAACAAGACACGAATCCTCAGCCTCGTTGTCATCGTGGTTGGCACGATCGCTGTTGGTTTCATCATGAAGCGGTTCACCAACGATCTGGCTCCGTTCGCCGATGCCGCAAAAGCCGTCATGCAAGTCATCGCCATGATTCTGATGGTCAGGATGTTCAGTGAGCAATGGTGGCTTTGGATTGCCATCAACTGTGTCAGCATTTTCATGTACATCAAGGCGGGTAACTTCCCGATAACAATCATGTACGTAGTCTATCTGGTCAATTCAATAATCATGTGCGTGCGCTGGGAAAAGGAAGCCATCGCGAACGACAAGCTACTAAAATGAGAGAACGACAAAAGAACACCAAACTGATCGGGGCTTTGGCTGTGGCGTTATCCGCCATGTTGTGGGGCGTTGACGGCATCCTGCTCACGCCGCAGCTCTACAACCTCAACACCGCTTTCGTGGTCTTCGTCATCCATCTTTTCCCATTCCTGCTGATGAATGTATTCTTTTTCAAGGAATACCGGCATCTGAAGACCATGACACGTTCTGACTTGCTCTATTTCTTCCTCATCGCCCTATTCGGAGGCGCTTTGGGTACGCTGGCCATCGTCAAGTCGCTGTTTCTGCTGAATTTCAACAGCCTTTCGGTCATTGTGCTACTCCAGAAGCTACAACCCGTCTTTGCCGTCATCCTAGCCCGTGTCATCCTGAAAGAACGTATCAAGAGACATTTTGTGCTTTGGGCTTCCATTGCGCTCATCGCCGGGTATTTCCTGACCTTCGGATGGGCGCTCCCCGACTTCACCGGTGAGGGTGTCACCTTATTATACGCCGCTTTGCTGTCGCTTTTGGCCGCCTTCTCCTTCGGGAGTTCCACCGTGTTCTCCAAGAAAATCCTGGGCAACTATACCTTCGTAAGTTCCACTTTTTTCCGCTATGGATTCACCACCCTGATCATGCTCCTCATCGTGCTGTTCTCGGGCCATATCGGCGATTTTTCCCAAATCACGTCACGCAACTGGATTTTCATCGCCTTGATCGGACTGACCACTGGATCCGGCGCCATCTTCCTTTATTATTTCGGCCTGCGCCACGTAAAGGCTTCGCTATCCACCTTCCTTGAGTTGATGTACCCCATCACGGCTGTCGTCTTGGATTACTTTGTCAACGGAACAGCCTATTCGCCAGTGCAATGGACAGCGGCTTTTGTGATGCTTTTTGCAATTGTGATGCTGAATACGGAGAAAGAGAAATAATTTACTTATCTTTGCACCAAATTTTCAAGAATGATCCAAGCAACAGGCATACACAAATCGTTCGGCAGCCTTGAGGTGCTCAAGGGCATCGACCTGCACATCGCCAAAAAGGAGATTGTGAGCATCGTGGGAGCCTCCGGAGCAGGAAAGTCCACCCTACTCCATATCATCGGCACCCTGGACCGCGCCGACAAAGGCACACTGACGATCGAAGGCACCGAAGTCAACCGGCTCAACGACAAGGCACTGGCAGAGTTCAGAAACAAAAAGATCGGCTTTGTGTTTCAGTTCCATCACCTGCTGCCCGAGTTCACCGCCTTGGAGAACATCTGCATCCCCGCTTACATCGGAGGGACGCCCAAAGAGGAAGCTGTGAAACATGCCATGGAGTTGCTCAAATATCTGAACCTGACCGACCGCAAGGATCACAAGCCCTCGCAGCTCTCCGGCGGCGAGCAACAGCGTATCGCCGTGGCACGGGCTTTGATTAACAAACCCGCCGTGGTGCTCGCCGACGAGCCTTCAGGCAACCTCGACTCCGCATCGGCCAAAGAGCTGCACAAGCTGTTCTTCAAGTTGCGCGACGAGTTGGGCCAGACCTTCGTCATCGTCACCCACAACCCAGAACTGGCGGCCATGTCGGATCGGACCATTACAATAAAGGACGGAACAATTCGTTAATTTAGAATTGAGAATTTAGAATTTAGAGTTATGAGAAAACACATATTATTTGGGATATTATTAGGCGCGGCAGTGCTGTGCTCGACAGGCCTTCAGGCACAAAACGCCGAGAGTTATGAATCACTGATGAAGAGCGGCAACACCAAATTCGCTGCCAACGACTTCATCAGTGCCAAGACCTATTACGAGATGGCTTTAAAGCAGAGGCCCAACGACGCCACAGCGAAGAAAAAGCTCGACCAGACCTTGGAGAAAATCCAGCAGGACAGCGAACGTCAGGAGGTCTTCTACGCCCACCTCGATGCCGGTGACGCCTTCAACGCCCAGAACAAATACGAGGAAGCCCTCTCCGAATACGAGAAGGCATTGGCCATCTTCCCGGGTGACAAATACGTAGGTGCACAAGCCGATGCCATCCGCGCCATCCTCAAGGAACGCAAGGACAAACAGGATGCCTACAACACCGCCATCGCACAAGGCAACACCCTGCTTGAAGAAGAGAACTTTGATGCCGCCATCATGCAGTTTGAAGTAGCTAAAGAGATCTTCCCCAACGACAATCTGCCCAAGGAGCGTATCGCCGAGGCCAAACGCCTCCAGTCTGTCTACAACGAGAAGGTCACCCGATTCAACACCTTGATGGAAGAAGGCAACAACCTCGCCCTCCGCAAGAACTTCGACGGCGCCATCCAGAAGCTGAACCAAGCACTGGAGCTCTTCCCCAACGACAGTCAAGCCTTGGCCAAGCTCCAAGAGTGGCAAGGCTCGAAGGACATCAACGACCGTTACAACAACTTCATCGCGCAAGCCGACCAGCTTTATGAACAGAAATCCTATAAAGAGGCCAAAGTCCAATACCAAGGCGCTTTGAGTGTAGTGGCCGGCGATGCTTATGCTACGGAGATGATCTCGCGCCTCGATCCCCTCATCGCACAACAGGATGCCGAGGAAGCTGCACGCATCGCAGCCGAGCAGGAAGCCGCACGTCTGGCTGCCGAGGAAGAAGCTGCCCGTAAAGCTGCTGAAGAAGAGGCCGCGCGTCTTGCCGCCGAGGAGGCTGCACGTCTGGCTGCCGAAGAAGAGGCCGCCCGTCTCGCTGCTGAGGAAGCCGCTCGCATCGCTGCCGAAGAAGAGGCTGCACGTCTCGCCGCCGAGGAAGCCGCTCGTGCCGAACGCGAAAGAATCGAGTCTCTGCGCCCACAGTATAACGCTTTCATCAAAGAAGGCGACAAACAATTCGCCTCCAAGACCTTCGACAAAGCCGTCGAGGCTTATGCCAAAGCCGAAGAGTTGAACATCGGCGAGACCTACCCCACCGAGATGATCGCCAGGATCAACAAGATCATCGAGGACAACAAGCTGTATGAGCTCAACAAAGATGCCTTCACCATGACGGCCAACACCCCGCGCCGCTTTACCTTCAGTCCTGTGGATGTGGCCTCGCGTCGTTCCAACTACATCATCCTGAAAGCCCGCAACCTCACGCCTGGCAAGAGCTTCCCGATGATCGTCTCCTTCGGCGGCGAGGGTGGCAAAAACGGTGGTTTCGTGCTCGCCATCAGCGAGAGCGAAGAGGAGAAGACCTACATCTTCCGCATCGGCGGACAATATAAGTGGTTCAGCGAGAACAACACCTGGATCGAGTTGATCTCAGAGAACGACGATGTGGAGGTGAGTTTGGTGATGATTTCACGTAGCAATTGATAATACCATGGACAAATCTGATTGTTGTTACCAGTCCTATCTGGCCATCCTGAAAGAAGAACTCGTGCCCGCCATGGGCTGTACCGAACCCATATGCCTGGCTTACGCCGCCGCCAAGGCGCGCGAGGTGCTGGGCTCCCTGCCGAAAAGGGTCGAGATCAAGGCCAGCGGCAACATCATCAAGAACGTGAAAAGCGTCATCGTGCCCAACACCAAGGGCATGAAGGGACTGAAAGCTTCCGTGGCGGCGGGCATCGTGGCCGGCAACCCCGACAAGGCTTTGGAAGTCATCGCTGAGGTCACCCCGGAACAAAAAAAGGAGATCTCCCAGTTCCTCGAGGACACCTTGATGACCATCGTGCCGTTGAATGTCATCGCCCAGCTGGACGTCACCGTCACGCTGTATGACGGCAACCAATCCGCAAGCGTGCGTATTGCAGGACACCATACCAACATCGTGAAGATCGAGAAGAATGAGCAAGTGCTGTTCGACTCGGGTTATGAAGCCGATGCCAACGCCAAGCTCACCGACCGCAGTTGCCTTTGCATGAAGAAGATCTACGATTTCGCCAACACGGTTGACATCGAGGAACTGAGACCCATCATCGGTCCGCAGATCGAGTGCAACAAAGCCATCGCCATGGAAGGTCTCAGGAACGACTGGGGCGCCAACATCGGAAGCACCATCTTGAGTTTCGGCGACGACATCCGCATCAAGGCCAGAGCCTGGGCGGCGGCAGGCAGCGACGCCCGCATGAGTGGCTGCGAGATGCCCGTAATCATCAACTCAGGCAGCGGCAACCAGGGCATGACCGTGAGTCTGCCCATCCTCGCCTATGCTGAGGAATACCACATCGACGAGGAGCGCACCATCCGTGCCATCGCCCTTTCGAATTTGGTGGCCATCCACCAGAAGACCGGCATCGGCCGTCTGTCCGCCTATTGTGGTGCCGTGAGCGCCGGCTGCGCTTCGGGATGCGGCATCGCCTATCTCATGGGAGAGCCTCTTGACGTCATCAGCCACACCCTGGAGAACGCCCTCGGCATCGCCGCCGGCATCGTGTGCGACGGCGCGAAGCCTTCGTGCGCCGGCAAAATCGCCGTCTCCGTAGAGTCAGGCATCCTCGGCTACGAGATGGCCAAGAAAGGCAATGAGCTCCTCGGTGGCGACGGCATCGTCGGCAACGACGTGGAAGAGACCATCGACCACATCGGTCGCCTCGGTCGCTTCGGCATGAAGGAGACCGACGTGGAAATCCTAAAGATCATGGTGGAATAAATCACCTTCATGAGCGAAGACCGGCACACCGACCCCAACTCTTTATCTTTCGGCGAACATCTGGAAGAGTTGCGAAGGATGCTGTTCCGTATCATCGCGGTGGTATTGGCATTTGCCATCGTGTTTTTCTGCTTCAAAGAGTGGACCTTCAAGATGCTCATGGCCCCCAGCCAGTGGGACTTCGTGACCTATCGCCTCATCGAGCGGTTCCTGCACTGGATCGGCTCAGACTTCACCTTCAGCGAATACCATGTCAACCTCATCGCCACGGAGCTGTCCAGCCAGTTCATGACCCACGTCACGGCAGCACTCTATCTGGGATTATTGGTTGCCTCACCCTATATCCTATTCGAGCTGTTCCGCTTCATCACCCCCGCCCTTTACGACAACGAGCGCAAATACTCCGGCAAGCTCATCATCATCGTATACATCCTCTTCGTCGTAGGCGTGCTAATGTCATACTTCATCCTCTTCCCTATTTCCTTCAGGTTTTTAGGCACCTACAGCGTATCTGACATGGTGGAGAGCAACATCACGCTGAGTTCCTACATCAGCACCTTCACCACCTTGACGCTCATCATGGGTGCGGTGTTCCAGCTGCCGATCATCGCCTTCTTCCTCGGCAAAGTCGGCATACTGGAGTCCGCCTTCATGAAACGTTATCGCAAACACGCCCTTGTCATCATCATGGTGGTGGCAGCCATCATCACCCCACCCGACCTGATGACACTCATCCTGGTCACCATCCCGCTGTACCTGCTTTATGAGGTCAGCATCGTTGTGCTGAAGCGGATGGAGAAACGAGAAAAAAGAAAGAAGAAATAAGCTTTATTCTATGATGACACGTTCCGCGCAGTGGGTCCCATGCTGCTGGACGAGAATCGTGTAGATCCCACTACGGAGATGCTGCGTTGGGATGGCAAGCGCTTGTGCCGTGCTGGTGGATGAATGCACCAGCCGTCCCGTCATGTCGTAGATGCGGACGACCGACTCTCCAGCTTCAGCAAAACGGATGTTGATCCTATCCTTGGCGGGATTCGGGAAGACCTCCATGAACGAAGTGCTTGAGGTCTCATCATTGCTCCAGGTGCCACAGGCCGCGTTGATCTCTGCATCGAGATAGGCGAAACGGGCATCCAGCCAGTCGCTCATATAGTCGAGTTGATTCGTGTCCACCGTGAATTCAGGCCATGCCTCGTGCTCACTGTCGTAGGCGCCAGACTCCACCAAGAACATGTATTCCTCGTTGACAAGATCCATGATATGCTCTGTATTCAGCACCGTTTCCCTCAAGGCGTTATAGCGGTCACGCGTTTTGTTGGCAAAGCCATTATCGCTGCAGTCGTCCAAAAGTCGGTTATATAATCCGTTGCTCATGAGCCCTTCAGCGTTGACGCCAGGCTGGCCGTCCGTACCCAAACCCCAGATGGCATCGAGGTCCCAAGGCGCATAGAAGAAAGTACTGGTCTTTTTATAGCGTGCCACAAAGAGGTTGCGACCCATGTTGTCCATGGCCTTCAACACGTTGATGAAGAGGAAATAATCCACAGCGTTGTCGACATCGAACATCGTGCTGTATTGTGAATAGAACGCATTGTCAGTGGCATTCATCACGAAATTGGTGAAGTTGTAAAGCGAGCTCCAGTCATAGATGGTATCGCTTTCATTCGGATACACCCACTCGTAGTTATTCCATGTGTCCAAGGTATTGTCATAAGGCGCCAAGCTGTCGAACGTCGGGGCTCCGTAGCCATTGCCTTTGACGAGCAGCCCACGGATGTTGCCGTTGTATTTCCTCAAGCCTAGCTGTTTGCGGTCCATGCGTTCGGTGAGCGCATACACCCCTACGTAGATCTCGTTGAGATACAGATCGACATATTCCATCCTGATGCCCGGCAAGGCTGTCGGCTCGTTTTCGAGATACGGGAGCTGGTACATCTCCATCCACAACTCGTTGGCCACTTTGTCGCGCAGACGCAACGGCTGTGCCCACATGGCTTCAAGGTTCCAGTCATCGTCGGAGCGCATCCCCAAGAAGGAGGTGTCGGCCATCGACATGCCGGTCTCGTCGAACCAAAGCTCCACGCGGTAAGACTTCTTTTCATATTGCTGCGACGATGTCCCCCTGATCTTGAATCCGGCGTGCATCACGATGACGGTGCCGTTATGATCGTCGACGGTGATGGTGCCGTGTACCGCAGGGGTATTCACAATAGGGCCATCCGTCACGATAGTCACCGTAGGCAGTGAGGACTGGGCGGTGACGTAACCGACCAAACCCAACAACAATACTATAAACGATAATACTTTTTTCATTTTTCATTCATCTATACGAACCACGTCAGTAATCCCTTCGATGGCTCGAATACGTTCCATTAATTGTTCCAAAGATTCAATATCGGGGATCTGAAGGGTGATTCTACCTTCAAAAAGCCCCATTTTATCTGTGTTAAACAGTGCGTTTTTCATGTCGACCTGCATATCCTCGGAGATGACCTTGGTGATTTTTCCGAGGAGGCCTTGCTTGTTGTCGCCATTAATCCTGATGGTGGCCTGCGATACGCCGTTCTCGATGCCGTTCCATCTCACTTTGATGATGCGGTAACCATAACGGTCCATCAGGCTCTTGGCATTGGGGCAGTTCACCCGGTGTATGGTGATGTTGCCCTCGTTGGTCACGAAACCGAACACCTTGTCGCCAGGGATTGGGTTACAGCATTTGGCCAACTTGTAGTTCACATTCTTGATATCCTCACCGATGGACAGGCTCTCTTCCTCGAAACTCTCTTTCTTAATTGTCTCTACCTGCTCCACAGGTTTTTCAGAACGATCCCCCTTCTGCTCCGTCTCGGCAGCGAGGAAGTGTTTGATATCGGCCAGGTTGATTTGCTCAGTGGCGATCTTATGGTACAGCTGAAGTGAATTCTCCGTCTTGAAAGCTTTCACAAGGAGTTCGATGACATCTTCCGTGGTGGGGATCTTCCAGTTTTTCAGCCTCCTGTGCAACATGCCTTTGCCCAGCTCCGACTCTTTCAGTTCCTGTTCCTTCAGGAAACGACGTATCTTATTCCTTGATTTCTCGGTTGCCACCCAGTTGAGCCAATCGGCGTTGGGTGATTGCTTTTTATTGGTGATGATCTCCACACGGTCACCGTTGGTGAGCACATGGCGGATGGGCACCACACGACCGTTGATCTTAGCGCCATTGCATGTCTCGCCCACCCGAGTATGAATCTCGTAGGCGAAATCGAGCACGGTGGAGCCTTTAGGCAATTGTTTTAGATCGCCTTCTGGCGTGAAGATGAAGATCTTATCTGACTGGAAATTCTTTCTATAGGAAGTCTCCAGCGACACCAGCTCAGGATTTTCAAGCACTTGCCTGACGTTGACCAGCCAGTCTTCCGAGCTCTGTTTGTCACCTTTATAAAGATAGTGCGCTGCTTGACCTGTTTCGGCAATTTCATCCATTCGGGTGGTACGGATCTGGACTTCGAAGAAAACTTGCTCGTCAAACTTCACAGTAGCGTGAAGTGATTCGTAGCCCGATGCTTTGGGCTTGGTGATCCAGTCGCGCATGCGTTCCGGCACCGGTTCGTAAAAATTGGTGATGTCGGCATAAACACACCAGCAATAGCTTATCTCATCTTTGGGCGCGCAATCGATGATGACTCGTGCAGCCAAGAGGTCGTAAACCTTTTCGAAGGGCACGTTCTGCGCTTTCATCTTGGCATAAATGGATGGGATGGACTTGACGCGCCATTTAATCTGATAGGTAAACTTGTATTTCCCTTTCTTGATTTCCGAATCCAGGCGGTTTCTGATGGGCGTCAGGAAGCGCTCCGCGATATGCCTGCGGCTTTCCTCGGTGGCTTCGATTTTCGACTTGATTTCATGAAACACCTCAGGATTCTCATAAAGCATCAGCTGTTCTTCGAGTTCCGCCTTGATCTTATACAAACCCAAGCGGTGCACGATGGGAATATAGATGTATTTGATTTCGTGGAAATACTTTCCCAGACGATCGGCATCGACATCCTGCTGATTGCGCACATCGTACACACGATGTGCCACCTTTAGCAGGACCGTACGCATATCATCCACAAGCGAAAGGAATAGGTCGCGAAAGTTGTCGGAGTTATAGGCCACCTTTTCAGTATGCAGCGCTGAAATCTTGTCGAAGCCTTCCAAGAGGACTGCTATGGGCTTTCCAAATAGCGCCTCTATCTCATGGATGTCGACATTCTCCTTGTAGGTGATGCCATGAAGAAACGAAGCGACAACTGATCTATAGCCCAAACCCACTTCCAGTACAGCGATGCGAGCCAACTCGATCAAGTGAAACATGTAGGCCTTGCCTGAAACCATATACTTGCCGTCATACTTCTCCAAGCTATAGTGATAGGCGTCATCAACGGCCTTAAGCTTCTGAGGATCATACACCTGCTGACGGATGTCGGCAAGCATTGCCTCATAAGCTTTTTGGATTTGTTCCCGCTCTTCAATGCTATAAGTGGACATAGTAATTCTCCATTTTACGTTTTACGTTCTCCTTTTTTCCACTTACTGGATGCTGACATAGAGATGGTGATCCAACATGGCATCATAATAAGGCTTGAGTTCCTTGAAAGTGCCATGTTTGATGGCGCATTTTCCCTTATAATGTGTGATCCATGCACAGGTCTCAGCCTGTTCGTAGGTATGTTCGCAAACCTCAACGAGGGTCTCTATCACGTATTCGAATGTATTGTGGTCGTCGTTGTGAAGTATCAGGCTTTTCTCTTCCTCCACCAGTTCTTCCGTCATCACATCGACTTCTTCCTGTTCCTTGATCATTCCAGTCAATATTTAGCGGGTAAAGATACAACTATTTTTTATTTTTGGTCGCTTTTTTTGGATTTTTCCTACCTTTGCAGGTCAAACCTCGTCGAGATGCAGAATCGATTCATCAAGAATATCATCTTCCTGCTTTTCCTCAACTTGCTGGTGAAGCCGTTCTGGATTCTCGGCATCGACCGCGAGGTGCAGAACCTGCTCGGCGACATGTCCTATGGCACCTACCAGGCCATCTTCAACTTCTCTTACCTTTTTTATATTCTGCTCGACCTCGGCATCACCAACTTCAACAGCCGCAGCGTCGCCCAAGATCCCCAGAATCTCTCGAAGCACTTTGGCGGACTCACCGAGATCAAGCTGCTTTTAGGGCTGTTCTACGCTGTCGTCGTTTTCGTGGTCGGCTTTATATGCGGCTACAACGAGGGACTGAAGCTCAAGCTGTTGTGTTGGTGTGGGCTCAACCAAGTACTGCTGTCGTTCATCCTCTTCCTCAGGTCGAACATCCAAGGCCTGCTGCTGTTCAAGCACGACAGCATCCTCTCCGTCACTGATCGCGTGTTGTCCATCGCCATCATGTGCCTCGTGCTATGGAGTGGCTGGTTTCCGAGAGAGAAATTCAATGCCATTTGGTATTTGCAAGCCCAGACCGTGGCCTACGTCTGTACTCTCGTTTTCGCTTTGGTCATTGTTCTGCGGCATGTGGAGAAACTTAGTTTCAGATTCAATTTCCAGTTTTTCAAGGAGATCCTACGTCAAAGCCTGCCCTTTGCCTTGCTTGTGCTGTTGATGAGCGTCTACAGCCGCATTGAGCCTGTGCTACTTGAGCGTCTTTTGGACGACCAGGGCGAACAGGCCGGCTACTACAGCCGCGCCTACCGCCTCTTCGATGCTGGCAACAACATCTCCAACCTGTTTGCCATCATGCTGCTGCCCATGTTCACCGCCACCTTGAAGAACAAGACGGAACTTAACAATCTGGTCAAGACATCGTTCAATGTCATGGTGGCCATGACCGGTATCGTCCTCGTCATGTGCGTCTTCTATAGCGAGGAGATCATGCGGCTGATGTATAGCCAAGAAGGAAGCGAGCTTATAACCGACTACAACTTGCGCATCGGGTCGTACGCCAAAGTCTTCCCCATCCTGATGGGCAGTTTCTTCTGCCTCTCCACCACTTACGTCTTTGGCACGCTCCTCACCGCCAACGGCAACCTCAAGCAACTCAACATCGTGGCTGCTGCTGGCGTGATCATCAACATCTTGCTGAACCTCATCGTCATCCCTCAGTTCCAGTCGGTGGGCGCCGCATGCACTAGCCTATGCGTCCAAACAGTCACCGCTTTTGCACAGTTCCTCTTGTGCGAAAAAATCTTTAAGCTGAAGCTAGGTGGACGTTATTGGATCCATATGGTCCTATTCATGGTAGGCGTTGTGCTTTGCACTTGGCTCACCAAGATGTTGAATATGAATTGGCTACTATCCTTCGCCATCGGCTTTGCTGTCAATGTAGGCTTGATCTTCGCCACGCGGATGCTCAGTCTGAAAGAGCTCGTCACTCTCGTGGTTCCGACCGAAAAAAAATGACCATACACGATTTTTTTTGGTAGTTCAGGTTTTTTTCCTAATTTTGTCAACTTATTCGAAAACTCATCAACACTATGGATGAAAAACAAAGAGATGCTTTCAATTCAAAAAGTCTGTGCAGACTGTTGGTTGAGTATTGGAAAAGCGTCCTTATCATATTGATTGCCGTCGCTTTATTGGCGGTTTTTTTCAGTTCTCCGCTTTTCATCACGCCGTTGTATAAGTCGACGGCCGTACTCTATCCCACTTCGAGCAATTCCATCTCAAAAGTGCTCATCAGCACCACCTACCAGTCGGAAAAAGACATTTTGGAATTCGGAGAGAACGAACAGACCGAGCAGATGCTTCAGGTGCTCAACTCAAACCGTATCCGCGACAAGGTGATCGCAAAATACAACCTCATGGAGCATTACGGCATCAAGCCCAACTCCAGATATCCCTATACGCGGCTCAACAAGCTTTACGACAGCCGTATCCGGTTCCGCAGGACTGAATACAATGCCGTCAAGATCACGGTCCTCGACTCAGATCCAGCTTTGGCCGCCGAGATTGCCAATGACATTGCAGAGCTCTTCGACAGCACGATGAACACCATGCAAAAGGAAGTCGCCGTAAGGGCATTCCAGCTGGTGGAAACCGAGTACAACAGCCTTTGCAATGAGATGGCCGTCCTCGAGGACTCGCTCAACACACTTCGTTCATTAGGTGTGTTCGACTATGAATCGCAAGTTGAGATGCTCAGCCAGCAACTGGCCGTGGAAGTGGGAAGAGGCAATGACAAGGGTGTGAAAAAAATCCAAGAATACCTTGATGTGCTCGCCAAATATGGAGGTGCTTCCTATGCCATCAATGAACGGTTGGAGCACGACAGGCTTCAGCTCTCGTTGGTGAAGGCAAAATATGAAGAAGCCAAGGTCGATGCCACCGAAGATATCCCGCATAAGTTCTTAGTGACCTCCGCCTTCCAAGCCGAGCACAAGACCTACCCCATCCGCTGGATCATCGTCACCATCACTGTCGTGGCCACACTCATCTTAATCCTTATGGTTCTGGCACTGATGGAACGATATGGCGGCTTTTTTCGGGGAAAGGCCTCCGGCGCCGAAGAAAAGACCCAGGAAACCTAAAGTGAAGACTGAAATCCAAGAAACAACAGAAACTTCAGAAACTCCAATAACACCTACAACACCTACAACATCGATAATAAACAACAACGCCATGGATAACAACTATAACAATCTTTCACTCATGCAACTGATCTTCAAATGGAAGTGGCACCTTCTCATCATCACTGTGGTTGCAGCCATTTGTGGAGCGATCTTTTCCAGCGCTACTTTTGTCACGCCACTCTACAAATCCGAAGCCGTTGCCTATCCTGCCAACATCAGTCCTTATTCTGACGAAAGTGAGACCGAGCAGATGCTCCAGATCATCAACTCGCAATCCATCGCCGACTCCATCATCGAGAAGTATAACCTCTGGGCTGACTACGGCATCGACCGCAACTACAAATACGCCAAGACGTACATGATGAACGAGTACCACGACAAGATCAGGATCAGCAAGACCCCTTACGAAGCTGTCTCCATCACCGTCCGCGACAAAGACCCGCAAGTGGCCTGCGACATTGCAAAAGACGTCCTTCATTTCTACGATCTGAAGGTTGCCAAACTGCACCGCGACAAGGCGAAAGAAGTGGTTGACATGTATGCGCATCAACTGGAGCTGAAACAGAAGGACATCGACGCCATGAAAGGACGCCTGTCGGAACTGGGCAGCACCTATGGCTTGGCCAACTACGAGCAACAGAGTAAGGAAGTCACCAAAGGCTACATCAACGGCTCGGCAAAAGCTGCAGAGATGAAGCGTAACCTGGAACAGTACGGCCCCGAATCCATCGACTTGGAGAACAAAATCATCGCCGAAGCCACGGCCTACGTCGATGTCAAATTGGACTACGAACAACAATTGAGGATCTATAACGCTGATCTCACTTTCTCCAATATCATCACCGAGCCTTATCCAGCCGACAAAAAGTCATACCCTGTAAGATGGGTTGTGGTCACACTCAGCGCTTTGGGTGCCCTGCTGCTCAGTATTTTGGTTCTTTTCGTCATTGAAAACAGAAAGAAGTTCGCCTCCGCCAAGTCATGAGCAAAAAAGCTAAAATAGCATGGCTTTACCTCATTGCAGCACTCTTTGTTGCCGTGGCAATGTACTTGTTGGTCAACAAGAACAACTACCTGTTCTTTGCCCTTCCAGCGGTACTTGGCATATTGCTGCTTTATGTATTCTCCCTTGACAAGGTGATGATGCTCATCAGCTTCTTGGTACCACTTTCCGTGACGCTGAGTGAATTCGAGCAGTTGGCCGTATCACTGCCAGCAGAGCCTCTGCTGGCGGGTTTGCTGATCATGTTCATCGCCAAACTACTTTATGACGGGCACTATGATCTGAAAATCGCACGACATCCCATAGCCATAGTGATTTACTGCATGTTTCTCTGGATGACGGTCACCACCATCACCAGTGAGATGCCCTTGGTATCCATCAAATTCATCGTGTCGAGGCTGTGGTTTATTGTCCCCTCTTTCTTCTTCTGCGCCCTTCTATTCAAGAAGCCCAAGAACATCGATTGGATGATCTGGCTTTATATGGCGAGCCTCTGCATCGTGGTGGTCTATACCACCATCATCCATGCCCAGCACGGGTTCGACAACAACTCCGCGCACTGGGTGATGTCGCCTTTCTACAACGACCACACCGCTTATGGAGCAGCACTGGCCATCTATCTTATTCTCGCCATCACCTATGTCTTTATTCCAGGCATTAAGCTTCGCCGAAAGATCATCATTTTAGGTGTCGTGGCTCTTCTCAGCCTCGCTATGGTGCTTTCGAGCTGCCGTGCCGCATGGGTTAGCCTGGTTGCCGCACTCGGCGTGCTGATTTGTGTGCTCCTGAAGATCAAGTTCAGATGGATTTTCTCTGCTTTGGTGATCCTCGTCGGACTCTTTTTCACCTTCCAGCATCAGATCATTGACTCGTTGGAGCATAACAACCAAGACGCTTCAGGTGACATCATGGAGAACATCCAATCCATCACCAACATCTCCACCGATGCTTCCAACTTGGAACGTTTCAACCGATGGAACTCCGCTATTTGCCTCTTCAACGAACGTCCCGTGTTTGGTTGGGGACCTGGGACATACCAATTCGTCTATGCTCCTTATCAGAACTCGAAAGACAAGACTATCATCAGCACCAATGCCGGCGATGGAGGCAATGCCCACAGCGAATATATCGGTCCTTTGGCCGAACAAGGTGTCGTTGGCAGCATCTTGGTCTTAGCGTTGGTCATCACTGTGGTCTACACGGGTTTGAAGGCCTATCACAGGGCAAAAAACAAGAAAGCCAAAGTGCTCGTTTTGGGAGCCACCCTGGCTTTCTTCAGTTACTTTGTTCACGGGTTCCTGAACAACTTCCTTGATACCGATAAGCTTGCCGTTCCTGTTTGGAGCCTTGCCGCGCTTATCGCCGTCATCGATTTGTATTATTCAAATCAAGACGACTTTACGGAAGTCACTCAAAATCAACTAACTCAACCTCAAAAACAAGATTAGAGTAAGCAGGGATCGGGCCATTGTCGCGTGTTCCGTATGCTAAATCGAAGGGGATATAAAGGATACCCTTCTCACCTTTCGTCATCAGGGCGATACCCTCGTCCCAGCCTTTAATCACCCTACCGACACCAAGCGGAAATGCAATGGGTTCGCCACGTTCCACCGAGGAATCGAACACCGTTCCGTCAAGGAGTTTTCCTGTGTAATGGACTTTGACTTCCTTCTTGAAGCCCGGTTTGGGACCTCTGCCCTTCTTTGTGCAAACATAATAGATTCCGCTTCCGTGACGGTTTTCTTCTTTAACACCATTGGCAGCCAAGTAGGCTTCAAACTCTTCTTGTGACTTTTGAGCCAAGGCAGCCTGCTCCTCTTGCATCTTCTGCGTATAAGCCGCTTGAGACATGGCATCGTCAATAGTGACCTCCCAACGCAGGAAGTCTCCAGGTTTGATATAAGGAGGCAACTCAACGGCTCTGAACTGCTTTTTGAAAGTAGAGTCGGCACTGATCATGAACGACATGGAGTCACCGACATGCATCATTGCGAAAGCCTCGTAGATATCACCAGGGAACAGAGATTCATGCACCTGGTCGATAGCACGCTCAGGAAGGGCTGTCGTTGTAAACAACAACGAGTCGTTAATGTAATAGGCAAGTCTCGGATGAATGATGTCACCCATCTGAACCGGATTACCGGTTCCTTCGGTAATTTTCTTGTAATACAGTCCTGTTTCTGTCCGAGTGTACCCCGGGAACGACGGATTCTGATCACAGGAGAGTAACATTACTGAAAGCAGGAAGCACGTGGCCACCATAAACAAAATCTTTTTCATCGTACGAATGTTTTTATTGAATTTAAGATATTATTCTACTTTTTCGATTTTCAGATAATAAATAAGTGTTGCCCTACTTGGCACTCTATTTTGGTCTCCAAGGATTCCATATCCCAGATGCGAAGGGACAATGACCCAAGCGCCATCGCCTTCACGGAGCAACCTTACCGCTTCGTCAAGTCCGGATGGCACCTCGCTCCTGCTGACCACAAACTCCATCAGTCCGTCTTTTTCCGACGAATAAACCACATCGCCAACCAGGTCATACAGCACATAGTCTATCGTCACCTTCTGTCCCGGCTGGATAAGCGATCCTTTACCCTCTTCAACGATTTGATAACGAACCCCTGTGCCTGTTGATGTCATCTCCAGTTGGTGTCTTCGCACATAATTGCCGATGTCCTCTTCCTCATCGTTGACCATATAACGGTTAGCCCGCTCAAGGCTCTCTCTTATCTGACGTTCCGAAGACGTCTGATCAGGCTTTTGCACTGCTTCCTGGCAGGAACACAGTAAGCCGCAAACAGCCAAAACAATGAGGGCTCGTATTATTTTCATTTTGTCATTTATTGATAAGGAGTTCCTTATATTCAGGAAGTATGCGGTGTAACTTCTCCAACGCCGCATCCATCGAACAATTTAACGTTCCTCCTGCCGCATTCGTATGTCCACCACCATTAAAATACTTCTGGGCCAGCTCGTGTACCGAGAAACTACCCTTTGATCGGAAGGAGAATCGTATCACACCTTGACGTTCGGTCACCAGCACTGACATCCGCATCTTTTTCATGGACAGCGGATAGTTTACAACGCCCTCGGTATCACCAACTTGATAATCGAATTGTGACAATTCCTCTTTACTCAGTGAAATGATCGCTGTAGCGTATTCATCCAGAATTTCCATCTTGTTGCTGATGGAATAACCCAGAAGACGAAGGCGGTTCTCAGAAAAAGTGTCGTATACCAGTTGATGAATTTGGTTGTAGGATGGTGCCTTTTCTATCAACTTGGCGCAAATGGAGAAAGTCTCGGGATGGAAGATCGAATGGGCGAACGACCCTGTATCAGTCACAATGCCGACCAGAAGATTGGTAGCGATAGCATCGTCAAGGTATTGTTCCCCGTAATGAAGGATGATCTCGGCGACAAGTTCCGAGGTGCTGGACACTTCTGTTTCCGACAAAGCACAGCGAAACTGAGACATATCGGCATCACGGTGGTGGTCAATCAAAATTTTGTCGATATTCAGGTTTTCAAGGGTATTCCTAATGGCTCCTGAGCGGCTGATATGATTGAAATCGAGGACAAACAAGGCGTCTGAAGCCTTAAGAATACTGTCGCATTGATCAGGATCCTTGTCGTACACATGGATGGAAGAGGCGCCGGGCATCCAAGCCAGGAAATCCGGGAAATCATTGGGGACGATGACCTCTACAGCGTGTCCGAGTTTTTGAAGCATCTGTGAAAATGCCAACGAGGATCCTATGGCATCGCCGTCAGGGTTGACGTGGGACAATACGGTAAACCGGCTTGGGGTGTGAATCACCTCGTTGAAGGATGTGAAAAACTGATCTCTGGTCATAATCGACATAATAATCTGCAAAAATACAGATTATTCTCAATCGAAGAACACCTATTAATAATATATAGGGAAATCAGCGCGGAGAAAAGTGCTCAAAGGTACCGTCATCGTAAAGGATCACCATTGATTTTACAGTAGACTTGACGGTAGATTTGGGTTGCTTGGAGGGGAGATCCGGTTTAACAACACTTTGAGTTGGAGTTTCAACAACATTTTGAGCTGAGGATTCAACAACTCTTTGAGTTGAGGGTTCAACAGCAGGGCCAAAGGGGATTTCCGGAGCAATGGGATCTGTTTTTACGACAGGAGGGGTTGTATCTTTAACAGGAGGGGTTACATCTTTTTTATAAGGCTCTGAGGTTGTCATTGGGCCTTTTCCAAAGATAATCCAGTCGAGATTATACTCTGGGAAATTCTCTTTGATTTTTTTTACGAAGTCGAGGCTAGGTTGGTTTCGACCTGAAAGGATATGGGAAATTCCTGAAGGTTGTATGCCAAGAAGTTCGGCGAAGTCGGAGGCCTTAAGGTTTTTGGCTCTCATGATATGAGCGATGCGGTCTTTCATAATGTCCCAATTTTTTTGTTTTTCACACTTAAATTTTTTACAAAAGTAAAAATAAATATCTTACAAAAACAAAAATATGAATTTTATTTTTGTAAATTATTTTAATTGATTTATTCTCTTAATAAGAAACACGAGATAAATGTAAATAAATTATTAATTATTAGCTAGTTATGTTTTTTTATTAAAATGACATTAAATTTGTGCCAACAATGAAAAAAGTTTAAGATTTTAATGTAGGTAACATTATTTAAATATCTGATTTATTGTTATTTAAATTAAAAAAATGCCGTTTTTTGAGAATTTTACGTTCAATCAGGTGATTTACGTGTCTAATATTTTGGTTACGTATGTAAACAATATATATAATTAACTGATTATAAAGTATTTATTAATTTTTGTTTTACGTATGTAAAAATCGAGGTAGTTACAAAAGTGGCGGTAAAAAAATCGCGAATCCGAGGCTTTCGTGAGTTACGTTGTGGTTTTATATGGTTCAAAAACAGGTACGCTGAGACGGTCTAAAAATGGCTTTAACGCCCCTCTCCTTTTTTCCAGGTATTCCTATTTCTTTTTCCAGACAATCCCGTTTCTTTTTTTCGCATGCTGGAAGCCTGTCTGGGACAATACCTTCTTATGGAAACCTGTCTGGAACCAACACCTATTAATATATAAGAAGGCTTTCTTTTGCTGTTGGGAAAAGCCCTTCAAATATTTTTTCGCTTGGTTGAAAAATTATTTTATTGATAATCAAATCCTTGAATTTTTTTTGAAAAAAAAGTTAAAAAAAAACTTGCGCGTAATGTTTTTTGCTGTATTTTTGCAGTCCCAAACAACGAGAGGGATAGTGCGGTTGAGTTTGGATGTTCTTTGAAAACTTGAGGCCAGCATAAGTCCGAGACGGTGAGCCGAGAGGCTGTACTGTTTCGAGAGTAAGGTAAAGAATCATAGCGGAGCCCTTAATCAGGAAAAAATTAAGTACAACAATAATACAATGAAGAGTTTGATCCTGGCTCAGTATGAACGCTAGCGGCAGGCCTAATACATGCAAGTCGAACGGGAAGAGCCCTTCGGGGTTCTGAGAGTGGCGCACGGGTGCGTAACGCGTATGCAACCAACCCCTTTCCGGGGGACAGCCGGTGGAAACGCCGGGTAATACCCCATGTTGATGCAGGAAGACATCTTCCAGCATTGAAAGACCTCGGTCGGAGAGGGACGGGCATGCGTCCCATTAGCTAGTTGGCGGGGCGACGGCCCACCAAGGCTACGATGGGTAGGGGATCTGAGAGGACGGTCCCCCACACTGGTACTGAGACACGGACCAGACTCCGACGGGAGGCAGCAGTAAGGAATATTGGGCAATGGGGGGAACCCTGACCCAGCCATGCCGCGTGAGGGATGTAGGCCCTACGGGTCGTGAACCTCTTTTGTTCGGGGACAAGGACGCCCA
>JAFPWT010000016.1 GCA_017394865.1 Bacteroidales bacterium
CATCCTGAGCCAGGATCAAACTCTTCATTGTATTATTGTTGTACTTGTAAATTTCCTGTTTTAGGGTTCCGCTGTTGCTTCAAGTTTACCTTGCTTGCTTCTTATGCTGGCTTCAGACTTTCAAAGAACTTCTCGCCCCTCTTCCCCGCTCCCTTTCCCTCAGGGCGAAAACGGCTGCAAAATTACAGCTTTTTCCATTATAAACAACAAAAATTTAAAATATTTTTTTAAAAAATTTTCTCAGGACTGATTATCAAGGAGATAAAAAATGTAGAGACGTGCCATGGCACGTCTCTACATGGGGTAAAACGGAATAATGCGGGATTATTCTGCTGTGAGATCAACAATCTGCGAATCAACAGCATTCTTCATCACCGAAGCCACACCGTTGAGCATATTCTTCTCGTTAACGTACATCTGGCTGGAGCCAATGATCTGGCCATTGGTGGCCTTCAGGTTGAAGAAAGGTTTGCCGTTAGAAGCAACTTTCTTGTCGAAACGAGCCTCGTTTTGGCTGTTCTTTCTAACAGACTCGATGCCATTCATGCAGGCTGATTTGGTAGTGTAACCCTCGCTGGTGAGGATGACTTGGCCATTGGTGGCCTTCAAATTGAACTGGAATTCTCCGTTCTTTCTCTGTGTGATAACGAATTTACCCATAGTTTTAAAGTGTTAGGTGGTTATTAAATCATGTTTTCTATAGTCCATACGAATGCTCGCAAACCCAATTCAGGAGCTTTGAGATCGCGCTCGCGCAACGCTTGCAGGATGCCGTCAACACAATCATCAGGCGCCACGGAGATGATGGCATTGTTCAACGTAGGCCAAGCGTGGGTACCCAAATGGGGCTCTCCCTTTTCGCTACCATGTCCCTTGATCTCATCCCACTCGGTGTAACCTTTCACACCATGGTCGTTCAACACCTTGGCAATCTCATCGTAATAAGCTTGGTTATATGTAATCAAAATTGCTTTCATGGTTATCTGATGTTTTCTGTTGCCGTCAACGCCTTTTCGGCCTTACGCTGCTTGCGACGCACCGCACGGGTCTCCAATGAGCAGTACAACGCCGGTATTAATAATAAGGTGATTAATGTAGATACAGTGAGACCCCAAGCAACGGTGGTACCCAAAGAGTTCCACATCTCGGCGCCTTCGCCACGACCGATGGCCAGAGGAATCATACCCAAGACCGTGGTCAACGTAGTCATCAAGATGGGACGTAAACGCGAACGGGCAGCCTTCACAGTAGCTTCCTTCACATCAACGCCACGTTCCTCCAACAAAGTGGTGTAGTCGATAAGCACAATACCGTTCTTCACAACGATACCCATCAAGATGAGGATTCCAACAAAGGCCATGGCACCCAAAGCAGTATTGGTGGCCCAAAGGCCCAGAAGAACACCTGTGAAGGTGAAGGGCACAGAGAACATGATGACGAAAGGCTTCATCAGGTTCTCAAACTGCGAGGCCATCACGATATACACCAATATAATAATAAGGATCAACAGGGTGAGAAGATCGCCAAACATCTCTTGCTGGGTCTCGTAGTCACCGGCGATCTTGGTCATGATCTCAGAAGGAATCTCCGTATCATCGATGACCTCCTCACAAATCTTGACCACATCACTCAGCACCATGCCCTTGCCGACGACAGCGGTGACGCTGACCATACGCTCACGGTCCTTACGCTGAATCTGCGGCGGAGTCAACGATTCCACCACCTCGCCAAGATCACCCACACGGACAGCCTGTCCATAACTATTGTAGATCTTGATATTCTCGATATCCTCAACACTCTTACGGAATTCGGGAGCGTAACGCACGCGAATGTCGTACTCCTCACCATCCTCACGATAATAGGAGCCCACCGAACCATTGATACGGTTTTTAACGTAAGTGGCCGCCGTAGTGCTATTCAAGCCATTCAGGGCCAGCTTCTCGCGATCAAAGTCGACTTGATACTCAGGCGTGTAGGCATCACGTCCCACGATCACCTGGAGGATACCCCGGTCGCGGAGCTTTTGTGCAATATCGTTAGCTACACGGTCAGTGGTACCGAAGTCATAGCCATAAACCTCTACCTGCACGGTACTCATGCCGCCCATGCCGCCGCCACCTTCGTTGACATTGGCTTTCTTGATCTCCGGCATGGCATTGAGTTTGGCGCGGATTTCGTCGGCCACCTCGCTGGTCTTACGCAGCCCTGCCCTACGGCGTTCTGTCTTGGTACCCAACCTCAAGTTAAATGACATGATATGCGTACCGTTGCTGCGCATCGAGGCGAAGGCGTTGTCGGAGTCAGCCTGACCGAAGCTGTAGTTGCAGATCTTCACCTCAGGAATGGCCATGAAGTCTTCGGCAAGACTCTTTGCAAAAGCCCCTGTGACATCCTGTCCCGTACCCGTGGGCAATTCAATGTTGATGCTCAAACGGCCCTCATCCATTTTAGGCATCATCTCGGTCTTCAAGGTCGGAGCAAGGAAGACAACTGACAGGATAAACAATCCCAACATACCAAAGATGACCACCAAACGATGGTTAAGGCACCATCCGATAAGACGAGCATAACCATTGCTGATAGCATCCAAAGCCTTATTGATGGGACGGAAGAGGGCCTTGTGGAACTTGCTTTCGTGCGGGTTCATCACCAACATGCGTGAACACATCATCGGCACCAAAGTCAAGGCACCGACGGTGGATACCACCATGATGATGGATACGATCCAACCCAGTTGCTTGAACATCACGCCTGTGGTACCTTTGATCATCGTCAGCGGCAGGAACACTGCCAACATCGTCAGCGTGGAGGCAATAACGGAGAGTTGCACTTCCTGAGTGGCATGGACTGCGGCTTCCTTAGGCTTGGAGCCGCGTTCGATGTGTGTTGTGATGTTCTCCAACACCACGATGGCATCATCCACGACCATACCGATAGCGATGGTCAGTGACGACATTGAGATAATGTTCAGCGTGTTGCCCGTGGCAAACAGGTAAATCAACGAAGCCAGCAGCGAAATCGGGATGGCCAGCACGATGATGAAGGTGGCGCGCCAACGGCCCAGGAAGACGAACACGACAAGCATCACCAAGAAGAAGGTAATGAAGATGGTGTCGCGCAAACTGTTTACAGTGTTCTGGATGGAGGTAGAACCATCTACAATGATGCTCAACTTGACATCAGAAGGCAGAGTAGGCTCAATGGCTTTCAGCTGTTTCTTTATTCCTTTGATGACATTGACCGCATTGGCGTCGGTCTGTTTCTGGATGACGATAGTGGCACCCTGACGGCCGTTGCTGTACGACTCCTGGATGCGTTCCTCAGAACCGTCGATGACTTGCGCCACGTCGCGAAGGTAAATGGGTGCATTGCCCCGTGAACCGACGATAACCTCCTCCATCTCCCTGGCCGAGGTAAACTCTTTCTGGATACGAAGGCTGTAGCTATTGGAGCCGATATCTATGTAACCTGCCGGCACATTTCGGTTCTCAGTAGCTAGGGTATTGGAGATGCTTTCCAAAGTCAGGTTATAGGCCTCCAGCTTGTTCGGGTCGACATAAACTTGGATCTCACGCTTGGGAGCGCCATTGGCGGACACCGTACCCACGCCGCTCACACGCGCCAGAGGTGTGGTGACACGGTCCTCGATGATCTTGTCCAAGGCCGGCAGACTCTCCTCAGCCGTCACACTGAGCAGCATGATCGGCATATCCTCGGCGTTGAACTTGAACAACACCGGGTTGGTAGCCCCGTCGGGCAGATAGTTTCTCACCATGTCGATCTTGTCGCGCACGTTGTTGGTGGCGGTCTCAATATCGATGCCGCTTTCAAACTCCAGCGAAAGCACCGAGGTATTCTCACGCGATGTGGACGAAAGGTGCTTTAGGTCGGGGACGGCGTTCAAGGTATTCTCCAAGGTCTTGGAGATGTTGGTCTCGATATCAGCAGCACTGGCTCCCGGATAGGAAGTCATCACCATGATGAAGTTAGTCTCCATGTTAGGCAATTGGTTGATGGAGAGGTTCATCAGGGAGAAGATGCCGAAGATGGCGATCGCCACGAACACCAGGGCGGTCGTCACCGGATTATTGACAGCTGTTCGTTGTAGGCTCATCGTTTAATTCTTTACTTGAACAGTAACTCCGTTTTTCAGTCGGGCTTGACCTTCAGTAACAATCTTGTCGCCTTCCTTGATTCCCGAGACAATCTCGTAACGATTGCCCAAGCGGCGGCCCAGCTCAACTTTGGTATAAGTGACAGTGTTGTCGGCATTGAGCACATAGATGAAATGCTCGCCCGAGCCTTGCTGCTTGACCACTGCGATGTCAGGAACGACCACATGATGGTTGACGCCAAAGGTAGCCGTCACACGAGCAAACATGCCGGGACGAAGACGCTGGTCGTTGTTTTGCGAGACAACCTCCACTGGGAAGGTATGTGTGGCAGCACTGACCGTAGGATGAATCAGGTTGACTTTCCCTTTGAAGGTCTCGCCTGGATAGGCATCCACTTCGATGTCAAACTCCATCCCCTGATGCACCTGTGTGAAATAACTCTCTGAAATATTAATGAGCATCTTCACAGGAGTGATCTGCTCCACCACAAAGATCGGCTGGGTCATCGAGTACATGTCGCCTTTGTCGTAGTTACGAGCCGTCACCACACCATTGATGGGACTGCGCAGATAAGTGTTTTCCAGCAGGTTGTTATAAGTTTTCTTGGTGATGTTAAGTCCCAGTTTGGCCATATCGTAGTCAGCTTGGGCAACAGCACCAATCTTGTAAAGCTCCGTGAGACGTTCCAATTCCGTTGAGTCGTTGACGAATTGCATACGAGTTTTGGCTAGGTTAACGTCGTCCATCTTAGCCAGCAACTGGCCTTTACGCACCTTGTTGCCAACCTCAACATTAATGCTCACGATACGTCCCGCAGACTGCGAAACGATATTGTTGGTGGCATATGGCTCAATGTTGGAGGTAAAGGTGTTGTTGACCTCCACGTCCTCGGCGGTGGCAGCGACCACGCTCACATACGGCGCAGCCTGTGCACCTGCTGCCATCGTGTTTTCCTGTTTGCTGTTACTGCAAGCCGCCATCAAAACAACGGCCATTGCAGTGATTAAAAACTTTGTGTATTTCATATAATTATTGATTATTCTTTACCTAACAATTCGTCTAATGCGGCCTTGGCGACCAAAAAATTATAAATAGCCTGTGCCTGGGTGAGTTGAGCTTGTTCCAAAGCCAGCTGAGCATCGTTGAGTTCCACCAAGGTGGCCTTCCCTACTTCATACATCTTCTCGGAGATCTCATAGCTCTTCTGGGCAATCTCCACCGTAGAGCTCGCCGCCGTGTAGTTTTTCACGCATAGCGCGATACGGTCATTATAGTTTCGTATGGCGATACGAATTTGACGCTCGGTATCGATACGCTGTACATCAAGCATATCCTTACTGATCTTGCTTTGCTGGATATTATAATGTTTTTGGAAACCGTCGAACACGGGAATGTTAAGGCTCAACGCTGCATTCGACGAGGGAAACCAACTCAACTTATCGTCGCCCATAGCGCTATAGTTGTAATTGATGCTCGCAGCCAGTGTGGGGAGATACTGTTTCTTCTGCATCCTGATGTTCGATTCGAGCATCCGGTTCTGGATATCGAGTTGCAGCAGTGAGCTGTTATTGCTGATATCATCCTCACTGGCATAAGGGGCTAGCAACGCGGTGGTATAGTCCTTCAGTTCCCCTACCACTTCTATATCGGTATCGAGGTTCAGACCCATGACGGCCTTGAGTTGCCAAGTGGCCAGCAGCACGGCATCCTGAGCGCTCGAGACGTTGGGTTCGGCATTCATCACGTTGACTTGGGCACGAAGTTTCTCCAGTTCGGAAGCCTTGCCCACATTATAACGCTGCAACGTCTTCTCATAGTTAGCTTGGGCGTTGTCGTAGACCTGAGTCATCACGGTCAGCGACTCCTTCGCAAGCAGCACACCATAGAAAGCCTGCTTGACCTGCGAGATCATCGACACTTTCGACGAGCGAGCCTGTTCCACTGCCAGCTCTACATCAAGAGCCGACAGCTTGAGGCTCTCCCACAGCGGAGCATTCACCAAAGGCATGGAAGCGGAGGCCGAAGCGCTGATGTTATTGTCACGGCCCACCTTAATCTCCATGGCCTGACCACCCATATCCATCACCATCACCTGTTTGAGCAGGGTACGCTGATAGGAACTGCTGATGTTGACATTGGGATAGAGTGCGGCGTAACTCCCTTTTTTGGCATAACCGCTTTTCTCCACTGTCATATCTGCAATCTTGAGCGTATTGCTCTCGGCCATGGCGATCTCCAAGGCCTGGTCCAAAGTGATTTTCAACGGCTCCTGAGCCTTTGCAAAACCACTAAACACAGTGAATATCAATAAGATAAGACTATATCTGATCAAATGCTTTTTCATTTAAAATGGGGTTTATACAAAAAAGCAAAGATAATAAAAGTTCAAAATATGGAACGATTATTTTTTTTCTTTTTTTGATATAATGACACACAGGGTCAGAACAATGCCCCAAAGGGACACATTACGACCATTCGTCTAGCTCAAGCCAGCGGAGTTCCTTCTCATCAAGAAGGTCTTTGATCTCCTGAAGACGGTTACCCAAGTCCTGGAGCTTTTGGTAATCAGTGATGGTGGTCATCTCCAGATGGATCCGTTCTTTCTCGGATTCAAGGGCAGCGATGTCGGCAGTGAGTTGCTGATATTCGCGTTCTTCCTTGAAGGTACGCTTGATCTTCTCACGAACAGGCTTGACACGTTGCTCCTGCTCCTGTTTCTTTTGGGTCTGCTCCTTGCGTTCCTCTGCTTCCTTTTCCTTGAGATAATCCTTGTACTGGGAATAGTTTCCCATATAGCCTTTCACCTTGCCATCGCCTTGGAAGACAAATAGTTGGTCGACCACCTCATCCATAAAATGACGATCGTGCGACACCACCAGAAGGCAACCTTTGTAAGCCTTGAGGAAGTCTTCCAGTTTCTGAAGGGTAAGCAAATCGAGGTCGTTGGTAGGTTCGTCGAGGATCAAGAAATTAGGGTTGGATACCAGCACGGTAAGAAGATAAAGCCGGCGTTTCTCGCCTCCTGAGAGCAGGGCGATGGGCTGGTGATGCATTTTGTATGGGAACATGAAATGCGCCAACAGCTGGGCGGCAGTGTAGACCTGATCCTTGCCGTAATAGAGCACCTCGGCAATGTCGCGAATGGCATCAATGACGGTCTTGCTCTCGTCGAACTGGATGCCTTCTTGCCGATAATAGCCATAAGTGACGGTATCGCCGACGATAATCTTGCCGCTATCGGGGGCAATCTGTCGGGTAATCAGGTTAAGGAATGTCGACTTCCCTACCCCGTTTTTTCCGATAAGCCCTATGCGTTCGCCCCGCTTGAACACATAATCGAAGTCACGCAGCACGGTAAGATCGCCATAGTGTTTGTTTACATTGTACATCTCGAGGATCTTGCCGCCGAGTCGTTGGGCTTGAAGGCCGAACTGCAAGCGATCGTCGTCTTCCTGGTACCGTGCCCTCTCCTTGAGATCGTAAAAGGCATCGATGCGGCTCTTCGACTTGCCTGTGCGCGCCTGTGGAGTGGATCGTATCCACTCCAACTCGTGGCGAAGCTGCGAGGCCGCCTTCTCGGCGGTGGCGCGCCGTACCTCCTCACGTTCACGGCTCTTCCGCACATAATAGTCGAAGTTACCATAATGGGTATAGATAACACTCTGATAGAGCTCGATGATCTTATTGCACACTCGGTCGAGGAAATACCGGTCGTGAGTGACCATCAGCAGCGTGACACTCGACTGCGAGAGGTATCGCTCCAGCCATTCCACCATCTCCACATCGAGATGGTTGGTAGGCTCGTCGAGGATCAGTAGGTCGGGGTCGTCGAGCAGTACCATTGCCAAGGCAAGACGTTTCACCTGTCCGCCAGAAAGGCTAGCAATCGTCAAGTCCAGGTCTGTGAGTTCAAACCGGGTAAGCATCTGCACCAGCCGCTGCTCATAGCTCAGCGTCTCAACAGCGTCCATCACCGAATGCCCCTGCGAGATCACCTCGCGGATGGTCATCTCCGGAGCATACTGCGGCAGCTGTTCCAGATATCCGACCCTGATGTCGTTGGCAAAGGTCACCGTGCCGCTGTCCATCGACTCGCGGCCCACCAAAATCTTAAGCAATGTGGACTTGCCTGACCCGTTTGAGGCAATCAGTGCAGTTTTGTCGCCTTTGTCAATGCCGAAGGTGACATCAGAGAACAAGGTCTTGATGCCATACGACTTGGAGAGTCCTTCAACACTGAGGTAGTTCACAATTATTTCTTTGCAGTTGTAAACTTATAAACGCAGGTATGCTTATAAGTCTCGCCTGGATTCAACACGGCCTTGTCAGAGAAATTATCTTGATGGATAGCATCGGGAAACTTTTGGGTTTCGAGTGCCACAGCGCCACGGTGGACATGAGCGCCCCATTTGCCTTGAGCCTTGCCATCGAAGAAGTTGCCGCTATAGAACTGCATACCCATCTGATCGCTAAGCACCTCCATCTTTCGGCCCGATGTAGGATCGAACAAGGTAGCGCAATGGACGAGATCGCCTGAAAGATTGCTAGTGATAATCCAAGTATGATCGTAACCTTGACCGTTGCTCAACTGTACATCGGCATCGTTGATATGCTCACCGATAGCATGACGCTCCATAAAATCGAATGGAGTGTCTTTGACCGACCTAAAGTCGCCCAAGGGAATAAGAGTCTGGTCAACCGGTAAGATCCAGCAGCCATTGATTTCCAGTTCTTGATCCAACACGGAATGGCCTTCACCTTGTAGGTTGAAAAAGCTATGGTGCGAGAGGTTGCAGAGCGTTGTTTTGTCGGTAGTGGCCTCATAGTCGATCCGGAACGCATTGTCGTCGGTCAGCGTATAGGTCATGGTGATGTCGAGGTTACCCGGAAAACCGTCCTGTCCATCAGGGAGCACCGTATGGAAAACGATGGAATTCTCGGTCGTGTTAACCACATCCCACACTACCCTGTCTGTACCAATCTCACCGCCATGAAGGGTATTCTCTCCATCATTCTTTGGCAGCTGATAGGTCTCGCCATCGAGGGTGATGGTGCCACCTGCGATACGGTTGGCGCAACGGCCTACCACGGCGCCTAAATAACGCTCACCAGTGTTGTTCAAGTATTTGTCGATATGGTCGTAACCAAGGGTGACATCGCCATAATTGCCTTTACGGTCAGGAGCCCACAGTGCCACCACACGGGCGCCGTAGTTGGTCACCTGCATGGTCAGCTTGGCATTTTGCAAGGTGTAGAGCGACACCTGTTTCCCATCCACCATCTTGTTGAAATTGGCAGCGTCGATAAGCTGCACCTCCTGTTTCTTTCCACAGCTTGCCACAAGCAAAGCCGTCAAAACGAATAATACAATCTTCTTCATATTTCAAATATAATCAAATTATTTCAATTAATAAAAGGTGCGTCGAATGCCTTTGTAGGAAACGGTCTTCACTTCGCGCAGGTATTGGATGACCATCTCCTCGGAGGTCATGAACTGGCTCTGGCCATCGTCGACACTTTCAAAACGCACTGTTGAAGCCATATAGCTATTGATGGCGACTTTGTACTCCTTATTCTTGGAATAGCGTCCAAGGTCAGGCCTGATCTCCACCGACTTCGGTTTTCCTTTGGCGTCGGTGTTGACGGAATAGGTCATGCCCGAAACATACGAAGGCTTGTCGCCATTGGCCATGAACGAATGTTTAAGGAAGCCTTCCAGCTGGTTACCAGTCATGGTGTAAACCACAACGTCGTTGCCATAGGGATCGATATCGTAGACATCTTTCATGGTGATCGGTCCAGCCTTGAGATCGTCGATACGGATGCCGCCGGTGTTCTCAAGGGCGAAGTCGGCACCAGTGACCCAGCGCATACCGTCGGTGACAAGGCATCCCAGCTCTTCCCGACGGACAAAAGGCGTAGTGGCAGTAGCCAACGCTTCACTGAAACGGCTGTTGTTATTGAACTTATTGAGCATAGCACGCATCTCGGCGTTTTCCTTGCCGTAATGTGCAACGTCAAGTGTGGTGGCCTTCACATCCGTCACCTTGCCGTTGTTGACGGTGAAAAGTGTCAGTGTAGCATGACTCAAGCTGGAACCAGCCTGGGTGACTATCACCCCATTATGTTTCTTGGGATGCTCCACCAAGGTATGAGAATGTCCACCCAAAATGGCGTCAAGCCAAGGATTCTTCTCGGCCATTTCAACATCCTCCTCAAAGCCCACATGGGATAAAAAGATGCAAACATCAGCCTGATCACGGAGGAATTTATATTCAGGCAGTACCTCCTCCGGACGACGGAAAGTAAGGTTCTTAAAGTGTACCGGATGTGCTCCTGGGAAGCCGTCGGCACGAAGTTCGATCATGCCCAGCACAGCGATGCGCAACCCCTGCTGCTCAATGATCACATAAGGCTTGACATCGAGTTTCACCTCTTTAGAGATATTGATATTGGCACACAGATAAGGGAAATCGGCATCTTCGATATTCTTTTGGAGACCTGCCACAGAGCCATCCCATTCATGATTGCCTACCGTACAGGCTTTGAAGCCCACTTTGTTCATCATGGCAATCATAGGATAACTTGTAGGTTCATACTGGTCGTTGATGGGGTTACCAGTGCGGTTGTCGCCCGCCGAAAGCACCAACAGGTCAGGATACACCGTCCGCAGGCTGTCGACCAGCGCCGCAAACTTAGGCATATTGTCAATAGCAGAGTGCATATCGTTAACGGAAAGCACCGCAAGCGTCACCTGCTTAGGTTTCTGTTCAACAGTATCGCATGCGTTCAAGCCAAAAAGAACAGCCACGCCAACCCAAAGCACCAGAAAGAATCTTTTCATCTTGTCGAAATTTTTTGCAAAAATACAATTTTTCTGAATTTAAATAGTATTTTTGCGAAAAGAATGAGAGAGCATATCGAAAGGCGGACCAGTGTCAGGGTGGTTTTGGCCAACCTGTTTATCATCGCGTTCTGCGGTGCCATGGTCTATTATATCTTCAATCTTCAGGACTCCATCAACAACCAGCGTATCAACGTCAACGTGCAGAGCGAGGCCATCAACCTCACCAACCGCTTCACGCAGCTGGTACACAAAGCACAATCCGAGGCCAACCTCTTTGCCTTTACCGGTAACTCAAAGCACTTGACACAATTCGGCGAGTTGAACAACGCCATCATCGGATGCGCCGACTCGCTGATGCTGGTCATCCCCAACAAGGAAAACAAAGAACGCGTAGAAGAGGTGGAGCAACTCATCATGCGTAAGGGGCAGATCAGTTATGTCCTTTCACGGCAATTCTATTACTATGACCCCCTTTCGGAGATCAAAGCACGACTTCAAGCCTACACCCCTCCCACCCCACCCGGGTTCCAAAGCAATGATACTTTAGGCGGAAGCACCGCCACGACCATCTCCGTCGACTCCACCTTCAGGATTCTCAGCGACCTGAAAATCCTGTCGGAGAAAGCCAGTTCCGAGTATAAACGACGGGTCAAAGAATACGAGAAAAAAACCGCGGAGCTGATCACCGACGACAACCACCTCTCGGAAGAGATTGCCGAGTTACTGCTCGACCTGAACAAGGAAATCCTGGATTCGACTGTTCTTGAGATAGAGATCAGCGAAAAGACCGTCAAAGACAACCTCGCCGCAACCACTTACATTGCTGCGGTAGTCTTAATCCTGATCATCGTTTTCGCCATCCTCATCCTCAGCGACGTCAACAAAGGATTCCGTGCCCGAAAAACCGCTGAACAAGCTTGGGCCGATGCAGAAAAAGCAAAGAAAAAGACTGAAGAAATCATGGAGAGCCGCCACAAGATGCTGCTCACCGTGTCGCACGACATCAAGAGCCCGTTAGCCTCCATCATCGGCAACCTGGAACTCATGGACAACACCGGCAATGAGAAGGAAGTCAACTCGATCCAGCAATCCGCCGAGCACATTCTGAGCCTCCTCAACAACCTCTTGGAATTCTCGAGCCTGGAACAAGGCACGCTACAAGTGGAGAAAAGCCGTTTCAACGTCAAGAAACTCTGCGACGAGACGGCTGCAATGTTCGAGCCTATTGCCTTAAAAAAGAATCTGGAATTCCGCTTCGAGAACGAGATCAGCGACGACCTCAACGTATACTCTGATGCCTTGAAGATGAAACAAGTCATCGGCAACCTCATCTCCAATGCCATCAAATACACCATCGAAGGCCACATCGGCTTCCGCGCGAGACTTGAAAACGGACAACTCGTGTTCCGTGTCGAAGACAGCGGCATTGGCATCCCTTCCGACAAATTAGATGAGATTTTCAAGCCTTTTGTCCGCACCGATAGCGGCAGCAAGCTTTCCGAAGGCAGCGGCTACGGACTCTCTGTTGTAAAGGGCCTCGTCGACCTGATGGAAGGTCATATCGAGATAACTTCGGTAGTAGGAAAAGGCAGTGTTTTCACTGTGCGTCTCCCTGCCGAGACCGAAGTCGCCGAGGAGACTGGAAAAGAACTCGAACACAATGGCACAGATAATCTCATCCCCGACCAAGTGCAAGAGAAACGCATCCTGATCATCGATGACGACGACACGTTGTTGACTGTGGTGAGCAACATGATCGGGCGACTGGGGCACCAGGTATTGCTCTGTCGTTCCAAGAGCGACCTCGATGAGGCCTTGCAGCACACCGACACCTTCGATACCGTGCTTACCGACCGTGAGATGGGAGCTCTGAGTGGCAACGACATCCTGAAGCTATTCAAGAAAGCCGACCCCAAAAAGCCCGTTTTCCTAATGACGGCACGTATGGACTACGACACCAAGAAAGCACACAAGGAAGGCTTCGACGGGTTCCTGCAGAAGCCCTTCAACCTCCATACACTGGAAAACGCCTTCGGTCGCCATACCAAAGAAGAGGAGCAGGTCTCAGGATCCACTTTTACCGACTTCCCCGAACTATGCGACATGATGGGCGGCGACGAAGAGGCCATCCGCAACATCCTGACGATCTTCGCACAATCAACTGCCGACCAGCTGGTGGCATTGAACGAATGTCTGGAAAACGACGACTTTGCAAGAGCGCACGAGCTATGCCACAAAATGCTCCCCATGTTCATCCAGCTGCAACAAGACGATGCCGTCCCCTTCCTCTCGAAGATGAACGACGCCCGCGGCTCCAAAAAAGCCAAGAAAGTCTATCCCGAATGGAAAGACGACGCTGTCAAATTCATGGATTCTGCCGACAAGCTACTGGAGACCCTATCGGACAAATACGGTATCGGTTAAAGGTCCAACCCCAACTGATGCATCTTATTGTATAAGGTCTTTCGGTCGATCTGCAACAACCGCGCGGCGACGGTTTTGTTGCCCCGGGCTTTAGCCAGAGCAGCTTCAATTTGCTCCTTTTCGTTGCCGGGACGTAAAGCAAAGTCGTCATTACCTCCAGAACTCTTCTCGGAAAGTTCTGAATACACTGGGAGATCCTCCGCCTCGATATAATCGCCTTCGGAAAACAGCACACATCGACGAATCACATTGCGAAGCTCGCGGATATTGCCGTTCCAGCGCATCTGCTTCATCTGAGCGATGGCCTTGGGCGAAACGCCTTTGATCTCCTTGCCCAGCTCTTCGTTGGCTTGTGCCACGAAGAAAGTGACGAACTCCTCAAGGTCGTCAATACGGTTACGCAGCGGTGGCACCTCCAATGTAAATTCATTAATGCGATGATAGAGGTCCTGACGGAAGTGTCCCTGCTCGATGGCACGCTCAAGGTTTTCGTTGGTAGCGGCCACAATACGGACATCGACATTGATATCGGTGGCTGAGCCCACCGGACGCACTTTCTGTTCCTGCAAGGAACGCAGCAGCTGCATCTGTACCTCATAAGGCAAATTACCCACCTCATCGAGGAAAACTGTGCCGCCTTTCGCTTGCTCAAAAACGCCCTTCTTATCAGCGATAGCCGAAGTAAACGAGCCTTTCAGATGCCCGAAAAGCTCACTGGGGGCTAGCTCCTTGGAGAGGCTGCCGCAATCAACAGCAACAAAAGGTTTGTCACGCCGTGGGCTACATTCGTGTATCATCTCCGCGATATACTCCTTACCCGTACCGCTCTCACCGATGATAAGCACCGAGAACTTAGTAGGGGCCACCAGCTCGACGTGTTTGTAGAGCCTTCTGATGGCCTCGCTATTTCCCTTAACCATCACCTTCTTGGGCTTGTACAACTCCTCAACCTCCTGTTCCGACTCAAAGGCGGCCTGGATCTTCTCTTCCAGCAAGCTAGGGTTGATGGGTTTCTTCAGATAGTCGAAAGCGCCCAGTTTCATGGCCGACACCGCAGTCTGCACTTCAGCATAGCCAGTCATCACAATGAAAGGCACATGACTCTTGAGTTGTTCTCTGACCCAGGCCATGAGCAGGATGCCATCGCCATCAGGCAGACGGAGGTCGGTCAAGATCAGGTCGATCTTCCTCGAGGCAATTTCCTTCTTCGCCTGGGCGTACTGTGTGGAGAGGATCACCTCGTAGTCGTTCTTGCGCAGCCAGGTCTGGAGCATCACTCCGAAGGAGGCATCATCTTCGACAATCAGGATCGTTTTTTTCATAGCTTGCATTTGACCTGCAAAGATATAAAAAAAAAGAAGCCTTGCAACGGGGAGAAGCAAGGCATTCGTAAAAATTGAAAACGAGCAGATTTTATTTGATTGAGATGATCAAATAATTGGATATATTCCAAAAAGCTTCAGGGTCGACGATTTCGAGAGAGTAATTTCCGTCTTCACCCTTGGTTATCTCGTAACTGCTTTCTGGATGATTTGTCAATATGGTATATTTCCTAGTATTTAGCGGCAGGTGGCGAAGTTCACGCTTGTCAGCAGCCATCATCACCTTTTTATCGAAGTCGTTAGTGGCGGAGTTTTTCGAGAAGAGACCGCCTTTGGTAGCCAGACCGTAGTCTTCCAGGGTACCGATCGGAGCGATCATGTAATACACCGTGTTAAGCTCTGAGTCTTGTTGAGCGATGGTAGCCTGTTGTTGGGTATTGTGGGCGTTCAGCTCTTCGATGTTCGAACTCAGCTCCTGAACGTTTTGATGGAGGTCGTTGACCTGTTCGGTGAGCTGGGTAACCTGTTCCGTCTTAACATCAAGCTCCTCGCGAAGTTTATTAATATAGGTATCCTTCTGGCTTAATTCATCTTTCAGGCGAGTGACGGTAGCACTCAACTGTTTCGATTTGGAACCCGCATCGGCCAACTGTTTTTCAAGATCATTAATCTTGGCCTTGTTTTGCTGGATGGTGCGGTCAATGGCCTCGATCTGCGCCTTGGCATAGTCAGAGTTACCTTCCTGGTTCTCAATCATGATGATATTCTCAGCCTCGCGGATCGTTTGCAAAGCCGATTCAATCTCGTTGATCGTCTTCAACGACGACTCAAAGTCGGTGGTGACATTAGAAGCCACGATGGCGAGCGAGTCACGCTCAGCCACAACTTGCTGGTACTTCGACGAACTCTCGACATCACAGGAAGCGAGCGAAACAACGAGAAGCATCAAAACCGATATAATGTGTATTTTTCTCATTTCAAAATTTTGCTTTCCCCTTAGCTAAATTTATGCCAAAATCGAATTTATAAATTAATTAATTGATATTCAAATGTTTATTTTCTTTTGGTCTTAATCTCAAATTGTGGAAAGTTGTGGAATTTAATCCACAAATCAAACTAATTGTGGAAAATTGTAGAAGATGTTGGAGGTTTGTGGAGATTTTATATTTTTGCGAAACAGAACAGTAAGCGTATGGAAAACACTTTTGACCCCAACGCAGCAGCCGTTGCCGATTCAGGCATCTACGGGTTGCCCTGCAACGCCGAAGAGGCGCAAATCATCATCATTCCCGTGGAATGGGAACTGACCACAAGTTACAACCGCGGCACTGTCGACGGTCCCGCCACCGTGATGGAGGCCTCATTGCAAGTGGATCTCTGCCATCACGACTATCCAGATCTGTGGCAAAAAGGCATCTGGATGGACGAATTCCCCAAGGAGCTACGTGACTTACACGACGAACTGGCCCCTTTGAGCGAAGAAATCATTAATGCTTTGTACGAAGGCACCATCGACGAAGAACCGGAGAAATACGCCGCATTATATGCCCGTATCGAAGCTGCCACAGAACGCAAGAACGTTTGGCTGCGCGAGCGAATCGCTTACTGGAAGCAACAAGGCAAAGTGGTAGGCCTGCTGGGCGGTGACCACAGCTGTCCCCTCGCCTATCACCAATACCTTAATGAACAAGGTGTGGAATACGGCATCCTGCACGCCGATGCTCACTGTGATCTGCGCGATGCCTTCGAGGGATTCAAATACTCACACGCCTCCATCTTCTTCAACACATTGAAGCTCAGCAACGTCAAGAAGCTCGTTCAGGTGGGCATCCGCGACTATTGTCACCAGGAAAAAGCTCTAGCCGAAAGCCAACCCGAACGCATCAAGGTTTTCTTCGACCGTGACTGCCGTAGACGCATGTACGAAGGTGCCACCTGGAAGTCGATTGTCGACGAGATGGTCGCTTTCCTTCCCGACAAAGTCTATCTCTCCATCGACATCGATGCTTTGGATCCGAAGCTCTGCCCCAACACCGGCACGCCTGTCCCCGGCGGTCTTGAATACGAAGAGCTGATGTACCTCCTGAACCGCATTCGCGAATCGGGCAAGACCATCATCGGCTTTGATCTCTGCGAGGTCTCCCCTGCCCCTGACGGCGGCGACTGGGACGGCAACGTTGGAGCGAGGGTGTTGTTCCACCTTTGCGGAGTGGCGAGTAAAAAAGAGTAAAAGATAAAAGATAAAAGTTTTCTTATCTTTGTAACGCTAATCCATTAGAAAAATGGCACTGAACAACCTCTTTACCAAAGACAAGCGCGAAAAGCACTTCTTCCCTACCTACATCAAACAGGCTGAGACTGCCTTGGTTGCAGCAAAATACCTGATGGAACTCGTCAAAAGCGAAGACCCCGAGGAACGCAAATTGCTGACCCGCATGATCAAAAAACAGGAAACCACTGGCGACGAGCTGCTGCGCGAGTTCTACTTTGAGCTCAACGGTGCCTTCGTCACCCCCTTCGACCGTGAGGACATGAATGCTTTGGCTATGGACCTCGACAAGTTCCTCGACTTCATCAACCACTCGGCCAAGACCATCTTGATGTACAATCCCAAGAAGATCGACAAGCAGATCAAGGAGATCATTGAGAACATTCACGAGGATGCCAATATCATGATCGAGATTTTCAGCCTGCTCGACGACCTCGGGAAGAACCACCAGCAAATCGGCGACCTGTGCCAGAAGGTGACACTGATTGAACATGCCGTCGACGACATCTACGGCGACTACATCTCCTACCTCTTTGCCAACGAGAAGGACGAGATCGAGCTGCTGAAATACAAGGAGATCGCCCAGGTGATCGAAGACACCACCGACCGCGCCAAGGACGTGACTACCTCTGTGAAAAGTCTGATCATAAAAGAATCGTGATGAACTTCCTGACCATAGCCATCATCCTGTCCATCGTCCTGGCCCTCGTCTTCACCTTCCTCAACGGCATGAACGACGCAGCCAACTCGATCTCGACCATCATTGCCACCAAAGTGATGACGCCACTGCAAGCCATCCTGTGGGCCTCATTCTGGGAGTTCACCGCATTCATCATCATTCGGTTAGTATTCAACCAAGAGTTTGCCGTGGGTAATACCATGGCCAACTTCGCAGAACAGCAGGTCATCACCCCATACCTGGTACTGTCAGCCCTCGTCGGGGCCGCCATTTGGGTATGGATTTGCACCAAGAACGGCATGCCCATCTCCACCTCGCACGCCTTGATCGGCGGCATCATCGGGGCGGCATGGTTCGTCAACGGCAGCGGGGTGCTTCACATGAAGCCCATCCTATTGACCCTGGCTTTCATCGTGCTCTCCCCATTGATCGGACTGTTTCTGGGCTTCTTCCTCGAATGCATCTTCTTGAAGATCTTTAAAAACAGGCCCCGTAAAAAAGTTGACAAGCTCTTCAAGATCTTGCAGCATTTCTCCACAGCAGCGTTCTGCATCGGCCATGGCTCCAACGACGCGCCCAAGACCATGGGTATCATCGCCGTGCTGATGGCCAGCGTGTTCACCACCCAAGGCGTCGATTCTGGCACACAGGACTTCATCCGCAACTTCTACGACGACACCCAGGCTTTCCATATCCCCGACACCCTTGCTGTGATTTGCTACATCATCATGTCGCTAGGTATTTTAATTGGTGGCAAGAACGTCATCAAGACCATGGGCGGTGGCTTGTCGAAGATCACCCCGATTCGTGGCTTCTCCGCTGAGTTTGCCGGTGCCACCACCCTCATTGCCACCTCGTTTCTAGGCATCCCGGTGAGCACCACCCACACCATCACAGGCGGCGTCATCGGCGTAGGCCTTACCGACGGCGTGAAGTCAGTGAAATGGGTCACTGCAAAACGCATCGTCCTGTCGTGGATCCTCACCATCCCCGTACCCTTGGTCATCAGTGGCCTGCTCAACCTGTTGTTTTACCACCTAACCCACTGAATGCCATGAGTCTCAATAGCTTTTTCCAGTTTTTTGTCCCCAAGGAGAAGAAGTTCTACCCGCTCTACATCCAGCAGGCAGAATACATCAGCAAGGCATCGAAACTCCTGCGCAAGATGATCACCGAGACCGACCTCCAGCAGCTTGAGAACCTGAAAAAAGAGATCAAAGCCTGTGAGACGGGAGGCGACGAGGTGCTACGTATCTTCTACAGCCAGCTGTTCAGTACGGTTTTGACCCCCTTCGAACGCGAGGACGTGCATGAACTGGCCGAGATGATGGACACTTTCCTCGACCGCATCGACGACTCAGCCAACATCATCCTCACCCGACGCTTCACCGACATCGACGAGGATCTCACCACCATGACCGACAACATCATGTTCGCCGCCGAGAGCCTCAACACCATCATAAAAAACCTAGAATTCACCGACAACCCCGGCAAGCAAAAAGAAATCGGCCGACTCTGCCACGAAATCAAGTCCATCGAAAACGAAAACGACGAACTGTACGGCAACTTCATCAGCAAGCTGTTCACCCAGAACTACAGTCTTACCGAGATCGTCAAACGAAAAGACCTGGTGCAAGTGCTTGAAAACACTACCAACTCCGTGAAATACATCTCCGACGAAATAAGAATCATATTAAGCAAACTATAACATGAAACAGTACATCAACAGCCTATTAGACAACGACCTATACACCTTTAGCGTGTGTTATGCCTACCTGCAGAAGTTCCCACGCGCCATGGGGCAGTATACTTTTGTGGATCGAAACAATACCGTATATCCCAAGGGCTTCGCCGAGAAGCTCCGCGAGCAGTTCGACCTCTATGCCAACATCCGAATAACCGACGAGGAAGTGCGTTTCATGAAACGCAAATGCTATTATTTCCCGCTGTGGTTTTTCACCTTCCTGAAGGGTTTCCACATGCGCCCCTCCGAAGTCGAAGTGAGCCAAGACGAAGAAGGCCATCTCCATATCCAAGTGACGGGACTGCTGTGGCGCACCGTATTCTGGGAGATGCCCATTCTGGCTACTGTTTCAGAGCTCTCACACGAACTGAAAGGCGAGTTCGAGCATTACGATGCCGAGAAGGAGTATAAAAAATCCTATGACAAGGCAGTACGTCTCATCGGCAATGGCGTCAAGTTCAGCGATTTCGGCACCCGTCGCCGTTTCTCGTTCGAGCATCAGGATTTGGTGATCCGTTCGTTCATCGAGGCACAGAAACAATTCACCAAGACCTGTTTTGTGGGTACTTCCAATGTATTGCTGGCTATGAAGTACGACCTCACCCCTATCGGCACCATGAGTCACCAGTTTATCGAGACCTGCTCGCTTTATGGCTACAACGAGGCCAACTACTTGGCCATGGACTATTGGCAGGAAGTGTATGCCGGAAGCTTGGGTGTGTTCCTCTATGATACATACACTCGCAAGGCCTTCTTCCAAAACTTCACCACGCTGCACGCCAAGCTATTCGACGGATTGCGTGTCGACAGCGGCGACAATATCGAAGCTCTGGAAGAGATTATTTTGAAGTACAAAGAGCTCGGCATCGATCCGGCCCAGAAGTCTATCATCTTCAGCAACGGCTTGAATGTTGACGAGGCTATCGCCATCCACGAGGCCGTGGCAGGCCGCATGATGGATTCCTATGGCATCGGCACTCACCTCACCTGCGATGTCGACAACGTGAAGGCCATGAACATCGTGGTGAAGCTCACCGCTGCCAAGATTACCGAAAAACGTACTTGGAAGAAGGTGGTCAAGCTCTCGGACGATCATGGCAAATACACGGGAGATCCTCAAGAAATCGAGATCTGCAAGAAAACATTGGAGATCGAGTAATTACTGGAAGTCAGTACCCTCTATTTGGAATATCATACCATCCTCGAGCGACCCCATCACAATCTTGGGGTGCTTATCTGCGTCGATCCATTCGAAAAGGCTCAACACATCTTCCTTCTTGAGCGACACACATCCTGCAGTGGGCCCGCAAGGCCTTGACCATACATGAAGGAAAATGGCACTCCCTTTCCCCGGTATACGTTCCTCCACATTGTAATTAATGACCATGACATAGTCATACAAGGCATCTTTGCTTCTGTATAGCTTCTCCCCTTTTCTAGGATGAGCCGCGTTTTGCTCAACATAGGTATTATACAAGGTATCCTTGACATCATCGATCCATACGGTCTTCTTGGTGATTTCAATCTTCTCAAGTTTGGCCTCGAAATCGGAAAATTTGCTGAAATAATGCGTGATTGAATAGATACCTGTTGGCGACTTCCCATCACCTTCTACCTTTTTGCCATAAGGAGCAAATCCTTTTTTCCCAATACCGGCAGGGAAACAGAGGCTGTCGACCTCAGTCCATACGCTGTCATGCAACTCGTAAGCATGAAGCTCTGAAGCCACCGATGAAGCCTTATTGTTGAACACTACCAGCAGCTGCTCACTATCACCAAGCCATTGACTGTATTGGGTGGTTATGGAATCGATGAATGTGGCAGGAACTGTATCCATCTGGGACACAGTATCTGTCTGGACAATAGTATCCGTTTTGACGACAGTATCCGTTTCAACTATAATATTCCCCGAACAAGCCGACAGCAACTGGGTTAGAATGGCGGCCATATATAATGCTTTCATAAGCTACTATTATTTATTTTTTACAAGACGGACTGCGAAGCCGTGTTTTCTTGGACTATCGTCTTTGACCTTGATTTTTGAGTCAGAAAAGTCAACATTATAAGCTCTATCATTACGAAGAGAAGTAGAAGACCAATAGTCGCCATCACTGTGCCAATTATATAATCCGAGACCTGTACGACGACCCGCAGTAGGAAGGAACACCGCACCGGCATCTTCCATACGATGCCAGTCAGCACTGGTGTATGAATTTGCCGAATAACAATTTGATGCCGACAGGTAACATCCCGATGGCATGACAAACTGGTCGGGAAGAATAACAACACCCGCAACACCGTTCACATAGGCACCACCGTGTTTTGAACTGGCGTTAGCCCTAGAATTGAACAAATAATTCCATTCGTCTATAGTCAGCGTACGCCATGAATCATACCTATCATAATACCAGCCCCAATCACTGAACGAGGAATAATCCGCATTGTTTACCGAGCTCTGGTAAGGTGCATTCCCTGTACCCCAACAGAACAAATCAATCCAGCCGCTATAGGTGGATGATATCTTGGTGTTGCTGTTACCCATAGTCTCCCATTGGTTACTGGCAAAGCGCCAACTGTTCGACGAAGGCTGATACTGCAGGTTTCCCTTCGAGAAATAGACTTGCTTTGACGAGCTTACTGAGAACAGGCCATTAATAGCTCCATTGGGAGCATAGGACTTTGGCTCGGTTGAAACAGAAGGTTGGGTCGTCACCTGCTCTTTAGGTTTCTCGGTTCTATTAATATCAACTGAGCTTCCCGAAGTCGTATTCCCCTGAGTAATCGACGGATTCGGTGTTGTCGAAGGCTTCAGAAGGAGAACCAAAATCACAATAAAGGCGATCATCATGGTCAGCGCTCCGGCGCCGATGCCGATCCAAAGTCCAACTTTCTTTTTGGGACTAGAAGGTTGTGGCGGTGCCACATGCGGCGGCGCCACATTCTCAAAATATCTCAAGGCAGGCCGATGGTCAGCGGCCTTGTTCAGATAAGGCGTCAAGAAATTACGCCACGCAGTGGGTATTCCGTCCAAATCCAATGGTTTGGAAAGGATGCTCAGCTGGATGTCGAAGGCACTGCTGACGGTGTCATCGTAGGGCTTCCTTCCCGACAGCAGATGCACGAAGGTCACGGCCAGCGAATACAGGTCGGTGCGGTAGTCCACGCCTTTCGTGCTCTTCACCTGTTCGGGGCTCATATACATTAGCGTTCCCATCACCGTCCCCGTCTGCGTCAGCGAGGCATTTTCCGCCATTTTGGCGATGCCGAAGTCGAGCAATTTGACATTCCCATCCTTACCGATAAAGATATTGGACGGCTTGATATCGCGGTGCACAATGCCTTGAGCATGGGTGTAGTTAAGGGCATCCACGATCTGATTCCACCAGCGACGCAGTTCTTCATCGGTGAAACGTCTGCCCTGTCGCATCATCTCGTCAAGGTCTTCTCCTTCGAGGTACTCCATGATGATACAGTGGCGGTTTCCAATATAACCATAGCCCTGCACCTGACGGATGTTGGGGTGGTTAAGCCTGACCATGACGAGAGCCTCATTATGAAAGCGCTCAACGACTTGTTCGTTTTGCATCATGTTTTCATAGAGGATCTTCACCGCGGCGGGCATCCCAATCCCATTCTCGGCATACCATACCTCCGCCATGCCTCCCTTACCCAGAAGGTACTTCAGCTCATATCCGTTAACTATTGTTCCTTGCATTTTTTATTTGTTTTTTATCATCTATCCATTACCAAACGTAGGCCATAAGTAGTCTCACGACATGCACTTGAGACAGTATGACGCCCCGTTACATAACATAATGATTCGTTTGAGTACCAACTTCCGCCGCGAGTTACACCTGATTCTTGGCACCATTCAAACACATTCCCACTCATATCATAAAGGCCCAACTCGTTTGGCATTTTGCTTTTTACAGGATGACACGATTCACCGCTATTGTCGGCGTACCAAGCCACACTTCTTAGATAATCACTGCCAGCATATAGATATCCTTCCCCGTATTCTCCTCCCCGTGCAGCATACTCCCACTCAGCTTCAGTCGGCAAACGGAATCTTTTTCCCGTTAGATAGTTCAATTCATAGATAAAGTCCAAGCAATCGTCCTGGTTAATATAATACATAGGATAATTGTAGCCTTCGCCCCGCATTTCTCCATTTGGTTTGCGTTCGTCATGTTGCTGACGGAGCGTCTTCCCCATTACAGCTGCCCACAAGGCCTGGGTCACCTCCGTCTCACTCATATAAAACGAATTGGAATTACCGCGTTCCACGGGTTTCATCACAAAGCTTACGCCATTAGCTGTAATGGTAATATCTTTCATAGGAGACGCTTGTTGCGTGAAATCATCCACAGGCACTTGCACGGCATTTTGCGGCATGTCATACGTCTGTGTGTAGTCTGGTTTTTGGGATTTTACAGCTTGGAACAAAACGACAGCCAAGACGATCAAAATCGTTACAAACAGACCCACGCCAAGGCCAATCCAAAGCCCTATTCTACTCCCAGATCCATTGGGCGTCGGCATACGCCACGAAGCCGCATTACCATCAAAATACCGCAAGGCGGGACGTTGAAATGGTTCTTTATTTAGATAGGGAGCCAGAAAAACGCGCCAGGCAACAGGTACCCTACTGAGATCCAGAGGTTCATTCAAGATGCTCATCTGGATTTCAATGGGACTGTTTGCATTATCGTTATACGGATTTCTGCCCGTTAGCAGATGTACGAAGGTCACAGCCAGTGAATACAGGTCGGTGCGATAGTCTACTCTTTTCGTGCTTCTCACCTGCTCGGGGCTCATATACATTGGCGTTCCCATCACCGCACCCGTATGCGTCAGTAACGAGTTCTCCGACGTCTTGGCAATACCGAAATCGAGCAACTTGACATTCCCCTCAGTGTCGACAAAAATGTTCGAGGGCTTGATGTCACGATGAACTACACCTTGAGCATGAGTATAGTTAAGGGCATCTACGATCTGATTCCACCAACGACGCAGTTCTGCATCGGAAAAACGTCTACCTTGCTGTATCATATCACCAAGGTCATCTCCTTCGAGGTATTCCATGACGATACAGTGGCGGTTACCTAAATAACCATAGCTGTATACTTGGCGGATATTGGGATGGTTGAGCTTAACCATAACAAGGGCCTCGTTATGAAAACGTTCTACGATTTGCTCGTTGTAAACCCATTTTTCATGAAGTATTTTTACAGCGGCAGATTTACCTATCTCGTTCTCGGCATACCACACCGAAGCCATGCCCCCTTCTCCAAGAAGATACTTAAGTCGAAAGCCGTTAACAATTGCCCCTTGCATATATTCAAATCATCTTAGTAAACGATCAGTTCCTGAACCAAATCTTGGCAGATTTGGAATAGATTGGCGTAGGTGTCGCCTTCCAGCCTGCCATATTGCGTCGCAGAACTTATATATTCCCCTGTTTTGATATCAATCAAATAAGCTTCAAGATAGAACTCAACATCGCTTTTCGTCAACGTGGTAACGCAAATGTAGTCAGCGCCAGACATCTCGCCAACTCTTTTTCTCTGTAAATCAGTTAACACACCTGACGCTTGGAAGTTATATTCTTTCACCAACTGGTCGATGTCAGCTCGTGTGAACGCCTGGTAACCCTTTTGATTACACATAGCCTTTCGCATCTCACCTCGCACCATGTTGAGCTCTATCAATTTGACATCGGCCGTTTTATCCCCATTTAATGTTTCCAATAACACCACTTGCTTAGTCATCGCTTTCTCCGTTTGTTCTGCTCTCCTAGTTTCCTCTGCTCTTTTTTGATCGGCGATCTGTTTTTGACATTCTTTTATTTTTTTCGAAACATCTTTATAGCCATTACAGCTCTGCTCCATGTATTGAAAAGTTTTCAAAGCCCCTTCCCAGTCTTGCTGATTGTAATACTGCATTGCAGTATTGTAAAGAACAGCGCAACGATTGTCCTGTGCAAATAAATTTGTAGCGATAAAGATCGCTGCAACTAAAAGGAGTATTCTTTTGATTTTCATTTTTGTTGGTTTTATTATTGTTAAAATGAGACGTTACCAATCGGAGTCCCAATCGGAATTCCAATCGGAAGTATTTTGATCGAGCCAGCCGGAATCATCACAGCCGAAAAAGCTTCTCTGTTCTTCAGCAATTTGATCGATTTGTTCGATATATGCCTCAAGCTCTTCGGCTTCATCTTCTTCAAGATCATCGATGCCCTCCACATTCAGCAAGCCGATCATACTCCACTCAGCCATATCAAGATCATCACAGCTTCCAGCATCTTCGATTTCTTCCTTCACTCCGTCAAGGATCTTTTTAGCATCTCTATAGGTTTGTGATTTTCCACTATCCGCAGCAACACCTATGATGACTAACAACACAATAGCTATCACCACTGTTGCCACAATACCACCAAGAATTCCCAAAACTATCCAAAGCCCTTTTTTCTTCTTCTTAGGCTTGTCAGGCGGCGTTTGTTGAGGTTGCTGTGTAGACGATGTTTGCTGGGGCTTGGGAGACTCCATCATCTGCTGGGGCTTAGAAGGCGCCACCGTTTGCTTTGGCTGTTGAGACGCTATCGTCTGTTGAGGCGGTTGAGGCGCCATTGTCTGCTGAGGCGATTGAGACACCATCGTCTGCTGAGGCGGAGGAGTTGTTGTAGCTTCGAAATGCCTCAAAAAAGGGCGTCGGTCAGGATCCTTGTTCAAATAAGGTTCAAGGAAATCGCGCCACGCTGGAGGGACAAAAGACATGTCAACAGGCTGGGTGACAATACTCACCTGGATGTTGTATTCACTATTCGTCTCGTTGTCGTATATAGGCTTGCCTGTCAGCAGATGTACGAATGACACGGCAAGCGAGTAATTGTCAGATCTCGCATCTATCCGTTTGGGATCCTTCACCTGTTCGGGACTCATATACATCAAAGTACCCATCGTCATCCCCGTCCGGGTCATCGACATGCTCTCCTTCACTTTGGCGATACCGAAGTCGAGCAATTTGATGTTGCCTTCTTTGTCAAGGAACAGGTTGGACGGTTTGATGTCGCGGTGAACGATGCCCTGAGCATGAGTATAACTGAGTGCATCCACAGCCTGATTCCACCAACGACGCAGTTCTTCATCGGTGAAACGTTTGCCTTGACGCAACAACTCGCCAAGATCCTCGCCCTCCAAGTACTCCATGACAATACAGTGACGATTGCCTATATAGCCGTAGTCATACACTTGGCGGATATTGGGATGACTGAGTTTAACCATGACCAGCGCCTCATTGTGAAAGCGATCAACGATTTGTTCACTACGCATCATCCTTTCATAAAGGATCTTCACCGCAGCGGGTTTTCCAATCTGATTTTCGGCATACCACACCTCCGCCATGCCACCTTCTCCCAAGAGGCGCTTCAGCTGGTATCCGTTAACTATTGTTCCTTCCATATCTTTATAATTAATAATTCTTCATTTGTTCCAGCATCACCTGATTGACGATCTCGGTAACCATCTGTTTAAGCTCAGCGATAAAACGAGCAGCTTCATATTTATGCTGCTCGATCTCACGGAGTTTCTTCTCCCAGATGCCAGTAAGCTCTGCGCTCTTGAGGAGATCCTCGTGGATGAGACCGATCAGCTCAATGCCCGTAGGCGTAGGCTCAAGGCTCTTTCGGGTCTTTTTGATGTAATTGCGTTTGAATAACGTCTCGATGATGGCAGCACGGGTGGAAGGCCTTCCGATGCCGTTCTCTTTCATCACCTCACGCAACGACTCATCATCCACCAACTTGCCTGCAGTCTCCATGGCACGGAGCAAAGTGGCTTCAGTGTAAGGCTTCGGCGGTTGGGTCCATTTCTCAGCCAACTGAGGCTTATGAGGGCCATGTTCGCCTTTTTTGAAAATCGGCAAAGTCTTCTCTTCGGTTTCTTCCTTTTTAGTTCCGTCTTCTGTCTCCTGACTCTTATCCTCCGTCTTCTGAGGCTTGATCACCTCTCGCCATCCAGGCTCGAGGATCTGCTTGCCGGAGGTCTTGAACTCCACCTCCTCCACCTTGCCCAAAACGGTAGTAGTGGCAAACTGGCAGTCGGGATAAAAGACAGCGATGAAATGACGGCAGACCTCGTCGTAGACCTGCTGCTCAGCGAAGCTTAATCCCTGAGGCACCACCCCTGTGGGGATGATGGCATGGTGGTCGGTGACCTTGCTATTGTCGAACACCTTCTTGCTTTTGGGAAGTTTCTTGCCAGCCAACGGGGCCGTCAACTCGGCATAGTTGGTGAGTTTGGCAAGAATACCAGGACATTTCGGGTAGATGTCATCGCTCAGATAAGTGGTGTCGACACGAGGATAAGTGGTGTATTTCTTCTCGTAGAGGCTCTGTATCGTCTGCAAAGTTTGATCGGCCGACATGTTGTACTTCTTGTTGCATTCCACCTGCAACGAAGTAAGGTCGTACAACCGCGGCGGGGCTTCCTTGCCTTTCTTGGTATCGATATTGGTTACCGTGAATTCCTTCCCTTCAACACTTTGTAGATCCTTCTGCCCCTCTTCCACCGAACCGTATTTGCCTTTGGTAGCCGTGAAGGTGGTGTCGCGATACACTGTCGAAAGCACCCAGTAAGCCTCCGGCTTGAAGTTCTGGATCTCCTGATAGCGGTTCACAATCAACGCCAACGTGGGCGTCTGCACCCTGCCAATGGAAAGCACTTGCCGGTTATGGCCATATTTCAAGGTATAGAGCCGTGTGGCGTTCATGCCCAACAGCCAGTCGCCAATGGCGCGTGATAACCCAGCCTCATATAACGATTGGTATTCCGATTGATCTTTCAACGTCTTAAAGCCCTCACGGATGGACTCTTCGGTGAGCGAAGAGATCCACAGGCGCTTCACGGGACATTTCACTTGGGCTTTCTGCATCACCCAACGCTGTATGAGCTCGCCTTCCTGGCCAGCATCACCACAGTTCACAATCTCATCAGCTTTTTGGAACAGCGACTCAATGATTTTAAACTGCTTTTCCACCCCTTTGTCGGCAATGAGCTTAATGCCGAACCTTGGTGGGATCATCGGCAGTCGAGTCAAAGCCCAGGCTTTCCACATCTCGGTGTAGTCCTGCGGCTCCTTCAACGTGCACAGATGCCCGAAAGTCCACGTCACCTGATAGCCGTTGCCCTCGATATAGCCCTCATGAGCCTGGGTGGCTCCCAGCACCTTCGCGATGTCACGCGCTACACTCGGCTTTTCGGCAATACAAACGATCATGAATTAATCAAGATTTCGGCTTTGGATTTTTGGGCGACAAACCACACAATATCTTTAGGCTGGAAGGTGATTCGGGCAGAAGGATTCAAGATGAAATGACCGTCACGTTCAATGGCGATCACCATGGCATCGAACTGGTCGGAAAGGCCAGAGTCCTTTAAGGCAACGCCAATAAATTGGCTATCGGACTCCACTTCAATCTTATACATCTCCACGTCGCCGTCTATATGCTCTGTAACCAGCTGATCGCCAAACACCTCCATTTTATCCACCAGCAAACGCAGATGATCCTCGTGACCCACAAAGGTAATTTTATCATAAGGAAACAGCTGGAAGTCGGAATGCGGAAGCTCAAAAACACGCTTGCCACGCTCCACGCTTACCACGCTCACGTTATAGTTGTCGCGGAAGTCGGTCTCCTTGATCAGCTTGCCCGAGTAAGGGCTGTCAGGGCTGAGCGTCATCTTCTGCAAGTGACAATTTTCCTGAAGAATCTCGGGAATGGCAAACACCTGGGCCTGCTGACGTTTATTGAGGTTGTCCATGAATCGCTCCTCAATGCGCTTGTAGAACTTCATGGCAGGGCTCAAGGCGCGGAGAAGCACTACGTAGATCAACGCAAAACCGATGTTAATCCATATGAACAGCGGCGCCTCAATCTTCAAATAGGACCAGAATTCTTCGGTAAAGAAATGCTGAATCACGATATAAGAGGCGATGATCACCACAATAGAGCGAAGGATAAACACCGAAAGAATCACCGTTTTGTTGAAACGGTTCTTGTTCATCAGCTTATGGGTCGTCTTGACCAAAGTATGCTTAAAGCCCATAGCCCACAGGAAGGGCGACAGCACAATCAGACAGAAAGCTACCGAGATGGCCGCGTTCCACGGAGCAGGAACATAGCGCATGACAAATGAAACAAGGAAGAAGCTGATCAGCGACACAGCAATGATGATGGCCATATAGATGACCATGTTTTTGATCTGCCTGGCCAAAAAACTTCCCATGGTCACCTGTTTTCCACTTCTCACCTTGAGGCCACTTTCCTTACTCTCCCATCGCTCAAGCCAACTTTTGGGGAAATGATTCGTCACCCAACGGTAGGCAGGCAATGAGGCTTTGATGGCGTAAGGCGTGATGAAGGTGGTAATGATGGACACCGACACAATAACGGGATATAGATAGTCGTCGATGACGCCATAGCTTTTACCCAGCGTTGCGATAATGAACGAGAACTCACCAATCTGACAGAAGCAGAAACCGCCTTGGATGGCTTGCTTCAGCCCCAGCCCAGCCAGAATACGTCCAACCACATTGCTTAACGGCTTGAAGATCAGCAGTACTACTGTAATCACCAGGATCTGCCACCAATAGTCGACCAAAATCTGTGGGTCGACCATCATGCCTACCGACACGAAGAAGATGGCTCCGAACAGGTTTTTGATAGGATTCGTAAGCTTATGGATCATCTCCGCTTCCAGGGTCTCGGCAAGGATGGAACCCATGATGAAGGCGCCCAAAGCCGAGGAAAAACCTGCCAGATTGGCCAGCCACACCATGAGGAAGCATAGTCCCACGGAGAACACCGTCAGGGTCTCTTCCGACATGAATTTACGTGACCAACGCAATATTGTGGGAACTATGAAGATACCACCCAAGAACCACACCACCAAGAAAAACACCAGTTTCAACATACTGGTCAACAGCTGCACGCCGTCGAAGGTCTTGCTAACTGCTAACGTGGAGAGAATCACCATCAGCAACACGGCTTCAAGGTCTTCTACCACCAGTTCTCCGATCACATGGCCACTGAATTTTTCACGGTTCAGCTTCATATCCTCAAACGCCTTGGCAATGATGGTGGTCGATGAAATCGAAAGCATGGCTCCCAGGAAGATGCACTCCATCTGCGACCACCCGAGCACTTTGCCGAGCAAGAAGCCAATCACGCACATCGTCACCAACTCGGTGATCGCGGTAATGCCTACCGTTCCTCCCACTTTCTTCAGTTTCTTGAAGCTGAACTCCAATCCAATGCCAAACAGCATGAACACCATACCAATCTCGCTCCACGTCTCCACGCTCGTTTTATCCTGAATCACGGGGAACCACTCAAAATTGGGTCCGATCAGGAAGCCAGCAATGATATAGCCTAGCACTACAGGCTGTTTCATCCATTTAAAAACAACCGTAGTGACACCAGCTGTAACAAGTATCAAGGCAAGATCAGAAAATAACGCAGGTAGGGATTCCATGAGGCTTAAAATGTTGAAAAGTCTGCAAATATAATAAAAAAAAGGGGATTCGTCAAGAGACAAATCCCCAATTTTTCAGTTTAAACGGTTTTTTCAGTTTTCCGCTTTTTTTACAGCAAGTTGCAAGTAACAGTCAAGCCTGCCATCACAATGCTCACCATGCTCATCAATTTAATCAAGATGTTCAGCGAAGGACCTGATGTGTCTTTGAACGGGTCGCCGACAGTGTCGCCAACGACGGTAGCCTTGTGGTTGTCAGAGCCCTTACCACCGAAGTTACCTTCTTCAACATATTTCTTGGCATTGTCCCAAGCGCCGCCTGAGTTGGCCATGAAGACAGCCAGCACAAAGCCAGTGCTCAGACCGCCGATCAACAGACCGAGAACACCAGGCACACCGAGGATAACACCTGTCAGAATCGGAACAAGGATAGCGAGGATGGAAGGTAACAACATCTCACGTTGAGCACCCTTCGTGGAGATAGCCACGCAACGCTCGTAGTCGGGTTCAGCCTTACCTTCAAGGATACCCTTGATGGTGCTGAACTGACGGCGGACTTCCTCCACCATCTTCTGTGCGGCGCGACCCACAGCGTTCATCGTCATACCACAGAACACAAAGGCCATCATGGCGCCAATGAAGATACCAACAAGTACAACAGGATTCATTAAGTTGACATTGTAGAAATTCATGAAGTCAACAAGTGATGCAGTTGCCGTATCAACCACTTTTCCGCCAAAAGTCAGTGTTGTCTCACCAATGCGGACAAGAGCCAGTCTGATTTCCTCAACGTATGAAGCCAAAAGTGCAAGTGCCGTCAGAGCGGCAGAACCGATGGCGAAGCCTTTACCCGTAGCAGCAGTAGTGTTGCCAAGAGCATCGAGAGCGTCGGTACGTTTACGCACTTCGGGGTCAAGGCCACTCATCTCAGCGTTACCGCCAGCATTGTCGGCAATAGGACCGTAAGCATCAGTGGCAAGGGTGATACCCAAAGTGGAGAGCATACCCACAGCAGCGATGCCGATGCCATAAAGGCCCAAGCTTAAATTATTGGGATCCATGATATGTTTAACGTCAAAGCCCATGGCGCAAAGGAAGGCAAGGATGATGGCTACACCTACCGTAACGACCGGGATAGCTGTAGACAGCATACCAAGTCCAAGACCGGAGATGATGACCGTGGCAGGACCCGTCTTCGAGCTTTCAGCCACCTTTTGCGTGGGCTTATAGCTCTGCGAAGTATAGTATTCAGTCGATTTTCCGATAATAACACCAGCCAGCAGGCCAACCACCACAGAGAGTGAGATCTGCCACCACATGTTGACGTTAACCGGGTTGTCTTTGAACATGACGTACATGATGCCGAATGTGGCTATGCCGATCAAAACGGCTGCAGTGTTAGTACCACGGCCCAAAGCACCGAGCAGTTGTTTCATGCCCGCATTCTCCTTGGTACGAACCAGGAAGATACCTATTAAAGAAAGAAGCACGCCAACAGCGGCAATCAGCATCGGGGCAAACACTGCCTTGTATTGCATTATGGGATTGGTTTGGGCATAAGCGGCAAAAGCCGAGGCACCCAGAGCCATGGTAGCCAAGATGGAACCTGCATAGGACTCGTAAAGGTCAGCACCCATGCCAGCCACGTCACCAACGTTGTCACCAACGTTATCGGCGATGGTAGCGGGGTTACGCGGGTCGTCTTCAGGGATGTTATACTCCGTCTTACCGACAAGGTCAGCACCGACGTCAGCAGCCTTGGTGTAGATACCACCACCCACACGGGCAAACAAAGCCTGCGTGGAAGCACCCATACCGAAGGTCAGCATCGTAGTGGTGATGATGACCAACTTATTGGCATCGTCAATAAAATAATCCAGTACAAGGAACCAAACGGAGACGTCGAGAAGGGCAAGACCCACGACGACGAGGCCCATGACGGCACCCGAACGGAAGGCCACCTTCAAACCGCTGTTCAATGTCTTACGAGCAGCATTGGCAGTACGAGCCGAGGCATAGGTGGCTGTCTTCATGCCGAAGAAGCCCGCCAAGCCCGAGAAGAAACCGCCGGTGAGGAAGGCAAACCACACCCATTTGTTCTGTAAATCGAACAGACTCATGACATAGAAAATAATCGCCAAGATGACGAACACGATGATCACCACCTTGTACTGCTGCTTCAAGTAAGCCATGGCTCCCTTGCGGACATGTGCAGCGATTTTCTTCATCAAGTCCGTTCCTTCGTCCTCTTTCATCATCTGCTTAAAGAAGATGAAAGCAAATGCCAGTGCCAACACTGAGGCGACTAACACAATGTAAGGAATGTAATTAATGAATTTCTCCATAAAATATGATTTAAAGATTTATGATTTTACTTGTTTCAAGCAGTTTTAAGCAGACAAAAATAGAAACAAATCCAGTAATTACAAAGACTTTTTTAAAAAATTTGTCCTTCGAGTTTTTTTCTTTTTGAAATGAAGTTTTTTTTCTATTTTTGTCATTTGAAGGGGAGTAGGTCTTTATTCTACCTATTGTTTTGACTATGAACAAGATTCAACTGGAGATCAAGGAACTTTTATACAGCCAGTCATCGAGTGGCGCTTATGTGCTCATCCTCGGTGACAAGCATTCGATGCGCCGTCTGCCCATCGTCATCGGCGAACACGAGGCCCAGGCCATCGCCTTGGGGCTAGAGGGCAACAAGCCTTCGCGTCCCCTCACCCACGACCTTTTCAAGAAGTTCGCCGAACAATACGGTGTCGACGTGATCGAGGTAGTCCTCACCCGTTTCCTCGAAGGAGTGTTCTACGCCATGCTCGTCTGCAAACAAGGCGACGACATCACCATGGTAGATGCACGGCCCTCCGATGCCATCGCCTTAGCCGCCAGGTTCAACTGCCCCATCTCGGCCTATGAGACCGTGATGAACGATGCCGGCATCGAGATGGAAGAGATCAAGGACATGGGTCCTTCACAGGATCAAGAATCCCCAGAAGTCCCCGAAGAGACCCCCGATACACTCGAAAACCTGACGGTGGAACAGCTTCAGAAACTGCTCCAGATCGCCATAGACGAGGAAAACTACGAAAAAGCCGCAGAAATACGTGATATCATTAATAGTAAATCTTGACATATGAAAGGAATTAAATTCAGACTCATTGTGATGAACTTCCTACAGTTCGCTGTATGGGGTGCTTATTTGACCTGTATGGGCAACTATCTTGGAAAAGCCGGTATGGGAGACGAAATCGAATGGTTCTATATCATTCAAGGACTGGTTTCCATCTTTATGCCAACACTCCTTGGCATCGTAGGTGACAAGTGGATACAACCCCAGAGACTATTGGGCTTTTGCCACCTGATCACCGCTGCTTGCATGATATGCTTGTTCTACCTTGGCCTGCAGGCTGCCAACGCAAGTACTCCTACCGTCCCCGTATATCCGAACAAAGTTTTGTTCATCACCATTTATACCATTGGCGCAGCATTTTACATGCCTACACTCGCCCTGTCCAATACCGCCGCTTTCACCATCTTGAAAGACAATGGCATGGACACCGTCAAAGCTTTTCCGCCCATCCGTGTATTTGGCACCATCGGCTTCATTATCTCCATGTGGTTCGTCAACTGCGCCTTCCTTAAGGACGGACAATTTGGATTCACCTTCGGAGAGAACTCGGAGAAATTCCAATACACATATTACCAATTCCTTGTCTCGGGTATATTGGGAATCTTCCTTTTCCTCTACAGCTTTACGCTGCCACAATGCAAGATTATCAAGAAAGAAGCAACCTCACTGGCTGATTCATTGGGATTAAGTGCCTTTAAACTTTTCAAAGTGAAAAAGATGGCATTGTTCTTTATTTTTGCAATGCTTTTAGGAATGGCCCTACAGGTGACCAACACCTATGCCACTCCTTTCCTTACCCATTTCAAAAGCATCGAATCGCTGTCTGGTACTTTTGCAGCCAATAACGCCACCATGCTGGTTTCCATCTCTCAAGTATCCGAAGCCCTGTGCATTCTGCTCATCCCATTCTTCCTCCGCCGTTATGGCATCAAAGTGGTAATGCTCATGGCCATGGTCGCCTGGGTACTTCGTTTCGGCTTCTTTGGAGTGGGCAGTCCTGATATGCCTGGTGTATTACTCTTCATCCTTTCTTGCATCGTCTACGGTGTCGCCTTTGACTTTTTCAATGTCTCAGGGGCAATGTTCGTCGACAAGGAATGCGACTCCAATGTGAAAGCCTCGGCTCAAGGATTGTTCATGCTTATGACCAACGGTCTGGGCGGTAGTATCGGCATCTTTATCGCTGGAAAAATAGTCAAAAATTATTGCAACTGGACTGCAGATGGATTCCTCGTTGGTGACTGGAAGACTACATGGCTCATCTTTGCCGTCTACGCCCTCGTAGTTGCCATCCTGTTCGCCATCCTGTTCAAATACAAACACCAGCCAGAGAAAGAGACTAAGGCATGAAACAATACCTCGATCTGTTACAATACATCCTCGACCACGGCGTGCAGAAGGGCGACCGCACGGGGACGGGCACCATCAGCGTGTTCGGCTACCAGATGCGGTTCGACCTTCAAGAAGGCTTTCCGCTGGTGACCACTAAGAAGGTGCATCTGAAAAGCATCATCTATGAGCTGCTATGGATGCTCCGGGGCGACACCAACATCCAGTACCTGCACGACCACAAGGTCAGCATCTGGGACGAGTGGGCCGATGCCAACGGCGACCTCGGTCCCGTGTACGGAGCCCAGTGGCGCAACTGGAACGGTGAAGGCATTGACCAGATCAAAGAGGTCATCAAGAGCATCAAGGAGAACCCTAACAGCCGCCGACATATCGTATCGGCGTGGAATCCTTCCGTGCTCCCTGACGAGCACGAGAAGGTTTTTGCGGCCAATGTGGCCGCGGGCAAGGCGGCTCTGCCACCTTGCCACGCCTTCTTCCAATTCTATGTGGCCGACGGAAGACTCTCGTGCCAGCTCTATCAACGCAGCGCCGACGTGTTTCTCGGCGTGCCGTTCAACATCGCCTCTTACGCCCTCCTCACCATGATGATGGCACAGGTGTGCAACCTGCAACCCGGCGACTTCGTCCACACCTTCGGCGACGTGCACATCTATAACAACCTCATCGAACAGGTGAAGACCCAACTCGAGAGGACTCCTCGCCCACTGCCCACCATGCAGCTCAATCCCGAAGTGAAAGACCTTTTTGATTTCAAATACGAAGATTTTACCTTAATTAATTATAACCCTTATCCAGCGATTCGAGGCGAAGTGTCAGTCTAAGTAGATTGCCGCGTCGCTTCGCTCCTCGCAATGACATACCGATCATGACTTTATCAATTATCGTAGCGATGGCCAAAAACAGAGCCATCGGCATCAACAACCAGTTGATCTGGCATAACAGCAACGACCTAAAACACTTTAAAAAGGTGACACTGGGCCATTGTGTCATCATGGGCCACAACACCTGGCTCTCGCTGCCGGGACAAAAGGCACTGCCCAACCGCCGTAACATCATCATCTCCGACCGTCTCGACGAAGCGCCGGAGAACTTCGAACTGGCCACCTCTATCCCCGAAGCCCTCCAGATGGTTCAAGACGAGGAAGAAGTCTTCATCATGGGCGGCGGCAGCATCTACGAACAGTTCCTTCCTAAAGCCGACAGATTGTACCTCACCCGACTCGACAAAGAATTCGAGGCTGACACCTACTTCCCCTTCGTCAACTTCGAGAACTGGAACCTCATTGAACTGGAGGTGGTCGACGACGACCCACAGACCGATTACTCCTACCGGTTTGAGGTTTGGGAGAGGAAGTGATAAGTCAGAAAACAGAATAAAAAAAGAAGGCGGAACCCGAAAAGATTCCGCCTTCTGATTTCCGTCTCCTGTCTTCTTACTTGACCACTGACAGTTTCTGGATGCTCTCGCCGTTGGCGGAGATCACCTTGACCATGTAGATGCCGCTCTCGACATTGCTGAGGTTAAGTACAGCACTGTTGCCTTCGCAGACCTGGTTCAACACCATCTGACCGACGGTATTGAAGACCATCACCTGCTGCAAGTTCTCGGCATTGACGGTGAAGCTACCCTTGGTCGGGTTCGGGAAGAGGCTGACCTGCTGGTCGACAACACTCTCGACACCAGTCGTGGAATAATAAATCTTCACGAAATACTCGTTACCATACATAGCTTTGAACGGAGCCGAGTTACAATCGATTTCCTCATAAGAAGCAACCACGCGGTAATAATACCAGGTGTCTTCCTCCAAGGCTTTGGTTTCTTTGTATTGGGTCTTGTTGGGCGCAAGCAGTTTGACGCGTTCGTAATCTTCGCCTTCCTTCTTTCTGTAAACAGCGAAACCACTTAAGCCCTCTGTTTCCGGAGCCACCCAAGTAATGATAGGTTTGAAGCTGGCCTGCAAATCATACCACAGATCGGTACCCGGGTCACAGTTTTCGCCAGCAGTAGCACAAACTTCGTTGGAGAAATCGGACTCGCCGCCGTCGCCAAGGGCGCAAACCATGTAGCAGTGACCACCGATAGTGGCATCTTCATCGACAAATTCGGTCTCGTGGACCAGGCCACAGAGCACACCGTCGCGATAGACGTTAAATCCATAGTCGGTTTTGCCGGCCGTCCAACTGAGGATGATGACACCACCCTCATCAGAAGCCATCAGCTCACCTTGGATGTTGGCGGGAGCAGCATTGCCACAGCCATTGTTGACGACACACAAGACACCTTCGGTCAACGTGTTCGAGTTGGCTTGAGGCTGTTCGTAAACCACATTGCCTGAAGCATCCTTGATCTTGAAGGAAAGCGACACATTGTCAGTACCAGCTTGCCACATGAACGTCACATGACCGATCGGGACATTAATGCTTTCCTGCACAGGAGTGCTATTGGTCATAGTGAACGAAGTGATCTCTTTACCAGCTCCGTCTACAGCGACAATCTTAGCGCCCTTCCAACCCGTCATATTGGTGCAAGTACCCTGCACTTGCCATCCGCAAGAAGGACCGAAAGTTTCCGTTGCCTTGGCTTTTTTGCTGTTGGCACCGTTCACCATTGCGTAGACTTGATAATTGAATCTGCTATAATACGGCACCTCGGTGTCGACAAACGTCATGGTAGCACCCGGAGTGGCATTATCGCTGGTGTAGATCACCTTGCCGTCACGTTTAACAATCACCTGGTCGATACTGGTGAGATTGGTGTTCGAGAGGGTCTTGGAGGGATTCACCCAGCTGAGATTGGCCTCCAAAGCAGTCTCACTGGTCTTGGTCACCGTGAAGTTGGTGGGAGCCTGAGCAGTGTTGTTGTAGACGCTGGTGGGCACGAAGTTAAAGACAGCACCTGATTGACTGCTATATTCGATTTTGTCGAAATCCCAATAGGCGTTGTTGCCACTGCCGCCCCAGCCCCAGTTGTAACGGAACATGTCAGCGTCATTGTAGCCATCGCACACAAAAGCATGGCCACCCTCTGTGGAATGACCAGAATAATAAACCGGCCAACCAAGATCGAGGGACTCTTTCAGCTTCTCTTTCCAGTCATCGTAGGAATAATAGGCTCTTTGCTGATAAACTGCCTGGTTAGCATAGCTGAAATACTGGATGATGCGGCTCGGGACATCGGTGGAGTAAGCACCGCTGCCGTCGATGGCATAATTCATGTCAACGGCAATACCGCAATGATACAGCAAAGTACCAATAGCGTCAATCTGTACTTGAGGCGAGTTGGCACTAATCTCATTAGGCATATTGTCCCAGTCGTAAGTGGTGGCACCGAAGTTGACCGTCAAAGGGCCAAAACCTGAGTTGTAATCGGTGTGGCTGCCTGTGCCTTGGAGCGGGTGATTCCAATACTTCATAACCTGACCCATAGCCGTGGCAACACAACCCGCATAGGTACGTCCACCAGGACCACCTTGAGCCTGCGGGCAGAAATAGTTGTAAGGATAATCCTGATTCCAATCGGTGCTCAACAGATGGAAAGCCTCACGACCACCATTGAACGACAACTGCTTGCCGTTGGTGAGCACGCTGTTCCATTCGGAAGCCACCAAAGGAGAAGCTTCGCCATAGTTGTGCGAAGTACGACCAGCAACCATCTCATCCAGCATATAAGCAAGCGCAGGATTGATGTTCTGAGGATCAAAAGCCTCCTCGTTTGAATAACCTACGATGGGACGGAAAGCATCATCAGCTGAAATCGCTACAAAGCCTTCGTTACCGAGGTTAAACACATAGAAGCAGGCTTCACCGCGAGTGGAAGTACCGGTGTAAACCAGTTCAAGATCCACATTCTGACGGTTCAGCTCAAAATTGGCCTGGACAAACTGTTGTCCGACCATCTTGGCCCTGTTTACATCAACTGGATTGGCATTCAACATGCCGACACCCAAGATCAAGGCCATCAATGTCATGAAATACTTTTTCATTTTTTGTTTAATTAAATTTATAATATTGCAGATATCTATTTCTTAATAAAAGATTGTGATGTCACACCGTCAACATTTTGGATCCGTATCAGGTACATTCCAGGGACCAAGTCGTCGACAGCCAAAGTCATGCGGGATGTCCCACTTTCACAACGCTGTTCGAACAACATCTGTCCAAGAAGGTCGTAAACCGTCACAACGGTAATCTCCTGTCCTTCAACGGTAAGTTGGTTGTCGACAGGATTGGGATAGAGGCTCACCGACGACTCAGTGTGATCTTCAACGTTTGTCAAAGAATAATAGATCTTCACAAAATACTCGTTGCCATACAGCGCCTTGAAAGGAGCCGACTCGCATTCAATGTCGCTGTAGTTGGCCGTCACCCTGTAATAATACCAATTGCCATCCTGCAAGGTCTTGTTTTCTTTATACTCGGTCTTGTTGGCCGCCAACAGCTTGACACGTTCATATTCTCCGTCGTTCATCTTGCGGTATACGGCGAATCCGCTGAGACTCGGCGTTGTAGGAGCTTCCCATGTAATAATGGGTTTGCCGTTTTCCTGCATCTCAAACCACAGGTTACTGCCTGCGTCGCAGTTCTCACCTGTGGTGGCACACACTTCGTTGGAAGGTTCCGATTCGCCGCCGTCGCCAAGGACACACACTTGATAGCAGTGGCCTCCAACAGAGGCATCCTCATCGATGAATTCATTGGTGGTAGTCAAGCAGCAAAGCACACCATCGCGATACACATTGTAGCCGATAAGTTCTTTTTCGGCAGCAGCCCAATTTAGGATAACGACTCCATTTTCTTCAGATGCAGTCAACTCGCCAGAGATACCTGCAGGAGCGGCATTGCCACACCCGTTGTTACCTTCATAGAACACGCCAGCCTCCATTTCACCCATAGAGCCTGAATAACTATAGACCGAATTATTATTGGGGTCTTTCACATTGATGGTGATGTCATAATTCGTCATCTCATCATCAGAGCGAACCCAAACCAGTTCCATTCTGCCAAGAGGCACATCCACTTCGAGAACTGCAGGACTGCTACCACTGGTTTCAACGCGCGCAGCCTCGTGACCGGCACCGTTTCGGACGCTGATATAAGATCCTCTCCATCCTGAGATATTGGTGCTGGACACCACAAACCTCCAAGAGCAGGAAGGCCCGATGCTCACGTTGTCAACCGACATGGAACGACCCCTTTGTCCACCGACGACAGAATACACCTTATATGAATAGATGTCGTAACAAGGTATCGAACTATCAACAAAACTCATGGTAGCTCCGGGGACGACATTTTCTTCGGTGAACACCACCTCATTACCACGCATCACCACAATTTGGTCGATAGATGTCAATGGATGATTGGCTAGCGTCATGATAGGGTTGACCCACGACACGGTAGCGGAGAGGCCATAACCTTCATCAGGGGTCACAACAAGGTCGGATGGTGCTTTGGGTGCTGCACCGTAAATATCTTCCGGCACATAGTTGTAGATGACGCTCTCGCCATCGGTATAATTATGGTTGTCAATGTCGAACCACGCATCGCCTGATCCGCCCCAGCCCCAGTTGAAGTGAACCAGACCATTGGCGTTGTAACCATCGAGCACATAAGCATGTCCGCCTCCACGGTGCACCATGGGCCATCCCATGTCGATAGCTTCAATGATCAAAGCCATGTAACTCTCATGAGTATGACCTTCGCGATAGATATTCTCCATCTGATCCGTGTAATAGAAATATTGCGGCATCACAGTGCAAAGCTTTGAGGTAGTAGCGCCACTGCTGCCGGGACGATAGTTCATGTCGACCGACACGCCGACATGGAAGATCAGCTGACCCACCGCTTCAAGTTGTTGCACCGGCGAGTTGGCGTTGATGGATACTGGCATATTCTCCCAATCGTAGGTAGTTTCGCCGAAGTTGGCTGTCAGTGGGCCGTACTCCGGATGATCCTGAGGGGTATAGGTATAGCTGCCCCTACCCTGTGCCGGGAAGTTCCAGAAGCGCATCAACTGAGCAGCGGCGGTAGCGACGCAGCCAGCGTAGACGTGCCCTCCGGGGCCGTCCGAATCCACCGGGCAGCAATAGTTGTAAGGATAGTTCTGATTCCATTTGGTTTCTACCAGATAGCTGTCATCCTTACCGCGGTAGGGCTCGTTGACATGGCCGTTTCGGCGGAGCGTCTCCCATTCGTGTGCCACATTGGGATCCTGCACGGCGTTTCGATGGGAACGGCTGGCGGTAATGCCATCAAGATAGTCTTGCAAAGCCGGTGCCATATCATCGGGATTGAAAATTCCCTCAGTGGAATAGCCGACCAATGGACGATAGCGGTCATCAGAGGAAAGGATTACAAAACCCGTGTTCCCAATGTTGAATACGTAAAACGACGATTGAGAATACACCAGCGACAGGTCACCTCGCTGACACGTTATCCCAAAGTGAGCGTTGGCAAATTGTTGTCCGAGCAGACGCGCTTCCTCAACATCAACTGGAGCAGCCTTGGCTACAGTGAAGGAGAGCAGAATGGTTAATACTGGCAGTATTCTTTTCATCTCTTTAAAGTGTTAATGATTAATGGAACACAACGATACGCTGCGAAGCCTTCCCATTGGAAGTCACCACGCTAACTGTGTAAACGCCCTGTTCAAGACGGGCTGTGTTGACCATATGGGTATCCGTATCGCCTTGGAAGCGATACACCACCTGACCGACCACGTTATACAGCACCACTTCCTGGATGCCGTCGGCCTTGATGGTAAGCGACTCTCTGGCGGGGTTAGGATAGATCTTGGCGTTGGCAGCATGTTCGTCGACAGCGGTCACAGTGACATAAACATAGTCCTCGCCCTCGGCGGTAAAGGCCGGAGTGGATTCACAAGCAGTACTAAAAGCAGTTACCTTGTAATAATACGAACCGACAGCAGCCTCGTCGAGATATTCTTTCTGGTCGTTGTCGATTGCAGCGATCTCGGTATATTCCACGCCGTCGTCGCTACGGTAGATCTTGTATTTCGAAGGATCATAATCACAATTCCAAGTAAGACGGGTACCGAAAGTGCCGCTCTCGTAATAATACTCACCCATAAGATCGGTAGGCGGTGTGCAACTTGGGCAGTCGTTGGTGGCATTGAAAATGGTGCCATTGAGTTGTGTGGACGAACCCGTGAAATTGTAAACCGACTGGTTTGCGGAATTCTTCAAGTTAATGGTGAGTGAAGGCACAGTCGCGGTTGGGGCGACCCAGTTCATCCGGATATCGCCTTCAGGCATCTGGAACTTCTCCGATATCGGTGAAGAAGAGGTCATGGTGATTTCCTTGAAGACAACGCCATTATGATCAATCAGTTGCAGCTTACCGCCACTCCAGCCTTGGAAGTTGGAGGTCTGACCGACCAGTTTCCAGGTGCAATTGGGTCCCACTAGAACAACTTTCTTGAAGGTCACGCCTCTGATATTATTGTTCACACCGTAAATGGAGTATTCATAGCAGCCATCATCACCAACGGTATCTTCGAAGGTGATCTGTTCACCCGGTTGCGGAGCGCTGTAGGTTTGAATGACGTTGCCATTGCGCATCAGTACGATGCTGGAAATGGATTCCAGCTGAGCGCCTGACTCACTCACTGTAGGTACAGTAAAGGAGAGGACAACGGTATGAGTGGAGGCATTGGCAACAACGGGATCGAAGCTTTCGATGGCAGGCACCATGGCGTCGTAGACATAATCAGGCACCATCTCGAACACCACCCTCTGATACAGATTGAAATTGCCATTGCCCGTGTTCAGTGCATCGATCTGATAGTAGTTATTATATGATCCGCTCCATCCCCAGTTGAAGTGGAAGTAGCGTTGATCGTTGTAGCCATCGCAGTTGAAGGCGTGGCCGCCATCGGTGTCAGAACCGGCATACACTACTGGGATGCCACGGTCGAAACTTGCGATCAGCATGTCCTCCCATGCGGTTCTTGAGAAGTCGTCACGACTTTTCAAGTTGGTGCAGGAGCCGTATCTGAAGTAATTGATCACAGCATCAGGCACATATTCGGTGTGGGAACCACTGCCATCGGGAGAAAAGTCCATGTCGACGGCAATACCGCAATGGTACATCAGGAAGGCCACTGCCTGAGCTGCTGCGTTGTTGGTAGAGCAGGAATTGGGCATAATTGACCAGTTATAGGTGGTGTTGCCGAAATTTGCCGACAGTGTGCCGCCATAAGAGCTGGTACTATAGGAATGCTCGCCGTTGCCAGTTTCAGGCCAGTTCCAATACTTCATCACTTGGCTCATCGAGCAAGCCACACATCCAGCATAGCAATGGTTGTTGGTCCAATAGTTATTGCAAGCCGGTGCATAGTAGTTATAAGGCCACCCTTGGTCCCAAGTCGTCGCGAGCAACGGAGCCACGGCCTTTTCCATACGGGTCTTCATGATGACACCATCCTTATCGAGGAGGTACCATTGTTCCGCCACCTCGGGATCAACTGCAAGGTTCTCGTCGATGGCGTACTGTATCTGGCGTGCATAGTGACCGAGATAGTAGCGCAACCCTTCAGGCATATTGTCGACACTGAACAAAGCATCTTCGCAATAGCCCAAGATAGGATGAGCGCGGTCGTCAGCGGCAACGACAACGTAACCATGATCATAATTGAACACATACAAGGCATCCACGCCCGAAGCGCAGGTCTCTGTGTAAACGAGGGAGAGCTCTGCCGATTTCATCCCCAAAGTGTTCTGGACATACTTCTGTCCCAAGCTCTTTGCCCGATTTGCATCGACAGGAGCAGCAAAGGCAGCACCCACAGTTAACGCCAGTGCGAGGCCCAAAAGTGACAGTTTTTTCATAAGCAGTGTATTTTTCTTTTAAAACATGAATCCTATTAAAGGGGCAAAGATAATAAAAAAACAAAAACCATGCCCACCTTATTTAAAAAAATCATGTTTTTTGCTGTTTCTTTTTCGCAGCGGGAAATAATACATTGTTAAGAATCAGCCGATAACCTGGCGAATTGGGGTACATATCGAGTTCCGTCGGAGGGTCGCCCACCAAATGTCGGTAGTCCTCCGGATCGTGCCCCCCGAGGAAAGTCCAAAAACCATTGCCATAGTTACCGTGGATGTAGCGGTCCTCCCCCAACGCTGCATTGTCGCCCAAAACGACGACACTAGGCTTTACGTAGGCTTTTCTAAAAGCAGTGGTCTGACCCATGAAGCCTTTAACGAGACGTTCGTGGCATTGCGTGAGCATGGTGGGAACAGGATCCCATTTGGCCGAAAAGTCGAACAGCAGGAAATAATCGTTGTTTTCGTTAACCGTCCTGATACGTTCATTGGGGATGTCGATATTCGACACCTCGTATTCCTGTGGGTTGGTTGAAACCTTGAAGTCGGTGAATGCAAAGCAGTTGTCGTAGTTGAGTCTTTGAGGATCCCCAGGGTGAATCGGGTCGCCGTCAAACATATAGTCACAGATGTCGAGTCCCTCAGCTGCCAAAGCGATATCGAAGCTATCAGGGGCAGAACACATGGCAAACATGTAACCGCCACCGGCAACAAACTCTTTGATTTTCTTGGCTACAGCGAGTTTGAGCTGCGACACCTTCTTAAAGCCCCAACGGGCTGCCGTGGTCTCCTGTAGTTTCACATCTTCCTGATACCACGGATAACTATGATAGCGTGCCCAAAACTTGCCATACTGTCCGGTGAAATCCTCGTGGTGAAGATGCAGCCAGTCATAGGACGGTAGCACGCCTTGCAGCACTTCGTCGTCGTAAACGACATCATAAGGGATCTCAGCATAGGTAAGCACCAGCGTCACCGCATCGTCCCAAGGCAAATTGTTCTTTGGTGCATACACCGCAATCTTCGGCACTTTCTGCAACTTCATTTCGTCCATGTTGACGCCAGGATCAGCGATCTCCGCCAAGATGGCGTCGGCTTGCGCATCAGCGATCACCTGATAGGACACATTGCGCATCTTGCACTCTTTCGCAAAAATCTCGTGGTATGGGATAAGATAGCTGCCTCCCCTATAGTTGAGCAACCAACTGATCTCAACCTCACGCTCCAAAACGAAGTAAGCCACGCCATACGCCTTCAGATGGTTCGTCTGAGTTTCATCCATAGGAATCAGCAGGTAGGCGCCTCTTATAGGAAGCACCGCCATCATCAGACCCAGAAACAGAAACAAGGCTTTCTTCATCTTGCGAAAACATTTTAGCGTGCAAAGATAAACTTTTTCTTCCAAATCTTGATATGTTTAAAAACTTTTATATTTTTGCAAATAAATAAACAACATTATATGAAAAACAACAGAAAAAAGATCAACCGTGGTTTAATTGTGATGAATAAAGGTGAACGTATTGCTGTCATTACGCTCCTTGTTATCATTGCTATTTTATTAGCTTTCAGTGTATTCCGTCCAGCGCTGCATTTCTCGGACAAGGATATGGTGGCATTCCATAACCTGGATTCATTAATTGCATTGCAGGAAAAAGCTGAATCCGAAAAAAAAGATAAACCTTATAGTTTCCCGGAGTCTTCCTCAAATTTCGCTTCAACAAATAAAACACCGAAGTCCATTCCAAAATCTGCTCCGTCAAAGTCTGAACCTCCGAAAAAAGGCTCCACAACACCCACTCCTAAAAAGATTCCTATTCTCGAGTTGAACGCCACGGATTCGGTTGCTTTGGTGGCATTGCCACAAATCGGCGAGGTGATGGCCAGCCGTATCCAGCGTTACCGCGACCGGCTAGGGGGTTATGTGTGCTACGAGCAACTTTACGAGATCAAAGGCATGGATTCAGCGCGCTTCGCCACCGTCAGGCCTTACCTTTTGCTTGACATCTCAAACATCAGAAAGTTGGAGGTCAATCGTGATGAGTTCAAAACCCTACTGCGTCACCCCTATCTTGAATATGAGCAAGTGAAAGCCATCGTCAACTACCGTGAACGGAAAGGATTAATCCGCAACTGGGAGCAGCTGAAAGGAATTGTCGGCGAGGTGAATCCGCTGTTGGAACGGTATGTGTCTTATTAGAAGACAGAAGGAAGAAGTCAGGGGTTTAGGAGGCCCGAGATGAAGATGACCGCAATAGCAAGCGGAGCTATAAACTTGATAATGAAATAGACGATTCCTTTTATAGAGAGTTTCAACTTGCCATCGTTGGTAAGTTCCGCATTGAACCACCTCTTCCCCATGATCCAGCCAACGAAGATGACAATGAACAATGCACCAACAGGAAGCAGCACCTTTGCGGAAATGAAATCAAGATTCTCGAAGAACGACTTACCGGCGATGGTGAAAATCGATCCTTCCTTAAGACTCAACGAAGCAAACACGCCTAATGCCATACAACCCACCGAAGCCAGCACCGTCGCCCAACGGCGTGGGAGATGCAGTTCCTCGACGAGATAGGCTACGATGACCTCAAGCAATGAGATGGTGGAGGTCAACGCTGCCACAGCCAGCAAGACGAAGAAGATGATGCACAAAAAATAGCCAACACCTTCCATTTGGTTGAAAATCATCGGCAAAGTACTAAAAATCAAGCTCATGCCATTAACCTCAGTCCCAGGCTTAGGAGGTAGTTCTCCAAAAGAATATGCCGCAGGGAAAATAACCAAGGCGGCCAGCACAGCCACCATCGTGTCAGCCAAAACCACCGAGAGTGAGGTCGTCACCATGTTATCATCCTTTTTAATATAGGAACCATAAGTGATCAGCACTCCCATGCCCATGCTGAGCGAGAAAAACGCCTGTCCCAGGGCACTCACCAGCACCGATCCCGTGATTTTAGAGAAATCTGGCTTGAAAAGGAACGCCAAGCCTTCGCCAGCTTTGTCAAGGGTCAGCGTATAAACGCCCAGCACAATAAGGATGAGCACCAACAAAGGCATGAGGATCTTGGTGTATTTCTCAATACCATTGGCAACGCCTTTGAACACCACGAAACCCGTCAAGAAAATGAACGCACCCTGCCACAACACGTTTTTCCATCCCATCTGTTGAAAGGCTTTGAACTCTGCCACTATCGTCTCATGATCTTTTGCGACACCGTTTTCGTGGAACTGATTGCCCACTGCTTTCACGATGTACTCCAACGTCCATCCTGCCACGGTGGAATAGAACGCCATGATAATGAAGGCGCAAATCACGCCGAGGTAGCCAAGTATCGGCCATGCCGAACGAGGTCGCAACGTCCTGAAGGCACCTATAGGGTTCTTCTGCGTGGCACGTCCGATAACGAATTCGCTGAGCATCACAGGAACGCCCAGACAAAGCACGATCAGCAGATAAACCAGAAGGAAGGCTCCTCCTCCATTGCCACTCAACTCACAGGGGAAGCGGTAAATGTTGCCCAGTCCCACCGCCGAACCCGCGGCAGCAGCAATGATGCCTATCTTGGAACCGAAACCGTCACGACTCATAACGCTGATTTTCTAAGGATTAACTGTGTTTCTCACCGAAAGCCAAGTCACCGGCATCGCCAAGACCTGGAACCACATAAGCCCTCGCCGTAAGCTCATCGTCGACGGAGCCCACCCATATGGTGACTGGCATACGCGACATCTTAAGTTTCACATGGTTAAGGCCTTCGGCCGATGCCACCGCCACGGCGATGTGAATGTGTTTCGGCACCATGTCGTCACCCAACAGTCCTTCGATGGTTTTCACCAGCGACTCGCCTGTGGCCAGCAAAGGATCGCATACCACCAACACCCTGTCGTTCAAATCAGGCGCCGAGAAATACTCCACGCGAATCTCAGAATCGTCATCCTTGTCGTACTTGCGGTATGCTGCCACAAAAGCGTTGTCGGCCTTGTCGAACATGTTAAGCATGCCGTTATGGAAAGGGATGCCAGCACGAAGTATTGTGGCGAGCACCGGCTGTTCCTTCAGCACCCTGACCTCCTTGACACCCAAAGGAGTAATCACCTCTTTCGCCTCATATTCAAGGGTTTTGCTGATTTCGTAGGCCATGATCTCGCCCACCCGTTCCAGATTGCGGCGAAAACGCATACGGTCACGCTGGACCACCTCATCGCGAATTTCAGCCATCACATCATTGAAAAGACTGTCCTGCAGCCCAAGGTTGTTCACTTCGATCATCGTAAAGAGCTTTTGAGTTTGAAACAAAAATACAAAAAATTAGGTTAAAGCAAGAAAAAAAGCCAAAGTTTTTTCATCGCAGAGGATTTTTCAAACGATAGGTGAAAGAAGGATAGAAAACCGGCGCTCCTCCAAACCCTTGGTAAAAACGAGCAAGGTTATCATCATCGGACCCTTCAAAATCAAAAGTCAAAGACTGACCTGCAAATTTCCTAATCACCTGGTCCATCAAAAACGACATTGCCTGGACTTCTTTGCCTTTCTTACTGTTTCCAGAAAACAAAAATGTCAATCGTTGATGACTAAGCACAAATAACACACCACATATAATATCATCGTTATCAATCGTTTTAATACCATAAACAAAAGCTTTACTTGAAGATAAAGCAGTGGTCGTAAGATGTTCCAAACGGGCATATTCCACGTCGCCCCAATGCTTCACCGACGCTCCTCGATCATTCCGGAACAGTTCAATGACTTTATGGATAGAAACTTCCTCTACCAACTGCAAATCATAATTTAATGATTTCTTTAGATTACGTTTTGTATTATCGTGATAATTAGATGATAAAATATTATAGTCTTGATTCAAATCAAGCAAGTGATTCCGATGAAGATCGACACCCGGCCAAGTGTTATCGATAGGATTATTTTCATTGAGACGGATTTCAACGAGGCGGTATTTCTTGGGAATTGCCTGGAGGAAGGTTTTAGTGGTTTCAGGAGTAACATCAGCCAAAGAAAACACCCCCAACTGTTGAACGAAAAAAGGCTGGCAAAGGTAAGAGATACCATATTTTTTCTTACATGTCAACGGCATAATACTCAAATATTTACCATCCTTCATTTCAACTAATGCCTCCCATCCAGGATGCACAACATCGAGGTACCACGACCAAGCATAGACGATCCCATTCGAAGCATGAGCCACGCAGTCGTCCCACAGGACTTTGTCAATCTTTTCGTGAGTCAGATAGGTGATCATCGGCAGTTCTCCAAAATTTTCCGGTACATCTCTGGCCAGCCAGCCCATCGTTTTTCGCCTCCGAGCGTCTCATTATGGGTCAAATAAATAAAGGTACCGTTCACTTTCCTAACTTCATCAACTACTTTAGTTATCAAATTATAAGAATCTGATACACTCAAATTTAAATAATCCTTTAAAGTACCATCCATCACTGCAAAAGGATGAATATGGAGGGAGGTTGGCATATCGCTTTCGAGGTCGAAGAAATTGAAGGTAGTGGCGGTTCCGGCGCGGAAACCGACTTGGGAGGCATAGCCCATGGTATAGTCATCGTGAATATCCAATTCGATAAGCCGCTGGTAACTTCTTGGGAGGGTCATCCTCAGAAAGTGTTGTCGGCTTTTGGTGACATCACGGTTAAGCACGGAGGAGAGGCGTTCCACCTCTTTCTGAAGACGTTCCAGGTTAAGATACGATGAGAACGAGGGGTGTATGCCCACATCGGCATAGTCGCCGATTCGCTTGATGAGGGTACGGAACGCATCTTTGCGGATTGAGATGCTTTTATCATTGGTGTCGTAATCGCCGCAATGGATAAAATAGATAGGCTTCAAATGAAACTCTTCCTGAAGTTGGATTTGAAAATCGAAGCTATCAAAGGGATCACGTTGATGTTTGAAAATCACCCTGTTACGTCGTCCAATCTCCTCCCATTCACCTGAGAAGAAATCTCTTGCATAGGCTCCGGCGGTGCGGAAGAAACCTTTGTGGAGGTAGGCCCATGCTGCATCAACATCATAGGTCGGTTGGAAAACATAAGTCCTTTTTTTTGTCGGTTCCTCCAAATGCAAGCATTTGGCCAGTTCCATCACCCAAAGGTCGACGACGGGTTTGTCGAGCACACCCATTTGGTAAAGACACGACGATTCCGGAGTAAAGCGTCCATACTGGTCACGCACCTGAGGCAGGTATTCTTCGTAACGGGTAATGAGAAAGAAAATCGCCGAAAAGACATCGAACGGCATCAGGGAGCGGGAGGTATAAACTGGAAAAATCCCTTTAATATCTTGGAAGTCAAATGGTTTCAATTCTTGTTCATAGATATCACGTTCGAAGAGCAGCCCCACAGATTTCAGGAAAGGCTCATCCCAAAGGGGATTTGGACCGTAACTCATCTTCGGCCCTTCGAAGTCGCGGAACGAAGCCACGTCGGTGGTGACCGAAAAGTCCACACCCAACAGCGTACCGAAAACAAAATCAAGGGTATACTGCAGGCGGTTGGTGTTTTTGGGGGCGAGAATCAGCATGGCTCTGACAAATAATGAGCAAACTTACGGAAAAAAAACGGATGTTTTCAAGGGGAGAGCAAAAAAACCTTATCTTTGTAGTTTCAATTTTTAGGAAACTTATGGATAATTTCATCGTATCAGCGAGGAAATACAGGCCTGCGACCTTCGACACGGTTGTCGGACAGCAGTCCATCACCACGACGCTGAAAAACGCCATCCAGAACCAGTCGCTGGCGCAAGCCTACTTGTTCTGTGGCCCCCGCGGTGTAGGTAAGACCACTTGCGCGCGCATCATGGCCAAGACCATCAATTGCCTCCACCCCACAGAGCACATGGAGGCCTGCAACGAATGCGAGTCGTGCCGGGCCTTCAACAACAACGCCTCGTTCAACATCTACGAGCTCGACGCCGCATCCAACAACTCCGTGGAGGACATCCGCAATCTGGTAGAGCAAGTACGCATCCCCCCGCAGATCGGACGATACAAGGTCTACATCATCGACGAGGTCCACATGCTCAGCAAGGATGCTTTCAACGCTTTCCTGAAGACTTTGGAGGAGCCACCAGCGTATGCCAAGTTCATCCTCGCCACCACCGAGAAACACAAAATCATCCCAACCATCCTTTCGCGTTGCCAAATATTTGATTTCAAGCGTATTACCATCGAAGATATCGAGAAACACCTGGCCTACGTCGCCAAGAGCGAAGGCGTCAGTGCCGAGCCTGAAGCCTTGAATATCATCGCCCAGAAAGCCGACGGAGCCTTACGTGATGCCCTCTCGATCTTCGATCAGATGGTCAGTTTCTCCGGCAACAACATCACCTACAAGTCGGTCATCGAGAACCTCAACGTGCTCGACTACGACTACTATTTCAGGATAGTCGACGATTTGCTGCAGGGTAATACGAGCGACATCCTGCTGGTGGTCAACGATATTATTAATAAAGGTTTTGAGCCGCAGCATTTCATCAACGGTATGGGCAGCCATCTCCGCAGCCTCTTAGTGAGCAAAGACGCCGCCACTGTACAGCTTCTCGAAGTGAGCGAACAGCTTCGCGCACGTTATGTGGACCAAGCCACCCGCTGCCCCCTGCCCTTCCTGGTCAAAGCGCTCAGCATCAACAATCAAAGTGACATCGACTACCGCAGCGTCAACAACAAACGACTGCATCTGGAGGTGAACCTATTGAAGATGATGTATGTGGAGATGAAGCAAGCCGTTCCGCCGCCAAACCCTCAGGTGGGCGGAGTTAATCCGCCACAACAACAACCACAGCAGCAGCCTCAGCCTCAACCACAGCCTCAGCAACAACCTCAGCAACCTATTCAGGCTGAAAGTCCTACAGCCGAGCAACCGCCTATGGTCCGTCAACGGCCAAGAGGCGGAGGCAGCACCATTTCCATCACCCAAAGCCTACAACAAGCCACCGAGAAAGAAGAAGAGGAACCCACCTGGGACACGCCATTCACTCAAGAGCAACTGAAAGCAACGTGGCACGAATTCATTGACAGATACAAGAGAATCTCCCCTACCTTTGCTGCCGGGCTTAGCAAATACGAGCCCGAGCTACGCGAAGGCAACGAGATCCACTTCCACGTCGACAACATGCTCTTCGAGAACGACACTGACGGCATGAGCGCCCTGCGTAACCACTTGAAAAACACCCTCCACAACAACCAATACACGCTCCATCCCGAACTAATGGACAAACCCGCCGAGATAGAAGCTTACACTGACAAAGAGAAATTCGAGAAAATGGCAGAAGCCCATCCAGAACTCAGAAAACTACAAATGGAACTCAGGCTTGAAGGAGACCTTTAGAGAGATTATAGATAAACATCAACAATATTAATATACAAAAAAAATGAAAAAAACATTTATCGCTATGATGATAGCAGGAACGATGATTGCCGCAGGATGCACCACCTCGGAAGAGCAGAAAGGCACCCCGGCTATTGATTTGAACAACATGGATTTAAACATTAATCCAGCAGAAGATTTCTTCCGTTATTGCAACAACAACTGGTTGACAAACAACCCGATACCGGAGGAATACACCTCCTATGGCGCTTTCACCGAAATCGACCGGAAAACTGAAATCCTGATCCAAGATATTATCAAGGAGATATCGGCCGACGTCAACGCCCAACCAGGTAGTGTATCACAAAAGATTCGTGACTTCTACAACGCAGGCATGGACAGCGTCGCCATCAACCAGAGAGGTTACAGCGAGCTTCTGCCCTATTTCGAGAAAGTGGATGCATTGAACGACAAGGCGAAGTTGGCTGAACTGTTGGGCTATCTGCACAGCAATGGCTCCAGCGGCTTCTTCTACGCCGGTCCTTCCACCGACCCGAAAGATGCCAACATGGTCATCATGCACCTCTACCAAGGTGGTCTGAGTCTCCCCGACCGTGACGACTATCTCACCGAGGAAGCCCAGGAGATGCGCGATAAATATGTTGAACACGTATCCAAGATGTTCCAACTGGTGGGCGTCGAGGAACAAGATGCGAACGCCAAGGCTAAGGCCATCCTCGCCCTGGAGACCGAGCTGGCCAACAACTCACTGAGCCGTGTGGAGCGCCGCGACCCCGACCGCACCTATAATAGACGCAGCGTCGCCGAGCTTCAGGCTTCCACCCCCGTCTTCAACTGGTCCGACTATTTCACCAACGCCGGCGCACCTGCCTTCGACAGCCTCAATGTTGGCATGCCCGACTTCATCGCCGCCTTGAACGGAATCATCCTCAACACCGACCTGAGCACCATCAAAGACTACCTGAAATGGAAAATCATCACCAACAGCGCAAGCCTGCTCAGCGATGATCTCGATCAGGAAAACTTCAACTTCTACAGCAACTACCTCTATGGACAAGAAGTGCAGCAGCCCCGTTGGCGCCGCATCCTCAACGCCACTTCGGGCTGCCTCGGCGAAGCCGTCGGCCAAATCTACGTTGAGAAACACTTCCCGGCTGAATCAAAAGAGAAGATGCTGAAACTCATCGGCAACCTGAAACTCGCCCTCGGCGAACGCATCAAGAACGTTGAATGGATGAGCGATGAGACTAAGGCCAAAGCCCTTCACAAACTCGATTGCTTCCGTGTAAAGGTCGGCTACCCCGACAAATGGAAGGACTACAGTGGTCTTGAAATCACCGACGCATCCTATTTCCAGAACATGCATAACTATATCTGCTTCGAAAACGCCCGCGAGATGGCTAAAATCGGCAAACCCGTCGACAAAGACGAATGGTTCATGACCCCTCAGACCGTCAACGCCTACTACAGCCCCGACATGAATGAGATCGTGTTCCCCGCCGCCATCCTTCAGCCTCCGTTCTTCAACCCTGATGCTGACGACGCTGTCAACTATGGCGGTATCGGCGTGGTGATTGGCCACGAGATGACTCACGGCTTTGACGACCAAGGACGCAAATACGATGAAAAAGGCAACCTCAACGACTGGTGGAGCGAAGACGATGCCGTCAAGTTCGGAGAACGCACCCAGCAGTTGGTCAAGCTCTTCAACGAATTCGAACTACGTGGCAACCATATCAACGGTGAACTCACCTTGGGCGAGAACATCGCCGACCTCGGTGGCCTCAACATCGCTTGGGACGCCTACCAGATGACCGATGAAGCCAAGGCAAACAAGAGCATCGACGGCTTCACTCCCGCCCAGCGCTTCTTCATCAGCTATGGCACCATTTGGCGCAACAACATCCGCGATAAAGCCCTCGAACGCCGCATCAAGGAAGACGTGCACTCCCCGGCGGAAGCCCGCGTAAACCGCACCCTCGGCTCCATGCCGCACTTCTACGAAGCCTTTGACATCAAGCCCGAAAACAAGATGTATATCGCCCCCGAAGAGAGAGCTGCTATCTGGTAATGGGTTTAAAACGTTTTATTGCAAAAACCGGTCTCAAGGTCGGCAGGTGGCGTATGGTCTACGACGTCCCTGCCGACCTTGGCAACGCCGTATGCATCGTGGCACCCCACACCGCCATCGCGGATTTCTTCGTGGGGATAGGCTACTACTGGTACTACGGCATCCCCTTCAAATTCATGATCAAAAAGGAGTTCTTCAAGACTCGCTTCATCAGCTGGTCACTGAACAGACTGGGAGCCGTCAAAGTGGACCGAGGCAAAAAAAACCATCTGGTGGAACAGATGATTGACATGTTCCAGAAGAACCAAAACACCCATCTAATTATCTGCCCAGAGGGCACTCGTAAAAAAGTAAACCATTGGAAGAAAGGATTCTACCTCATCGCCGAAGGCGCCAATGTACCAATTCTACTAGGTTTTATCGACTATAAAAAACGCTACTGCGGCGTAGAGAAGGTGTTTTACCCCACCGGCGACTACGAGAAAGACCTTGCCGAAATTTGGGATTACTACAGATCCCTCAAAGTGATGGGGAAATATCCCGAACAGTTCAATTTGTACGACGATTACTCAACAGAGGGCGACAAGAAATGAAATTCGTCAACGGGAAAGTCCTTCCCTTTGATTGAAAAAGATACCGTCTTCGTCTCACCTGATTTGAGATGAACACGTTGGAAAGCAACCAATTGTTCCGATGAAAGCGATAGCTCCGACACTTTTTGGCGGGCATAAAGTTGCACCACTTCGTCGCCATCGAAGTCACCAACGTTGCTTACCGTAACAACGACCTCGTTACCGTTGATTTCCAACTCACCATATTCAAACTGGGTATAACTCAATCCATAGCCAAAGGGATATAAAGGCTTGGCGGACTCCTCCACATAATCGCCCGTGACGGGCTGGGAGTAATACACCGGTATTTGTCCCACCGAACGTGGAATGGAGATAGGCAACTTACCGGAAGGATTGTAGTCTCCAAACAGGATATCAGCCAAAGCCGAACCGCCTTCCATACCAGGATACCACAACAGCAGCAGGGCATTGCTCTTTTCAGAAGCCAAATTCATATCCATGGGTCGGCCGCAGACATACACCGTCACCACAGGTTTCTCGAGAGCATAGATGCGTTGCATCAGCTCCTCCTGACGGCCCAACAGTTTCAAACTGGAACGGTCGTAACCCTCGCCACAGTCCATATCCGAGACATGTGCATCTACAATGGCGGCACCCGTATCTTCATAACTCGTCTTGAAATCGCGGGCTGAAGAGCCACCTACCACAAGCACAACAACATCAGCCTTCTGAGCAGTCTTCAATGCTTCCTCAATGTCTGCATCGTTCTCATCACGCACAGCACAGCCTTTGGCATAAGTCACTTCTACCCTATTCTTGGAACATATACCTCCCAGCATAGTAACGACACCTACGGGGTCTTGAGGGGCAGTGTAATCACCCAACTGGTTATAAATATTTTCCGCATTCGGCCCGATAACTGCTACCTTATTAATATTTTCGTCAAAAGGAAGGATGCCATCGTTTTTGAGTAAAATAGCCGATTCGAGCGCCACTTGATGGGCAATATCGATGTTTTCAGGCGTTCCCACCTCTTGTTCAGCCAGGTCTTCGTCGACATAAGGATTGTCGAACAATCCCAGATCAAACTTCAGTTGAAGCACATGACGAACGGCACGATCGATATCGGATTCGGTAACCATGCCGCGTTGCAAGGCCTCTTTGAGAAAACCACCATAGTTGTAGCCACCCAAGTCGATGTCCACCCCTGCTTTCAAAGCCAAGGCAGCGGCTTCGGCAGGGTCGGCGGCCACATGATGCGTAGCATAAAGCGCATTGATTGCATTTAAATCGGCAAAGACAACGCCTTTGAAGTCCCACGACTGGCGCAGCACCTCTTCGATAAGCCAGCGGTTGGCGGTGCAAGGCACCCCGTCGATGGTGTTGTAGGCTGTCATCACTGCGCCAGCATGACCGTCTTTCACAGCCATCTCGAAAGAAGGCAGATAGTCGTGCATCAAGCGGTTGGGGCCCACGTCGGCGGTAGCGGCGTTATGTCCCCCTTGAGGGATGCCGTAAGCAGCCATATGTTTTAGCGTAGCCACCACATGCTTTTGCATGCCCTTAACCACTGCAGTTCCTAAAACACCAGAGAGATAAGGATCTTCACCCATGGTCTCCTCCACTCGCGACCAACGTGGATCGCGGGCGATATCGAGCACCGGACCGTAACCCACATGAGCACCTTGCAGACGGATCTCGCGGCCCATTACCTCGCCCATCTCTTCCAGCAGTTCAGGATCCCACGTGCTAGCTTGGGCAATGCCCGCAGGAAACACCGTGGTGCCAATGGCCATGTGGCCGTGAGGGGTCTCTTCGCAGAACAGGAGAGGTATACCCAATCGAGTGTTTTCAACGGCATAGCGCTGCATCAAATTCAGTGTTTTAGCCGACTCACGTGGATGCAGTCCCGTCTCCACGGTCTTTTGCGACCAAGGGTCTGCCCTCAGTACCGCCCAACACGAACCCAACGGCATGGTATCCATCATGCTGATAAAGTCTTCCGAAAGCCAAATGGAATCACCTTCTTTTCCGTAGTAGTTAAAGCCAATGGGACAAGTCAGCTGTCCGCACTTCTCCTCAATGGTCATCTGCGAAAGCAGCTGGTCGATCTTATCGGGTTTGTCACAGGCAACAAGCACCGTTAGCAACAATATGGCAAGAGCCCAACGCTTCATACAAGCTTCCCAATCCAATCTTCTCTTTTACCAGGGAGCATATCAATAACTGGAATCTCCACCATAGTGTAGCATCCAGGTTGCAGCCTCATGGAAGCACGGGCCACGTTCACGAGTACCTGTCCAGTAAGGGCAGGATTATTAATACTCATATTAAATTCAAGACGTTGGTTCTGTGTTTTTCCAGAAACGCCTTTTCGTACCAAGTTCACGCCATGGCCCATATCGCGCACCGCATCGACACTATCAACGGCAAACACATGGGTCTCGTCGTTAGCGAAGTACGGATCTGCCTTGATTTCAGCCGTTACCTGCTCCAAAGTGTAGCCATCCTCCAGTTCCACATACACCATGCGGCGATGGATGCCCTCACCCAGCGGGATGGTCACTGACAAAGCATTTTTAACGCCTTTCTTGGAACGCACACAAACACTGTGTCCCATCGACATGCCAGGACCAAAGTTAGTGTACGAAAGACCTTTGGGCGCTAGGCTCTGCATCAAGGTACGGACGATTGAATCGGAGCCCGGATCCCAGCCGGCAGCAATCACACTCACGGTGTTCGTTGCCTTGTTAATAGGCATCAACTCGCTACGGTATTCGGGAATGGAGGTATGGATATCAAACGAATCCACCGTATTGATGCCCAAAGGCAGGATTTGTTTGGCGTATTCAGGACAGGATCTTGTGGGACATGCCAAGATAGCCACATCCACTTTCCCGAGTTCCTTGATATCCTTCACCACCTTATAGTTAGTAAGTTCCAGAGGCAAATTGGCATTGCCATTGCGGCGCACGATGCCCGCTATTTCGAAGTCAGGAGCAACCTCCAAGGCTTCTAGGGCGAAACGCCCAACATTGCCGTATCCAACCACGGCAGCACGAATCTTTTCCATTTCATTCAATTTTAAAAGAGCAAAATTAGAAAAAAATATTATCTTTGCACTTTTAAATACCGTATTAGAATAAAAAAATAAACACAAAAAAGATAAAACAATGAAGAAGTTATTATTAATTACTTTATTTTCAATGGTTTACGCATTCTCGTATGCCCAAACCGTTGAGATGAACTATTCTTTTGAGAAACCCAACATCACCACCTTGCAAGGTTACGAACAAATCCAGCTTCGTGGCTGCATGCAGTCGGCTATGGCCGGACAGCCTTCGTTGCCTTGGCAGAGTGTCAGTCTGATGCTTCCCCAGGGCCAAGAAGCCGAGTCCGTCGAAGTCATCTTATCCGACTTCCGGGAACTTGAAGGTGTACACGAGGTATTCCCTTACCAGCCCTCAAGGACAACCAACGACTTCACCTCAAGACCGTTGGTGAAAGACGAGCAGCTTTACGCCTCAAAAGCCGTTTATCCTGCGCAAAACCACGGCATGGTGACCACACAATACAAAAACGGCTTTGCCTTCGCCTTCTCTGCTTTCACCCCCGTGCAGTACATTCCTGCCACTGGACAAGTGATGTATGCCCAAAAAGCCACGGTGCGTGTCCACACAAAAGCCGCCAAGGCCGACCATAGCGCCATGCTGTGGGCCACTCCCGAGGTGAAGAACAGCGTCAGACGCCTGGCACAGAACCCCGAGATGATGAGCACCTACAACACGAAAGGCCGCGAGGTGAACGCCTACGACATTCTGATCATCACCAGCCCGGATTTTATCAACAACTATGACTCCTACCGTGCCTATTACAATACCATCGGACTCCGCAACAGGATCGTCTCTACTTCAGAGATCTACTCTGCTATGACGGGCGTCGACAATCAGGACAAGATCCGCAACTACATCATCCAGGAATACCAGAACAACGGCATCCTCATGGTGGTGCTGGGCGGTGACGTTGATCTTGTCCCCTATCGCGGCCTGTACTGCTATGTGACCTCAGGCGGGGGTAACCAAGAGAGCAACAACATTCCTGCAGACCTTTACTACTGCGGCTTGGATGGCACCTGGAATGACAATGGCAACAACCGTTACGGCGAGCCCGGCGAGGACGACCTATTACCTGAAATCGGCATGAGCCGCATGTCGTTCCAGACCGAAACCGACTTAGCCAACATGATCAACAAGACCCTGTCGTACCAACAAAACCCCGTGCTGGGCGAATTCCACAAAGTGATCCTGGCTGGAGAGCATCTTTATGACAACCCTAACTCTAACGGTTCCGACTACCTTGAACTCCTTATCGGCACGCACGACGACAATGGCTACACCACCACCTGCTATCCCGTCGATTTTGACTTCACCAAGCTCTACGAGGAGCAGGGCAACTGGAGTGGTTCTTTACTTCGCAATGCCATCAACGCCGGCACCAGCTACGTACATCACGACGGTCATGCCAACACAGGCTATGTAGCTGGATGGTATAGCATCGACAACAACGATTTCACAGGCGCTAACGGCATCACGCACAACTTCACCTTCTTCCACACACAGGGCTGCGACTGCGGCGCTTTCGACGAGAACTGCATCCTCGAAAGGATGGTGAAGATCCCGAACTTTGCCGTCGCCGTCATCGGCAACTCACGTTACGGCTGGTTCAACGAAGGCCAAACCGAAGGCCCAGGCTGTCACTTGGAGCGTGAGATGACCGACGCCCAGTGGAACGACCGTATCGGCCTGCTCGGATGTGCTATTAGTGAAGGCAAATGCATGACCGCCCCATGGGTCACCGCCCCCGGTCAATGGGAAGAAGGCGCCCTGCGCTGGAACTTCTACGACATGAACGTCCTTGGCGACGGTGCCGTCAACGTATGGCTCGACGAACCTTTCACCGCCACGGTCGAATGTGCTTCACAACTTGTCATCGGGACCACCTCTTTCGAGGTCACTATTACTGACGACAATGGTACACCTCAGAAAAACTTCCGTTGCCTTGTTTATATGGACGACGAGGTGATCGCCATGGGCTGCACAGGCGAAGACGGCATAGCCGAGATCTCTTTCGAGGGCGGACTTCAGAACGTCGGCGCCATGACCATGAAAGTCACCGGTGTCAACGCCTGGCCTCAAGAGGTCGAGTTGCTGGCCGTGCCGAGCAACACTCCTTATGTGGTCTACGACAGTTACAGTCTTAGCAACGACGTCGAGCAGATCGACTTCGGCGGCAGCTATGCCTTCGACATCACCATGAAAAACGTGGGTAACGTCAACGCCAGCAATGTCACTGCCACCCTCTTCACTGACAGCGAATACATCACCATCAACGAAGCCACAGCCACTGTAGGCAACCTCAACGGCAACCAAAGCATCACCCTCGAAAACGTCTTCGCCTTCAGCGTCAGCGACAACGTACCGAACAACACGCCGGTTCGCTTCAACCTCAGCTGCACCGACGGCACCGACACTTGGGAGAGCCACTTCAACGCCAGAGTCTACGCCCCTGAGTTCGAGATGGTGAGCATCACCATGGAAACCGAGACAGGCTCCTACCTGAGCCCTGGCGACGGCGGTACCGTGCAATTCGTGTTCAAGAACAAAGGTGGCGCCACAGCCCCGAGCGTCCGTTTCGATGTATACAACTCTCATCCCGAGATCAGCCTCTCCCCCAACCAATGGACCTTCGGCGAGATGGCTCCAGAACAAGAATTTACCGTCGAGATGAGTTTCACGATTGGCGACGATGCTTCCATTGGCGCGATGTATGAGCTGCCTTACGCAGTGCAACACGGACAATATCTGTTGTTCGATTCGTATTACATCCCCGTGGGACAATCGATGGAAGGCTTCGAGACTGGCGACTTCAGCGCCTTCGACTGGCACAACGGTTCCATTATCACCGCATGGGAAGTGGTGCGGGAAAACCCCTACGAAGGCAACTACTGCGCCAAGTCATCAGCCATTAGTGACTATGAGACCTCGACCCTTTACATCGACCTTGACGTGGCCATCGCTGGCAACATCACCTTCTTCCTCAAGGTGTCTTCCGAGTCAGGTTACGACAAATTGAATTTCATCATTGACAACCAAGAGAGAGGTGCTTGGTCGGGCGAGATCGACTGGAACGAAGTGAGCTACCCGTTGACGCCTGGGACCCACCGTATAGAATGGAGTTACTCCAAAGACGTATCCTTCTCAAGCGGCAGCGACTGCGCCTGGATCGACAACGTCATCATCCCCGCCGCCACCATCATCACTGAAGTCGGCGAGGAAACCATCAGCAACGTAACCCTCTACCCCAACCCCAACAACGGAACCTTCAGCCTCAGCCTGCCTGATGAGGACTGCGACATCACCGTGTTCAACAGCCTCGGCCAAGTGATGCACCACAGCCAAGGCAACGGCCTGACCACACTCAATCTGAACGGCCTCAGTAGCGGCATGTACTTCATCACCGTGAAGTCGGCAAGCGTCTCAACCACACAGAAATTCATTAAGGAATGATGCCCCAAGACAGCATACAACAAGTCATCGACACCATCGACACCATCGCCAACGATTCCGTTGCCCAAGAGTTGGTGCAGCAGACGGCCAAGGCTAACGCAGATTCCAACACTGGACTGGTCATCGCCTTCATCGGTCTGCTCATCTTCGCTGCGCACTTATTCACGGAGATCTTCAGCCGGAAACGCATCCCCGATGTACTGCTATTGATGATCATCGGCCTATTTCTTGGCCCAATCTTCCACTTGGTGAAGCCAGAGTATTTTGGGTCGGTGGCTAGCGTCTTTACCACAATCACCCTTGTTATCATCCTGTTCCAGAGCGGCACCGAGCTGAACTTCAACACCTTGTTGAACTCCATCCGAGGTACAGCGAAGCTCACGCTGATCAATTTCTTCATCACGATGATTGTAGTGGCGCTCCTGGGATTGATCGTAAAACTCGACTTCCTCACCAGCCTGATGCTGGGTGCCATCCTCGGCGGCACCTCGTCGGCAGTGGTCATCCCCATGGTGAGCCAGTTGAAGATCAGCCAGAAAGGAGGTACCATTCTCATCCTTGAGTCGGCATTCAGTGATGTGCTATGCATCGTCTTCGCTTGGGCTTACCTGCAAGCCATCCAGTCGGGAGGCGCAATGAATGTCGGCAAGGTTCTTGGTGACATCATCTCCTCCTTCATCCTGGCTACCGTCATCGGCGTAATCTCTGCCATCCTTTGGTCGTATGTGCTTGAACGCGTACGCCACGTCAAGAACTCCATCCTGACCACGCCAGCCTTCGTTTTCATCGTCTACGGTTTCAATGAATGGTTGGGGTTCAGCGGTGCCATCGCAGCGCTGGCTTTTGGCATTGGCATGGCCAACATCGACTCCATGTACAATAGCGGCATCGTGATAAAGAAAATGTTCAAAAACGGTGAACCGACCAAGCTCAACGAGACCGAGAAACAACTCTTCAGCGAGGTCGTTTTCCTGTTAAAGACCTTCTTCTTTGTATATATCGGTGTCAGCATCCAGCTCAACCAACTTGTTCCCATCTTAATGGGTCTGGCCATCGCTGTAGTGCTGTTTGCATTGCGCATCCCCATCGTCATGGCATCTGTCCATAGTAAGAAAGACAGCACCATGCCCATTGAGGACAAGATCTTCATGTCGGGCATTGTTCCCAAAGGACTGGCGGCGGCTGTACTGGCCACCATCCCAGTGCAGAAAGGCATCGAAGGCGGCGAAATGATCCAAAACATCGTGTTTGCCGTCATCCTGTTCAGCATCATCTTTACTTCCGTGCTGGTACCCGTACTAGAAAAAGACAACGCCATCAGCCGTTTCTACAAGCGTTGGTTCACCCCCAAAAAGGATCCTACGATCAAGGAAATACTCGAAGAAGAATAATCCAAGTGAAAAACGAAGATGGACAGTACCAATCAAATAGGAGCCTTCAACGCTGCCAATGCAGCCTATAACGATTTGTCATCAAGCAAGATCGGCCTGATTATTGCCATCATCGGTCTGCTCATCTTTGCCGCCCACCTGTTCAGCTCCATCTTCAGCAGAAGAAGAATTCCCGACGTGCTATTCCTGATCCTGATCGGGTTAGTACTCGGCCCACTCACCCACGTGGTCGATCCTGATAGAATCAAACTTTTGGGGAGCATCCTCTCAGCCGTCACCTTGGTGCTGATTCTATTTGAAAGTGGGATCCAATTGAGTTTCAACACTTTAAAAGACTCATTTTGGCCTTCTCTGAAACTAACAGCGGCAAACTTCATTATCTCGGCCATAGCTGTATGGCTAGTGGCTTGGCTAGCGTTGAAGATCGATCCTATCATCAGTTTGATGTTGGGTTGCGTACTAGGCGGCACCGCCTCGGCTGTGGTCATCCCTACCGTGCGACAACTCCGGATGTCGCAGAAAAGCGCCACCATCCTGATCCTGGAAGCCGCCATCGGCAACGTGTTTAGCATCGTGCTTGCCTTGGCCTTATTGGCAGCCATCAAGTCACAACACGTTGAGTTCGGAATGATCTTCGGCAACATCTTCTCTTCATTCATCATTGCCACCGTCATCGGCCTCTTCGGCTCTATCTTCTGGGCATTGATTCTGGACAAGGTACGCGAAATCAAGTATTCCGTTCTCACAACTCCCGCCTTCGTCTTTATCATCTACGGCATCAACGAATGGATGGGCTACAGCGGCGCCATCGCCGCATTGGCTTTCGGCATCGGCATGGCCAATATCGATGGCATCTACGACTCATTGCTCAGAAAAGTCATCAAGAAACGTCCCGCCAACCTCAACGACACCGAGCGTGCCCTCTTCAGCGAGCTGGTACTGCTGCTCAAAACCTTCTTCTTCGTCTATGTAGGCATGTCCATCCAGCTCAACGCCTGGCAGCCCATCGTCATTGGCCTGGCAGGTACCGTGATGCTCTTCATCCTACGCGTCCCCATCGTACGTCTGGCCATCTCCCGAAAAGACAACATCCCCGACAAGGAGCTGATGTTCATGTCGGCCATCGACCCCAAAGGATTGACGGCAGCGGTTCTGGCGACACAAGCCGTCGCCTACATCCCCGAAACAGAGACCCTCTTTATCAACAGCGTGGAATTCCCCACAGGATTTTTTATCCGTAACGTGGTATTCTCGGTAATTCTGTTCAGCATCGTCATCAACTCCATCTTGATTCCGCTGATCTCTCGTGAGAAAGGCCTGTACCGTTTCTACAGCCACACCCTCGCCTTCCATCAGAAGATGAAGAACGTGGTCTCAAATACCAAACAAAAACAGGCCGAAAAACTGAGAAAAAACGAGAAAGCCCGCGAATTCGCCGACGAGATGTTCTACTCTGATGTAGTCGCCGACGTCTTCAAAGATCAAGATACACCAGGCGCACTCAACCACCCCATGTCGAACAACTCCGATGTTGCCGACTAACAAAACACATTCAATATGAGTATTTTTTCCCCAGGAAGCACGATTGAAAACTATAAAGTCCTGCATCTGATCAAGCAGAACGAATATACCGAGACCTACAAGGTGGTGAACGAGAACGACAACCCTTATTTCATGAAGGTGTATGTCATGAAACGAACCCCTGAGAAACTCATCGACAAAGGCACCAAGGAGGTCATCGAAATCGCGTTAATCAGAAAGATACAGCATAAAAACATCGTATCTTACATTAAACACGGAAGGTTCATCAGCAACGTCGGCGAATGTCAATATGTGATTACCTCCTATTTCACCGGCGAAGTGCTTGCCGACAAAATCGCTCGCGAAGGAGTCTTCAGCCAAGAAAAAGCGATGGAGATCTTCAACGGCATCCTTTCGGGACTGAAAGCACTCCATGAGCTCAACATCTGCCACAACGACATCACGCCAGGCAACATCATGCTCTCATCAAGCATGGACGGCACGCCAGAGATCATCGACATGGGACACGCCGCCAGAGCCTGCAAAGGCACCATTCCCTTCGACACCGCCGACCTCGACCCCATGTACTGCGCCAGCGCCAACTCGGCAGGGGTCTTCGACGAGCGTACCGACCTGTTTTCAGCCACGGCAGTGCTATATACGATGCTGACTGGAAACGCACCATGGGAGTTGAATTTCTCTCCTGAAATGCCCTTTGCCCAGAAGATGCTTAAGATAAAGCGGTTCCGGCTCGACAATCCTCTTGATTTCAGCACATTGAATGTCAACAATACCTTGAAGCAGGTCATCAAGAAAGGTCTCTCCCCTTCCATCATGGATGGTTACCAGTCCGTCAACGAGATGCAAGCCGAGTTGCGTGGCGATAAGCTGGATTCAACAAACAATAACACTTCAGGGGTGGCTTCCCGCTCAAGCGAACCCGACAAAGACAAGGACGAAGACGATCACACAGCCCTCGACATTGTCGTCAAAAAAGGCAATGGACATGGCTTTGAGGACATCGCCGGAATGCACGAGCTTAAGGATCTGCTTCAAAAAAAGGTGATCTTTGTACTGCAGAACAAAGCACTGGCCGAGGAATACAAACTCACGCCTCCCAACGGCATGTTGCTCTACGGTCCTCCCGGATGCGGCAAGACCTTCTTCGCCGAGAAATTCGCCGAACAGACAGGCTTCAGTTTCATCCTGATCAAATCGTCGGATCTCGCCAGTGTCTACGTCCACGGAAGCCAGGAAAAGATCGGCAAGCTGTTCAAGGAAGCCGAGGCCAACGCTCCCACTGTGCTCTGCTTCGATGAATTCGACGCCTTCGTCCCCAACCGCTCCGCCCCGGGGAGCTCTTACGTCTCAGGCGAGGTGAACGAGTTCCTCACACAACTCAGCAACTGCTCGAAACGCGGCATCTTCGTAGTGGCCACCACCAACCGTCCCGACATGATCGATCCGGCAGTGCTCCGTACCGGACGCCTCGACAAGCACATCTATGTTCCAATGCCCGACCACGATGCGCGTAAGGAGATGTTCGCCATCTACCTGAAAGGCAGGCCCTACGAGGCAGAAGCTATGGATCTCGATGCACTCTCCGACCTCACCGACGGGTACATCGCCAGCGACATCGCCTTTATCGTGAACGATACCGCCATGAACGCGGCCTTCACCCACGTCAAAATCACCCAGGCCATGATCGAAGAGACCATCCGCAACACCAAGCCCTCCATCAACAAAGAACAATTGAGGACTTACGATGTCTTGCGCGACAAAATGGAAGGTCTGGAGCGGAGTAACGCTTTGCCACCCATTGGTTTTAGAAAATAAATTTTCAAATATATAGCGTAATGAAAACATCAGAACACGTATTCGATTATCTCAGAAACCAAGGTCTCGTGCCCAAATACGATGATCGCGGCAACATTGAGTTCAAATACCAGATGCGTTCTTTCATCTTTTTTTCCAACGACGATGATGCGCAGTTTTTCCAACTGACCATGCCTTCCATTTTTGAGGTCACCGACGACAACCGCATGGCAGCCTTGGAGGCCATGAACGAGATCAACGACACCACCAAAGTGATCAAACTCACTGTCACCAAGAGCAACCACGTATGGGAATCCACCGAGATCATGCTCGACAGCACTCCTGAGCTTGACGACCTATTCCCTCGCCTGCTGAACATCCTGCTGAACACACGGCAGGCCTTCTATAAACTCATGGAGGTCTAAAAAGTCCTCATGAACACCTACGACTTCAACGGCCGACGATTCAACAGTTACAGCAACTACTTCACGAAGCAGTTCGGAGGACGAGTGCAGAAAATCAGCATCGACGCTGGCTTCAGCTGTCCCAACCGCGATGGCAAGCTCAGCACCGGCGGATGTACATTTTGCAGCAATGCCGCCTTCAACCCCTCCTATTGCAAACCCGAGAAGAGCATTCAACAACAGATTGAGGAAGGCATCGAGTTCCATAAACGACGCTACCGCAGGGCCGACAAATACCTCGCCTACTTCCAGCCCTATTCCAATACCTACAAGCCACTTGAGGAGCTTCAGAAGATTTACAAGCAAGCCCTGGAGGTTCCCGAAATCGTTGGCATCGTCATCGGCACAAGACCCGATTTGATCGATAAGCCCCTACTCCACTATCTTAACGAGGTCCAGAAGACCCATTATGTGATGCTGGAATACGGCGTGGAAAGTGTTTATGACGAGACCTTAAAACGTGTCAACCGCGGCCACGATTTTGCTACCGCCGAACGAGCCATCCGTATGACCGCGGAACACGGCATTCCCTGCGGAGCACATTTCATTTTCGGGTTGCCTGGCGAAACCAAGGAAATGATGCTCCATGCCGCCGACGTCATCTCAGAACTGCCTCTAACCACAGTCAAGTTCCATCAACTGCAGATCTTCAAGAATACGCCGATGGCTTCGGAGTACCTTGAGCATCCCGAGTCTTTCCATTTATTTGATTTGGAAGAATACATCGATTTCGTCATCGACTTTGTCGAGCGACTCAGTCCCAACATCGTCATCGAGCGTTTCGCCGGTGAGGTACCGCCACGTTATCTGGTCTCCGAGCCATGGATGAAACTCCGTTACGACGAGGTTTTAAACCGCATCGAGAAACGGATGGAAGAAAGAAATACTTGGCAGGGCCGTCTTATCTGACGCTCACCTTCCGGATCGTGGTACCATTGGCAGTCTCAATGCGAAGCATATAAACGCCTTGACCGTAACGGCTCAGATCAATAACGGTGTTGCCATCGGCTTCGGTCTCGAGCACCTTCTGTCCAAGGAGGTTCGTCACCGTGAGACGCATTACACTTTGACTTTCAATGTTAAGCAAGCCTGTGGTTGGATTGGGATAAACACGAAGGTCAGAGTTGTTTTCTGTGACATCGGTGATGGTCACCATTACCTCCCTGAATTCGGACTCGCACTGATAATACCCATTCGTGTAAAAGCTTCTGACAGAATAATGGGTGTTCTCCGGCACCATGCCATAGGTATTGTCGAAATAGGAGTAGCTTCCGCTTCCATCATAATCAACCTCCGCAATCAGTTCATAATCCTCTCCTGTGGCGCGATAAACCTCGAAATGATGGAGATATGGAGTGATTGTAGGCTTGTCCCATGTGAGATAGGCTCCGAACTCCTCGCCGTTGTGCCATTGGTATTCGCCCTGAAGATTTTCAACTGGATAGCAGCTCAAGGTGCCAAAATCGCAATTGTTGTTGTAAGTCATAAAGATGCCATCCTCAAGTTCTTCAGAAGAGTATAGCATATTGTTATCAACATCAAAGATGAAGAACGAGCATTCATCGTCCGTGTCGTATTCCTCGGTAAGATGGTACCAGCCATGATTCCAGATGAAATTGAGGTTCTGCTTCAGCAAAGGCACTATAATCGTGTCAACAGATCCCTCGTCCATGCTAATGACAGCAATGCGTTGGCCATTTTCAGCTGTCACACTGATGGCAGCACCTTTCCAGCCATCGCCACCTTCGTCTTGAAGCACAAAAGTAACAGGGCATTTCTCACCCACCAGAATCGTACGATACACCATACGGCTGATGCCCGATGTATTGCACACACAAATGGAATACTCGTAGAGACCAGGCTCCAGGTTACCATCCTCATAACTTCCTGCCTCGCCCACTGTAGCGCTGGTCAGTGTCACCAGCGGTTGGTTGTTACGACGAATGGAAATCGAATCGATGGAAGCCAGCGGATTGCCTTGAAGATTCACCGAAGGATTGGTCCAGGTGAGCAACACACCACCCCTATCCTCATTCTCCATCACAGTAAAGTCAATCACCGTATCAGCTCTCTGATAATAGGAAGAGTTTGAAGGAACGATATGGCCGATGAATGCGTTCGCATCGTTGAATGCGTATTTCGTGGTATTGAGTGCACCGATGGGGCACCAGGCGTCATCGCGACCGCTCCAGCCCCAGTTGTAGTGGAAGTAGTCGTTCTCGTCATAACCATCGCACACAAAGGCATGACCGCCGGCACCGTTATCATCGGAACCGCTATAGTATAATGGGATATGCTCGTCAAGACCGCCATCTTTCAACATCTGGGCCCATTGTTCGTTGGTATAGAAGTTAAATCCCCAGAAACTCAAGGTCTCATATTCCCCTGTAGTGTAGCCGAAATAGTTTTGGACAGCAGTGATCACATCCTGCGAATAGGCACCGCTGCCATGACCGCTATACTGCATATCAACGGAAATACCGCAATGATGCAGGAATTGGGCGATATAGAAATAATCTTCCTCAGTGCTTAACGAGTCAAGTGAATTGGGCATCAGCTCGAAGTGATACTCGGTTTCACCGAAGTTAGCGGTCTGGGGGGCATATCCTTCGGGATTATAGGTATATGAACCCGTCCCCTGCTCAGGATAATTCCAATATTTCATCACCTGGCCCATGGCAGTGGCCACACAGCCGGCATAGACATAGCCGCCGTTGCCTTCAGGATCCTCGGGGCACTGGCTGTTGTAGGGGAAGTTCTGGTTCCAGATGGTCTGGCAGAGCGGTCCCACCACGGCACGGGCCTGACGACCCTGGCGGAGATTACCTGTCGTTGCCACCGACCTCCATTCAGCGACGATATCCGGTGTAGCATTCAGATGATGTTCGCGAACATATTGAATCTCCTCCTGAAAAACACCCAGTGTGTAGGCAAAGCCCTCGGCAACATCATCGGGATTGTAGGCACCTGTGGTGGAATATGCCAGAATAGGCTTCACGCAGTCATCGCCAGCGATGATCACAAAGCCTCCGCCTCGAACGTTGAACACATAATAATCGATGGCACCACGTGTAAGGTCGGTAGCCACCGAAACCAGGTTTAACTGGATATCGGCGCTACGCTGGGCGACAGCAGTGGTACTCATGAAACGGGTTCCCAATTGTTGGGCTCTCTGCTGGTCAACGGGACCGGCGTTCAAGCCAGCTATGATGGCCATCAGGCCGAATAAAAGCGATAGTTTTTTCATTTTCGTCATTTTAAAAGATGTTGCAAAGATACAAAAAAAACACAATCTTTGTATTAATGTGATTCACCAAATTTAAAATCACCCAATTTAATGCCTGGATGATTCGTCAAATAAAAGTCGCCATCCTGGAAGCGGAACTGATAGGTAGCATCCCCTGCATCACCGTAGACATAAACCTCCAAGACGCCATTATCTGAGATGAAATAATTACCGATATAGAAGTCTTTGAGGCATTCGTATACGCCAAAGCGGTTATACACTCCAGTCCCATCGTTGAGGTAAACGACCAATTCCTGCATTTCAAGATCATTGTTCACGAAATCCAGGAAACCATCGCCGTTAAGGTCGCCATCAAGGTCATAGTGCCCATCGCCCTTGCGAAGATCTTGAGCGCATTTGGCCGTTTTCATGAATTCATTGAATTTACGGAAATACTTCAAGTCCTCTTCCAGAGGCTTGTTGTCGGCATCACGCAGAAACTTCTCACCATCCCAATTGTAGGCTATCTTTGGGAAAATATCGTAGTTGCCTGCGCCAAGAGCTTCTCTTTGCTGATCTTCCGTGAAATCCTCAAACGATTCATCAATTTTCAGATAAAGTCCGCGAATGGCCTTCGGCAGAAACACCCTGATTGATTCTTCACAACCGTATGGATCCAAAGTGACGGTCAGTTGTTTTAGGCTTTCGTCATACTGATAGATTCTGGAGCTTCCGCTTAGGATATCATAAGCTTCTTTTGGAAACTGATCTGCATTGGCATAGAAATCCCCGATGGTTGGACTAGGCAGCAGGTTTTCCATTTCGGTGAGTGCACCATCATCAAAACGACAGGTGTAATACGAAGTGGAATAGCAAAGGCAGCAACCGCCAGCTCTCGAAAAGATCACTGCATAGCCACTGTCCTTAAGTGGGAAGCAATCCGAAGCCACATGCATTTCCTCTTCGTCGCCAAATGAATCGAAATAACAATGTTCTTCATCGCCATTCTCTTCTTGAAAGTCCACTTCCCCGATGGCTTCTCCATCCAAATAAAGCGGATTATCTTCCATTGCCAACAACTGTTTCAGGGTCTCAACGGCAACATGAGGTATTCTCTCAAATGCAACAGTTTCATCAGACTGATTGGACTCGTCAACTTTTTCGGATTCGTCTGTTTTTTTGTTTGTGACAGTGTCAACAGTTTCGTCAGACTTAGTGGTTTCAGTTTTTTGATTCGTTCTTTCGCACCCCACGAAGAGGAATGCCAAGAGTGAAAGGATCAGGAGTTGGTGTTTCATAAATACAGATGTTTGTCATGGACAAAAATAAAAAAAAGAATAAAACAAAAAGCGCATTCCAATCAGAACACGCTTTTTTTTGTCACAATCAAAGCAAGGCTTACTCAACCGCTTCCTGAGCCTTCGCCCTGAAGTTCACCAAGTCTTCCTCGATGAAGTTCTTCACGTAAACACTCTTGCCAATGACGTCTTCCTCCGCGGCGTGAACATAGACGTTGGCCGAACGGGAGAAGAGATGTGGGGCATGAGTAGCGTCGTCCAAGATAAGCAGCGACATAATGATGTCGCCAGTCATGTCGTAGAGACGGCGGGCCAAGAAGTCCTGAACCTCTTGGTTGTTGGCGCCCTTCACATAGTTGATGCTTTGCTCGTAGAGTTCCACCAAGGTACGCACGGTGTTCTGCAAAGGTTTCAGTTCCTCTGATACTTGGTTTTCGAGCATCTCCTTTATAATTCCAAGATACGTGCCGTTCATGACATAACGGATGGCGGCCACCACTTGCAGCTGCGTAGTACCTTCATAAATCGAGAAGATACGGGCATCGCGGTAGAGGCGTTGGCACTTGTACTCCATGATGAAGCCACTACCACCGTGGATGCTGATGCAGTCGTAGGCGTTCTGGTTAGCGTATTCGGAGTTCATACCCTTGGCGATGGGTGTGAAAGCGTCGGCGAGGCGAGAATACTTCTTGCATTCAGCACGCTCCTCAGGCGTCAGCGGACGCTCGCGCTGGATGTCCTCCAAGCACTTGTAGATATCCACGTAACGGGCGGTCATGTAAAGCAGGGAACGACCTGCGTCAATCTTGGCCTTCATGCGGGAAAGCATGTCATAGACAGCAGGGAATTCGATGATCTTCTTGTGGAACTGCTGACGCTCACCGGCATACTTCAAGGCCTCGTTGTAAGCCTCTTGTCCCAGACCCACCGACTGTGCAGCGATACCGAGGCGGGCGCTGTTCATCAGAGCCATGACGTATTTGATGAGGCCCATGCGGGTCTCGCCACAAAGCTCTGCCTTGGCGTTCTTGAACACCAATTCACAGGTCGGAGAGCCATGGATACCCAGCTTATGCTCAATGTGACGCACGGTGACACCACCATTGCGCTTGTCATAGATGAACATCGACAGACCACGACCGTCCTTGGTACCTTCTTCAGAACGGGCCAACACCAGATGGATATGGGAGTCGCCATTGGTGATAAAACGCTTCACGCCGTTCAAACGCCAACAGTTCTCCTTCTCGTCAAAGGTGGCTTTCAGCATAACGCTCTGCAGGTCGGAACCGGCATCAGGCTCGGTGAGGTCCATCGACATGGTCTCGCCGGCACAAACGCGCGGGATGTATTTTATTCGTTGCTCCTCATTACCGAACTCATAGAGGGTGTCGATACACGACTGCAGGGACCAGATGTTCTGGAAACCAGCGTCGGCACTGGCCACCATCTCGCTCAGCATGGAGAAAACGGTGATGGGCAGGTTGAGACCGCCATAACGGCGCGGCATGGAGACGCCCCAAAGGCCGCCTTTGGTGCAAGCATCAATGTTCTCCACCGTCTTGGAAGCATAAATCATGCGGCCGTTCTCCAAATGCGGACCTTCAAGGTCGACGCTCTCGGAGTTAGGCTCCATGATATTACCGGTGATATCGCCCGTGATGTCAAGGACACGGCGGTAGTTCTCCATCGCGTCATCATAATCCACGGGAGCGTAATCATAATTATCCTTGTCAGCAAAGTTACGTTCCTTCAACTCGACGATACGCTTCATCAGCGGGTGGTCAAGGTAGAAATCAAGGTTCGGGTTATCGTTATAATAGTTTGCCATTGCTTTACTTTTTCTTGGTTAATTCTTTCTTATTAAAAACGCCAACAATCTCACCAGATTCAACGTCAATACAGTTTATTGAACCATCTTCATAAATATCAACGACTTCCATTACGCTATCATGCGATTTGGCAGTAACTTTATCGCCAACTTTATAACCAGTTCCATACGAGGAACATTTATAGCCATCGGATTGTTCATTGTCATTGACGTTAACATCTGATTTATTGGACTTGTTATTCTTCTTTTTCGGATTTGAACCTTCCAAATAGTTCTTTATGTCTTTGACATTATCTGTCATTCCCCATATTTTAAAGAATAAAACGAGGTTCAACAATCCAAAAACAACAGCAATAACAATTAAAAAATCATCCATTTAATATCCCTTTATTATTTACTATTCTGTTTATAATACTTTATCAATTTCGGTATTACTTCCTCCACAGTACCAACAATTACGTAGTCTGCAATTTTATTGATGGGAGCATCGGGATCGCTGTTCACCGAGATGATGATCTTGGAATCCTGCATACCGGCGATGTGCTGGATCTGGCCGCTGATGCCGCAGGCGATATAGACCTTCGGGTGCACGGTCACACCTGTTTGTCCGATTTGACGGTCGGCATCGCAGAAGCCCGCATCGACGGCGGCACGCGAGGCACCGACTTCGCCATGCAGCACCTTGGCGAGTTCAAACAGCATGTCGAAGCCCTCCTTCGAGCCCATGCCGTAACCACCAGCCACCACGATGGGCGAGCCTTTCAGGTTGTGCTTGGCAGCCTCCACATGGTGGTCGAGGACCTTCACGACGTATGCCTCGGGAGAGACATACTTCGACACTTCGGGATAGACGACCTCGTTCTTGGCTTTGCCTTCATAGATGGCTTTCTGCATCACGCCCGAGCGGACGGTGGCCATCTGCGGACGGTGGTCGGGGTTGACGATGGTCGCCACGATGTTACCTCCGAAAGCAGGACGAATCTGATACAGCAGGTTGTCGTAATGTTTCTTGGTCTTGATATCGTCGAAGTCACCGATTTCAAGTTGGGTACAGTCGGCGGTGAGACCGCTGGTCAAAGAAGAGCTGACGCGCGGACCAAGGTCACGACCGATGACGGTGGCGCCCATGAGGCAAATCTGGGGCTGTTCCTCCTTGAAGAGGTTGACAAGAATATCGGTGTGCGGAGCAGAGGTGTAAGGGAACAAGCCTTCGCCATCGAAAGCGAAGAGTTTGTCCACGCCGTAAGGCAGAATCTGTTCTTCCACCTTGCCCTTGATGCCCGTGCCAGCCACCACGGCGTGCAGTTCCACGCCCAGCTGGTCGGCCAGTTTACGCCCTTTGGTGAGCAACTCCTGAGACACTTCGGCCACCTGTGTGCCTTCGGTCTCGATATATACAAACACGTTGTTCATTATCCGATAATCTTTTCGTCCAACAATTCTTTAATCAATCCTTCCACATCGGCGTCCTTAGCCGTGAGGGTCTTGCTCTCTTTGGCCTGGAAGACGATGTTCTGCACGGTTTTCACCTTGGTGGGGCTACCTGAGAGGCCGCACTGGTTCGGGTCGCCATCCACGTCGGCCACGCTCCACTGGTTCAGCGTCAAGTAAGGTCTGTCTTTGCTCAATTCTGAATTCCGTCTTCCGGCTTCTGTATTCTCATCCACCTCAAGCGGGCACATGGCATACTTGTATTTCATCACCAGTTTGGCGTTGCAGGGACGGCAGGGCGCCGCACTACCATTGACAGTAATCACGCAGGGTAGCGGCACTTCCACGGTCTCCACACCACCGTCGATATGACGGCGGATGGTGGCAATGTTGTTTTCAATTTTAAGGATTTCCTCAGCGTAAGTCACTTGGTTGAGGCCCAGTTTCTGTGCCACTTGCGGACCCACTTGGGCGGTGTCGCCGTCGATGGCCTGACGGCCTCCGATGACGATATCCACATCACCGATCTTCTTGATGGCGGTGGCGAGGGCGTATGAAGTAGCTAAGGTATCGGCACCAGCAAATAATCTGTCGGTGAGCAGCCAGCCTGTATCGGCTCCACGGAAGAGACCTTGGCGGATGATCTCACCAGCGCGGGGCGGGCCCATGGTGAGCACGCCGACGGTGCTGCCGGGGTTTTGTTCCTTGAGGCGTAAAGCTTGCTCAAGGGCATTCAGATCTTCAGGATTGAAGATGGCGGGCAGGGCGGCACGGTTCACAGTCCCCTCGGGCGTCATGGCGTCCTTACCCACATTTCTAGTATCGGGCACTTGCTTGGCAAGCACCACGATTTTCAATGCTTTTGTCATAAAATAATAAAACTCGTTTTCAAATCGGCGGCAAAGATAGAACTTTTTTTCTTTGTAGCGATTTTTTATTTTATAAGAGGTGACGAAGGCACGTTATTTTATTAACACCACCATTATTCAGAGAATCACAACACCGCCACCATCTTTCGAATTTCTTTGATGCGACGCATGATGGTTTTATCTGTTTTTGCGACTTGAAGGTTATAATCCGCCTGCATTTGGATCCACAATTGGGCATCCACACCCAACACCGCCTCAAGATATAAGGCATACTCCACCGAAATGGGACGTTTGCCGTTGAGGATTTCATTCAGCACCGTATAAGAAACACCCATCTGCTTAGCCAAACTCTTCTGCGTAATGCCACGACATTCTATTTCTTCCTTTAAGAGAAGGCCTGGATGAACTGGCTCTGACGGCTTTAGGTTGTTAGCAATCATTCGAGGATCAACATCATTCACCTTAATCATTTCTGCATCATTTATAATGGTTTGACAACTCAAGTATGTTACAGATAGTCACGACAGGTTCTTCTTGATAACTGACAGTGAACTCAATACGATATTTGTCATTGACACGTATGGATGAAATCCCAGCCTTATCGCCTTCTAACACTTCATAATTCAACGAATTCAACTGATATAATGTCTCAATCCGAGGAGCCGACTCCAGAATCTTAATCCTCTGTTGGTATCGCTTCACAATATCAGGTTGATAACGATGCTTTTTTTCACTGGTCTTCCCTTGTTCATATAACTCTTGAAGATAGACCTTGTCAAATGTTACTATCACGATGCAAAAATAATAAAAGATTCTAAATAATTCGATTTTTTGCGAATTTTTTCATTGTTTTCGATTTGCAAATATAATAAATTAATACAATTTAGCTAAAATATAGATACATTTTATAAATTCTTTTGAAGCAGACTACCGCCTCGGCTTTTTTTACTACTTTTGCAATTGTTTTAAAAACAAACTATGTCCATCACCGACATCCTACATAAAACCGACCTTTCCCATGAGGACATCAAACTCCTGCTAGCTGCCGAAGGCGAAGACAAGAAGCAACTCTTCGACCGTGCCTTGCAGGTGAAGTTGGAGCATCTGGATAATTATGTCCATCTCCGTGGGTTGATTGAGTATAGCAACATCTGCACGAAATACTGCCTCTATTGTGGGGTACGCTGCAAGAATTTGAAAGTAGAACGCTACCAGCTCAGCGATAAGGAGGTTCTGGAATGCGCTAAATTGGCGCATGAGTTGGGTTACGGCTCAGTGGCATTGCAAAGCGGCGAACGAAGCGACAAGGCTTTTGTGGATAAGATCACCTATTTGGTACAGGAAATCAAGAAGATCGACAACGGAAGTCTCGGAATCACGCTCTCGTTGGGCGAACAGACCGAAGACACCTACCGCCGTTGGTTTGAAGCGGGCGCGCACCGTTATCTTCTAAGGATCGAGGCCTCCAACGAAGAACTTTATTATAAGATTCATCCGCATGATGCGAAACATGATTTCAAAACCCGGTTGAACTGCATTGATACATTGCTGAAACTGGGTTATCAGACAGGCACCGGCGTGATGGTGGGCCTCCCCTTCCAAACGCTTGACGATCTTGCCGACGACCTGCTCTTCTTCAAACAAAAAGACGTGGCCATGGTCGGCATGGGACCTTTCATCCCCCACCCCGACACACCGCTTTGGCAATACCGAGACCAGATCCCTTCCGCCGAGAAACGCATGGAGTTAACCCTCAAAATGATCGCCGTCCTCCGCCTGATGATGCCGGAAATCAACATGGTGGCCGCCACCGCCAACCAAACGGTTGATCCACAAGGCCGTGAAAAAGCCATCGTGGCAGGCGCTAACGTTATCATGCCCAACCTCACGCCCAACGAGTTCCGTGAAAACTACCTCATCTACCCCGACAAGGCCTGTGTGAAGGACAAACCCGACGAATGCCACAGTTGCCTTGACATACGTTTGGCCGCCATTGGACATAAAGTGTTATATAACGAATGGGGAGATTCGCTTGCTTTTTTAAGAAGACAGAAGTCAGAAGACAGGAGACAGAATAATGGATAAAGTAGGTAAATACGAATTCATCGCCGAGCCGTTCCACTGCGACTTCTCGGGACATCTGTGTTTGGGACATCTTGGAAACCAGATGCTCAACGCCGCCGACTTCCACTCCACTGACCGCGGTTTCGGCATGAAATACCTCATGGGCATCCACCGCTCGTGGGTGCTGTCCCGACTGGCCATCGAGATGACCGAAATGCCAGCACAATACGAACATTTCACCGTGGAGACTTGGGTGGAGGACGCCATGAAATATTTCACCCAACGCAACTTCCAAGTCAGCGGAATTGACAGCAAGGTCTATGGCTACGGTCGCTCCGTTTGGGCCATGATCGACACAGAGACAAGGCAACCCTCCGACATCTACGCCATCGACAACGGCGCCATCAACAATTGGATTGTGACCGACAAGCCCTGCCCCATCGAGAAAGGCGACCGCGTGAAGATGAGCCCCAACGCGGAACTCATCCGCAGTATCGACACCTATTATCACGACGTGGACATCAACGGACATGTCAACTCCATCAAATACATCGAACATGTGATTGATCTATGGGACATCCCCTGGTACCGCGAGCACCAGATCAAACGTTTCGATATCGCCTACGTGGCGGAGACCCACCAAGGTGACAAACTGCATTTCTACAGGGAACAAATCGGAGAACAGACCTACTGCATCCGTTTGGTGAAAACGGATCAAAACACGCAGGATAACGTGGAGGTTTGCCGGTGTAAGATTCAGTTTAATTAACCGCCAATGATTTCATCCTCCTTGCTCAAGTCAGGATCCAACCGCTGGATCGGCTTGAATCTGTGGAAGAAACGCAAGGCAATGACACGCAGAACAGTATAGGCCGGAATGGCCACGAGCATGCCCACCATGCCGCCGATAAAGCCTGCCATCAACAACACGATGAAGATCTCCAAAGGATATGCTTTGATACTCGTGGAATAGATGATCGGTTGGTAAACAAGGTTGTCCACCAACTGTGCTCCGAACATAATAGCAAAAATAATTAATGCGAAGACCCACACATTCACATCAAGTCCTGCGCCTATTCCAAGTTTAAGCATGACACCAAGGACGACGCCAAGGATCTCTCCCATCAGCGGGCCCAAGTAAGGGATCACATTCAAAACACCCGCCACAAAAGCAATACCGATGGCATAATTGACATCCAAACGGGCGATCAGCCAAAGTCCCAGAAAATCAATCAACGCGACGCCCAGCATCTCTATCACCAAGCCGACAAAATAACGCGAAAGCAGCTGTTTGATATCGTTAAGCGTCATCTTCGTCTTCTGTTCGATACGGTCGGGCACCAAGGCACAGATAATCCTTTCAAACAAATCGGCATCTTTCAGGAAAAAGAACGAGATGAAAACAACCGCAAAAGTCCCAATAAAGGTATTGGAGACCAACGACACCACCGATCCGACAAGGCCAGAGACGTTGCCGTAATCAACCACCTCGCGCAATTTTTCCGTGATCAACGCCAGCAAGTCAAAATCAGTGCCCAAACCGGGAAACATCCCTATCAGCCAGGTGTTGAGTCCTTCGAAAATGCTTGAATCCAGCTTCATGCTGTCATTCACCGCTGTGGCATCACGGACGATATTCGTCACCATAGGCACCATCTGTGTGACAATCAGCACCAATAAGCCGAGAATCACCACGATGGTCAACACCGCCGAAAACCAGTCGGGAAGATGGAATTTCTTGATGTGGACGCCTTTCAAAAATTTCATGACTGGCCGCCCGATCAACGACACCACAAAAGCAATGATGATGTAGACCAACACTATCCTGAAGTACCAGCACAAGGCGGCAATAATGGCGAAGATACCCAGTTTGATCAGATATCCAGCCAGTTTATCGGTATTCCTTTCTTCTTCCATGATCGTAAAAAAAAGCAAAAATAACGATAATTATTTGAATCTTCCTATCTTTGCATTTTAAACGTTGGAAAAATGAAAAAATTGCTTTTGATATTGGTGATAGGGCTTCAACCGGTATTCTCTTTCGCATCAGGTATTCTATTCGAAAGCTTTGAATATGCGAACCATGACATGACCTCGCCTATCGGCTGGACTTGCGATGACCAGTCGTGGCTTTGCGGGCATTTTGACAAAGATCACAACCGGACGGCACATGCAGGCGACTGGTATGCCTTCACCAACGCTGATGATTCATGGATGTTCATGGAGTTGTTTCTCAGTTCCCAATTAAAATACCGGTTTTCGAGCTGGGTGATCTCCGACGGGGCCTACGAGTTGGAGTTCTGGGCAGGCACTGAAGACAATGCCGAACATATGGACCAGCTTCTTTTCACCGTCACGGTAGACGAAGGCAACTATAATAAAGTATCTGCTTATATCGAGACCATCACAGCCGACTATCCATATTTCGGCATCCACGCCGTCGCCTCCGAAGGAGCTTATCATCTCACCATTGATGAAGTGAGCGTCGACATGGTATCCAAATATGACTTCCAAGCAACGCCAACCACCATCCAGACCTCGCTTTACCCTGGCGAACAGATTGTTTTCCGCTTCGACGTCCAGAATCTGGGTTATGAGCCCATTGATGTCATCTTCTCGCCTTCGTACGAATATTTCACCGATATCCACTTCACCGTGGAAGGTACTCCCTGCACCGTCTTCCACCTCGAGCCCGACGAGACCAAACAAGTCATCACGGAAGCGACGCTGTTGCCGACCGTCGCTGTCGGCTCTACCTGCTGGCTCGATATCATGCTAGTGCTCGACTGTAACTGTGCCACGTCCATGACCACTTTGTTGGTCGATGTGATCGAATCAGATGGGCTTGCAGAATTTGAAAACGAAAATGAAGCACTTCAGGTGGAATTGTTCGATCTCACCGGAAAGAAGGTTGACCCCTCCCACCTGAAAGCTGGGATTTACATCGAGCGGACGGTTTCAGCGCAGGGCGTTTCGACACGTAAGATCGTAAAATAATCTGCTTCGATAGGCTCAGTCCGATCCCTGTACCGTACCCTCTTCATTCCAACAACCAATAAAGTATTAATAATTTTTATTAATTTAATAATAATTATTATATATTTTTGATTATTTATCTATTTTTGCAAAAAAAGAAGAAAAATCTATCTAATAATAGTAAAATTACTATTTTTGCAAAATCAAATGATCAATGAAGATTGTTTAAACCAGTAAAATCTTAAAAATGTTAGCCAGAGACGGTTGGTACTTAGTTCATCAGGTCGGAAGCCATCGGCAATTCAGGCACCCCACAAAAAAGGGGAAGGTTACCGTAAACGGAAAACCCAGTGACGACACGTGGGGAGATGAGCTAAAAAGCATCGAGAACCAGTCAGGACTTAAATTCTAAAAAAAATGGAACAAGTAATCATTTCTACTTCGAAAACCGACAATGGATTCAGTGCCAGCTGCGAGTTGATACCAGGATGGATCGTGGCCTATACTGGCAGGTTTTCTGATTTCGTTAAATATGTTCGAGAAAGCATTGACTTTTATGTGGATTGTGCCAAGGCTGACCATGAGGCCTATCCTGTTGTGTTTGATTCAGACTACGATTTGCTTTTTCGCATGGACATTCAAAGCCTGCTGTACTGCTACGACAAAATACTCACCCGGGCCGCCCTCTCGAGAATGACTGGCATCAACCAACGACAGCTAGGTCATTATATTTGTGGAAGGAGCAAACCTCGCAAACCACAAAGCGACCGAATTGTGAACGCGTTGCATGACTTAGGCAAAGAGCTCCAAGCCATCACCACATAATATCATCCAGTTCTCGCAATGACGCTAAACGCTCAGGCACTCATCCAAAGCTTTCTCGATCGCTTTTTGATCCATGTGCTGGCCGATGAAGACCAGTTTCTGCATGCGGTCGCCGTACTTCTCGTCCCAGTCACGACGCAGACCCTCATCCTGTTCCATCATCTCACGGAGCTCGTCCTTCGGCATGGTGGCAAACCATGCACCAGCATTGCGGAGCTGCACCTGTTTACCGGCCTGTTCGAAGATGTAGCACACCTCGTCCTCACCTTTGAACCAGCAGATGCCTTTGGCACGAATTACGTTGCGAGGCAACTTACGGGCCACAAACTCATCGAAACGAGCTAAGTTAAAGGGCTCCCGACGGAAATAGACAAAAGTACCGATACCATATTCCTCGGCTTCCCCTTCGTCATGATCGTGATGATGGTGGTGATGATGTTCCTCGTGGTCATCATCGTGATCATGGTGGTGATGTTCCTCGTGGTCATCATCGTCGTCTTCGTCATGGTCATCGTGATCTTCATCATGGCCCTCCACTTTCTGAATCCATGTAGCGGAGGTAGCCACTTCATCGAAGTCGAACATGTGGGTGTTCAAAATCTTATCAAAGTCGATGTCGCAGTAGTCGCATTCGATGATCTCGGCCTTCGGCTGGATGGCGCGGATGATCTGCTTGATGCGGCCACGTTCCGATTCGGAGATTTCAGAGGCCTTGTTGAGCAAAATAATGTTGCAGAATTCCATCTGTTGAATGACCAGGCTCTCCAGGTCATCCTCCTTCAGGGTTTTCTTCACAAGGTCATCACCGCAGGCAAACTCATCCTGCAAACGCAGGGCGTCGACCACCGTGACAATGCAGTCAAGACGAGCCAGTCCGTCCTTATAGAACTCGTAGCCCATGCGGGGATAGGTGCAGATGGTTTGGGCTATCGGCTCCGGCTCGCAGATGCCGCTGGCCTCGATGACGATATAATCGAACTTGCGCATGGCGGTGAGTTCCTTCAACTGTTTCACCAGATCCATCTTCAGCGTGCAGCAGATACAGCCATTCTGAAGCGCCATCAAGCTGTCGTCACCCTGTCCAACGACACCGCCTTTTTCAATCAAGTCAGCGTCGATGTTCACCTCACCGATATCGTTGACGATGACGGCGAACTTGATGCCCTTGCGGTTGTTGAGAATCTTGTTGACCAGCGTGGTCTTGCCGCTGCCGAGGTATCCTGTGAGCAGCAAAGTAGGTATTTGAGGTACTGCCATGATGTTCGTTTTTAGAATTGGAGTGCAAAAGTAAGAAATAATTAAGAATTTAGAATTATGAATTTAGAGATGTTTATTTTTGCAGTATGACAGACAAAGAGCTTCAGATTCTGCAACGATATTTTCCTGCGGCGGCTGTGCCAATGGTAGTGGAGGCTTATACGCACTCGCGTTTCCAGTTGAAGTTCAAGAAGCCGAGAAATTCGAAATTGGGTGATTTTCGGCCTCCGCAAGACGGCAATGGTGTGTGCTGCATCACTTTAAACGGTGACCTCAACCCCTACCAGATGCTGGTCACCTTCGTTCATGAACTAGCGCATTATACTGTCTATGTAAACTATCCCGAGCGCTATTTGGAACCCCATGGCGAAGAATGGAAGCAGACCTTTGCGCAACTGCTTCTTCCCTATTTGAGGCCTGATATTTTCCCTAAAGACGTTATTGTCGCTTTGGAAAAACACCTTCAGCACATCAAAGCCAGTTCCACTGCCGACGCCAATTTAGCCAAGGTGATGAAACGTTACGATGCCAATGCGTCTGGCGAGAAACCGATTACAGTGGACGACCTCCCCGAGGGTGCAATCTTCCAGCTTGCCGATGGTAAAACCTTTAGAAAAGGTCCGAAACGTCGCACCCGCTATCAGTGCGAGTGTTTGGATAATGGCAGGACATATTCCGTTTCAAGCATGGCGGAGGTAAAATAGAATTCTTCGTTTCAGGCATTTTTTTCGATAAAAACGTTGCAGTGAATCGAAAAAGTAGTATTTTTGCATCGGATTAACCTCCTAAACCGTACACATTCCAAATCACAATAAGGTAATGTAGAGTGCGGTTTTTTATTTGGTGCATTCCACTTTGTTGACGCAGTATTGAACATGTTTTCCATCCATATCCGTCCTGAACATGTACTCGGCATGCCATTGGGCCTTTTCTCCCGAATTGAGGATTCTTTCTGGCGATCATTCCATTGAAAGAACCTTCTTTAAGACCTCTCGCTCCACAATGCGATAATGCGGGTGATAGGCCTCACGGTAGGCTTGGCTATGGTGGACCGCCTGATGGTTTTGTGCTGCCTCCGACAACATGGGTTGTAAAGCTTCAAAATCTTTCACTATCAAGTCGTATTTCCGGATGACACCAACAATGTCTTCCCAATCCGAAGCCCATTCCGTCTGCGGCTCTTGAACTGCATTGGCACTCTGAACAAAGGCATCCAACGGTCAAATAGCCCAAGGCCAACCCGATTTGTCCGGCATTGTTCATTCGGAAGAAATCGGAGACAAAAGTACAAAAAAACCGCAATCCGAGCCTTCGACCGAGTTACGGATTATATTCATTGTCGGAGAATTAAACGTTTTTTCCCAGCCCGTACGCCTCCTGCAACTTGGCATTGCCTTCAATCTCTTTCGGAGCGCCCACACCGCCGCAGAAGATATGGCCTTTAAGACTTGACTTGCCGTAGCAGTCGATCCAGCCCTGCAGACCGCTTTCAGCGCGCTTCGGGACAAATTCCTCGTTCTCGGCCGCGGTGGTCAGCAGATAGACGTCGCGGAACTTGTAATCCTTGGGATACATGGCGTTCATGCGGTCGATGAGGGTCTTCATCTGTCCGCTCATCTCGTAGTAGTAGATGGGCGTAGCCCAGCAGACCACGTCGGCGTTCAAGACGCTCTCCATAATGGCGGGCACATCGTCCTTGATGACGCAGGCACCCGTCTTCTGACACGACAAGCAGCCAATGCAAAACTTGATTTCCTTGCCTCGCAGCGAGACAAATTCCACTTGATGCCCAGCGGCTTCCGCGCCCTTGGCAAATTGCTCCGCTAAAGCGTTGCTGTTCGAGCCGGGGCGGAGACTGGTTGAAATAACGATTACTTTTTTCATATTTTTATCTTTCTGATTAACGATAGATTGCCACTTGACAAGGCCTCGAAATTGGCCTCAATCCTCTCAATGTTCCAATCCCACCATTTCAGTTCCAGCAGATAAGCGATGAATTCGTCGTCGAAGCGCTTTCTGACCACACGGCAAGGGTTACCCACGGCGACAGCGTATGGAGGAATGTCCGAGGCCACCACCGAGTTGGCACCGATAATGGCTCCGTCGCCAATATGGACACCTGGCATGATGGTGACATGCTGACCAATCCAAATGTCGTTGCCCACAATGGTATCGCCTTTCAGAGGCAATTCATCTTTCACTGGAGCAATTGCGCTGCCCCAGTCACCGCCTATGACATAAAACGGATAAGTCGTCACGCCGTCCATCCTGTGGTTGGCACCATTCATCACAAACTCCACACCTTTGGCGATAGCGCAAAACTTGCCGATAATCAGCCGGTCACCAATGAAGTCGTAGAAATGAGTGACGTGCTTCTCGAATTGGTCTGCACCATCCACGTCATCATAATAGGTATAGTCGCCAATGATGATACGCGGGCTCTTCACCACATTCTTGATGAAGCAGAGGCTTGGGATGTTGGGATTCGGAAAAGCCTCGTTGGGGTTGGGCCTGTTTTTTATCATTGCTATAGATTAAAATGGATCCTACTTGTTCATCATTGGCTTTAAAACCAGAAAGAAGATAGCCAACATAAAACTACCGATTGCCATGAGAGTCATTGGGGTTTTCTTGCGTTTTTCATTCTTCCAGTCGATAAAAGTCCACACCCCACCAGTGACTAACAAAACCAGTTGAACAATCATCCAAATATAAAGGAAAACTCTCATATCTTACTAAAGTTTATCGGATGAAATTGGTGTATTTCGTCACTTCCTTTTCAGGCAGTCCATTGCGTTCGCGCTCGGCGGCGATGGCGCGCATGAGGAAAGCCATGTTACGGCCCAAGATGCGCATGATTTGCACCCCTTCTTCGTCTTGCATCACGTCTTCAGCGGAGTATCCATGCACCATGTTCCAATAGCGGCTGCTCACGATGGGCATCTCGCTGATGGTGAAATACTTGTTAAGCCGGTCGAAAGCGGCTGTCGTTCCACCACGTCGTGCCGAGACGACCGCTGCGCCCACTTTCATACGTTTGTCGAACGGGGTGCTGAAAAACAGGCGGTCGAGCAGGTTGGTGAGCGTTCCGTTGGGGCCAGCGTAATACACCGGCGAGCCGACCACGAGGCCGTCGGCATGCTCCAACTTGGGCGCCACTTCGTTCACCATGTCGTTGAACACGCAATGGCCCAATTCGGCGCACTTGCCGCAGGCGATACAGCCTCGGATGTCCTTGTTCCCGATATGGATGATTTCGGTCTCTATGCCGTTTTTCTGTAGTTCTTCCGCCACGATGCTTAAGGCGGTGAAGGTGCAGCCGTTAGCGTGCGGGCTGCCGTTGATGAGGAGTGCTTTCATTTGTAATACGCTTGTTTTTCTTCTTATTCTCTTCCCAATAGCTCTTGTACGGCTCCTTCCATCATGTCGGGCGTCACCATAGGCTCAAAGCGAAGGATGGTCTTGCCATCTTTGGAGACCAAAAACTTGCCGAAGTTCCAGCGGATGGCATCACCTTGGTCAAAGCCAGTGCCAGTCTTTTGGTGGATCTCGTCAAGTTGTGCGGCGAACTCCTCGGCACCCTCGGGATAGCCCTTGAAAGGTGCTTGTTCCTTGAGGTAGGTATAGAGCGGACTCTCCGACTCACCATTGACGTCAATCTTGGCAAACAGCGGGAAGGTGACGTTGTAGTTCAGCGAACAGAAACTCTGGATCTCCTCATTGGTGCCAGGCTCTTGCCCCAAGAATTGGTTGCAAGGGAAGCCCAGAATCTCCAAGCCTTGCTCATGATACTTTTGATAAAGTGCCTCAAGGCCTTGGTACTGTGGGGTCAAGCCGCATTTGCTGGCCACGTTGACGATGAGCAGCACCTTGCCTTTGTAGTTGGCCAGCGACACATCGCTTCCGTCCATGTCCTTGACCGTGATGTCATAGATGCCACTGGTCTGCTCGACCACAGGTTCAGGTTCGGTCGTCACTTGTGTGGTCTTGTTGTTCTGATTATTGCAGCCTGTAGCCATCATCAGGGCTACTGCTGCGAGAAAGAATAGTTTTTTCATATTGAATTAGGATTAAGATTTTATAGTTATTTCAGCACTTTCAAAACCTGCTTTCGTGTAGCCGTTCCATCTGTCAACTTCGTGATGTGGTCGACTAAAAACTCCAGCGACTCCTCTGGAGTGCGGTCGGTGTGGAGCGAGGTGAAGTCTTCGAATAGCGACTCGGGCGTGCAGAAATACGACACCTGCCAACCGTTGTAAACCTGTTCGGGCCCCCGATACACCCGCTCAATGGCTCCCGTGACGACACGGCACTGCTGCATCAACTTGCCTATGGCCGCATCGGCTTGGCCTTTCTTCACGCCGAGCAAGTTGCGTACCTCTTTGATGGTGATGCTGCCTTGCTTTTCGATGTATTCCATGATGCGCTCGCCGTTCTTGTCGGGCGTTGTCGTGGCGCGGCGGACGTTCATCAGTTCGCGGTAGAATGGTATTGTCGCGAAGGCGGCTTTTCCTCCGCAGAGGAACTTCCCGTAGGCGATGCCGCCGTTTTGTAGGCAGTCGATCTTCCAGTCCCACGGCCCGAGCGAGTCCTCCTCACCGTCAAACCAAAACCCAGGCTGGGTGAGTTCTTTGATGGAATAGCCCGGGATGGCACTAGTGAAAAATGGGACGATGCCCAACTCGCAGATGGCTCGCTCCATTGTTTCGGGACTGGATATTTGGTAGTTTAAGACCATGAACAGGATTGTTTTGATGCGATTTTTGGCTTTCAGCAGTCAACTTTCAGCCTCGGTGCAAAAATAAGAATAATAATGTTTTAACCACAAATAACCGAGCGATTTTTGATTTTATTTTTTAGCATTCCAGCTCCTCCCATTTCATTTTCAATTTTCCCAACTCCTTTTTCACCTTAAATTAGGGTCGTTGTCGTAACATGGTTTTGTTTTTGAACTAAAAATTGCCATTATTGGCATTTTTTAGTCATAAGCAGTTGGCCGATTGAAATTAAAGTATTATGTGCAATCGGCTTTGTCAATCCCTGATAGAGAAAAGGAAATACAAGAATCCCGTTCGCTAACAAACATCAATGATTCATTCAAGAAGGTTATTGTTGTCAAAGAGCACATCATGCCGCGCAGAAACGAAGATGGGATACTCACTATTGGGCTGTTCGATTTTCTCCTCAAGGAAGATAGTTTAGACATGTAAACGGACCCACCAAGCCTACCCTCAATACTACAGCAGTAATACTCTCATTCAAGATGATGGTTCCCAATAAAAGCGAAGTATGCACCATTGGGATGGCCCCAACTTTCCACGGTGTAGCCTTTCCCCTGCAGTTGCGCGGCTTCACGTACATTGCGTAGCAACCTTCGTTCCGAAAAATGATTCGATGCTCTTACCTTGCGTCCATCCATTTTTAAAAGAATAGGACGCAAAATTAAAGATTATTTCTATACTAGAAATAAAATTATATATATTAATTCATAAATTCTATTAATTCAATAGTGATAAACGCACCACCGTCACCCAACCCTCAGTGTCGGTAACACGAAGCAGATAGGTACCAGCAGGCAAATCACTCACCATAATCTCATTGGAGCCATTAACAGTCTTTAACAACTGTCCGTTCACATTATAAACACGGATCTCTGTGGCTTCTACTCCATCGATGTGGACGATGTCCGAAGCAGGATTGGGATAAACTGAAACCTCGGGTACCGTCGACGAAGCTACGGCGTCATATTCTTCAGTAACGAAATATTGCGGCGCGCCCACCCAGGTGATGCCGTCATCGAACTTCAAAGAGATCATGAATCCATATTCCGTCTCTGGCATAAGGCTGTCAATGTCAATCTCGACATGATCCCCCACCTCTATTTCAACGAAATACATCTCATTAATCGCACCGTTATCCATATCGTAATAGATGAACTTGGCTTCTGCAAAGTGGTCGTTGCCCACGTGAATGTCAGCCGACAGTTTGGCCGAATGACAGGTGACCTCCTTTGCCTCCCAAAGCTTGTAACCTGCGAGGGAATGGATGGGATAGCCGTTGTTGGTGCCGTTGTCCATCACATAAGCGTGCGAACTCTGGTCGATTTGATTCTTGAATTCCTCAGTTTTCATCTCACTTGACGTTTTCGAAGTACCATAATTGGTAGTTCCCCCGCAAGTATTGAGGTAAAAGCAGTCCTTCACTAACAATGAGGTCTCGCCCTTGGTTGGATTGATCGGGCTGATCATGCCGAAGATACCGCCTTTTGTCATGGCATTGACTGTTCCAACGTTGTAACACCGTTCGACGGTCACTTCATTTTCCTGCAAAGTAGCGCCAAGGATGCCCGCAGCCACGCTCATCATCATCGCAGTACCATTGATGGTACCGGTGTTGTAACACTCTATGATACTGGCTTTGTTCATCGCAATTCCAACAATGCCTCCGGCACCTGCGGCATTGGTAAAGCCTCCGTTATTGGTAGCGTTGATGCTTCCTGAGAACGAGCATTCCTCTATCTTCGAGTTTTCGGCCGCGGCCGCCACAATGCCTCCCGCACCACAAAAGCTACCGTTGTTGCTGACGCTGACGGTACCTGAAAAGCTGCATTGAACCACCGTGGCATTGCCTGCCACGCCACCCACGATGCCCGCAGCACCAGTGCCAGTGGAGACGACATTGCCATTGGTCACCGACAGATGCTTGATTTGTCCGTAACTGTCAGCCATCGTTCCGTCCCATTCGCCACCCAGTCCCGAAAAAAGACCGCAAACATCGGCATTCGTCTGAATATGCAGATGGTCAATGTTGTGATACCAACCGTCAAAGACACCGGCAAAATAATAGCCTTCCATGCTCATATTAATATTCCCGATAGGCGTCCAGTTGATATTGTTCAAGTCAAAATCATCCGTCATCAAAAAATAGGTGTATCTGAACACCGCCATGCCCTGAGCTTGGTAACCTTCGTTGACCTTCTCAGCAAGATACGCCAGATTAGAGGCGGTTTCAATCAGATAAGGATCGTTGGCCGTGCCGCTACCGTTGGTCCAAGGTTCAGACGTGCCGTCCCATACGTTGACGGCCATCATGTTGCATGTCAGCGCAATAGCGCCCATCAGCATAAAAAGCTTTTTCATGACATAAATCTTTTAAAAATCATGACGCAAAAATAACAAAATCTGCGTATCTTTGCAAGTTATTTTGATTTCCCGAAAATGTCCAGCATACTCGACCAACTCAACGAGCCCCAGCGCGAAGCCGTCACCACGGTGAACGGCCCCGTGATGGTCATCGCCGGTGCCGGCTCGGGCAAGACCCGCGCCCTCACCTACCGCATCGCGTATATGATCTCCGAAGGCGTAGACCCCTTCTCGATCATGGCGCTGACCTTCACCAACAAAGCTGCCCGCGAGATGAAAGACCGTATCGTCAAACTCGTCAACGCCGACGACGCCCGCAACGTGTGGATGGGCACCTTCCACTCCATCTTCGCCCGCATCCTCCGCATCGAAGCCCAGTACATCGGCTTCACCTCCACCTTCACCATCTACGACACCGACGACTCCAAGGCGCTTATCAACCAAATCCTAAAAGAGATGCAGTTGGATACCAAGGTCTACCCTGCCAAGTCCGTGCTCGCCCGCATCTCCGCCGCCAAGTCGAGCCTCTACTCGCCCCAAGACTACGCCAACGACGCAGAAATACAGGAGACCGACCGCAAGGCCAACAAACCCCTCATCGCACAGATCTTCCAAGTCTACAACGACCGGCTGCACCGCGCCAACGCCATGGACTTCGACGATATCCTCTATTACACCAACGTCCTGCTCCGCGATAACCCCAACATCCTCTATAAATATCAGAACCACTTCAAGTATATTCTGGTCGACGAGTACCAGGATACCAACTTCGCCCAGTACCTCATCGTCAGAAGGCTGGCCGCCCTCTTTGAGAACATCTGCGTGGTAGGCGACGACGCCCAGTCCATCTATGGATTCCGCGGCGCCAACATCCAAAATATCCTGAACTTCAAAAACGACTATCCCGACTACAAACTCATCCGGCTGGAACAGAATTACCGCTCCACCAAGACCATTGTCGAGGCATCGAACAATATCATCGCGCACAACAAAGACCAGATCAAGAAACGCGTTTGGAGCGACAAAGAACAAGGCGAACTCATCACCCTGCTGCACGCCTCCACCGACTCCGAAGAAGGCGTCATGGTGGCCAACTCCATCTTCCACTATAAGATGTCGAGGCAGCTCAACAACAAGGACTTCGCCATCCTCTACCGCACCAACGCCCAGTCGAGATCGATGGAAGCCGCCCTGCGCAAACAAAACATCCCTTACAAGATCTACGGAGGCCTCTCGTTCTACGACCGCAAGGAGATCAAAGATCTGCTAGCCTATTTCCGTGTCACCATCAATCCTGAGGACGAGCAGTCGCTTTTGAGGATCATCAACTACCCCATCCGTGGCATCGGCGAGAAGACCGTTGAACGGCTCATGGTGTTTGCCAACGAACGCAAGACCTCCATCTGGCAGTGCATCGCCAACGACCAGTATCCGCAGGACTTCAACATGGGCACGGTGAACCGTGTGCGTGACTTCGTGGTGCTCATTAAGAGTTTCCAAAGCCTGCAAGGCAAGATGAACGCCTTCGAGCTGGCCAAGCACATCACCAATACCATCGGCATCATCAAACTCCTGAAAGAAGAAGACACCCCCGAGAGCATCAGCCGTGTGGAGAACATCGAAGAGCTACTCAACGCCATCATGGAATTCAGCGACCAGCAAGTGGACGAGACCACCGGCGAGGCCGCACAAGTGGATTTGGTACGCTTCATGGAAGACGTGGCCCTGCTCACCGACAATGAGATGAAGAAGGACGACAACACCGAGGACTGCGTGAGCCTGATGACCATCCACTCTGCCAAAGGATTGGAGTTCCCTTATGTCTACGTGGTTGGCATGGAAGAGAACCTCTTCCCTGGCATCCTTTCTTTGAGCACAAGAGAAGAGCTTGAAGAAGAACGCCGTCTGTTCTACGTGGCTGTCACCCGTGCCATGACCAAGCTCACGCTAAGTTGTGCTGAGACACGATACAGATATGGCAACCTCACCCTCAGTGAACCATCGAGATTCATCGACGAGATTGACGAGAAACTCATCGACAAGCCAAGGAAAGCCTCTTTCCACGGGACTTCGTCATTCGACGAAGAACGTCGAGGCTGGGGACGCAGACCCGGCTTTGGATCAAGCGGAGGAGGATATGGAACAAGCGGAAGCGGTTATGGCTCTAGCGGAAACAAGTCCCAGACTGGGAGGACCATCTCCGAACCAGAGAAACACGGCTTCACAAGAGTCAGCGCCACATCAAACACTCCTTCCTATCAGCCCGCTGCTAGCACAGGTGAGCCTTTCGAAGCCTCCAACCCCGACCTCATCCAGGAGGGTTTCCGTGTGATGCACCAGAAGTTCGGCGAGGGCACCGTGGTCTCCGTCGACGGCGCTGGCGCCAACAAAAAAGCCACCGTCCATTTCGACAACAGCGGCACAAAACAATTAATGCTTAAATTTGCAAAATTAAAAATCATCTAATATGGACAAACAAGGATTGCTATACAACACCGAACGCGGCCAGATCATCATCTCAGAATACGGCCGTAACATGCAAGAGATGATCCGTCATCTGATGGAGATCGAGGATCGGCAGAAACGTACCGAAGCCGCCAACTTCATCATCTCCATCATGGCCCAGATGAATCCCCAAGTCAAGCAATCGGATGACTATATCCACAAGCTTTGGGACCATCTCTACATCATCTCCGACTATCAGCTCGATGTGGACAGCCCCTTCCCTGCCCCGGAGCCAATGAGCGAAGCCACCAGGCCACAGCACGTTGGCTATCAAAACAATAAGATTGAATACGGTCATTACGGTCACTACATGGCCAAGATGATCGAACTTGCCGCACAGGTGGAAGACGAAGAGATGCGTCATGCCCTGAGCCTCTCCATTGCCAACCAGATGAAACGCAATTACGTGGAATGGGGTGGCAACGTCGTCAGCGACCAGCAAATCATCGCCGATCTGAAGGCCATCTCGAAAGGGCGTCTGGTGCTTGACGAGGAGACTAAGCTCAACGGTGCCGAGGCCATTCAAAAGCCTGGACAGCAAGGCCAAGGCAAGAAAAAGAAGAAAAAGAAACAGTCGAACCTCAAGGCCGACATGAACAACCCCAACAACCCCGCATACAAGAAACGTAAACTGCAATAAGCCATGGGATCATTTCGTATTGAAGGAGGCTACAAGCTAAAAGGCGAGATCGTGCCTCAAGGTGCCAAGAACGAGGCCATGCAGATCATCTGCGCCAGCCTGCTCACCGACAAGGAAGTCATCATCGAGAACCTGCCCAACATCCTTGACATCAACAACCTCATCGACTTATTGAAAGGCATGGGGGTCAAAGTGCGCCGCGACACGCCCGACAAGGTCAGCCTGCAGGCCAGCGAGATCGATTTCGATTATTTCCAGACCGAAGACTTCATCCAGAAGGCCTCACGGTTACGCGGAAGCGTGATGATGATGGGACCTTTGATTGCCCGTTTCGGCACAGCCTATATGCCAAAACCCGGTGGCGACAAGATCGGACGTCGCCGTCTCGACACCCACGTCATCGGACTCATGAAGCTCGGCGCCGTCTTCAACAACGACGGCATCGTGCAAAAAGCCACCGCACCCAACGGACTTCATGGATGCTACATGCTCCTTGACGAGGCCTCCGTCACCGGTACCGCCAACATCGTGATGGCAGCCGTCATGGCTGAGGGCGAGACCACCATCTTCAACGCCGCCTGCGAGCCTTATCTGGTGCAGCTGTGCAAGATGCTCGTCTCCATGGGCGCCGACATCAAAGGCATCGGGTCAAACCTCCTCACCATCCACGGCGTCAGCCAGCTTCACGGCACCAAACACCGTCTACTCTCCGACATGATCGAGGTCGGCTCCTTCATCGGCATGGCTGCCATGACCGGCTCGGAGCTCACCATCAAGAACGCCGGCATCGAACAACTGGGCATCATCCCAGAGATGTTCCGCCGCATCGGTATCAAGATGGAATACAAGGGTGATGACATCTACATCCCTGCTCAGGACCATTACGAGGTGGAGACCTTCATGGACGGCAGCATCCTCACCATCGCCGACGCTCCGTGGCCCGGCTTCACCCCTGACTTGATCAGTATCATCCTCGTGGTCGCCACCCAAGCCAAAGGCACCGTACTCATCCACCAGAAGATGTTCGAGAGCCGTTTGTTCTTTGTGGACAAGCTCATCGACATGGGTGCCCAGATCATCCTCTGTGATCCTCACCGCGCCAATGTCATCGGTCTCGACCATCACCATGCGTTGAGAGGCATCCGCATGAGCTCGCCCGATATCCGTGCCGGCGTAGCCTTGCTCATCGCCGCCATGTCAGCACAAGGCGTCAGCATCATCGACAACATCGACCAAATCGACCGCGGCTACCAGTATATCGACTTGCGACTCAATAGTTTGGGAGCCAAGATTGAGAGAATCTAAATCTGAATTATTTAAAAATCATATATTTGTACCCTATTAAGCGTTAACAATTCGAAGAGATACAAGAGCATAATAATTTAGACATAGAATAAAAAGCGTTTTTGCTTTTCTAGTGGAACGGAAATCGGCAAATTTCTAAATTAACCACACAAGAAAGTGAAACGCTCACGGAATATCCGTGGGCTTTCTTGTTTGTGGTTAAGGTTTTGCCGAACCTCCGTTCCAGACAGAAGTTCACGGATTTTTTTTTGTGATGCCTCGGAAAGGCAAAGCGCCTAACACGCCAAGCCTTATGAGCACCAAGTTCTTCAATAATACCGAGACGAGGCTGATGGACAAATTCCACGGCATCGCCTCCGCAATGGCCAACTTCGACATCTTTCATGCCGTGGTTGGCTATTTTCGTAGTAGTGGCTACTTCAAACTACGCAAGGAACTGGAAAACGTCAGCGAGATACGCATCCTCGTCGGTATCAATATCGACAATCTCTTCCGCCAATCGCAACTCACTGGTAAGTTTTTCTTCGAGAACAAAGAAGCAACCCTTGAACAGTATTGCGAGGACTTCCTTCGTGATGTTTACCAGTCCGAATACTCGTCAGAAGTCGATGAAGGCATCCGTCAGTTCTGCGCCGACATTGCCAACAATCGGTTGCAATTGCGTATCCATCCCACCAAAGACCTTCACGCGAAATTCTACCTCTGCTTGCCGAAAAGCCATAATGAACATAGCGACGGCTGGGTCATCATGGGTAGCAGCAACCTTAGCGCACAGGGGCTCGGCACCACCGAACCGCCACGCTACGAATTGAACGTGGCCATGAAGGACTACGACGATGTGCATTACTGCGAGGAAGAGTTTCAAAGCCTTTGGAAAGATGCCATCCCAGTGACAATGGACGATGTGAACCATATCGTTCGCAAAACCCATCTGACCCCAGAAGAACATCAGCCCACACCCTACGAACTTTATATGCGGATGCTCATCGACCATTTCGGCGATCAGGTTGAAGATGATTTCATTCCTCATCTGCCCGACAATTACGACAACCTCACCTACCAACGTGACGCCGTAGTGCAAGGTTATAATATCATGATGCAGCATGGTGGTTGTTTCATTGCCGATGTGGTGGGTCTGGGCAAAACCGTGGTGGCAGCTATGATTGCCCAGCGGTTTATCGCCGCCAACGGCAACAACACCCGTATTCTTGTCATCTTCCCTCCTGCGGTGCAAAGCAACTGGGAAGACACTTTCCGCGATTTCCAAATCAAGAACAACTATAGCCAGTTTGTCAGCAACGGTAGCTTGGATAAGGTCATTGAGGGCACCAACAACTACAGCCAGCCTGGTTACTACGACCTCATCATCGTTGATGAGGCGCACAATTTCCGTCACGACAGCACAGGCAATTACGACCTGCTGCAACGCATCTGCAAGTCGGCACGATTGAATAAAGGTAATGTCAAAGGCAACAAGCGTGTGCTGCTGCTTTCGGCCACGCCGCTCAATAACACGCCCGAGGACATCAAGAACCAACTGCTGTTGTTCCAGGACACCGTCCGTTGCACGATTGATGGTGTCTCCAACATTGCCGATACCTTTGCCCCTTGGATTAAGGAATTCAAGAGCCTCATGTCGCAACGTCGCACCTTGAGTGCCGAGTTCCTTACCAGCCGCATCGATGCCATAAATCAGGAACTTAGACACAAGGTGCTGGAGAAGGTGATGGTGCGCCGTACCCGCAGCAACATCCAGCATGAGCCTCGCTATGCCAACGAGATACACTTCCCTCAGTTGCTTGACCCCACCGACCGTACCTATCAAATGTCTCCTCAAGTACTTAAACTCTTTATTGACACCTATATCAAGTTAGTGGACACGCCATCGACTAACCTGAAAGAGGTAAACCCGGACATGTTCGACGGAAGCGGTTTGCGTTATGCCCGTTATCGTGCCATAGAGTATTGCCCGTCCTACAAAGTTACTTCTGGGAAAATGGCAAAGCACATGGCCGATTCGTTGGCCTCCA
>JAFPWT010000006.1 GCA_017394865.1 Bacteroidales bacterium
CTGTTTTAGGGTTCCGCTGTTGCTTCAAGTTTACCTTGCTTGCTTCTTATGCTGGCTTCAGACTTTCAAAGAACTTCTCGCCCCTCTTCCCCGCTCCCTTTCCCTCAGGGCGAAAACGGCTGCAAAATTACAGCTTTTTCCGATTCATACAACAAAAATTTGAAATATTTTTTTAAAAAATTTTCTCAGGACTGATTATCAAGGAGATAAAAAAAGCGGAGACACCTTTTTTCGGTATCTCCGCTACATTTTTTTGACTTAGGGACTACAAAAATTAGTCTTTTTTGAGCAAATCCCTAATTTCAGTCAACAGTTTGACGTCCTCAGAAGGCTCGGCTGGAGCTTCAGGGGCCGGCTCTTCCTTTTTCTTGGCTTTGTTGATAGCCTTTACCATCAAGAAGATGCACAACGCGACAATCAGGAAATCGATAATCGTCTGAATAAACTGGCCGTAAGCAAACACCGCAACGCCAGCGTCCTTCGCCGCTTGAAGCGTTTCGTAGTGCGTATCATCCGTAAGATTGATGAAGAGGTCAGTGAAACTCACGTTGCCAATCGCCTTACCTACCAAGGGCATAATGATATCATTCACCAACGAGGAAATGATTTTTCCGAACGCACCGCCGATGATGACACCGACAGCCATGTCCATCACGTTGCCTTTGACGGCAAACTCTTTAAATTCTTTGAAGAATCCCATAGTACTTGATATTTAAATGTTATACCTTATTAATATTAATCCGAGGCAAATATAAAAAGAACTTTTAAAATTCCGAAGTAAAATGGAATTCTATGTCAGGATATTTTTCCATCGCCATCTGCAAAGCATAAGGCGACTCAGCCAAAAATACATCCCTACCCTCTTTGTCCTCAGCCAAGTTGATGGCCTTGCGATTCTTGAAATCAGCCAGCTGCGCCTCATTGTCACTGGTAATCCAAGCCGTCTTGTAAAGCGAGATCGGCTGATAGCGGCAGGAGGCATTGTACTCATGCAGCAGACGATATTGTATCACCTCAAACTGCAGTTCGCCCACAGTGCCAATAATCTTACGACCCGTCATCTGACCTGTAAACAGTTGCGCCACACCCTCATCGGTGAGTTGTTCCAGACCTTTGGCTAGTTGCTTGGCCTTCATCGGATCAGCATTTTCCACATAACGGAACTGCTCGGGCGAGAAGCTCGGGATGCCCTTATAATTCAAGATTTCACCTTCAGTCAAGGTGTCGCCAATCTTGAAGTTGCCAGCGTCGTACAAGCCCACGATGTCACCTGGGAACGCTTCATCAAGCACCGATTTCTTCTGTGCCATAAAGGCCGTAGGGTTGGCAAACTTCAGCTCACGACGCTGACGCACATGGAAGTAGTTCTTGTTACGCTCGAAACGTCCCGACACCACCCTCACAAAGGCGATACGGTCGCGATGGTTGGGGTCCATGTTGGCATGGATCTTAAAGACGAATCCCGTAAACTTCTCTTCGGTCGGCTCGATATGGCGTTCCACCGTGTCGCGTCCGATAGGCGTGGGAGCAATCTGGATAAAGCAGTCCAACAGCTCCTTGACACCGAAGTTGTTCAAGGCAGAGCCAAAGAACACAGGGCAGATATCCCCTTTCAGATAGGCCTCGCGAGAGAATTCGTCATAAACGCCCTGTACCAGATCAGTCTCATTACGTAGCGTCTCAGCGTCTTCACCGAGCATCTTGTCGAGTTCAGGGTTGTTCAAGTCGTCAAAAGCGATACCCTGAGTGATGTGTTGTTTATCGGAATTGAAAAGATACAGGCTCTTGTCGTAGATGCTATACACGCCTTTGAACTTCGGGCCCATGTTGATCGGCCAGCTCAGGGGCGTCAAACGGAGACCCAGCTTTTGTTCAATCTCATCAAGCAGTTCGAAGGCATCCTTACCGGGACGGTCCATCTTGTTGATGAACACAATAATAGGGGTATTGCGCATCCGACACACCTCCACCAGTTTCTCAGTTTGCGACTCCACGCCCTTGGCGGCGTCAATCACCACAATAACACTGTCGACTGCGGTCAAAGTCCTAAAAGTATCCTCTGCGAAATCCTTATGGCCTGGGGTATCCAAGATGTTGATCTTGATGCCTTGATAGTCGAATCCCATCACAGACGTAGCCACGGAGATGCCACGCTGACGCTCAATCTCCATCCAGTCGGAAGTGGCGGTCTTGCGGATTTTATTCGATTTCACGGCACCGGCCACCTGGATGGCACCACCGTAAAGCAGCAGTTTCTCGGTCAATGTAGTCTTACCTGCGTCGGGGTGGCTCACGATAGCGAAAGTCCTTCGCCTGTTGATTTCTTCAATAAAAGTCATTTGTCTTCGATTTCAAAATCGGCTGCAAAAATAGGAATAAAATCTGAAAGTCGTTCCGTCATGGCTCGATGAACCGTCACCAGAGCAATGCTATCCATCCGATTGAGACGGAAGTCGTACCAATTATTAATATAAGGTATGGTAGGAACGACGTAGTACTGGTACTTCCCATGGATATAGCCGCGATGCACATAATACGGGATATAGTTGGTAGCAACGACGCGGCCAGTAAAGCGATTCACCGTGACTTGTATCATAATGCCGCCATTGGTGTTCGGCTTACGCTGGTTGGAGACAAAATTACCCATGGAAAAGTAAGTAACCACCGGCTTGCCATCCTGTGCATACAGCGTGTCGGCATCCTGCGAGACATGAGGATGACCGCCGATAATTAGGTCGGCGCCATGACGTACCAGGAACTGTGCATAGCGACGCTGATAACGGTCGGCTTGCAGCTGATACTCGTTACCCCAATGGATGAACACAACTTTAAGGTCGGCATCCAACTCATCAAGACGCTCGAAGTCACGGATCACCTCCGTTGTATCCATACTGTTGACGATGTTCGGCTCCCGCGTCCTCAGCCCATTGGTGCCATAAGTCATATTGAGGAAGCCCACTTTCAGTCCTCTCACGTCGACCACCAAAGGATAAGTGGTGTCGCGACTGATGGTATCGACATAGCTTCCGGCATGGATCATCTCCACACTGTCGAGCATACGAATCGTCCGTTCCAGCCCCCATTTCCCGTGATCCAACACATGGTTGTTGGCTGTGAAAAGCACGTCGAAGCCCACGTCATCTAAGGCAAAGAGCAACTCGTCGGGCGAAGAAAAGCAGGGGTAAGAAGTGTAAGGCGGTCCCGCGAGGGTCACTTCGAGATTGGCGCATGCCAAATCCACACTGCTTATGTAAGGCTCAACGTAACGGAAACAATCGTGATAGTCATAGGTTCCCGTAGCGGGATCATAAGCGGCTTTCCACTGAGGAGCGTGCCCCATGACATCGCCAGCAAAAAGTATGGTCACCAAACTATCAGCCAGATAGGCTTGACGCTCTTCCTGCTCCTCCAGCTCTTTCTTGAGTTTGGTTGATAGGTTCATGGTGAGGGAGAAAATCACAACAGCAACCATCCAGACTATCATCAGAGATGACAGCCACAGCCATTGCCGATCAACGTATTTCCTTGCTCTCATGCATAAAAAAAGCGCAGGCCTTTGGGCTTGCGCTTCAGCGGTCCGGACGAGACTCGAACTCGCGACCTCCTGCGTGACAGGCAGGCATTCTAACCAAGCTGAACTACCGGACCAACCTTGAAAAAGAACTTTATCTTTGCTTTGCGGCTGCAAAGATACGAGCATTTTTTGAATCCACAAGTGTTTTTTTGATATTTTTTTTAAAAATTTTTATAATGATTTGATGATCATTGTTTTAAAGAAAGAACCATTGCTCCGTCACGAAGGTCATGACAAGGAATAGCAACAGCTTCTGCCTGTTGTATCCATTCCCTGGCCTGATCGTCAGGCACAGTGTTATCAACGAGTAATGTACCGATTTGATAAAGGTTCATCGCTTCACGAAGCATTGCCGATTGCTTTCCACGCACAAGCAGATAGTCCACTTTGATCGGCTGAGGTACCCTAACAGCATCAGTGGGATCCCAGACAGCAAGCAACATCCCTTGTGCCGAGAGCAAGTTCCTGCACTTCACCGCCAGCCAACAACTGAAGTCCTCGTCAAGGGTAAAGCACGAGGGATTCATCGATAGTTGATATCTCGCCCAGTGTCCCTTTAGACTATAATCGATGGATGAAGGCTCCGCCAGCAATCCTTCGTCGCAAAGCATCACACTATTGAAGCCCTGAGCAACAACAAGAGCAGTATGGTTTCTCACCGAATAACACATGATCACAGACTGTTGCGAAGCCCGCTGGACGCGCCAAGCCATACTAAGCGCAAACACTGACAAAAGCGCCAACAGTTCCATCATCAGCCTCTTTTTCCGCAGGTTTACGAAAAGCCATAGCAACAATAAGAGCACCAGACTCAGCACAAACTGAAATTCATCCATGTAGAGCCCTTTGACCAATGAATGCGGCATTCGCTCAATCCCCGAGGCCACCTCGTTCATCCCACGCAAGCCGAGCCAAACAATCTTCCCCAGAAAGACATTCAGATGCGGCACCCACGAGAAAATCAGCAGTGTCATGCCTGAAAGAATGACAACAAACGACAGCGGCGTCATCAACAGGTTACTCATCCAAAAATATGGGGTAAACTGGTTGAAATAATAGATGGCAAAAGGCATCGTAGCGATTTGCGCAGCGATGGAGACCGTGGTAATCTCCCAGACTTTATCCAAAAACTTGTTTTTGACAAACACCAAATTGGAGAGGGGTTTCTGAAGCAGCACGATGCCGACAACCGCTGCATACGACAGCTGAAACCCTATGGCGAACAGGTTGTTCGGGTCGATCAGCAGCAACACGAAAGCAGATGCAGCGATGGAGTTCAGCGTAAAGCCCTTGCGATGGATGATTTCGCCAAAAAGGATCATCGAGATCATCAGCGCGGAGCGCATGATGGAGGGTGATAATCCCGTGACCAACGCATAAAACCAGATCAGCAACAACAAGACGATCCTTTTGAAGAGCCTGACCGCCTTGCCTCGCCCTAACAGGCCAAGCAGAAACGATGCCAGCAGGTAGATGGTTCCGACATGCATACCCGAGACGCAGAGAATATGCATGGATCCCGCCGCTACATAATTGTGACGCACCTGCGCCGGAAGGCTGTCGTCATACCCCAACAGGATGGCTGCACCCACGCCAAATTCATCGCCTTCGATGCCGCACTGCCGCATCGCCTCCATCATCCGATCACGAAAACGATAGGCAAAGGCATACAGCACGTTTACTTTCTTCACCCCAGTCGGGATCCAATCACCCTCCTTCAAATAGACTGAGCCCGTCACACCTCTCCTTTCCAAATAGGCTCGATAATCGAATTCCTCCGGGTTCTTCGGCGGTGCCACAGGTTCAATAGGAGCCTGAAACGCCAATATATCACCATAAGTCAACGCCAGAGCCTCATCTGTCTTTTGAAAATAGGCCATTACCTTCCCGTCGACTCGAGTCACGCCGTCATCGTTTTCGAAACCCACGATCTCAAGGATCACTTTGATGGTCTTCTCACGTTCTGTAGGCGGTTCATAGAGACGGGCCATACACCAGTCATTGTGCATCATCTGGCCACTTTGCTCCAGCCGTAGACCTGTCTCCTGAAAGTCCGCCCTGCAATAGCCCACGTAAACCAACACCAAAATCGCCGCCACGCCGTGGATCCAGCGGTATCGGAACGACGTCAGCATCCGATGCAACACCACCAGCCCGGCGACAAGCGTCAAGAAACCCACGAAAAGCCACAGCCTGCCTACGGAAACTACACCCTCCCCCACTTCATGAAGCAGGATGCCTAGTGACAAAGCGGCGACCAGTCTGATAAAAGGATACTTGTTCCAGTTCACGGCATAAAATCAAAAACTGGCGCAAGTTACAATAATAAATAGAATAATTCTATAACTTTAAATAAGAAAATCTTATTTTATCATATTAATAATCACTTCTGCAGCCTTTTCGGAAGCACCTGAATTCCCCAGCTTATGCTTCAGCATGTCAAGATCATCAAGAATCCGACGTTGCTTTTTCGGATCATTGAGCAGCAACTCCAGTTCTTTCGCAAGATTCTCCTCGTTAAGGTCGTTTTGGATCAGTTCCTTCACCACTTCCTTATCCATCACCAAGTTAACCAGACAGATGTATTTTACATGCACCAGCCTCTTGGCGATGAGGTACGACAGATAGTTGGCCTTGTAGCACACCACTTCTGGGACGGAGAGCAAAGCCGTCTCAAGAGTGGCGGTGCCTGAAGTCACCAGTGCCGCACTGGCGTTTTGAAGCAGCTCGTAGGTCTGTTTTTCGACCAATCGGACATCGGCATTGCCGATCATTTTAAGGTAAAGTGACTTATCAAGCGACGGCGCACCGGCGATTACAAACTGATACTGCGGGAAATGCGGGATCACCTTCAGCATGGTGCCCAGCATACGTTCCACCTCCTGTTTTCGGCTACCGGGAAGCAAGGCAATGATTTCCTTTTTCTCGGAAAGGTCGTTGCGATGCAGGAAATGGAGTCGCGACGGGGTCTTGAGTTTCGAGAGCTCATCGAGCAACGGGTGACCCACGAAGGTGGCGCTGACGCCATATTCTTTATAGAATGGCTCCTCAAAGGGTAGGATCACCAGCATTTTATCGACACACTTCCTGATTTCCTTGACACGATGACGCTTCCACGCCCACACCTGCGGCGAGATGTAATAACACACCTTCATCCCTTTGCGGTGGGCAAACTTGGCGATGCGGAGGTTGAATCCCGGGTAATCCACCAAGATGACGACATCAGGCTGATAACGAAGCAGGTCCGCTTTGCATTCCTTGATGTTACCCAGCACATGACGAAGGTTGGCGACCACCTCCACAAAGCCCATGAAAGCCATGTGCCGGTAGTGTTTCACCAAGGTTGCTCCCTGGCTTCTCATAAGGTCGCCACCCCATGCCCTGAACTCCGCGTCCTTGTCCTTTTTCTTGAGTTCGGCGATCAGGTTCGATGCATGTAAGTCACCCGAGGCCTCGCCAGCTATGATGTAATACTTCATGACGGCGATTTATTTGATGAGGAAAAACACCAGCAGCAGACCGATGATGTTCACGATCAGGATTCCCTTGCCGCAGCGTTCCAAATCCCATTTCACCAGCGACATCCTGAACAGGATGATGCCTGGGATAAAGGCAAGCAGATAAGGAGCCCTTGTATAGGCTTCGCCCCATGGAATCAGTGAAAGCAGGAAATAGCAAGCCACACAAACGACCAAGCCGATTAGGATGCCGATCCAATAACTATCTTTGATTTTCATTATGATTCTAATTCAAGAACATGTTCAAAACGTTGCATATCATCCATATATTGTGTCGCAGTAAGGTCGAAATGTGTCGGCACCAGCGATACAAAATTGTGTTTTAGCGCATAGTAGTCTGTGTCTTCGCCTTCGTCTTCACAGATAAACTTGCCTCCTAATTTCAGACAGGTTCCTCCACTTTCGTCGAGACATTCGCTGTACACTTCAATCCACTTGGCCTTGGCCTGTCGACACACCCGGAGGCCCTTAAAAGGCTCCTCGCTCCTTGCGGGGAAGTTGACGTTGAGGCAAATTCCGTCAGGAAGGCCTTCGCGAAGTACTTTCTTCGTGATGGCGGTGATGTACCCGTCAAGATGGTCGAAGTCGGCATCGAGGTCGTAGCAGTCGAGGCTGAAACCTATGGCGTTGATGCCATCCATGCAGGCCTCGATGGCAGCAGCCATGGTACCAGAGTAGATGACATTGATGGAAGCGTTGGAGCCGTGGTTGATGCCCGAGACCACCAGATCGGGGAATCGTTCAAGCAACCACTGATAGCCCACTTTCACGCAGTCGACAGGGGTGCCGTTGCAGATATACTCTTTATAGTCGGGGCCGCTTTCCACCAACCTGACGGTAAGGTCGGGGGTGGTCGTGATGGAGTGTCCCTTTGCCGACATCACCTTTTCAGTGGAGATGACCACCACCTCGCCCAGGGGGCGCATCAAGGAAACCAGCTTCTTCAGCCCTTTCGCTTGGTAGCCATCATCGTTAGTAATCAGTATCAACGGCTTTTTGTTTTCCATACCTTTAAAATTTCATCAATGCATTATACAATCGCTGGGTAGGCAGTCCCATGACGTTATAGAAAGAGCCACGAAGGCCCGAAATGCCCACGTAGCCGATCCACTCCTGGATGCCATAGGCCCCGGCTTTGTCGAAAGGACGGTATTGGTCCACGTAATGTTCCATCACCTCCCTATTCAGTGTCGCGAAGGTCACGGAAGAAGAGACGGAGAACGTGGTGGTGCGCTCTTTTGACCGGAGGGTGACGCCAGTGACCACAACATGGGTCTTCCCCGAGAGGAGGTTGAGCATCCTAAGGGCATCGGCACGATCGGTGGGTTTACCGAGGATTTCGTTTTCAGCGATCACCACCGTGTCGGCAGTGATCAAGAGGTAGTGTTCCGGCAGTTCTTCATCGGAAAAAGCAATGGACTTTTGACGGCTCAGGTATCCCGCCACCTTTTTCAGAGGCATTTCGGGATATTGTTCCGGTGTCTCCTTGGTGATGCAATCGAACATCACCCCCATGCCACGCAGCAGTTCCTGTCGGCGCGGGGACTTCGATGCCAGAATCACCTTATAGTTTTCTAGATGTTGCGACAGCATACCTTATTATATTAGTTACCACGAATACGCTTCGGCGGTCATCCACTTGCTCTGCACCTTCAGGGTCTTTTCGATAATATCGCGCACGCAGCCTTTACCGCCAGGACGTTCGCTAACATAGTGACAAATTTGTTGGATCTCGGGAGCAGCGTCGGCCGGACAGGCTGCCACACCCACCTGACGCATCACACGAAGGTCAGGGATGTCGTCACCCACATACACAATCTGTTCGGGTTTCAGTCCATATTGTTTCATATACTCATCCAACTTGACCACCTTGTCGGGGATGCCTGTAAACACATCCTGCACACCCAGCATATTCAGCCTTCTGGTGATGTTGGTGACCACGGCACCTGAGATCACTGCCAAATGGTATCCCAACTTGCTGGCCAACTGAAGAGCATAGCCGTCCTTCACGTTGGAGGTACGGAGCGGATCGCCGTTGCTGTCCATATACACCGTCCCGTCGGTCATCACTCCGTCATAATCGAAAATGAAGGTGTTGACGTTTTTCAAAAGTTTTTCCCACTCGTTCATAAGTTCACTCTGTTTCGATGCACGAAATTAGTGTTTTTTTGCCATATCCAACCAAAAAAAACGGCAACAATTAAACTATTTGTGTATTTTTGTAGTTTCAAATAGAGAATTCAAAAGAAGCATTTTAAACATGAGAATAAGACACCAATCGGACAATGTGGAAGCATTAGTGTCGACCGTTGTCGATGCGATGGACTCCTTGAAGGGGAAAGAAATTGTCACTTTGGATTTAAGAGAGACCGGAACGGCAGTGACGGATTATTTTGTGATTTGCCACGCCAACTCGAAGACACAGGTGGATGCCATCGCCGACAAGATCATCGACCAGGCAAGAAATCAGCAAGGGGTAAAGCCCTATCACGTCGAAGGGCGCGACAATACTGAGTGGATCTTGATCGACTTTGTGGATGTCGTGGTCCACGTCTTCCTTCAGTCGGCACGCAAATTCTACCAGTTGGAAGAACTCTGGGCCGATGCGGAACGGATTGTGAACAGAGAAGAAGATTAATTTTAGCATTTTCAGGTTTTATGGAAGAGAACAGGAACAATCCGAGATCCAACGGCAGAAGGAAATTCAACTTTTACTGGATCTATATCATCTTGGCGGTGGTGCTGTTTGCCTTTTATTTCATGGGCCGCGACGGCGAGTCCAAGGAAGAGATCGGCATGGGAGAGCTCATCGAAAAGCTGCAGAAAGAAGAGATCTCGGAAATCAAAGTGATTAACGAAAAGACCGCCGAGATACGCACCAACGGCACGAAAGACACCCGCTACACTTACAACATCGGACCATTAGAGCGATTTGAGGAGACTGTGATGAAAGCCCAAGAAGAGGCCGGAATCGAAAAGCCCGTTTATCCCACTTATGAACAGCATAACAACTGGGGTCTGGACTTCCTGCTCACCTGGATCCTCCCCTTCGCCTTCATCATCGCCATTTGGGTCATCTTCATGCGCGGCATGGGACGCGGAGGCTTTGGCGGAGGTGGACAGATCTTCAACATCGGGAAGTCGAAGGCACAGCTGTTCGACAAAGACAACGTGCCTGTCAACGTGACCTTCAAGGATGTGGCCGGACTGGAAGAGGCCAAGGTAGAGATCATCGAGATCGTGGACTTCCTGAAGAACCCTGAAAAATACACCCGACTGGGCGGTAAGATACCGAAGGGCGTACTGCTGGTAGGCCCTCCCGGAACAGGAAAAACTCTGCTAGCAAAATCAGTGGCCGGCGAAGCCAATGTACCCTTCTTCAGCATCTCAGGCTCCGACTTTGTAGAGATGTTCGTGGGCGTAGGTGCGTCCAGGGTACGCGACTTGTTCAATAACGCAAAGCAGAAGTCGCCCTGCATCATCTTCATCGATGAGATCGACGCCATCGGGCGTGCCCGTGGCAAGAACCCGATCAACGGAGGCAACGACGAACGCGAGAGCACGCTGAATCAGCTCCTGACGGAGATGGACGGTTTCGGCACCAACTCAGGCGTCATCGTGCTGGCAGCCACCAACCGCGCCGACATCCTGGACAAGGCGTTGATGCGTGCCGGGCGTTTCGACCGTCAGATCTACGTGGAGCTTCCCGACCTGAATGGCCGCAAGGAGATCTTCGAAGTGCACATGCGTAACCTCAAACTCGGTGCCGACGTCAGCCGCGAATTCCTGGCCAAGCAGACCCCAGGCTTCTCCGGTGCCGATATCGCCAACGTATGCAACGAGGCCGCGCTGATGGCCGCACGCAGAAGCAAGGAGGTCATCGAAAAACAAGACTTCATGGATGCCATCGACCGCATCGTCGGAGGTCTCGAGAAGAAAAACAAGATCATCACCGCCGACGAGAAAAAAGTGATTGCCTTCCACGAGGCGGGACACGCCACTACGAGCTGGCTGCTGCAATACGCCCACCCGCTGGTAAAAGTCACCATCGTCCCCCGCGGCAAGTCGCTGGGTGCCGCATGGTATCTACCAGAGGAACGTCAAATCACCACCAAAGAACAGCTCTATCACGAGATGATCGCCACCATGGGAGGCCGCGCCGCCGAACAAGTGGTCTTCGGCAAGATCTCCACAGGTGCCCTCTCCGACCTGGAGAAAGTGACCAAACAGGCCTTCGCCATGGTCACCTACTACGGCCTCGATGAAGAGATAGGCAACCTGAGCTATTACGATTCCACTGGACAACAGGACTACAGCCTCACTAAGCCTTACAGCGAGAAGACCGCCGAGACGATCGATAAGCAGGTTAGAAAAATGGTGGAACAAGCCTACCAAGAGGCACTCGACATCCTGAGCAAGAACAAGGACGGACTCTCACAACTGGCTCAGAAACTCATCGACAAGGAAGTCATCTTCAGCGATGACCTGGAAGCCATCTTCGGAAAACGTCCATGGGGCGAAGAAAACAACACGACAAGCCAAGAAAACCATGAGGGATAACAGAAGACAGGATAAAGACACTACCAACAAGGAACAGATTCTCGCACTGCTGCGAAACGCCGTGATCGAGAAGCCGGAGGCGATGTTCAAGGACATCGACCTGCGTACCGACACTTGGAAACCCATCCTCGAGGAAGACGGCAACGCCATTACCTTCGTACAGAGGTTCAAGGACATGGGAGGCATCTTCATTTATCTGGAGAATGAAGCTGAGTTGGGCGAGTGTTTGAAACAACTGGCACCGCAAAACGGATGGGACACCCTATGGTGCGCCAGTCAGGAAATCCAGAGTTTACTGGAGAAATACGGCGTCAGCTACGTCAGCGAGATGCCCGACCGCAGCGCCAACACGAGGATCGTGAGCATCATCCCCGGCGATTATCTCATCGCACAAACCGGCAGCATCATCGTCACCGACGGACACGCAGGATCCAGAAAGTCCTACACTGAGAGTGACATTCTGCTGGTTGTGGCATATACTGACCAGATTGTCGGCGGTTTGAAAGAGGCGCTGCAAAAGCTCAACAAGGAGCTAAGTGACACCAAAGCCAGCCAGGCTGTCATCATCACAGGGACATCCAGATCCTACGACATCGAGCAGGAAAACATCCAAGATGTCTTCGGCGCGCGCCAGATTGCCGTGTTTTTAATGGATAAGTAATTTAGAATCATTACAAATTACGTTTTTATTTACTTGAAAATCATTGCTTTGGAAATTTTTATCGATTATATTTCGATAAATTTATAATTTTATGGGCGATATGAAATATTAATTACTATATTTGCATGGCAAAAATAATTTGGTAACAATTAAAATAGAAACAAAGAAAAAGAGAACGATAAAACACAAATAAAATCAGACATAATTAGACGGCATTAGTGATTATTTTGCGTTCAAAGAGAAAAGCCTAGAAAACACCTCTTCTTTGACAACGTCGGAAACAAATCTGGCAAAGTCGATTTATCTCAATAACAACTAGTAGTCGTACATCGTTATAGATGTGGGACACTGTGAGATAAGCAGCATTTTTCTTCTAGGCTTTCTGCGAACGCGAGTGGTGGTCCCACATTTGTTTGGGTACCGCTAATGCTAAAAACTCAAAAAAATTTCAAAAAATGGAAACAAACGAGATCAAAGAAACCAAGAGAGGCACAAGAAAGCCCAGAGCCAAAAGAGCAACAGCAGCTGAAGGTGATGAAAACGCCATTTTCATCGGCACACTCATCCAGAAAGAGTTAAAGAATCAGGAGCGCACCGTGTCATGGCTTGCACGCAAACTTGACTGCGACCGCACCAACGTGTACAACATCTTCCGTCGTCAGGACATCGACACCGAGCTGTTGATGCGCATCTCCGTGATCCTGCATCGCGACTTTTTCGCTATCTTCTCCAAAGAAGCCAAGCGTAAGATTTCTGCAAATCCCGCAATCTGATTTCAGATTCGTCGATATCAAAACGGCCCGGAATCGAATCCCGGGCCGTTTTTTTTATTTCATCAACTCATTGATGATGGCTTCTATGCTGACGCCTTCTGCTTCGGCGGCATAGTTGCGGATGATACGGTGTCGGAAAATAGGAATGGCCACCTTTTTCACATCCTCGATGTCAGGCGAGTACTTCCCAGTGAGCAATGCATTGGCTTTGGCTCCGATGATCAGATACTGCGAGGCACGAGGACCAGCGCCCCAGCTCAAATATCTGTTAGCCCATTCATGGGCCGTCAGGGTCCCCGGACGGGTCTTCGCCGACAGGGCAACCGCGTATTCATACACATGATCCGACACGGGAACACGGCGCACCAACTGCTGGAAATACACGATCTCCTCAGGTGAGAGCACTGGCTCTACATCCACTTCCGCGCCCATGGTGGTATTCTTCACTACCTGCACCTCTTCGGCGTAAGAAGGATAATCCAGCGTCAAATTGAACATAAAACGGTCAAGTTGGGCTTCGGGAAGCGGGTAAGTACCCTCCTGCTCAATGGGGTTCTGAGTAGCCAACACAAAGAAAGGCTCTTGCAGCTTATAGGTCGTCCCCGACACGGTGACACTCTTTTCCTGCATGGCTTCAAGCAAAGCCGATTGGGTCTTGGGCGGAGTACGGTTGATCTCGTCAGCAAGGATGACATTGGCGAACACAGGGCCTTTGACGAACCTGAACTGACGCGTCTCGTCAAGGATCTCTGTACCTACAATATCCGAAGGCATCAGGTCGGGGGTGAACTGGATACGATTGAAACTCAATCCCAACACCTTGCCGATGGTGTTCACCAACAAGGTCTTCGCCAGTCCAGGCACACCTACCAGCAACACATGTCCCCGACAAAAAATGGAAAGCAACGTGTTATGAACCACCTCGTCCTGTCCCACAACCACTTTTCCGATTTCCTCGCGCAATCTGGCGTATTGCCTGACCAACGCATCGGCACCTTCAACGTCTGAATTATACATAAGTTATTTTTTTTGCCATTCAAATTGAAAATCACAGTCGCAATAGTCCTCATCAATCCTGATAAAGGCTTTCTTGACCTTGTTCCTGATCCACTCGCTGGTGACTTCCTGGTTTTTCTGGTTCAAGGCCCACGATTGAATCAAGGCGTAGTCATCGTTCAGATTGGCCTTATGTGCAGGGATTTTCTTTTTCACCATCACCAGCCGGAAGGCATCCTTGTTATCGTTGGTTGTCATGGGCAACGGATCGCTGACCTTCCCCTCTTCAAGCCTGCTGACGACAAATGCAAGGTTTTTGAATTCTCCAAAACCATTGTATTGTTCCAACTCCCGGATATCCTGAAGGCTGATCTTGTTGCCACCCATAGGATTGGAGATATAACCACCATTGGTTTTGGAATCGTCGTCACTGAACTTCAGGCAGGCCTCCTCGAAAGTCATGTCGCCATTGCGGATCAGCATCACTGCCGAATCGAGCTCGTGCTGTGCTTTTTCGAGTGCCTCGACCGGTACTTTGGCCGTGAGCAGGATGTGACGGCAGTTAACGTATTCGCCGCGGCGTTCGATGAGTTGGATGATATGGAAACCGAACTGTGTCTCGACGACCTCAGAGATTTCGCCATCGCGAAGGTTGAAAGCCACTGCCTCGAACTCAGGGGCAAACTGACCTTTGCCGGTGAATCCAAGCTCGCCACCCTTGGAGGCTGAGACGGGGTCTTCCGAATATAAGACGGCCATCGTGGAGAAGCTGCTCTCACCGTCAAGGATACGTTTGCGGATCTTATAGAGTTGGTCTTTGACCTCCAGCTTCTCGTCGATACTTATCGGAGGACGTTTCACGATCTGGACAATCTCATATTGCTCATCCACCATAGGAATACTGTCTGGCGAAAGGCTACTATAGAAAGCCCTTACCTCGGCTGGAGTAACCACAACACCTTTCAATATATTGGCTCTCACTTGGTCTTGCAGGCATTTCTCCTTGACCAGTCGGCGGAGTTCCTCCTTGATCTCCGACATCGTCTTATTGAAGATGGTCTCCAACTTCTCCTGCGAGCCTGCGCGACCGACCAGGTCGCTGATACGGCGGTTCATCTCCATCTCCACCTCGCTGTCCGTGATGGTCACACTATCCATCTCCGCTTGGTTCAGCATCAGTTTTTGAAACATCAACTCCTCCATGATGGCACAACGCATGGCGGAGCTATTACCATCGACCATACCCTGCATCTGGTATTGCACATACTGGCTCTCCACATCCGACTGAAGGATGATGTTCTTGCCGACTACGGCGACCACTTTGTCGACAACCTGCACTTTGGGCTCCTGAGCCGAAACACTCACCGCCACGGCAAGCAACGCATACAGCAACGCAATTCTTTTCCGACTAAACATATGTTAATATATTTCAAACACTTTTTCCTTTTTCGCTCTCTCATACAGCTCATCGTTCAAGCGTGAAAGAAGCTCCTTCTTCCTTTTTAGCAAAAGGATGCTTTTGATTCCCTCACGCTCGATCTCAATGGGCGAAACGCTCTTCTCCAAAAGATAATCTTCAAATCTTACCATATAAGTTAGGTTATCCTTTTCAAAAGAGACAAATCTGTTCCTTTTCAGGAAACTCTCCGAGTTGTAAATCTCGATAGGGACGGTCTCCAGAAGATCTTCAAGCCGCACCCAAGCGTCGACATCCAGAAAACTCGACACGGCATCAGTCTCGACGAGGACATCCAGTTTGGGCAGGTCGAGCGTATCACGGTCGCTCATTACCTTCTTGAACTCCTTCATCTGCTTGCAATCCTCGTCAAGGATCACATAGGCAACCCTCACCATAGTCGACCTGAGCTGGAAGTTTTCCTTGTTTTCCTCGTAATAGGCCGCAATCTCCTCTTCGGTGACAACGGTGTCGAGATATTGTTCTATCATCTGTGTCTCGTACGCATAGATGACCAGCGAGTTGCGATAGTCCTGAAGCTGTCTTGAAAAGTCAAGTTGTTCCGGAGACAAATTGTTCTCCGCCTGATGGATCAGTATCTGCTGATGAACCCATGAATTCACGAAAGCATTCACCTGGGCAAGGCTGTCCATCTTGCTAATGTCAGATGGAATCAAGTCCTGCAATTCATCCGCATACAGCCTGACACCATAACACTCAGCCACTACCACACGGTCCGAGTGGCTCAAATAATCATTGCAGCCAGTCAGCGTGAAGAGCACTATCGCCGTCAAGAGACACAGTGTTTTTCTCATTGATAGAGGGCTCTGACTTTATCCAACACCTTTTCGTTGATCACCACCGGATACTTTTTGCGGAGGCGCTCCAGCCATTTTTCCTCCAGTTCCGTCTGATAGTCAGAGGTCACTAAACCCCTGGCTTCACCGAGCGTCTTCTGCTCAGGCTTACGCACTTCGATGATGTTGACAATCACCGTCGTGTTGTCAACCGTTGAAGATATCTCGTTTCTGATGTTGGCTTTCCATTTGGTCTGATCGACGAAAGGATTGTCGCCGCGTTGGTAGAAGCCGTTACGGACGGTGACGTTGTTGACCTGATTACGGGTTAAAACAGCGCGCAGACTATCGAACGGCACCCCCTGATCAAGGAATTCCTTGACCTTGGGAAGAGATTCCGGCTTGTTGACTGTGATGACACAGGCCTTCACTCTGTCGTTCCACATGTACTTCGTGGCGTTCTTCTCATAATACTCACGGAGACCGACGGTGTCTTTGACGGCCTTGCTCCACACTTCCTTATCCATCAGGTCGAAAAGCAGGATACCGTCATTGTATTCCTGTACCAAAAGCTTGAAATCAGGATATTTCTCCTCCAAATGTTCATCGGCGTATTCCAAGATCTCCTTACCCTGGAAAGCGTCAAAGAGTTGATAGGCATACGCTTGGGCCGAGGCATAGCGCTGTGGTGTCTGCTTGGTTTGGATATAGTCCACAAAATCCGAAACGGTGCACGACTTTTTGCCAATGGTAAAGAGGGTGTTGCTCAGTTTGACATTCTTTGCTGGGACAAAGTTTCCCAAAAGGATCGTGCTGTCGACGGAAGACATGAACTTTTCGATATTCTTATCATTATTCTTGAATCCGTAATCCTTTTTGATCTGTTGGATCACGACTTCTTCGGTCTTCTTGGAGCGCATGTCCTTTTCAACCCGCTCGGCAATGGCCTGACGTTCTTTTTCGAAGGTGTCGATGCCAGAAACGCCGAGGAGCTTGATGATATGGAAGCCGAAGCTCGTACGGATGGGGGCGGCAATCTCACCTGGCTTGAGTTTTTTCACAGTTTCCACGAACTCAGGCACGATACGGCTCACAGTGAAAGGACTCAACGCACCATAGCGAGAAATTGACGCACGGTCATCCGAGTAATTCGCCACAGCATCGTTCCATCCCTTGCCGTCACTGTCCATAATCTCTTTGTAGATGTTGTCAGCCTTTAGCTTCATAGCCTGGATCTCTTCTTCGGAAGCACCCGGTTCGAGTTTCAGGAAGATATGGGCTGCGTTGACAACACCGAGGGCATCGGTCTTGCTAGTGACTTTGATGATGTGATAACCGAAATCGCTGCGCACTGGCATGGAAATCTCACCTTCCGGTGTGTTGTAGGCACCCGTCTCAAAAGGATAGACCATATCAAACACCGTGAAGTAGCCCAGATCGCCGCGGTTTCCACGACGTTCCGGAGTGGTGGCGGTGGCTTTTTGGTCGCGGGCAGATGGATCCTGCGAATAAGTCATGGCCAACTCACCGAAATCAGCACCGGCAAGGGCCTTCTTCCTGATATCCATCGCTTTATTGTAGGCTTTCAAAGTGTCAGCCGGCAAAGCATGCTTATCGCATTTGATCAGGATATGCGAGGCTCTGATGTCCTTGGTCTTGCGCTGATAGGCTTCTTCGACCAGTTCTTCACTGACTTCGTCGTTAGTGAAATATGGCTTGGCCAGTTGTTTGCGGTAGCCATTCAGTTCCTTCTTGAATTTGGCGCTGGTGTCGAGTTTCATATCGTAGGCTTCCATCACCTTTATCCGGTAATTCACGAACAGGTCAATGTATTCGTCGACCGACTTTTTCTCGATGACATCGTCCTTCAAGTTGTTTTTGTTATAGATGTCGGTAAACTCTTTGACGGTAACAGGTTTGCCTCCAATCGTCATCAACACGCTCTTGTCGAGTTTCGACTGAGCGAAGACCTGAGCGGTCAAAAAGGAGAAGATTGCGATAGCGGCAAGACGAGCAAAAAATGAACTTCTCATGATAAATATGGTTTTATGATCTTTTACTGTAGTTGGGAGCTTCCTGAGTGATGGTGACATCATGCGGATGGCTTTCGAGGATACCCGAGTTGGTGATACGGATGAACTTGGCGTTTTTCAGTTCCTCAATGGTATGGGATCCGGTGTAGCCCATGCCGGAACGAAGGCCACCGACCATCTGGTAGACCACCTCGGAGAGTGTTCCTTTATAGGGGACGCGTCCTGCGATACCTTCGGGGACGAGTTTCTTGACGTCATCTTCCATATCCTGGAAGTAACGGTCTTTCGAACCGGCCTGCATGGCTTCAAGGGAACCCATGCCACGGTAGGTCTTGTACTTACGGCCTTCAAAGATGATGGTGTCGCCAGGTGACTCGTCGACGCCAGCGAAGAGCGAACCTGCCATGATGGAGGAAGCGCCAGCGGCGAGGGCTTTCACGATGTCGCCAGTATAACGAATGCCGCCATCAGCGATGATCGGGATACCTGAACCTTCGAGGGCTTGAGCCACTTCGAGGACAGCGGTAAGCTGCGGTACGCCGATGCCAGCCACTACACGAGTAGTGCAGATGGAGCCAGGGCCGATACCCACTTTGACGGCATCTGCGCCAGCCTCGACAAGGGCGAGCGCCGCTTCGCCAGTGGCGATGTTGCCACCCACGATGTCGATGTCGGCATAACGCTGACGAAGGGCCTTGATCATATCGAGCACACCCTGTGAATGGCCGTGGGCCGTATCGACGACGAGAGCGTCGACACCTGCTTCTACCAAAGCGTCAGCACGTTCCATGGTGTTGGCGGCGATGCCAACTGCAGCAGCCACACGCAGACGACCGCGGCTGTCCTTGCAGGCATTGGGACGGGCCTTCACCTTGATGATATCCTTATAGGTGATCAAACCCAGCAGATGGTTGTCCTTGTCGACCACGGGGAGCTTCTCGATCTTGTACTCCTGAAGGATGTCGGCAGCTTTCTCGAAAGACACTTCGTTGGTGGTGATCAAGTTTTCACTGGTCATCACCTCGCTGATGGGACGCTCCAAACCACGTTCGAAACGGAGGTCACGGTTGGTGACGATGCCTTTCAGCACATTGTGGCTGTCGATCACAGGGATACCGCCGATATGGTATTCGCTCATCAGGTTGAGTGCATCGCGCACCGTAGCATCCACATGGATGGTGATCGGGTCGGTGATCATGCCGTTCTCGGCACGTTTTACCTTACGCACCTCAGCAGCCTGTTTCCCGATGGTCATATTCTTATGGAGCACGCCTATGCCACCCTCCTGTGCGATGGCGATGGCCATGCGCGATTCCGTCACAGTATCCATACCAGCCGAAACAATAGGCACGTTCAGTTGGATGTTACGCGTAAACTTGGTCTTCAAACTGGTCTCACGGGGCAGGACATTGCTATAGGCCGGAACCAGCAACACATCGTCGTAAGTCAAACCTTCACCGACAAACTTGTTATCTATGGTCATTATTATTATTTTTATAATTAATTTGCAAAGATACAAAACATTCTCAATAACCGCTCATCAATTCACAACAATCTTCCTGCTGAGCTCCACTCCGTCTTCGTCGACACAGCGAAGCACATAACTGCCTTTTTCCACATCGATGGGCATCTGGTGCACCCACCGTGTCTGCCCAAGGTAGGTATCGTTCAAAGTCCAATAGATGATTTTGCCTGGGTTGCGGTGAGCAATTTCGAAAACCACCTGTTGCCGATCGCCTTTGATGCCTATCGGGATGGTCACACGGGCATCGGACTTGGGGTATACGAAGGCCATCAGCTCGTCGGGATGCGCCGAAGCACAACGTGGATAAAGCAACGGCAAAGGCTTATACATAACAGAGTGTTTCTTGTAGAACCATTCGAGCACGGGAGGAAGTACGAAGTAGATGTCGTAGCACTTCTGGTCGACGGGATAACAATCGGGCAACACCTGATACTGTCGGGTTGAATCGAGGAAAATCTTTTTGTGATAGGGGCACGGCCCTGTCTTGATCTCCACATCGGGCATGATCACTTTCTTGGTATGCTTGCAGAGTTCCGTGCTGGGATAGCCCGACACGGCGCACACCTCCACTTCAATCGACTCTGACGTAGCGGCGGGACGGGTATAGCTGTCGTTGAGCACAGCGGCGACATCGAAAAGAAGCGGTGCCGCAGTACTGATGCCGGTAAGTCCTGGTCGGCCTTCGCCATCGGCATTACCCACCCAAACGCCCACAACGTAACGATCGGTGAGACCTATGGCCCAGGCATCCCTGAAGCCGAAGCTGGTGCCTGTCTTCCAAGCCAACTGTTTCGAAGAGGAGAAGCCGCTCCATCCCGTTTGGTTCGAAGGCCGGGAAAGGCCCTTCATCACATTGAAAGTGATGGCAATGGCTTCTGGCGTATACGGACTGACATCTTCCCCTGTTGCCAGTTCCTTACCCATGCGCCCGTACGCATTCACCAGATCATACAGAGATGCCTCCGCACCTCCTACGATCAACGAAAGGCCATAATGGTCGCTGTCAAAGACGATACCGCTGATATTGAGACGTTTGAGCAAGGCATGGAAACGTTGATGGCCATAGATTTTGAGCAGGTATACGAAGGGAGCGTTCAAGGAGTTCTGTAGGGCCTCATCAGCCGGAACCACGCCCCAGTACTGGCCCGAGTAGTTCTTCGGCGTATAGCCGGAGAGGTTCATCGGGATGTCGGGCAGCAGCATCGTAGGGAGAAGCGTCCCCTCGTCAAGCATCGCCGCAAAGAGGAAAGGCTTCATAATACTGCCTGTAGACCGGTTCGACTTGACCATATTGATCATGGCGGCATCCCTCGCCTCCATGTTGTTGCCTGCATAAGCCACGATCTTATCATTGAGATAGTCATATACGTATACAGCCGCATTCTCAACTTGATTTTGGGAATTGACCTTATAGTGCTGTCCCATGATCCGGTTCACATTTTTCTGGAGATTGATATCGATACCAGAATGGATCTGTTCACCCGTATGCTTTTTTTCCTGTTCCATCATGTAATGGTAGGCCAGCATCGGCATGTCGTAAGGCTTGTCGGGAAGGCGTTCCATGATGGCCAGTTCGTAGTCGTCATAGGTCAGCTCGGGCACATGATAGCGCCTTGGGATATAGGCCTTCGAGGTCGTCATCCTGAGCAATAGTGCATCGCGTTTGTCAAGCAAGCGTTCACGTTCTTTCCCGGGGTGGATCATCGACGGAGAGTTGGGCAGCACAGCAAGGGTGGCGGCTTCGCTCCAGGTGAGACGGTCGGGGGTCGTATGGAAGTAGCGCCACGCCGCTGCGTCGATGCCCACCACATTGCCTCCGAAAGGGGCGTGAGCGGCATACAGGTTCATGATCGACTGCTTGGAATAGTGCAACTCCAAACGGAGGGCGAGGACAACCTCAAGCATCTTTTCCCAATAGGTCCTTGGTTTATTGTGTCGCGCAAGACGCACAACCTGCATGGAGATGGTGCTTCCTCCCCTCACCACATGGCCTGCCTTGATATTCTCGACCAAGGCTTGGCAGAAGGAAATCGGGTTGAAGCCCCAGTGCAAGAAGAACTGTTGATCCTCGTATTCAAGGACGCAGGCCATATACTTCTCAGAGTAGGTGTTTGTAGCCGGGAAGCGCCATTGCCCATCAGCGGCGATATGCGCACCCAACAGTTCTCCGTTGCTGGCAGTCAGCACCGTGGAGTAAGGGTCGTCGAACTTCGGAACAGGGATACACAAAAAAAGTAAGAACAGGCCTGCGATCAGCAGGCCTGCTCTTAGAAGTCTACGACGACGTCTCATTTGACGACGACCGGACGAGCCGGCACCACATAATAGATGTCGTTGTTATACATGTCTTCGCATCGCACGGCAGGCAGCATGAACGAACCCTCGTAAGTGGCGTTCAGCTTGAGCGTGAAGGTCTTCTTCGAATGTGAAGAGAGGTCGAAGAAGAAGTACGCTCTGTCGTCGCGGATGTCGAGGTGCTTGGCACCCATGGTCTCGGTACCCAGTTCAAACAGACGCTCGTTCACAATCTCCCAGCCAGAAGCGAGATAATACGACAGCGCAAGTTCGGTGACACGGTAGTCGCTGGGGTTCTCCACAGTGATGACGGCAGAGAAGGCCTGACCCATTGACAACGAGGCAGGATTGACGGGAGCGCCGTTTCTGTCAACGTAAGTCACATTCATCCTGATGAAGTTGCCGTTTTCAACGGTCTCGTATTCAGCCAACGAAGTCTTGGTGTAGACCTTGGCGGTCAGCTTCTGGTCGGAAGTGTTGGAGACCGTCACCTTGTTGCCACCCACTTGAGGCTTGATGGCGAAGCCTGTCGAGCCTTGTGTGGTCGTCAGCGAGCGCTCCGCGTCGTTCACTTTCACCGTTGCCGATATCGGGGTGTTGGTGGTGCCCATCTTCTCAGCATATTTACCGAGGGTGAACAGGGCGAAGGCGGTCGACTGCGTGTCGAGCCAACGGTCGGTGTTAAGGATCTCGCAGAGGTCGTTGATATGGCCTTGGATCGAGTTGGCATCGCGGCTGCAGAGGATCTCCGAATACGTCAGGAAGGCCAAGTCGCGAGTGGCGGAGCCGAACGATGTGATGTAGTCTGACATGTTTTCTTTACTTTCGGCTGCTGGCCAGAACTGGGCCACCATGTTCTTCTTACCCACTTGGGCATAGGTGGCAGCCGTCAGCAGCGAGCTCAGGCTGTAGTTCATCTTCAGCTCCTTGAAGCGGTTGAGGGCGCCCATCTCGGGCTTGCCACCGAGGGCCAGCACAAAGAGACGGTAGGCCTGGATGGTCTCACCTTGCTTGAAGTCGGGGTTCATGGCCCAAGCCTTGGCGATGTCGGCCTGATGCTTCATAAGTCCGTTGAACAGATAGTCCGGGACATCGAAGCCTTGGTTCTTGGCTTCCACCAGGAAGTGGAGGGCATAGATCTCCGTCCAAGGATCCGAGTAATTGCCGCCTACCCAGTTCGTCAGTGAGAAGTCGGCTTTCTGGTACGACTTCAGGCTGGCGATGCCGTTTTGGATGGCTTCACGGTTCTTATTCTGTTCCTCTTCGCTTTGCTGGATGAAGAAGTTGATGTATAACCTTGGGAATGCGGCTGACACCACTTGTTCGAGGCAGCCGTAGGGATATGTGGTCAGGTAGTCGAGACGGCTGTAGAGGTCGACGGGGATCAGCGAAGCGATGGTGACTCTGCCTTCTTGAGTGCCAGCGAGGCCCTTGAGGTCGAAGTCGAAGTTCGCGGCGGCGCCGGCAGCGATCTCTTTGGTGTAGGTCTGACGTTTCTCAGCGTAAGGCATACGGATCGGGATGTCGGTGGTGCTTTGTGCCTCGTAGCCATCGCCTGACACTTTAACGTCCATAGTGGCGATGCCGAGGGTCTCCGGCACCTTAACCTTCATAACGACCATGCCTTCGCCGTTGGCGTCCACCTTCACTGAAGTCGGGATCTCACCAATGGCTTCGAGGTTCTTGTTGTCAGCCACGACTTTGAGGGTCTTGCCCTTCATGTTCGGGGCCAGCACCTGCACCTTCAGGGTCATCTGGTCGCCAGGAGCAGTGACGCGTGGTGCCGTCGCATAGAGGGTAATCGGGTCGATCACCTTCATCTGCTTCTCAGCAGCGCCGAACGACTTGCCCTTGCCTTTGGCCACGACCATGAAGCGGAGGGCACCTGAACACTGCGGCACTTCAAACTCATGAGTGTTCTCGCCCTTTCCAGCTTTCAGCTCGAAAGGTCCCAAGGTGACGGCATAGGCTTTGAAGCGCTTGTCAAGGGCGATTTCCTGGTTGACGGTGCCGTCACCACCGATGGCATAAACAGTACCGAGTTCACCGGTAAAGGCATCGATGATATATTTGTAGTTATCCCAAGTACGCACCCTGAGTGCCTGTTTGGCGTTGAAGAAGTCATACGGGTTGGCGGTACGGTAGTTGGTCAGTCCGAGGATACCCTCATCGACGATGGCCAGGGTGTAGGTCATGCCTTGGTTGTTCTCCTCTCCCACTTTAACCTGGATGGTCTTCTTGGTGTTGGAGGTCTCGGGGACAGTGATCACAGGCTTCAGCTGAAGCTTGGAGTCTTCGATCTTGACAGGCACCACGCCGTACATACGGAGCGGCAGGTCATTCTCTGCGTTACGCGGCTGGATGAGCGATACGTACACATAGACGTTCGGGATCATCTCTTCGGTGGCTTTGATTTCGACTTGGCCTTCAGTACCCAGGTTGTTCATGACTTTCGACATGATAATTCTGTCGTTGGCCTCGACGGTCACCAGGGCTTTGGCTTTTTCGTTGGCTGGGAAGTTCACGATAATGTTCTCGCCGACGTTGTAGGACGGTTTCGAGCTGCTCATGGCCAGCTGTATCGGTCCGTCGGAGTTTCCGGTGGAGTGGATGGTAGCATAGCTCCAGTCGAAGCGCAGCACCTTAGCAAAGGTATTGCCGCCCTGCTGGTCTTTGATCACGAGGAGATAGAGGCCCCATTTCTCATCGGGGACGTTAATCGAGAGGTTCCCCTTGCCATTGCTGAGGGTCATGGTGCCGTTCATCTCGGGGCTCTTGTAAGTGCCCTTCACATATTTCTGGAGACTGTAGCTGTCTTCGCTCGACCACCACCAGTAACCATCGAGTTTATAGAGGTTGTAATCGACAGCGATGGTCGACTTGTTCAGCTCACCGTCTTCTTTGACCACGGCAATGGGGAAGTCCCAGCTGCGGTTGGTGAAGTAGTAGTTGCCATATTTCGACTCGGTGGCTGGGAGTTCCACGCCGACATAACGCTGGCGGGGTGAGAGTTTCGCCGACGATGAGGTGATGCTGAAGTCGCCACTAGGTTCATAAACGGTGGTGACGAAGGTGGCATTGATGAACTGGTCGGCGTGGATGTCGCTGAGCGGCTCGAAGCTCACGGAAGCGTTGCCTTGGCCATCGAGCGGTCCGTTGAAGAGTTCCATCTCATCGGGATAGAAGTCCTCCGACTCATTGCAGAAGGTATACGTCGGGAATTTGGCAAAAGAAGTTTTGCCGCGACGCACCTTGACCACGATGTCGGCTTTCAGGCCAGAGGCGGTAAGGCCGTTGAGCCACTTGGAACTCAGCTGAGCGCTGCTCGGGGTGCGGAGGCTGATGACCTCAGCGGTGTTGAACTTGATCTCGAGGCGGTTCGGCTTCACGGTCTCTACTCTCAGGTATTTGTTGACGGTGGTGTTACCCACTTTGAATGCGGCTCTCCATTGGCCAGTCTCGTCGTTGGGGCTGGTGGCCACATTGAAGGTGTAGATGCCACCCACAGGGCTATTGTTCGTCTGGCGAGCATAGAGACGGCTGTTGGCGTCATACACTTCCATGACTACCGGGTAGTCGGCCGGCAGCTTGGAGTCAAGGTCGGAGACCATCAGGTTGAGTTGGAGCTCATCGCCCGGACGCCACACACCACGGTTGGAGTAAGCGAAAGCGGCAATGCCCTTCTCGACATTCTCACCGTTGACATCGAATTTACTGTATGACAAGGCTTCGCCGTTGTTGGTCTTGATCACCGACAGGCCGCCTTTCTTGTCTTTTGCCATGATGAAGGCCGGACGGTTGGCGCATTTGAGTGACACATGACCTTCGCTATCCGTGCTACCGGAAGCGATGCATTGACGCTGATAGTTATAGGCTGTAACATCGGCACCCGACACCGGTTTGGCCTCGGAGATAGTGAACACATAGACGTCGGCGACATCCTCAGCGCCCATCTTGGCGGTGAGGGCCAGGTCGGTGACCATAATGTTCTTTCTGATATCCACGTCGTTATAATAGCACAGATCCAGCGGATCGTACCAGCTGCCATCATAGTTATAGTCTTTATAGTTATAGGCTTGGCCATCCCAATACTTGGCTTCGATATCCTCATCCTCGAGGGTGAGCAGCTTCGATGCTTCAGTGGCGAAGGCATAGTCGGCGGGACCGAAGTCCAGGATCAGCTGATACATGTCGCCAGCTTTCACGTCGATATAATCGGAGAGGACGATGGGGAACGTCTTCCATTGTTTCGGGTCGGGTGACTCGAGAGCGATGCTGACCTTCTTCTCAAGGCGGCCCACCTTACGGATGCCGTAGGTGTCGTCCAAGTCATTGTCTTGATAATACGAAACGATGTTGTCGTCGAAGATGCGGACGATACGAAGGGTCACCGAGTTCAGGCAGATGGCGTCGAAGTAGACGGTGGCGTCACCCACTTCAGGGATGATGACCCCCTCTTCACTCCATCTCACTTTCGGGCTCAAATCGGTAAGGTCGAGCTCGAAGGTCTGGGCGGTGCTGAGTGAGTTACCATTGGCATCCTTGATGCCTGATCCGATGGTCAACTTGACATCATCCTGCTGATAGTGATAAAGGTTTGACTTGTCGAAGTAGATCACGAGCTTGTTGCCAACGATCTCAGAGCGGTAGCCCATTTCAGGAGTAACACTGATGAAACCGTCGATGTTACGTTGCTGGAGTTGTTGGGTGAAGATCAGCGTGGCAGAGCTGTTTTCCTTGGCGACCACGCAGTCGGCGATTTGGAACACGCCGTTGGCATAGACGGGCAGTTGGCGCGTGGTCTTCGATTTCGAGTCGATCGGTTTGCCGTCAAGCACCATGTCGACGACCTGATAGTTCGATTCACGTTTGAGGTTGTTGATGGTGAAATCGAACTTCCTGTTGCCCTGATAGTTGGCTGTGACGTTGTGTTTGGTCACAAACTCGGGGTCGAAGATCTTGATAGCGTCTTCTTCCTCGACGGGCTTGGTGAAGAACACGGTGACATCGTACTGCACCTCATCGGCGGTGTAGGTCGGGACGACATCGATGACATTGAAATTCAGCGGTCTTTCCGCAATCCCCTTTTTCTCATTGTCGCAGGAGGAGATGCCCGCGAGCAGTGCGACAGCGACGATCATCGTCAGAAGTCGCGAAAACGATTTTCTTTTCATAATTTTAATTGTTTATTGTTTTAGGCGTCAATATTAGCATAGGTTGCATTTTGTTCGATGAATTCGCGGCGTGGTGCCACATCGTCGCCCATGAGCATGGAGAAGATGTGGTCGGCTTCCATGGCGTTTTCGATGGTCACCTGACGGAGGGTACGGTTGGCCGGGTCCATGGTGGTCTCCCAGAGTTGTTCCGGGTTCATCTCACCAAGACCTTTGTAGCGTTGTACGTCGTAGCCGCCCACGGTGCCGTTCTTGGTCAACTCAGCCCAGGCCTTGATCCGTTCGTCATCGGTCCAGCAGTAGCGGATCGGCTTGACACCTCTCTTAATGAGGTAGAGCGGCGGCGTAGCGCAGTAGACATATCCATTCTCGATGAGCTCGCGCATGTAGCGGAAGAAGAAGGTCAGGATGAGGGTGGTGATATGGCTACCGTCGACATCGGCATCGGTCATGATGATGACTTTGTGGTAACGCAGTTTCTCGAGGTTAAGTGCCATGGAGTCTTCTTCGGTGCCGATAGATACGCCGAGGGCGGTGTAGATGTTACGGATCTCTTCGCTCTCGAAGGCGCGGTGTTGCATGGCTTTCTCGACGTTAAGGATCTTACCGCGGAGCGGCAGGATGGCTTGGAAGGTACGATCGCGGCCTTGTTTGGCGGAGCCGCCTGCGGAGTCGCCCTCCACGAGGTAAAGCTCTGTCTTGGCGGGGTCGCGTTCCGAGCAGTCGGCCAGCTTACCCGGCATGGAGAAGCTGGAGAGCACGCCCTTGCGCTGCACTTTCTCACGAGCGCTGCGGGCAGCCTGGCGGGCCTGGGCAGCCAGCACCACCTTGTCGAAGATCAGCTTGGCTTCCTTGGGATGCTCCTCAAGGTAATCCGACAGTTGCTGGCCCACGATGGAGTTGACGATACCCATCACCTCGTCGTTGCCGAGCTTAGTCTTGGTCTGTCCCTCGAACTGCGGCTCCGGCACCTTCACCGAGATCACCGCCGTGAGGCCTTCACGGAAGTCGTCAGGGGCGATCTTCACCTTCTGCTTCTCGAACTTCTCGAGCAGGCCGTTCTTCTCGGCGTAGGTGTTGAACGAGCGGGTCAGACCCGAGCGGAAGCCTTGGAGGTGGGTACCGCCTTCGATGGTATTGATATTGTTGACGTAGGAGTGCAGGTTCTCAGAGTATTCTGCATTGTATTCGAGTGCGATCTCGACGGGCACGTTGTTGCGCTCACCGGAGATGTAGATCGGTTCGGGCAGGAGCTTCACGCGGTTGGCGTCGAGGTAGCCGATGAAGTCGGTGAGGCCGTTCTCCGAATAGAAGGTATCCGAACGGAACGTTCCGTCTTCGAGCGGAGCACGTCTGTCGGTGAGCACGATGGTGATGCCGTGGTTGAGGTAAGCCAGCTCACGCATGCGGTTGGCCAGCGTGTCGTAGTCATATTCCGTATGGAGGAAGATACTGCCGTCGGGCTGGAAGGTGATGCGGGTACCATGGGCATTCGACTCGCCTACCACCTTGACGGGATACAACGGCTTGCCGCATTCATATTCCTGGCGGAACACCTTGCCTTCACGGTAGACCTCGGCCGTCATATGGGTCGACAATGCATTGACACAGCTGACGCCGACGCCGTGCAGACCGCCAGAGACCTTGTAGGAGCCCTTGTCGAACTTACCACCGGCATGGAGCACCGTCATGACGACCTCCAAGGCCGAGCGTTTCTCCTTCTCGTGCATGCCTGTGGGGATACCACGACCGTTATCGAGTACGCTGATTGCGTTGCCTTCTAAAATATCCACTATAACTTTGTCGCAGAAACCAGCCATCGCTTCATCGATGGAGTTGTCGACGACTTCATAAACCAAATGGTGCAATCCACGGAAGTGCACGTCGCCGATATACATGGCGGGACGCTTACGGACGGCCTCAAGGCCTTCCAACACCTGGATCTTATTTGCACCGTACTCTTCGCTTGCTAATTCTTTGATTTCTTCTTCAGTCATTTTCAAGTACTTATGTTTTTATACATTAAAAGACAAAAGTACGAAAATAATCTTAATAACAAGCGGTTTTTTTGAAGTTTTTTTTGGTTTTTTTTCAACTTTTTTCGCCGTTCAGAAACGCATCTTCAAACCGGCGAAAAATTGGATGCCCGACACGGGATAATCGTAGTAGAGTTGGTACTTCTGGTTGAGCACATTGTCGAGCTTGGCAAACACCGAAAGCTGGTCGCTGAAACGATAGTCCGCGCCTAAGCTGAGGTCGTAGACATCCTTCAGTTTTACTGCCTCATATTGGGGAGGAAACTTAGTCTTCCAATAGGGACCATAATGCCAATCTTTGGCATAGCGTTCTCCTTGATAGAGAAAGGTGGTATTGAAGGCCAGATTGTCGTTGACATCGTAGGTCAGCTTTAACTTTCCTTCCATCTTGGGACGATGCCAGGGACAATCCTCTTTAGTCATCTCGTAATTATTGTAAGCGAAACCCAAATCGGTCGATAAGCTGCCACGCAGCTTCACACGCATATCGGCCAGCACGCTCACTAGTTGGGTTTCATCATAAACCACGTCATACTTATTGGAAAATCCTTGCCAGTCAGGGACTCGCTTATCGTGCACAAAGAACGGGTCGTTGTCGGTGTGGCGATAACGAACGCCCAAATGCAGGTCAACCACTTCACCGATATTGGTGCGAATACCGCCGTCGAAACCGAGTTTGACGTTTTGCGCCAACAACCCGAGATGATCGCATCCAACAAAGGGATTTTCACTGATGATTTCACTGTATGTCAGCAATTTTTTACCACCGTTCAGGCCAGCATAGAATTCCAACTTCTTGTTCAGCACATACAAACTTCCACTGACGTCAGGGCGCACCACCAAATACTTGTCCTTAAGCTGAACGAGGTTCGCGCCATCCAGACGAACACCCAGATGGAGTTTGTAGAATTCATCGTTCATCTCGAAGTACGGATTGACCTTCAACAATAACAGGTCGTCCCTTCCTCCCATTATATCATATCCCACGGCATGGCTCGACTCAAAATACTCATACTGGAAAGCCAAATCCACACCAATCTTCTGTGGATGGCTCTTGTCACCCCACCAACTTTGGGTATAGCCCAGACCGTATTCAGCACCCACAAAATGTTCCCTAGCATAGGTATTATCGAAGGTATAATGGTAATCCACGCCAAGCTGATGGCTCACTTCACCCGTACGAGTCGTAGTGGGAACCAAACCAAAATGTCCGCCAATCGTGTTGTAGATCTGTTTCGGACAACACTGATCAATCTGCTCATCGGTCAAAGGATGGTTCAATAAATTCACGCCGTAATAGTGAACCATATCGTTCTTGTAATAGACATCGCCTTCCAGTTGGACATTTTTGTACTTGCTGCTGGTAAGACCTATCTCCATGGCATTGTTCATAAAGCTCGACGGGGCGTAATCCTTGATGTCGAGCCAGGAGGAATAGTGTTTGATGCCCACGTTCAGGCCCAACGTTTTCGTCAAGTTGGAGTTGTGTTTATAGAGAAACGCAGGGGAAATACGCGTTCCAAAGCCGACCATCAGGAAATTCTTCGCCGTCTCGGGCAACTGGGCATTTTTGCCGTTATAGGTCTGCATACTCAGCTTCTCCAGCTCAAGGGGGAAACGGTGTTCGATGTCCATAATATGGATCTCCGAACTCGGCATCTCAAAGGATTGTTGGGGCGTCTCCGGCTTCAGTTCAATCTTGTTAACCTTGTTGACCTTCGGGCGGTAGGTGCCCTCGATGGTAACTTCCTCGTTATGCTGTGCAAGGGCACCGATGCTCAGCAAAAGCGATACTGCTAAGGCTATATACTTGATCTTCATTGTTCTGGAATTTGATTAAGGTGATTTTGGGCTTCTTTCCTGAGTTCCGCGATGGAGCAGTTGTCGACCACGCTACGGAGCGTCTCACGGGCTTGGAAGCTATTGTCTTTGGCCACGTAAACATCGGCCAGCAGGATGAACGACTTGGCCACCCAGTACTCATACGAACCGAAGTGGTCGGAGATGTCGAACACACGGTTCTCGGCATCGTCGAGATTGTTGAGTTTGAATGAGGCCTGGGCAGCGTAATAGGCGCTCTCAGCACCCTGGACCGACTTGTCGGTCTGACTGCTCTTGTCAAGCCACTGGATCGCTGCAGGATAGCTGCCTTTCATGAAATATGACTTACCAAGGATATGGTTAACCTGATTGGTTTGATCCGAGGTCAGATCCTTCGACTTGCTCAAGGTCTCCCCCATCTCGATGGCCTTGTCGTAATTGTTCAGGAAGTAATAGCTCTTCATGCTGCCTTCGAGGGCTTCCAGACGACGGAGCGGCACCTCGGTGATCTTGGCGAGACGCCCATAATACTGGGCTGCCTTGTCGTAGCTGCCGTGTTCATATTCGATGCGAGCCAACTTCAGCAGGGCATCGTCGGTGTAGTCGCTGTCGGGCTGGCCTACGATATAGGTCAGATGGGTCTTCACTTCCTCCTCGGTACCGACCTTCTCAGCGCATTCTGAAGCGTAGTAATGCGCTTTCAGGAGATAGGCTCCCCGTTGGAAATGGTTGAAATAATACTTCAGCGCAGTCTCGGCATCCTGATAGCGTCCGTCAAGGAAGAAATTCTCCGCGTTGGCGAAGGCCAGCGAGTCCTGCTGCGTCACCTGCACCTGTCCCGAGCCCGATTCCTCCGCATAGCGGAAGTACTCGTTAAGGTTGTTTTGCTCCATGTAAATATTACGGACAATCGACATGGCGTCGCGCGACTCGTCGGTGTTGGGATAATCATTGATTAGCTTCTTCAAGTTGGTGAGCGCGAGGTCGTATTGATTGTTGTTATAATAGATCATGCCCACCTTCATCATGGCTTGGCGGGTGTAGGAAGAACGTGGGCGCTCCTTGATGAGACGGTTGAAGGAAGTGATGGCAGAGGTTTTGTCGCCATAGACCAGCTGCGTGTTACCGATCTCGAAGAGCGCGCGGTCGTAATAGCTGGTAGAAGGATAGGTGCTCACCACCGTTTCAAGCAAACTAATCTTCTGTTTCGAGTTGCCTTTGGCGCCATAGCAGAGTCCTTGCTGGAATAGGGCGTAGTCGGCATTACGCTTGTTGATCTTGGTAGCCTGATCGTAGTATTTGATGGCTTCGTTGTAGCTACGATCAACGAAGTAGCAGTCGCCCAGCCGGATGTAAGCATCGCTCTTAAGGTCACTTTTTTTGCCGTCGCAGTTCTGAACGAAGTTCTTGAAGTACTTCACGGCGGCGTCATAGTCGGGTTTCTGGTAGCTGATATAGCCCAGTCCATAGTCGGCCATGGTGGTCAGTTCGCGTTTGGAAGCGCCATTACTCTTCACCTGCTTGAAATAGCGTTCAGCGGTGGAGAAGTCACCAGCGGCATAGGCCGACTCGGCAAGCCAATACGTGGCTTCGACCTTCCGGCTGCCCGACTGTTTGCTGTTGATGATCTTGGAGAAGCAGGCCTGGGCCCTGTCGTAGCGTTTCCCTTGATAATGCTCAATGCCAGTGGCGAAGAGCAGCTCGTCATAGGCTGAATTCAGCTCGGGGCTTATCTGACGCATCTTCTCCAGACGGGCGAGGGCATCATCGTTACGTTGGGCGTTCAGGAGCAGGTAAACGGCCAGCTCCTCGGCCTCAGCACGGCGGTCCGACTGCGGGTTCTCGGCCACGAAGGCATCGAGTTGGGCCACCGCCTCGCTAAACGGGTCGGTGCCCGGGATGAGGCTCAGACGGGCGTAGTTGAACAAAGCGTCTTCGCTGATGGTCTTGTCGAATCCTGCCGAATAAGCGGTATAGAAGGCATTGCGAGCGTATTTGGGCTGGTCGGTGTCGGCATAGCACGAAGCCAAGTAGTAAGAAGCATACTGCCCGATGGTATCTTTGTCGGAAGCAACCTTCTGAAGGTCGCCGATAGCTCCTTTGACGTCACCTGTCTTCATCCTGCAGACGCCAATCTGGTAGGGCACCTCGCGGGACATGGCGTGACTATAACCGCTTTTGTTGTAGGAGGTGTAATATACAAGCGCATTACTGTAATCCTTCTGCTGGAAATAGGCATCAGCGACAAGCAGAGCCAGCTCCCCTTGGCGCTTTTTTTCGGCATTACGCACGACATTGGGGCCATCGCGCAGCACCGCCTCCCAATCACCGTTCTGATGATTGATCTGCATGGTACAGGCTTGGGCAGCTTTGGCATAGACAGGATGGTCGTGAAGCGGCTCGAAGAACCGGAGTGCCTCCTGGTCGTTGCCTTTCAGATATTGGATGTGGGCGTAATAATACTGTGCATCTTGTTGGAACTTCCCTTCGTTGAGCGCAGCTCCTTGCAGGATGGGCAAGGCCTTGTCGATCTCGTCGAGTTGGAGATACGCATAGCCCATGTTGAACTGCAGCTGCTGGGCTTCCTCACTGGTCAATGACGTCGGCAGGGTATTTTTATAGAGTGCCAGGGCATCGGCGTATTTCTTTTTGGTGAACAGCACGTTGGCGTAGAGGAAGTTGGCGTGGTTGGCCCAGACGCTACCTGGGTTGTCGGCCACGAATGTCTTGATTTTGGCCTCAGCATCGCTACGGCCTGCATAAAGGGCGCCGACGGCGATGTAATACTGGGCATCGACCGACTTCTGGAGCTTGAGGTCGCCGACGGCATCGAGATATTGGGTAAACGACTCAATGGCGGCGCCGTAGGCTCCGTTCTGGAACAGCGTCAGGCCTTGCGTGTAAAGGGATTCAGGTTCGTATTGGGGAGCCGTTTTCTGCGCTCGCAGCATGGGGGCCGCGCACAGCAACAAAAACAGGGCTATCACTGAGGAAATCTTTCTCATAGTGTACGGATTTACTTCGATATAACGAGCATACGCCTTATTTATTTTATATAAAAGGCGATGAGAGTCATAAGCGGGATTCTGTTCCCCTTTCGGGGCGACTGTCATTTCTCTAGGCCTGCGGTCACCCACAGGCTCAAGCGCCCTACCCTGAGACGACGGACGAGCAGCCCGTTCGGTCGACACGTCGGCCCTTGTCTCTATATTCGGGCTTGCAACCCGTAAGGTTTACCCCAGCGGAATGTCGCCATCCGCCGCGTGAGCTCTTGCCTCACGTTTTCACCCTTACCCTTGTGGGGCGGTATATTTTTCTGTGGCACTTGCTGTTGCCCTTGCGGACACCTTCCTGTTAGGAAGTACGGTGCTCTGTGCTGTCCCGACTTTCCTCGCGCCGGCTTTCCCGACCCGCGACAGTCTTCTCTCATCGCCGCAGCAAAATTAGGTTTTTTTTTGTAATTTTGCGGCAATTTAGGTTTTTCTTATGAAAAGAATATTCACACTTTTGATTTTTGCCCTGTGCGCCAGCGTGATGTTCGGACAGGACAAGGAACTCCATCGCGTGATTGTGGTGATGGAACGACAGTACGACAACGTGGAACTCAGCCGGAGAACGCCGTTTATGGACAAGGCGCAACGGCGCGAGTTTGTCATCAATGAACTTCAGGCTTTTTGCGAGGCTTCGCAAGCCGATGCGCTTGACTTCGTTGGAAGTCTTGGCAATGAAGTCCAAGACATCAAGCCCTTCTGGAGCGTCAACGCCTTCGCATGCATGGCCTCCGATGAGGTGATCATGCAATTGGAGGCTCGCCACGATGTAGCCTTTGTTTATCACGACGAACTCAGAAGGATGCTCCCCGAGAACGAGAAGTCTTATCCTGTGGAATCGAAAGACAATGCTTGGCATGTGGACAAGGTGAACGCTCCTGCTGTGTGGAACTACAACGGCACGACAGGATATACTGGCAATGGTGTCGTCGTAGCCATACTCGATACGGGTGTGAACTACAACCACATTGACATTGCGGGCAGCATGTGGGATGGAGGTCCTGAGTTCCCTCATCACGGCTATGATGTCGTCAACCACGACAACGACCCTATGGATGATTACATGCATGGCACCCACTGTGCCGGCATCGTGGCCGGACAGGGCAACGCAGGAACCCAAACGGGTATCGCCCCGGGAGCCAAGATTATGGCGGTGAAGATCATGGACGAGACCGGCTATGGCGGTGACGCACAGATCATTGAAGGCATTGAGTTCGCCCTGGCCCATGGGGCCGACATCTTGAGCTGCTCTTTCGGTGACCCCGAGACGGGTGGCTATGCGCTCTTCAGGCAGCTGTACGAGACCGTTCTCGACGCCGGCGTGGTGGCCGCAGTGGCCGCTGGCAATGTCGGCGACACCCAATACACCTATCCGAAGCCTTTCAATATCGAGGCTCCGGGCAACTGTCCCCCACCATGGTTCCATCCCGACCAAACCCTCCACGGAGGACACACCGCCGTGGTGTGCGTCGGCGCCACCGATGCCAACGACAAGCACAGCAGCTTCTCGTCAGTAGGCCCTGTAACCTGGACTCAAGGCGCCAACATCGGCGAGTACTACGACTATCCCTATGAAGTTGGCGACCCCGACATGACTGGCTTGATCCGTCCTGACATCTCCGCTCCGGGGGCCAGCATCATCTCACTCGGCTTCCCGAGCAACACCGCCTATGAGGCCCACGACGGTACCTCGATGGCGACCCCCTGCACCGCTGGGGTTATGGCCTTGCTGCTGGAAGCCAATCCCGAGCTGACACCCGCTGAGCTCGACTCTATCATCGAGCTGACCGCCGTGAAGATCGGCAACTACAAGAAAAACAACATCACCGGCTCAGGCCGCATCGACGCCTTGGCAGCCGTCAATGCATTATTCTACCACGGTCCCACCAACCTCACTGCCGATTTCGACGGGGAGACCGTCAACTTGAGTTGGGAAGCCCCCGCTTCTGTGGTCTCATACGAGGTATACCGCGACGGACTTCGCATCGGCAACGACATCACCTCCACTTCTTATACCGACCATCTGAGCTATGGCGGCAGCTACACCTATTATGTCAATGCTGTCCTCGAAAACGGGCTCACCACCTTGCCTTCCAACTACGTCTATGTCAATAAAACCGTGGATATCGAGGCCGAGGTCATCAACAACCAGCGCGTGGACCTCACCTGGAATATGCCCAGCAGCATCGTCGACGGCTTCGAATCGGGCGACTTCTACCAAAACATGTGGTTTAACGATGCCACCAGTCCATGGGTCGTCAGCACCAACAACCCCTACGAAGGCGTGTATAGCGCCAAGTCGACCAACACTGGGATGTTCTCCTCCAGTAGCCTCAGTTTGGGTGTCAACGTCCCCGTCACCTGCGTCATCAGTTACCAAGCCCGTATCAGTTGCTTCCCACTCAATGGGGGTGGCTTCTTGATTGACAACGTGCAGCAGGGCGAGACCATCAAAGATGAGGTGCCGTGGACCCGTTATTCGTTTACACTTGACCCTGGCAGCCACCAACTTCAATGGAAATACGTCAACCAGCTCGCCGAAGGTGAATACGAAAACGCTTTCTATATCGATGACATCACCGTAGGCAACCCTTTCAGCATCTACCGCGACAACTGCAATGGCGGTACTCCCGAGCTCATCGCCGAAAAGGTTGCCGAGGCCCATTATGTGGATTATGGCTGGGACGCCCTACCCATAGGCCAATATAAATACGGCATCAGCAACGACGAAGGGTTAAACATCGCCTGGTCCGACTGCCTCGACAAGACCGTGATGGCCGTTGAAGAGCCTGTCGCCGAGATCACCGGCATCCGCCACATCACCATCGTCAACGCACTTGGACAAGTGGTCTACGACGGCAATGCCGACAAAGACATCTCCGCATCCATCCTGGAGCGTTTCCCCGAAGGGATTTACGTGGTTAGGTTGATGACCGACCAAGGGATGGTGATAAGGAAAACGATGAAATAAAAGGAAAGCCATAAAATAAAAGAGAGGGTGGCCAAAAAATTAGGTCACCCTCTCTTTATTGTAATCGAACGGGATTAATTTGTTTTCACAAACCTCAGCATCTGCTGGCCGCAGTGGATCACATACATGCCCGGGGCCAGGTCGCTGATGTTGACCTCCTGGTCGGCAGCAACGTTGACGGCCTTCACCATCATGCCGAGGCTGTTGTAGAACTGCACCTCGGTGTCGGCCTCGAGGCCTTCGATGTGGAGGTTGTCGTTGGCGGGATTCGGATAGACCCTGAGGGCGGTCACGCCGCTCTCGCCGACACCCGTATTCTTGAAGAAGGCCACCAAAGTCATGTTATTGTCGAGAGTGACGCTGCGCGGGTTCTGCGTGTTGCCGTCGTTCCAACGGTCGAATGCATAGCCCTTGTAAGGGATGGCCTGCACCTCGACCACGGTACCCGCAGCGTAGGTGCCATTGCCAGTGACCGCACCCTCGGCGGGATTGCACTGCACCGTCAAAGTATAGAGCTTGGTCTGCGTCGGGAAGAAGTTGGCCAGATAATTGCCGCTCCCCGTCACTGTAAAGCTATAGGTGGCGTTGGTCGACACCTCGCTGCCGTTCTTGGTCCAGTTGACGAACTGGTAGCCGCTGTTGGCCGTGGCGGTCAAGGTGCAGGTCTCGCCTTTATTGAAAGTGCCGCCGCCTGTCGCCGTGCCGCCCTCCGTCGGGTTAGGCTCAGCCGTAATAGTGCAAGTCGTAGAAGGATTCGTCACTTCATAGTCGACAGTAAAGGTCCTGAAATTCCCATTGTCAAGAATCAGGTTATACCCCGCGTCGCAGATGGAAGCGTCGTCGTTGAAATAAACCGTGGCCTCCTCGTCGAAGACATAGTCCTCGGCGGGAGCCAGTATGACTTTCATGTAATACACGCCTTCTTGGTCATAAACCGTTTCAGGGGTGACGGTGATGGAACCATCATTATTGAACCATGTGACCTCGCTGATGGTATAATGTGCATCGGAAGGCACGGTCAGCTCGACGTCAGGATGCGCACCCCATACAGGAGCCGTGAAGCCGTTCAAGCGAATCTCGGTGATGGCAGTGGGCTGGGGAGTCACGCCGCCTTCCACAAACTCGATGTCGTCGATGTTGAGGCGGTAGTTGTCTGCACTGTTGTAGTGGCGGATAGCCACGTAGCCCGTTTGACCCTCGAATGCGCCCAAATCAGCGGTGTACTCATGCCACGAGCCTTGTTTGGCGGTAAGGGTCCAATCCTGGATGTTGGAGAAGCACTCTGGGTCAGTACCCGTTGTCGAGACAGCCACCCCAAAATGCTCTTCGGGATAATATTGGTTTTCGGCGCAGGCCCAGAACTTGATGCTGCCACCTAGCTTCACATCAGACAAAATGAGATAGTTATCGGGATCCAGTGCCATGGAGGTGTTCTCATCGTAGCTCTCCGAGGCGACGAAACCGCTGGAGTTGTGGCCCGAGCCACTAACAAGCGTCCAGCCGTGTCCATCGCCGTCAGCGTCAATATTAAACCAGCCTTGCAGGGTGCCGTCCTCAAAGTCATACGACAAATCACCGGAAGGAGCGGTTACATGGAAAGAAATGGTTGAGGCCTTTAAACGTCCATCGAAAATCTGGTTATGAGCCGCATCGTTGATTGTGGCATCACCGTTGAAGTAAACCGTGGCACCTGGGCTGAAAGCATAGCCTTCCTCCGGAGAAAGCCTAACCTCCATGTGATAGTACCCCTCAAAGTCAAAAGCATCACCGGGCATCAGTTGACCAGTACTATACCACCACTTCACCTCGTCCACGGCATAGTGGGCACCAGCGGGCACCGTGAGGTCGAAATCGGCTTGCGCGCCCCAGACAGGGGCGGTGAAGCCGTCCACATAGATATCGTCGATGTAATTCAACGGCGTGGATTCTTCAAAGTATGCGCGGAGCATGAAGTTGTTACTGGTTTCAGCAATACCCCATTCACCGCCACTGTATATCCATCTGCCATTGGGATCCCCCTGATTGGTGCAATAAGGTATATTTAGCACGCCAAAATAGGGCATATAACTATCTACAATAATCCAAACGTTCTTTGACGGATCAATCGGTATATCACAAGCAAAATCCACAAAATCCATGGATCCCGTGAAGATACCAGAGCCTACACCTATTCGACCAACGAAAGCTGAGGGTTCATTTTCCCCATAATTGACATCAATATAAAAAGGCTGATTGCCTGTGTTACAATCAAATATGGAGACTTTTGTAAGAGTGTTACCGACATAGCTTCCTGCGGGAAGCATAATACCCCACTCACTAATGTCTGAATAATAGCCAAGGTATTCTCCGTTGTCATAGTAATACCACTGGCCGTCGCGGTTTTCGGTGTTTTGGGCGTTCGCCAATCCCATGAATGAGAACAGCAGAACAAAAAGTGTAAATAGTTTTTTCATAGGCTAAAAATTTAATGTTGATTTGGAAGCAAAGATAAAGAAAGAAATCTTGATTTCCCAAGAAAATCGTTACGGATTTCTGCATCAAAACCCATCTCCTGAGCTAGTTGGAGCATCTCCTCCCCTAGCATCTCATTGATTTCAAACCAGATGACACCTCCAGGGGTGAGACAAGGCCTGGCTAAAAGAAGGATTTGGCGGTAAAATATTTGTGGATCTTTATCGGAAACAAAGAGCGCTTTATGTGGTTCATGGTCGAGGACATTACGCTCCATAGCTGCTTTTTCGCTCTCGCGGATGTAAGGCGGATTGCTCACCACCAAGTCAACGGACTGCTGCCAGATTTCCGACTGGGGATGCAACACATCGTCGCATACGAACTCTACCTGTACCTTATTTAAAATGGCATTTCCGCGCGCCGTCTCAAGGGCTTTTTCAGAGACGTCGAAAGCAACGACCTCCGCCATTGGGAAACGTTTGGCCAGGGCGATGGCGATGCATCCCGATCCCGTGCCGACATCCCAGATGCGCAAGGGCTTGTCAGAGGGCAGCTTGTCAGCCACCAGCTGCACCAGCTCCTCCGTCTCAGGACGGGGGATCAGCACCGACTCATCCACATGGAACAGCAGCCCGTCGAAGTAAGCCTTACCTGTGACATATTGCACGGGGATATCCTCCATCAGCTGCTTCACAGCGTGCTCCAGCTGTGCATACTGGAGCTCGTCGATCCGCAGCCCTGGCTCCATTAGCTGACGTTTTTGGTCAATGCCGAAGAGGTCCTCCAGCAAAATACGCATCAGCTGCTCTGACTCACGTTGAGGAAAGCGTTCAGCGAGCATCTCGATGAAATGCCGTTTTGTTTTATTGAGGTTAAAACCTATCATACCGCAAAAATACTTCTTTCTTCTTACTTCTGTCTTCTGACTTCTTAAAATTCTTATCTTTGCCGCATGATATATTTGATTTTAGCCATCATTCTCTCTACCGCCGTTTTCGTGGTCATGCGAATCTTCGGACGGTTCAACCTCGACAACCACCAAGCCTTGACTTGGAACTATGCTACATCGGCACTGATTGGCACGGCAATGGGCATTTCCAAGGGCACTTGGGCAACGCCGAGTGAACAACCCTGGTTCGGCCTAACCCTGATCCTCGGGTTCTGGTTCATCCTCACCTATGTACTGATTGTAGAATCCAGCCAGCGTTCCGGCGTCACCATCACCTCCCTGTCGAGCAAACTCTCGGTGGTCATCCCCACCCTGTTTGGCATTCTCTTCCTAAAAGAAGACTTGCGATGGGTATCGGGCATCGGCATTGTGCTGGCCCTAGTTGCCCTGTTTCTGGTGGTTGGAGGAAAAGACAAGACTGCGTCCAAAACCGGGAAGGGCGCCATCGGCATCGCCTTGTTACCCGTGTTCATCTTCTTCAGCACCGGCATCGGCGACATCCTGATGAAGATGACCGAACAAAAGAACACCTCGAGCGACATGATTCCCATGATCGCCTTCGTCTATTTCATCTCCTTCCTGTTCGGCGTGGCCCTCGTAGCCTACGACCTCATTACGAAGAAGTCGAAATGGCAATGGAAAAGTGCCCTCGGAGGACTGGCATTGGGAACCGTGAACTTCTTCTCTACCTGTTGTATCTACCAAGCCATGCGGGTGTTCGACAACGTGGTGATGTTCCCCGTCTACAACATCGGCGTGGTATGCCTCTCCGCCTTGTCAGGCTGGCTCCTGTTCAAGGAAAAGCTCACCTGGAAGAACTATCTTGGTTTGGCCATCGCAATCATTGCTGTCATATTAATAACGGTGAAGTTATGATGTTCGACGATACTTATAAAATGCTTTCGGCGCCTGGCGAAGGGCTTTACAAAGAGAAAGGCAGCAAGTTCATCGCCTCAGCCTTCACCGTGACCAGTGAAGACGAGGTGAAACAGGCCCTTGCCGAGGTGAAGAAGAAATACTACGATGCCCGTCACCACTGCTACGCCTATATGATCGGCCCCGACAAAAGCTGTTTCCGTTCGTCGGACGATGGTGAGCCATCGGGCACCGCCGGAAAGCCTATCCTCAACCAAATCCTATCGACGGATGTCACCAACGTATGTGTCATCGTGGTGCGTTACTTCGGCGGCATCAAACTCGGAGTGAGCGGACTCATCAACGCCTATAAGACGGCAGCGCGCGATGCCCTTGACAACGCCACCATCATCGAAAAGACCGTCGACGAAGTGTACAGTCTCGAGTTTGCCTACCCTCTCATGAACGACGTGATGCGGGTGATGAAAGAGGAAGGGCTGGAGCAGCAAAACCCGTGCTTCGAGATGGACTGTTATTTGGAGTTTTCAACAAGGAAAAGCGAAGCCGACAGAATTGTAGCCAAATTTAAGAACATTTTCGGAATCACTGTAAAATACATTAAAACGGTGTAAATCAATAAATTACGAATTGATTAAAAATATACAACATCAAACTCTCGTAATTTACGGTGAAAAAAGTATAAAGTCAATAGCAAAAAAAATTTTTTATTAACTTTTTTCATTCGATCTTTGCAGTCCCATTTCGCTTCAAAAAAGCGCCTTGGTTTTTATGCTGAAAAGTCACAATGAAATATGGAGAAAGTGCCTTGAAATCATCAAGGACAACACCTCGGAGCAAGCCTATGCGACGTGGTTCGTCCCCATTGTGCCCATCGGCTTTTCGAACAACGTGCTGACCATCCAGGTACCGAGTCAATTCTTCTACGAGTGGCTCGAGGAGCATTACCTCGACCTGTTGAAGAAGACCATCCGACGCGTGCTGGGCACCGACGGAAAACTGGAGTACAGTATCATCATGGACGGCAGCGACCCCACCTACAAGGTGGTGATGCCCGGCACCAACCGCGACGACACAAAGAACAACACCTTGGGCCGTCCTGCACCTGAGAGCATCACGACGGCACCCGTCAACCCCTTCATCTTCCCCGGCTTGAAGAAGATGGAGATCGACTCGCAGCTCAACGAGAACTATTCGTTCGACAACTTCATCGAGGGCGACTGCAACCGACTGGCCCGCTCGGCCGGATTGGCTATTGCCGAGAACCCCGGCAAGACCGCCTTCAACCCCTTATTAATATATAGCCAGACTGGATTGGGCAAGACTCACCTCTGCCACGCCATCGGACTCCACGTGAAACACAAGTTCCCCGAGAAGACCGTATTGTACGTGCAGGCCGAGCAGTTCATCAACCAGTTTGTGAACGCCTCGAAGAACCAGAACCTGAACGACTTCGTGCATTTCTACCAGATGATCGACGTGCTGCTCATCGACGACATCCAGTTCCTGTCGAAGAAGACGAAGACCCAGGAGACCTTCTTCCATATCTTCAACTACCTACACCAGAACGGCAAGCAGCTCGTGCTGACGAGCGATAAGCTGCCTGTCGACCTGCAGGACATGGAGCCGAGGCTGCTCTCGAGGTTCAAATGGGGTCTCACCGCCGATCTTCAGATGCCCGACGCCGCCACGCGCAACGCCATCCTGAAGAACAAGCTTTACACCAACGGCATCGTGCTTCCCGACGAGATCATCGACTACATCGCCACAAGCGTACGCACCAACATCCGCGAACTTGAAGGCGTGCTCATCTCTCTGGTGGCCCAGTCGTCGCTCAACAAGAAAGCCATCACCATCGAGCTGGCCCAGGAGATCATCGAGCGTTTCATCCGCAACTCGGTGAGGGAGGTGTCGGTGGAATACATCATGAACGTGGTGTGCGACTATTTCTCGCTGCCCATCGAGATCCTCTCGCAAAACACCCGTAAGCACGAGGTGGTACAGGCCCGTCAGGTGGTCATGTTCTTCGCCAAGAAATACTCCAACTGCAGCTTGACCGTCATCGGGCAGCAGTGCGGCGGCAAGGACCACGCCACCGTGCACCACGCCTGCAAGACCGTGTCGGACCGTCTTGACACCGACAAGCAGTTTAGAGCCATGATGGCTGAACTGGAAAAGAAAATACTCATCTAAATGACCTTCGGAACACTTTATCTGGTGCCCAACCTGCTTGGGGCCACCAAGCCGGAGCAGGTACTGCCTGCAGGCACTCTTTCCATTGTCAAACGTCTACGGCATTTCGTGGTAGAGAACACCCGCACCTCGCGCCGTGTGCTGAGCCGCATCGGCATGGACTGCGCCATCGATGACATCGAATTCATCGAACTCGACAAGCACAACGCCCACGACCTCGACCTGATGGAACACCTCGGCCCCTGCCTCAACGGCAAGGACATGGGGCTGATGTCGGAAGCCGGCACCCCCTGCGTGGCCGACCCCGGCGCCCTAGTGGTCGACCTGGCCCATAGTGCCGGTATTAAGGTGGTTCCGCTGGTCGGCCCAAATGCCATGATCCTGGCCCTGATGGCCTCAGGCTTCAACGGACAAGCCTTCGCCTTCCACGGCTACCTGCCCATCAAGAGCCCCGAACGGCAGAACGCCATCAAGAACTTGGAACGTCGCTCTATGTCCAACAACGAGACCGAGCTCTTCATCGAGACGCCCTTTAGGAACAACGCCATGCTGGCTGACCTATGCAAGAACCTCCACCCTAGCACACGGGTGTGCGTCGCCTGCAACCTCACCTGCGAAGATGAGCTGATCATCAGCCAAGACGTGGCCGAGTGGAAGAAATTCAAAGGAGATTTGAATAAAAAACCTGCCGTCTTTTTGATTTACAGCGGGCATTAAACTACCGAATGTTCAGAATCCGATGGGTTTGGAGGGATAACCGCCAGCCCGGATTTTGAAGCACCGCCTCCACACAGGCCTTCATGTTGGCTTGGCGTTGTGTCTCGTTATCAGAAAAACAAGGTTGAAGGAAGCGGTGAGCTGCCTTGATGCCATCGTATTGCTTTAGGTCTTGACCGAGATAAACCACCTTCAGTTCGTCACATTGTTTTAAAACACAAGGCTCGGCATCTCCCCCTTCGAATCCGGTTTTCGGCGAAAGTGTCACCCAGTCGATATTATCAGGGACAGGACGTGTCCCATTGGTCTCGATGGCGATATACTTACAGGTCTTGATTCTCAGCTCCGCCACAAAGTTCTCGTCGATGAACAAGGAAGGTTCGCCGCCCGTCAGGACGATCAACGGGGCGTTGGGATATTGGTTGATTTCATCAATGATGGCCCGCGTGGACATCATCTTCCCTGTTTGGTGCTGGGTATCGCAGAAGGCACAGCGGAGGTTGCATCCGCTGAAGCGCACGAAGACCGCAGGCGTCCCCGTATGGAAGCCTTCGCCCTGGAGGGAATAAAAGATTTCATTAATCCTGAGCATTTTTGTTGAGTTGTTGAATTGTTGAATTGTTCTTCTCCTAACAACTCAACAATCAATCAAACCCCTGCGGGGCATCGTCCTTGATATAAGAAGCCTTGTTGGCACCTGACTCCCACACGTCGGCGCGGTAGCAGTTCGGGACTGTGTCGACGATCCACTTGGCCAAGTTTTCGGCTGTCGGGTTGAAGTCGAGGACGTCGTTGATGTTGGTATGGTCTATCCTGCCGTGGATCAAGCGTTTGATCAAGTTGAAGTCGCACACCATGCCATTGCTGTCGAGTTGCTCGGCACGGCAATACACGTTGATCTTCCAGTTGTGGCCATGGAGGTTCTCGCACTTGCTCTCGTAGTCGAGATAAAGCTGATGACAGGCGGAGATTTCTAAGGTTTTTCTGACGTAATACATATGCTATTGGTTTTCGTATTCGGTGTGGTCTTCAATTCCGGCATCCTTTAATGCCTGGATGCGTTCGCGGCAAGTGCCGCATTTGCCGCAGTGTTTCTCACCGCCTTTATAGCAGGAATAGGTCTCACTGTAATCCAATCCCAAAGCCTTGCCGTGTTCGGCGATTTCCTTCTTGCTCAGGTAAGTGTAAGGTGCCCAAACAGTGATGTTTTCGTAAGTTCCCGCCGACATCGCTTCCGACATGGCGTTAACGAAACTCGGGCGGCAATCGGGATAGATGGAGTGGTCGCCGGCATGGTTGGCGATCATCACCCGTTTCAGCCCATTGCTCTCCGCGATGCCTGCTGCGATGGCCAGCATGATGCCATTACGGAACGGCACCACGGTCGACTTCATATTCTCGTCGTCGTAGTTCCCTTCGGGGATGTCATCGGCAGTCATCAGCAAGGCACTCTTGAAGTAACGATGCATGAACTCAAGCGGAACCACGATGTGTTTGATGCCCAGTCGCTGGCAATGTGTGATGGCGCAAATACGTTCACGGCCGTTCTGGGTGGAGCCGTAGTCGAAGGTGATGGCCAAGGCGATGTCATCTTTGTATTCGTATAACATCGTGGTGGAATCCATACCACCTGATATGATAATTACCGCATCTTTCATGAGTTATGGAAGGCTGACGTTAAACGTTGTTTAACCATATCCTGATGTTCGCTATCTCCGTAGTTGGCGAAGGGCTTGATTGAGATGCCGCCACGAGGGTTGAACAGTCCGATGACCTCCAGATATTTGGGGTCCATCAACTTGACCAGGTCCTTCATAATGATGTTCACGCAATCCTCGTGAAAGTCACCGTGGTTACGGAAACTGAAGAGGTAGAGTTTGAGGCTCTTGCTCTCCACCATCAGTGTACGTGGAATGTAATTAATAATAATGTGTCCAAAGTCGGGTTGGCCCGTCTTGGGGCACAGCGAGGTGAACTCGGGACAGTCGAGCGTCACCAGGTAATCGTTCTCCGGATGCTTATTTTCGAAGGTCTCCAGCACCTCCGGGGTATAGTCGTAGTTATACTGGGTGTTTTGGTTTCCCAGCAACGTTACGCCTTGAAGTTCTTGTTCGTTTCGTGACATAAGTTTGTGATTTGGCTGCAAAAATAAGAAAAAAAACGTAGGGCTGCCACAATTGTGGCAGCCCTACTTCGATCACGATAAGGTCAAATTTTTTAACCTATGATCTTCCACTCGTCGTTTTCTCTTTTCAGCGGGAACGAGCAGTCGGCTTCGGAAGCGACACCTTTATTGGTGATATGAATTGTCGTTTTGACCTTTGCCGAATTGGGATCGGTTTTTGAAATCTCTTCAGAAACAATCTCCCAACTATCCAAGGAATAATCCTTGCTTTGGTTTTGCATCTTATTAATCAAGAAAGTTCTCCATTCATCGCCCGTGATAATGACCTTAACATCTTTCTTGTCTTTAATTTTGGGGTTGTTCTGGAATTCTTGATAGACATTCGTCTCTTCCTTCAACTTCATCTTGATGGTATCCGGGATTTTATTATACGAGGCCGCAGACTCAAAGTCATTTGCTTTGATGGCCTGATACATCTTGTCAACCACCGAAGTGGGCGTGTCACCGTTCTTGTCTTCTCTCTTGCCCGTCTGGCAGGATGCGAAGAAAAGTGCTGTCAAAGCGCATATTACTATTAATGATATCTTTTTCATTTTTACTCGATTTTAGATTATTGATTTCCGTTAAATGTCATCATTTCGTGACCCTTTCAAGCCATTTCACCATGGCGAACATCACGATCATCGAGAGCAGGCACACGCCGGCAAAGATGGCCCAGCATTGCCACAGCGGGATGCTGTTGTAGAGCAGCGGTCCAATCCAAAGCAAGCCGTTACCCACGGCAGTGGCACCAAGCCAGAGACCCTGGCACAGACCCAACATGCTCTTCGGGGCGACCTTCGACACAAACGACAGGCCCAACGGCGAGATAAACAACTCTGCCACAGTCATGAAGAAGTAATAAACAATAAGCACCCACGGGCCAGCTTTCAAACCAGCAGTCACAGTAGCAGGTTCAGCCTTGAAGGTGGTAGCTGAAGGATAGCCGTACGAAGCGCAGATGGCGGAGATGAAGATGTAAGCAAGAGCAGCCACACCCATACCGATACCAATCTTCTTGGGCGTCGAGATCTCCTTGCCTTTTCTGGCGAGAGAGCCAAACACCGCCATGATGATAGGCGTCAGCACAATGACGAAGAACGGGTTAACGGCCTGCCAAACCTCAGGCGGGAACAGCGAAGTGTTCACGAAGTCCTTGGCGAACAGCGACATTGAGGTACCATTCTGGTGGAATGAGAACCAGAAGAACACGGCGATGATCAGCACAGCAAACAAGGCATACAGACGCTGTTTGAGTTCCTTGGCCATGGCAGCTTTCTCTTCAGCAGTATAAGAGACCGATTCGGCAGCAACTTTCTTGGCTGGGGTGGGAAACTTTTTCTTCGTGCAGATAAAGATGGTCAACGAAATGAACATTGCCACCACAGAGGCGATGAAGGAGTAGTGTACGCCTTCATTGAAAATCTGCAGATAAGTGTTTGAGAATTGAGTCAAATCCAAAGTATTCACGTTAAGCGAAGTGGCTGAAGGAATAATTTCCAACATCTTCGACATGGCAGCAGCGCCCATGGCTGAACCTTCGTTCAGGAACTGATGGCAAAGTGCCGGGAGGTCGGCGTTGTAGACAAAGTTGTTCTGCGACAACCACCAGTTACGGAGCAAAGGAGCCACAAAAGGAGCAATCAGACCACCCACGTTAATGAACATGTAGAAAATCTGGAAGCCACTATCGCGCTTTTCCTTGGCCTCACGCAAGGCATCAGGGCCTTTCTTGGCAGCTTCAGCCTCGAAGTTGTCGTACATCTGACCGACGATGGCCTGCAGGTTGCCCTTGAACAGACCATTACCGAAAGCGATCAGGAACAAGGCGGCGCAAGTCAGCGGAAGCAACCAGCTGATGTTGGTCGAGGTAGCCAAAATCGGGATAGCCAAAATGACGTAACCACTGGCCATGACGACCAAACCTGTCATGATGGTACCCTTGTAATTCATGGTACGGTCGGCGATAATGCCACCCACCAAACTCAAAATGTAAATTCCCGCATAGAAGATGGAGTAGATGAGCGTTGCCTTCTCATCTGCAAGACCAAACTTCGAGCACAGGAACAACACCAAAACGGCATTCATAATATAGTAGCCAAATCGCTCTCCCATATTACTCAGGGCTGCCGCTAGTAACCCTTTTGGATGTCCTTTGAACATAGTTTTAGAATTAGATATTTTAAAGGGGCAAAAATAGCGAGTTTTTCAGAAAAAACCAAAAGAAATCAATTCTTTTTGACCTAAATAGCCATCAGATCACCAACCAACTGTTCCTTCGACTGGAATAAAAAGCCCTTGATCCCCACTTCGCAAGCAGCCTTGACGTTATTGGAATTGTCATCAATAAAGACTGTCTCTTCGGCCTTAATGCCGAAACGTTCCAACGCCAATTCAAAGATACGATGGTCGGGTTTCATCACCCGTTCGATGCCCGAAATCACCATATCCTCCATCAAGTCGAGCACGGGATACACGTGACGCACCAAAGCGAATGTCTCCTCCGACCAGTTAGAAAGGCCGAACACCCGATAGCCCTTGCTTTTCAAATCCTTCACAAACTCCTCCATCCCGGGAATCTGACCGCCCATCATCTTCATGAAATCATCATAATACATGCGGATTTCCTTCTCCCATTCAGGATGTTGGGCAATGAGTTCCGCCGTGCCTTCTGCAATGCGTTTTCCATTGTCGTGCTGGGCATTCCACTCATAGGTACAGATGTTGGTAAGGAACCATTCGGCTTTCTCAGCATCACCGAAATAAGGGTCGTAGAGGTAGTGTGGGTTCCAATCCAGAAGCACACCACCGTAGTCGAAAATGACATTTTTAATCATCGAAACGAGATTTTGGTGCAAAAATAGAAATTAATGCCCGAAAAAACACTATTTTTGCCGTTTGTTTTATTTTGAATTATGGAAATCAGCAGCAAATACAGCCCTCAGGAAGTTGAAGGCAAATGGTACGAACACTGGATGGACAAGAACTACTTCCACTCCACCCCCGACGAACGCGAACCCTATACCATCGTGATCCCACCGCCGAATGTGACCGGCGTGCTTCACATGGGCCACATGATGAACAACACGATTCAGGACATCCTGATTCGCCGCGCCCGCATGCAAGGCAAGAACGCCTGCTGGGTACCAGGCACCGACCACGCCTCCATCGCCACCGAAGCCAAGGTGGTGAACAAGCTGGCGCAACAGGGTATCAAGAAGACCGACATCGGCCGTGAGGAGTTCCTCAAGCACGCCTGGGACTGGACCCACGAACACGGTGGCATCATCCTCAAGCAACTGCGCCGTCTGGGCTGTTCCTGCGACTGGGAACGCACTTCGTTTACCATGGACGACATCCGCTCAAAGAGCGTCATCCGCGCCTTCGTCGACCTGTATAACAAAGGCCTGATTTACAGAGGTGTACGTATGGTCAACTGGGACCCCAAAGCCTTGACAGCTTTGAGCGATGAAGAAGTCATCTTCAAGGACGAGCACAGCCATTTGTTTTATCTCCGTTATTACCTCCACGAGGACGACGGCACAGGTGCTACTGGTGCTGAAGGCGAAATCATCCACACCGACGAGAAAGGTCACCGCTATGCAGTGGTGGCCACTACCCGTCCCGAGACCATCATGGGCGACACGGCCATGTGCATCAACCCCAACGACCCGAAGAACCAATGGCTGCGCGGCAAGAAAGTCGTGGTGCCGCTGGTGAACCGCGTCATCCCCGTCATCGAGGACGACTATGTCGACATCGAGTTCGGTACCGGCTGTCTGAAGGTCACCCCTGCCCACGACGTGAACGACTACATGCTGGGTGAGAAACACAACCTACAGAGCATCAACATCTTCAATGACGACGCCACTTTGAGCGAGGCTGCTGGCATGTACATCGGCATGAGCCGCGAGGACTGCCGCAAGCAGATCATCATCGACATGAAGGAAGCCGGTCTGTTGGAGAAGATCGAAGACTATAATAATAAGGTGGGCTATTCCGAGCGCACCAACGTGCCGATTGAGCCAAAGCTCTCCATGCAGTGGTTCCTCAAGATGGAGCACCTCGCCGACATCGCGCTGAAACCCGTGCTCAACGGCGACATCAAGTTCTATCCCGCCAAATACGTCAACCTCTACCGCCACTGGCTGGAGAACATCAAGGACTGGTGCATTAGCCGCCAATTGTGGTGGGGCCATCAGATTCCGGCCTACTACCTGCCCGAAGGCGGTTTTGTGGTCGCCGAGACTCCCGAAGAGGCTTTGAAGCTTGCTATTGCCAAGACTGGCAACGACAAGTTGACGCTGAATGACCTGCGTCAGGATGACGATGCCCTGGACACCTGGTTCAGCTCATGGCTGTGGCCTTTGTCGCTCTTCAATGGCATCCTCGACCCCGATAACAAAGAGTTCAAGTACTACTACCCCACCAACGACCTTATCACCGCCCCCGACATCATCTTCTTCTGGGTGGCCCGCATGATCATGGCCGGTGAGGAATATCAAAATGAAGTGCCGTTTAAGAATGTGTACTTCACGGGTATCGTCCGCGACAAGTTAGGCCGCAAGATGTCCAAGTCGCTTGGCAACTCGCCTGACCCGATTGAGCTCATCGACAAGTTCGGCGCCGATGGCGTGCGCATGGGCATGATGCTCAGCGCCCCTGCCGGCAACGACATCCTCTTCGACGAGGCCCTCTGCGAACAAGGCCGCAACTTCTGCAACAAGATCTGGAACGCCTTGCGTCTGGTGAAAGGCTGGAATGTGGACGAAAACGCCGCCCAGCCCGAGGCCGCCAAGATGGCCGTGAAATGGTTTGAGGCGCGCTTCAACCAAGTGCTGGCCGAGACCAACGACAATATCGACAAGTACCGCTTGAGCGACGCCTTGATGGGCATCTACAAGCTCACCTGGGACGACTTCTGTTCGTGGTACCTCGAGATGGTAAAGGCCCCGCAAGGCCAAGGCATTGACCACGTGACCTACGACGCCACCATCAAGTTCTTCGAGAACCTGATGCTGATGCTGCATCCCTTCATGCCGTTCATCACCGAGGAGATCTGGCACGCCATCGCCGACCGCAAGGATGGCGACGACATCATCATCGCCCAACAGCCCAAGGCACAGGTCGTGGACGAGGCCCTTTTGAAACAGTTCGCTTTCACCCAGGAGGTCATCAACAACGTCCGCAAGGTCCGTTCCGACAAGAACATCGCTTTCCGCGATGCCATCCAGCTCGTGGTGAAGGGAACAGCCAACAAGGACTTCGACTGCGTGATCGCCAAGCTCTGCAATGTGAGCGAGGTCAGCTATGTGGCCGAGGCTCCCGCTGGTGCCTTCGGTTTCCTCGTGGGCAGCACCGAGTTCTTCGTGCCGCTCACTGGCAGCGTCGACGTGGAGGCCGAGATCAAGAAGCTGGAAGAGGAGCTGAAATACGCCCAAGGCTTCCTGAAGAGCGTTGAGGCCAAACTCTCCAACGAACGCTTCGTGAATGGCGCTCCTGCCGCCGTGGTCGACAAAGAACGCAAGAAGAAAGCCGACGCCGAAGCCAAGATTGCTGTGATCGAGCAGCAGCTGGCGGGACTGAGGAAATAAAACAGTAGAGACGTAGCGCGCTACGTACAAGCCCAAAAAGAATCGGACTTCATCATTTGGTTGGTGAAGCCCGATTCTTTTTATTTTTTCAAAACTGGACGGACAGACCGACCTTGGTCCCTCCAGTAGTATGTCGTGCTGCAACCGTACGAATCGAAGCAAAAAATCCACACATCGTTCGGGTAGTTGGTGTTAAGCGAACTCGACCAGTAGAAGCCAGCCCCGCCAGCGCCGTCGAGCTCGCCGTCCATACGGCGGCCGCAGGCAGGCAGAAAGATACTGTTGCCGTTAGAGGCGGTGAAAAGCATGCCATTCACGCCGTTCCGGGTTGTCCATGTGGCCCTGGTGTATTTTTCCAGCTCTTCCCACTGTGCCTCCGTCGGCATGCACCATCTACTGCCCCAGTTCGCCGTGGCGGCGTCGTCAGACGGCAGAAGGGTCGTCAGGCCATCGGCAAAACGTCTGAAACCGTATTTGGAGTTAACATTGTACTTGGTCAACTTTTCTCCGTCACCCTTGCAGTATTTGTAGGTCTTCCAACTATAATCGGACTTCGTCGTGGTCTCACCCCATGCGTAATAGTTTCCGTAATCTTCAGGCTTGTTGGCGCCCACATTGCAAGTGGCCCACAACGTGCCGCTCGGCAGACCGAGGTCAACATATTGGTGAGTTTGAGCAGAAAGATGGCATCCCACTAACAGCAGGCCTGCCAACACTAACATTTTTGAAAAATTATTCATCTTAGATTGTATTTTAATTATTTTTCCTGCGAATAAACGCCAGTTCAGCGTCTTTGTTTATATGTCTGCCGCTCAAAGAGTTTCCTTCAAAACAGCATTGCAAAAATAATCAAAAAACAGAAAGAAACAATACCTATAAAGTATTATTATTTCAGTAATCGAATTTGATTCTATATCAAATAAATACATATTTTTGAAAAACTTTCCTTCAAAACACTTGCTTTTTGACAAAAAATATTGTATCTTTGCAGAAAAAATTAAGCACGAGCCATGACGAAAAAAGAAGAAAAACAGAAAGCGAAGGAGATGAAAGCGCTCTATTTAGAGCTTATCTCCATACTTTTACAACGCGCAGGACTCAAGGAAGAAGACATCTATAGTACGGCAATGAAGTCATGGGCTTCAAAAAACCTTGACTTGCTAACTCCAGATGAGGTTAAAAAATATCGTGAGATTATTATGGTATGATATAAGACTATTCTGGATATTTTTTACTCAACGTGTTGAAACCCAATCAAAGCAGACAGATCAACCAATGATACTCCTGCCGCCGAGGTAGACTAAGGATTAGTTCAGAGGCACAGAGCGTACCGCCCGGACAGATTGACCGATGTCCCGGCGGCAGCCACTCAAATGGCAATCCTCCAAATCGAAGAAAAAGTTCCACGCGCCACTCGGGAGGTCAAAGCCGAGCGTGCTTGACCAGTAGCTGCCGTAGCTACCAGCGTAACCGACCTCACTGCCCCAACGGTTGCCAGCAGCAGGAAGGAAGAGACTGTTGCCATTTCCAGCAGTGAAAAGCCTGCCGTTCACACCATTCTGGGTTGTCCAAGTGTTGGTGGTGTTTTTGTACAATTCCTCCCATTGCTCCTCCGTAGGCATGTACCATCCATCCTCCCAGTTGGCCGTGGCAGCATCATCAGTCGGTTGCAAAACAATCAAGCTGTCGGCGAATTCTTCGTAACCGAAGCTGGATATAGTGCAATACTTGGTCAGCGAAGCATCGTCGCCTTTGCAGTACTTGTAAGTATTCCAATTGCAAGTGGACTTCGGCTTAATCTCGCCCCACGCGAAGCACTTACCGTAATCCTCAGGCTTGTTAGCACCCACATTGCAGGTAGCCCATAACGTGCCACTCGGAAGGCCAAGGTCAACAAATTCATGCGTTTTACGCTTTGAAAAATCAATCAGTTTACATCCAACCATGCAAACGGCTACCGTCATTAGCATCATGGCTGCTATGGCCTTTGGGAATTTCTTCATGCTATAATGGGTTTAATATGGTTCAAATGAGGTTTTTCTCCTAAAACAGCATTGCAAAAATAAACTTTTTTGCTTATCTTTGCAAAAAGTATAAAACAAAACCTTTCATAATGAAAAAGATCCTTCTATTCACCATCCTGACCGTACTTATGGCGGTCGGTACCGTAAAAACGGCAAAAGCACAAGACAACATTCAAAAATACACCGGCAAGATCGGCCAGTATGAAATCACCATGTTCGTCAACTTTTCTATGTATGACAGCGACAGCATCGGCTACTATTACTACAACAACAGACCCAACACCAAGTTCAAACTGATTCAAACCGAGATGGTAGCCATCAATGCCCACGGTTCGATGCACGTCGTACTGAAAGAATATACGCCAAAAGGCGCCCATTCAGGCACCTTCGACGGACAGATGGAATGTCGTGGCGGCGGCTTCCAAGGCAAGTTCACCAACAGCAAGGGCAAGAAATTCGAGTTCGAGCTGTGGGAACAATACGATTTTTGATTAATGGCACCCTGAGCAGCTCTCACAACTACCGCCGCAGCTGTCGCTGAAGTCCTCGTCGGTCGACTCGCGCACGTCGAGGATCTCGCCGCTGAAGCAGAGATGCACACCAGCCAAGTCGTGGTTGAAGTCCATCTTCACATGCTTGTCGCCAATTTCGCGGACGATACCCATGATCGGACGACCGTCGGCAGTCTGCATCATCAGCGAAGCACCCTCTTTCACCATCTCATGCAACACATCGTTCTGCATGAACATCGCCTTGTCAAGATCCATCACATAAGCTTCGTCACGCTCGCCGTAACCTTCCTCAGGAGTCAGGTAGAAGCAGTATTTGTCACCCGGCTCCTTGCCCATAAGGTTTTCCTCGAACTTGGGCAACACCTGCTGCATACCGCAGATAAAGGTGAAGGGATTTTCTTTGGTGGCCTCCTGGATGATACGGCCGTTTTCGTCTTTTTCGCGTAAGATGTAGGTCATCGTTACGACAGTTTGATCTTGAATTTTCATGATTTTAGTATTTAATATGTTCCAAACATTTTTCTCAATATCCACTCAATGGCAACAAGGCCAATGAGGACAAACAAGATCCATCTTGAATGGATCAGGTCTTCGAAACGGGTCTCGTAATGCTCCACCGAGGTGATGCGTGGGTCGTCCTTGAGATCGTCGAGCAGTTGCGGCAGCTGGTCAACGGTGTAGCATCTGCCATTGGTGGCCGACGAGAGACTCCGCATCCGCTGGATATCCGCCGTGAGTTGCTGCGCTTCGATCCCCAGCGAAACCACCGAGAACGAGCCGTTCATTGAAATCTTCTTCCCAACCATCTCCACCGCAGCGCGATAAGTGTAGACACCCTCGGGAAGGATGCCCGCATTCAGTTCGTAGTCGTGTTCCCGCTTCGAAAACATATAGTCGTAGGTCTCCCCCGTCTTTTTGTTGACAATTTGGATACTCAGGTCGTACTTTACAATCAGCTCATTGCTGGGATTGCGCAGTTCAGCAGTCATCACGACCGGCTCGTTGCTATAATACTCCTCTTTGGCAAACACCGCCGATCCATCGTCGGAGCTCAGCAACAGGTATTTCAGCGTTTTCGAGAACAGCTCATCGAAGACTGCATTGTTATGATCGCGATAGTAGTTGACGAGCCTCCAGCGCCAGACGTTGGTGCCAAACACGAAAACCATCTTGCGATTGGTCTTGGCAAAGGTCATCAACGGCAGCCCCGACTTCGCACCAAGCACCTCCTGCAGCAACAGGTCGTCGTGGGCCGACAACAGATTGATATCAAGATGCGGCATGGCCAACGGAGGGAAACGTCCGACATCCTCCCGCAGTTTCTCACTCACGGTGAACGTCCCGAACGAAGTATTAAAATTGCCTTTTACATCGAGTGTGCTGTTGGTGGTGCCACGGCGGAGCTCGACGGCTTGCTGCAGCTTATTCAATGCCTCCACATCGGTGGCTTTACCCACAACAACCAGCACCGGAAGCTTCTTATTCTTTTCCAGTTGCTGATACAGGGCTTCCATATCGGTATGCGCGGAAGGCGTTTGGTGAAGCACCAGCAATTGATATTGCGACAGCTCAGGGATAGCATCGCGCCCGAACACGAAATCCACCTCACAATCGTCGTTCATCACGCTCTTGATGGCACCCAGATCGGGATGTGGGGCATAAGCCAAACAAAGCACCTTATATTTCTGGTCATGTACCTCAATGAAAATACGTTTCACATTGTTGAGCAACTGCGACTCGTCTTCAAGCCCGCTGATCTCGATTTCAATCTGACGGACAGCACGGGATGCATCCCCACGGGCATCGGCCTCCAGCATAAAATCAATCTCCTTGGAAAAACGGTTGGAGCTCACCTCGACATCTTGCTGCGCGATGACGTTTCCATCCTCAGAGAGCGTCAGTTTCGCCTTGCAGCCCTGACAGTCGACGCCGCCGACCTCCACACGGACGGGGAACGTCGAGCCCTGCGACACCCTTTTATTATAATGCACGTCTTTCACCATCAGGTCGGGATAGCTCATAGTGTCGCCCAGCACCACAGTATGGACAGGAAACACAAAGCGCTCCGCCAATAGCGAAGGCTCGTAGCCACGGTTGTAAATACCATCGGAAAAGAGTAGCACCGCCCCGACATTCCTTTTATAATAACGGCGGTCGATATGCTGCAACACGGCAGAGAGGTCGGTGAGCTGGTCGTCAAAGTCGAGCTCATCGAAGTCCCTTACCTCCTGGCCAAAGAGGTATTCATCCACCTGAAAGTCGCTGTTCAGCGCTTCGCGAAAAGCATTGAACTGTGCAGGATAGTCCTCCTTGAAGAAAGAGGAGTCTTTGGAAAGCACGATGGAAGCGGAGTTGTCGTGGACCAAGATCACCGTCGGCTGTTCCGGCGCACTGACGTTTTGACGTATGTAAGGGTTGAAAAGCAGCATAACCACGCCGAACCCAATCAGGGAACGCAACACAAAAAGCACAATGGTAAGCGCCCTGCCGTAGTGCTGTCTCTTGTTTTTGACATACAGCACCGAGGCCAAGGCGAGACCTGCCACAACCGCCACCAGCAACATCCAAACGGGGATTCCTATGCTCAAATCAGATATTTTCCTATTATATTAAGGATGCAAAAATACAAAAAAATAGTAACTTTGCGCCTCTAAAAAAGGATTCTATGAACAAGATCTCCGTTGTGATCATCACCATGAACGAGGAGCGCAACATCGAGCGTTGCCTCCAGTCCGTTCTCCCCATCGCCGACGAGGTGGTGGTGGTGGACTCGTTCTCGGAAGATGCCACGGAGGAGATCTGCACCCAATACAACGCCCGTTTCGTCAGCCATGCTTGGGAAGGCTACTCCGGATCGAAGAACTTTGCCGACGGCTTGGCTTCCCATGAACTGATTCTCTCCATCGACGGCGACGAGGCCTTGTCGGAGACGCTGACACAATCCATCAAAGCACTGAAAGAGCGGGAGATCGCCGACAACGAGGTCTTCGCCATGAACCGGCTCAACAACTATTGCGGCCGATGGATCAAAGGTTGCGGCTTTTATCCCGACACCAAGGTACGGATATGGAGGAAAGACTTCGCCCGATGGGAAGGCTTGATCCACGAATGGCTTGTGTACGAAAGCACACCGAAAACCACCTTATTAAAAGGCGACCTCCTGCATTATTCGTGGGCGACGCCCGAGGACTTCCGCAAGCAACAGTTTCATTTTGCCGAACTCGGCGCCAAGTCGTACTATGAACGCGGCAAGAAGACTAGCTTCCTACCCTGGTTGTTCAGCCCGAGCATTAATTTCATCCGTACCTATATTTTCAAAGGCGGCTTCCTTTATGGCAAGACAGGGTTACACATCTGTCGCACCCTGAGGCAAGCCAACCGGCACAAATACAATCTGCTAAGAAGTTTATCAAAAAAACAATAAAGAATTATGGATCAGCAATTTGAAGAAGAAGTAGAACGCACGGTGGCTTTCCTAAAGGCTGGAAAGACCATCCTTTACCCCACTGACACCATCTGGGGGGTAGGCTGCGACGCCACCAACAGCAAGGCCTGCGACCGGGTTTATGCCGTCAAGCACCGTCCCGCCAGCAAGAGCCTCATTGTCCTCGTCGACTCGATGGAGCGCCTGCAAGAGTACGTCGTCAACATCCCCGCCATCGCCTGCGACTTGATCAAGGCAGCCAAGAAACCCCTGAGTATCATCTATGCAGAGGGTAAGAACTTGGCCAAGAACGTCTCGGCCGACAAAAGCATTTGCATCAGGGTGGTAAACCACGAGTTCTGCAAGGAGGTCATCCGCCGACTCGGCCACCCCATCACCTCCACCTCAGCCAACCTGTCGGGACAGCCCACCCCATTGACCTACAACGACATCACCGAAGAGATGAAACAAAGCGTCGACTACACCGTCCAGCTTTATCACAACATCATGGAAAGACCAAAAAGTTCGACCATCATAAAATTATTTGAAGATAACACGTTTGAAATTGTCAGGAATTAAGAAAGAAAATAGAAAAGAAATGAAAAATAAAACATTAATATTAATTACGATAATTTTATTTTGTTTTAATATTAAAAATATTAATGCACAGAATAATGCACAGATGAACGCCCAAAAGATGGGCACGGTGCTATACCTCATCGAAAATTACTATACCGACACGGTCAATCTTGACAAGGTCACGGAGAATGCCATCATCGCCGCCTTGAAGGAGCTCGACCCCCATTCCGCCTACATCTCAAGGAAAGACGTTGAGAAAGCCAATGAGCCGCTGGTAGGCAGTTTCGAGGGCATCGGCGTGACGTTCCAGCTCATCCGCGACACCATCACCGTCATCAGTCCTGTACCCGGTGGGCCATCGGACAAACTGGGCATCATGGCTGGTGACCAGTTCATCAAAATCGATGGCGAAGATGCCTTCGGAAAAAAGGTCGACAATGAGTATGTGCAGAAGCACCTGCGTGGCAAGAAAGGCACCAAGGTGACCGTCAGCGTGAAACGCGGCAAAAGCCCAGAATTGCTGGATTACGAGATCATCCGCGACAAGATCCCGTTGAACAGCATCAACGCCGCGTTCATGATGGACAAGAAGGTGGGATATATCAAGCTGGACCGTTTCGCACAGGAGTCCACCAACGAATTCAAGAACGCTTTGGAAAAACTGCAAAGCCAAGGCATGAAGTCACTGATTCTTGACTTGAGAAGCAATACTGGAGGATATTTGAACACCGCCATCGAGTTGGTCGACCAGTTCTTGAAAGCCGACCAGCTGATCGTTTACACCGAAGGCACCCACTCACCTCGTCAGGAGTGGAAAAGTAGCGACAAAGGCATGTATACCGAAGGTCGGCTGGTGGTGCTCATCGACGAAGGTTCCGCCTCGGCCAGCGAGATCCTTTCCGGAGCCATCCAAGACCATGACCGCGGCGTTATTATCGGGCGCCGTTCCTTCGGTAAGGGGCTGGTGCAAAGGCCTTTCAACCTACCTGACGGCGCACAGGTCCGCCTCACCACCTCGCGCTATCACACCCCTTCGGGTCGCTGCATCCAACGTCCCTACGAAGGCGGTACCGAAGATTATTACAAAGAGATGACCAAACGTCTGGAGCACGGCGAGTACTTCCATGCCGACAGCATCCACTTCCCTGACTCACTGCGTTACAAGACCGACAAAGGACGTATCGTATACGGCGGTGGCGGCATCATGCCCGATATCTTCATGCCTATCGACACCAGCTACGACAGCAAGCTCTACACCAACCTCGTCAGAAAAAGCGTGTTCAACCGATACACCGTCGACTACGCCATGGAGTATCGCAACAAGCTCAAGGCAGAGTATCCGGATTTCAGCCAGTTCAACAAGAATTTCGAGATCAGCGACAAAATGATGGAAGACTTCAAGGCCGTGGCCGCCAAGGAAAAGGTGGAATGGAACGAAGAGCAATACCAGCGCTCCGAGAAATACATCAAGCTTCAGATCAAGGCTTTGATCGCCAGAAATGTGTGGGAGATGCAGCAGTACTACGAGGTCACCCTGACCGAGGATCCCACCATCAAGAAAGCGCTCGAAGTCATTGGCAACGAGAAGACCTATCGTACGCTCCTTAAATAAAAAATTTAAAAAAATATGTGTTTTTCCCATCCTGTTTTGGGAAAAATATGTATTTTTGAAGCCGTTTTTGATCAAGAATTTTAACTATTCTATTGAAAATCAAGTAATTAACAATATTTAACAATCAACAAACAAAAGAAAAGATGAAAAAAGCAAGTTTACTTTTCTCAGCATTCCTCCTGATCGGGATGCTGTTCAGCACCCAGATGATGGCTCAAGGCCGCATCGACTTGGGTCGCACAAACTCCACCAGCGAATGCGCTGACATCACCCTCTCCGGCTTCACTGCCTCATTCTCTTACAGCAGCATTGAGAGTGAACCGGTCCTGACAGAAAGAGGCACCTTCTCAAGAATCATCATGGGCAACTCAGTCCCTGGTGGTAACATCGGTGACCCTCAAGTGCCTGTCACCCGTGAACTCATTGCAGTTCCTTTCGGAGCCACCCCGGTGGTCAACGTCAAGAGCTACACCGTCACCGAGTACAACCTCGCTGACTATGGCATCGAGCGTATCTATCCTCAACAGCCCTCTCAGAGCAAGAGCGAGAATGAAGTGAAATTTGCTTACAACGAAGCCGCCTACGCCGCCAAGGGATTTGACGAGCAACGTCCCCTTGCTGAAGTCTTCGTGATGGGTACCATGCGTGGTATTCAGGTTGGCGCTCTTCAGCTCAACGCTTTGAGATACAATGCCGCCTCCAACAGCATCCGTGTTTACAACAACATCGAGTTGGAAGTGACCTTCGAAAACGCTGACCTCGAGCTCACCGAACAGACTTTGGTGAATACTTACAGCCCCTATTTCAGAACGGCTTACTCCGCTCTATTCAACGAGCGCGCCATCCGTGACATCTACGACGAGCACCCAGATCTCTGGGCCACCCCAGTAAGGATCTTGGTCATCGCCAACCGTATGTTTGAAGACGCCATGGAGCCTTGGCTCACCTGGAAGACCGAAAAAGGCTTCGTCATGGATGTCAACTACACCGATGAAATCGGCACTTCCGCCTCCGCCATCAAGACCTTCATCACCAACAAGTACAACGAAGGCGTGGCCAACGGCGAGACTCCTACCTTCCTCATCATCGTCGGTGACAAGAACCAAGTTCCCGGTGCACAAACCGGTTCAGCCACACAGTGCGTGACCGACCTATATTACTATGCAGTTGCCGGTGGTGCCAACGACTACTTCGCTGACATGTACCACAGCCGTTTCACCTGCGAGACCGTTGCCGAATTCGAAGTCGTCCGCGACAAGTCCTTGATGTATGAGCAATACACCATGCCGGATCCTTCCTACCTGGGCAACACCCTTCTCATCGCAGGTTGGGATGCCACATGGAACCCGAAAGATGGTAAACCCACCATCCAGTACGCCATGAACTACTATTACAACGAAGCACACGGTTTCAACACTGTTTACAACTGGTTGGAGCAACCTTATACAGGCTGCTATGAGCCCATGAACACAGGTGTCAACTTCGTGAACTACACTGCCCACGGCAGCAACACCAGCTGGGCCGACCCGAGCTTCACCAACAGCAACGTCAACTCACTGACCAACCAAGACAAGTACTTCTGGGCTATGGGTAACTGCTGCCAGGCTGCTGACTGGGGTATCTCAGGCAAGTGCTTGGGTGAGACCTTCATCATCACTCCTAACAAAGGTGCTTTCGCCTACATCGGCTCCTGCCCGAGTTCTTACTGGTATGAGGACTACTATTTCGCTGTTGGTGCCACCAACACCTTCTACGCTCCGCCTACCTACGAAGAATCTTCAATGGGTTGCTATGACGCCCAATTCCAGGATGACTTCAACAGCATCTCAGCCGTTCCGTTCGTCGGCAACCTCGCTGTGGCTTACTCACACGCCGGTGGTTACCAAGGTAGTGTTTCCGACCAGTACTACTGGGAGTCCTACCACGTCCTCGGCGATGGTTCCATCTGCCCGTATCACGTCAATCCTATTGAGAACACCGTGAACCACCTTCCCACCCTGCCCATCGGCATGGACTTCTACACTGTGGAAGCCGACCCGGGTTCCTATGTTGGTATCTCCAAGGACGGTGTGCTCTACGGTGCCGGTGAAATCGGCGAAGACGGCACTGCCGACATCCCGATGACTCCTATCACCTCTGGCGGCACTGCCAAGATCGTGGTGACCCACCCGCAACGTCAACCCTACATCGCCGAAGTCCCTGCCGCCGCCATGAACGGCGCCTACGTGGCCATCGACAACTACGCCATGAATGTGGAGCAAGCCAACTATGGCGAGACCATCGACATGGACATTACCCTGAAGAACGTTGGCACCTTGGCCTCTGGCAGCCTCACCGCCACCCTCACCACCGAATGCGAATATGTTGACCTTCTGGTTGCCGAAGGCACCCTTAACGCTCTGGATCCTGAACAGAACGGCACTATCGAAGGCTTCCAATTCAGTGTCGCCGAAGACGTGCCTGACAAGACCAAGGCTCAGTTCCACGTTACCGTGACCGACGGTACCGATACTTGGGAAAGCAACATCAACATTGAACTTCACGCTCCCGTTCTCGTCGTCGAAAGCGTTGCCCAAGTCGACGGTCACACCAACAAATACCTCGCCTTCGCCTTCAAGAACACTGGTACTGCTCCGTTCTACGGCGGCACCCTAGTGATCAACAGCTGCTCACCCGACCTGGTCTTCGATCCTTCCACCATCACCATCGAGGATGCTGTTGAGGGCGGTCAAACCATTGAAATGACAGCCAGCTACACCGTGGCTGAAAGCGTTGCTCCCGCCTCTTCATTCGAGGTCAACTACAACTTCACCACTGGTCTCCTCGAGGTCGATGGCATCTTCGTTCTGACACACGATGTGCTCATCGAAGACTTCGAGAGTGGCAACTTTGGTGATGATTGGACCTTCAGCCCTGCAAATGCCTGGGCTATCGTCGATGGCGGAATGAAGGGAACCAAATGTGCCAAACCAACCAACCAAGGCTTGGCCGGTTCAGATTATTCCATGACACTGACCGTGGATGTGATGGCTGACGGCGAAATGACCTTTATGTACAAAGTATCCTCAGAATACAACTACGACAAGCTCCATTTCTACATGGACAACCAAGAGAAACTCGTTGAGTCGGGCGCTGGACAATGGACACTGTTCACACAGCCTGTGACCGTGGGTCAGCACACCTTCAAATGGAGCTACACCAAGGACAACTCCGTGAACAGCAATGACGACTGCGCATATATCGACGACATCGTCTTCCCGATCGTCAACAACTTCGCTTTCATCGCTCCTGCCACCGACCTCGTTGCCGAAGTTGAAGGTTCTGAAGTCACCCTCACCTGGACCGCATCAGAAGATGCCGACAACTATGTTGTGAAACGTGACGGCGAGACCATCGCTACCGTTACTGAGACCTCCCACATTGACCAACTTGAGAAGGATGGCACCTACACCTATGCCGTGTATGCCATGAATAGCAATGGCCAACTGTCAACTCCTATCACAGCGACTATCGTTGCCGAATTCGACGCCATTGGTGAAGGCCAAGAGGCTCGCCTCAGCGTCTACCCGAACCCCGCCAACAGCGTTCTGAACATCGTTTCAGCCGACAGCTTCGAGTATCGCCTCTACAACAGCACTGGTCAAGAAATGGTCAGCGGTGTTGCTCAGGGTGTGAAGCAAATCAATGTCAGCAACTTCTCGAAGGGCGTTTACTTCCTGCACGTCACCACTGGCGCCAAAGTCGACATCCAAAAGGTCGTTGTTGAATAAAAACCAACAAAAGGAGACGGTTCGCCGTCTCCTTTTTTCTCTCACAAAAACATCAAACACCATTTAAAAAACAATGAAGAAAACCTTATCCCTTCTCCTGGCTCTCCTGTTCGTTGGAAGCGTTTTCGCACAGAAAGCCCCTCAGACCAAGCTGATCTCCAGCACCGAGGAAAGCATCGTGGTCAATTTCCAACTCAACGGATTCAGCACCAATAGAGTTGCGACTCCACAGGGTGACCAGTTCATCGTAAATGTTCCCGAGATGGCAGCCATGCTTGAAGCAGGCTCCCCAAGTCTTCCCTTCTATCCTGTACCCGTCATCATCGGCGACCAAGCTGAGATGACTGTCAGCGTTATTGATGCCAAGTACACCGACTACACCAATATGAGCATCGCCCCTTCGAAGGGCAATATCAGCCGTCAGGTCAACCCCGACGACGTGCCTTACACCTACGGTGCCATGTACCAAGAGAACGCCTTCTGGCCCGCCACACAGGCCTACCTCGAGAAGCCTTACATCTTGAGAGACTTCCGCGGCCAGAACATCATGGTGCAGCCTTTCGCTTACAACCCTGTGACCAAGACCCTGCGTGTGTATGAAAGCCTCACACTGGAGATGACTAAAGTGAGCGACAACGGTGCCAACCCGAAAGTCACCCGCAAGAGCGGCGCCATCAAAGTAGATCCGGAACAAAAAGCCCAGTACGGTCGTCGTTTCATCAACTTCGGCTCCACAGAAGCCAAGTATAACTTTGACGAAGACTACGGCGAGTTGCTGATCATCTGTACCGATGCCTACATGGAAAACCTTCAGCCTCTCGTTGAATGGAAGAACCAGTCGGGTCGTCCGACCACACTCGTGAGCCTTTCCACAGCCGGTGGCAACAACGCACAGAATATCAAGAACTACATCCAAGGTATCTACGATGATCCCAACCACAACCTTGAGTTCATCCTCTTGGTCGGTGAATACAATGACCTCACACCCTATTCGATCTCATACGACAAGAAATCAGACAACTGGTTCGGCAAGCTGGAAGGTAACGACAACTACCTCGACGCCTTGGTAGGTCGTCTTTCGGTCTCCAATGCCGCTGATGCCGATGTGCAAGTCAACAAGATCATCTACTACGAGCGCGACATCACCACCGAAGCCACTTGGGGCAATCGGGGCATGGGTATCGGCTATTACGGCGCCGGCAGCGGCCACTATGGCGAAGATGACTACCAGCATATCGACTATATCCGCGACACCCTCATGCACTACACCTATGCTCAAGTGACCGAGCATCACGGCGGTAGCGGCGGCGACGCCAGCGTTGCCACCATCAGCGCCACCACCAACGAGGGTATCGGCATCATCAACTACTGCAACCACGGTTCGGTGACCAGCTGGGGCGTGGCCGACTTCAGCGTCAGCAACGTCAACGCATTGACCAACGACGGCAAGCTACCCATCGTATGGTCAGTGGCCTGCCTGAATGGTCAGTTCGACACCGGCACCTGCTTCGGTGAGTCATGGCTGCGTGCCACCAATAACGCCACTGGTGCTCCCACCGGTGCTGTCGGCGGCATGTTCTCCTGGATCTCACAGCCTTGGATTCCGCCCATGTACGGCCAAGACGAGATGGTCGACATCCTAACCGGATGGCGTCATCCTGAAATGTTCAACCACACCCTGGGTGGTGCCTCACTGAACGGCAGTATGGATATCCTCGACAAGGAGCCCAACGACTCATACCAGACCTTCAACACCTGGCTGCTCTTTGGCGACCCGAGTTTGTTGGTCCGCACCGACATCCCCACCGAGATGGGTGTCAGCCTCAACCCCGCTGTTCTGATGCTGGGCATGAGCACCCTTGAAGTCTCTACCGACGCCACCAGTGGCATCGCCACCTTGTACGATGGCGAAGAGGTCATTGCTTCAGCCAGAATCATCGATGGTTCCGCCAACCTTGAATTCCCAGCTTTGAACAGCGTAGGTGAGATCACCCTCACTGTGATTGGCTACAACAAAGTCACCGAAGTGATGACTCTGGAAGTCCTTCCCGCACAAGGCGCCTACGTCTCCGTCGACGCCTTCACCCCCGGCAACGTTCCGGTCAACGAAGAGCAGACGATGAGCATGAGCTTCAAGAACGTCGGTGTTGATCCTACTACCGGCACCACCAACGTCACGCTCTCCTGCGACGACCCGAACCTGACCTTCACCGACAACGAGGGATCATTCGATGTCCTCGGTGCCAACGAGATTATCACGCTGGAAGACGAGTTTGCTTTCACTGTAGCTCCTGGCGTTGCCGACGGCACTAAGATCCAGATCGATGTCACCATGGCTTGTGATGGCAACATCTGGACTGGCAAAGCCAAGATCACCGTGGGCGCTCCCATCGTTGAGTTCGGAGAGTTCCAATGCATTGGAGGCTTCGTCCCAGGCGAATCACAAAATATCGCCGTCACCTTCAATAATGTCGGTCACTACATGGCTACCAACGCCGTGGTAACCGTCAGCTCACAGAACCAATACGTCACATTCGCTAGCGAGACCGTCGAAATCGGCACCATCGACGCCGAAGGCAATGCAACCGCCATGTTCAATGTGACCATTGACGAAGCATGCCCGACCACCGATGTGATCGACCTCACCTTTGACCTGGTCGCCGACAACGAAATCACCGCCACCGGCACCGGCAGCCTGAAGAACAGCTGCAATGTGGTGTTCGACCTCACTGACTCCTACGGCGACGGTTGGAACGGCAACCAGCTGACCGTTTCGTTCAGCGACGGCACTCCCACACAGAATCTCACCATCAGCAGCGGCAACACTGCCACTTATACACTTGAGATCGGCATGGGAGTCCATGTGACCTTAGGCTGGATCAGCGGCAACTACACTTACGAATGCTCGTTCACGGTCAGCTACGAAGACGGCGACCAAATCACCTCTGCCTCGAATATTAGCGCAGGCTATAGCTTCGAGTTCGACGTGAACTGCGCTGGTGAGCCTATCATTGGAACAACCGAACCTGTCACCGAGCTGGCATCAGAAATCGACTACGAGAACTTGATCGTGGTGTTGACCTGGGAAGCTCCCAACAGAGACGTGGTCAACTACCTCGTCACCCGCAATGGTGAAGAGTTGGCACAAGTCACCGAAACCCGCTATGTCGACTACGCACCTACAGATTACGCTGAATACTGTGTCATCGCCCAGTATCTGAACGGCAACTCCGAGCCCATGTGCCTTGACCCAATCGAGAACCTCTTGGGCGTGGAAGAAACCGAAGGCAACATCCGCATCTATCCCAACCCTGTGAAGAACACCCTGTACATCAAGGGCGGCGATGCTGAATACAGCTTCGTGCTTTACAACGGTATGGGTCAGATGGTGGCCAACGGCACTGCCAACGGCACCCACCAGATCAACTGCAGCGAGATGACCCAAGGCATCTACTTCCTGCATCTCACTACAGGCGGTAATGTCATCATCGAGAAGATCGTGGTGAAATAACACGATTCCCTACCGATAATCAAATTTGTAGAGACGCAATGCATTGCGTCTCTACTTTTTTTTTATATTTGCGGTTTGGAATATTAAAATCTCATCACCATGAAAACAAGATTACTGGCAATCCTGCTACTGCTCCCTTTCCTTTCCATCGGACAACAGTATAAACTGGTTACTGCCACTGAGTCAAGCCTTACTATCGACATACAGGTCCCCGACTTCCAAAGCCATGCCGTGGCCACTCCACGAGGTGAAGCCTTTGTGATCACAGCGTCCAAAGCCATGAACCGCACCGAGGTCGGCAATCCCGACCTCCCAATGCTCGTTTTTCCAACTATCGTGGGCGACCAAGCCTTGATGCAGGTTAATGTTGTCGAAGCAGAGTATCTAGACTATGAAGGCATGGAGATCGCCCCCTCGAAAGGCGACTTCCCCCGCAGCATCAACCCCGAAGACGTTCCCTACACCTACGGTGAGGCCTATCATCGCAACGCCTTCTTCCCGACTGAACTGGCCAAGCTCGACGAGCCCTACATCCACCGCGACGTAAGAGGACAGAACATCGTGGTCACACCTTATCAATATAATCCAGTGACCAAGACCCTCAGGGTATACACCCATCTGGTGCTGAGCATGGACAACATCGGCAAGGACAACCGTAACATCATCGAGAACCGCCCGAAGTCGTTCACACTTGATCCTGAGTTCAAGAGCATGTACGAGCACCGCTATATTAATTATAAGGAGTCGATGGCCAAATACACCCCCATCGAGGAGAACGGTGAGCTGCTCATCATCTGCCACGATGCCTTCATGGCCGCCATGGAGCCCTTTGTAGCCTGGAAGAAGCAAATCGGTCGCCCCACAACGATGGTTGGAACCAGCGTCACCGGCAACACCGATCCTGCCATCAAGTCCTATATTCAGACTTATTTTGCAGCACATCCCAATCTGACCGACATCCTACTCGTTGGCGACGTGGCGCAGATTCCCGGCGTGTATATCTCCGCAGGATCAGGATATTCAGGCTATTCAGGCTACGGCGATGTACAATATGGCCAGCTGGCCGGCAACGATTATTACAACGAAGTGATTGTTGGCCGTTTCTGCTGCGAGACCGAAGCCCAAGTAACCAACCACGTCAATAAGGTGTTGAACTATGAGCGCGACCTTGATGCAACGGCCACGTGGCTTTCGGTGGGACAGGGCGTCTCCAAGCGCGAAAACGGTAGCGGCCACTATGGCGAGGATGATTATCAGCATATCGACAACATCAGGAATGACCTTTTGAACTACGGCTACACTGAGGTACACCGCGATTACCAAGGTGTCACTGGTGTTACCTCAAGTGCCGCAACCATCAGCCAGCACATCAACGAGGGCGTGAGCATCATCAACTACTGCAACCACGGCTCAGAAACCAGTTGGGGCGTGTTCAGCTACAGCAACTCGCACGTCAATGCGCTGACCAACGATTACAAGCTGCCGTACATCATCTCGGTAGCCTGCTTGAACGGAAAATACGACTACGGCGGAAATGGCTGTTTTGCAGAGAACTGGATGCGTGCCACCAACAACAGCAACGGCAACCCAACGGGCGCCATCGGCGGCATGTTTTCCTATATCTCTCAACCTTGGATTCCGCCCATGTATGGCCAGGACGAGATGGTTGACATCTTGACCGAGCAACAAGCCAACAACATCAAGCACACCATGGGTGGTGTCTCCATCAATGGCACCATGAAAGTGTTGGACCAAGGAGCTAGCCAGAATGCCGTGAAAGGCACTTATAACACCTGGATTCTATTTGGCGACCCAACCTTGACCCTGCGTAATGCGGTGCCTGCCGACATGAATGTGAGTCACAACTCCATCATGGATGCCGGTGCGACAACTTTCACCGTCAACGCCCCCGATGGCGATGGCGCTCTGGCCACTTTGACCAAGGATGGCGAGATCATGGGCTCAGCGGTCGTCACCAGTGGCACCGCCACCATCACCTTCACCGCACCTGGCACCACAGGCGAAGCCACACTTACCGTTTTTGGCTACAACAAACTCACCTACATCAGCACGGTCAACATCACCTCTGGTGGTATCACCTACCCGACAGCACCTACCAACGTGACGGCTGCGGTTAACAATCAAGACGTGACGCTCAACTGGAACGCCGCCACACCTGCCGACTCTTATAAGATATACCGGAACAACAGGTTGCTCGCACAAGGCATCACCGCCACCACTTACACCGACAGCGACCTGCTGCCCGGCACCTATACCTATGAGGTCGCCACCATGTACAATGGGTTGGAGTCACCGAAATCGGCAACAGCCTCGGCTACCATCCTTGCTCCTCTGAGTGTCACCGTGACCGCCTCTGATCCTATCTACGTACCTAATCCCGTCCCGGGTGGATGGACTGGCATCAGCCTGACGGCCAACGCTACTGGCGGCAACGGCAACTACACCTATAGCTGGACACCCGCCAACGCCGTCAACAGCCCCACGGCTCAGACCACCACAGCTTCTCCAACAGAGACCACCACCTACACTTGTACCGTCACTTGCAACGGACAGAGCACCTCTGGCAGCGTCACCGTCATCGTGGTGAATCCACCTACCGAGGTTAATGCCGACTTCGTCGCTGACAACGAAGTTCGCATCAGCTGGAACGCCGCCGACTATGCCGATGGATACAACGTTTACAGAGAAGACGAGCTCATCGCTGAAAGCATTCCCACACTGTATTACACTGACATCTTCCAAGGCGCCGGTTCTGTCACCTATCAAGTCAGAAGCGTCTATCAAGGCCACGTCAGCCAACCTGAAATCACGGGCATTTACTTCTGTGTAGCCCCTGAGAATGTTCAGGCCGAATATATATGGAACAACGGCAACTTCTTTAACCGTATCTCTTGGACCAAGAACCAAGCCGTCGACTACGAAGTCACGCATTTCAACATTTACCAAAGCAACAGCGATGGACTTGAACTGATTGGCACTGTCGAAAGCGAAGACTATGTATATGAGTACAGTTTCGATGACGTTGAGGCAACAACGCTCGGCGAATATTCCTATACCGTTAGTGCCGTCTACACTTTAGACTGCGAAATCAAGGCGGATCCCGTCAATTGCATGGTGACTAATGTCGGCGAATCGAACATCGTACATCAACTCTACCCCAACCCAACATCCGGAAAGATCACCGTGAAAGCGGAAGGATTAGAGCGGATGGTCATCGTCAACAGCCTCGGCCAGACCGTCTATCAAGCAAACTCCGAAGCCTCTGAAACCGTCATCGACCTTGCTCCTTACGGCAAGGGCATCTATTTCATGACGATACAGACCAGACAAGGCATCGCCACACAAAAGATCATTGTTGAATAATTGAAAAAACCATGAAAATAAAGTTCATCGGTGCTGCCAAGGAAGTCACCGGCAGCAAGCATCTCATCACCACCGACCACGGGAAGAAGATCCTGTTGGACTGTGGCATGTTCCAAGGCAAAGGCTTGGAGACCGATGCCGCCAACCGCAATACTATGGTTGATCCCAAGGAGGTCGACTACATCATCCTGACCCATGCTCATATCGACCATTGCGGTTTGATCCCTTATTTCTACAAAAACGGATTCAGGGGTCAGGTGGTATGCACCGACGCCACGAAGGACTTGTGCAACATCATGTTGCCCGACAGCGGTTTCATCCAGGAGAACGACATGGAGTGGTTCAACAAGAAGCGCCGCAAGCAAGGACTTCCTGCGCTGGAGCCCATCTACACGGAGAAAGACGCCCGCGCTTGTATGGACCTCTTCCTCAGCGTCGCCTACAACCGTTATGTTTACCTCGACAGCAACATCAAGGTAAAATTCAACAACACCGGTCACCTGCTCGGTAGCGGCTGTGCCACCATCGAAATCGACGAAGGCGGCAAGATGATCCGTATCGCATACACGGGTGACGTTGGCCGCGAATACAACTATCTGCTGCGCTCGCCCGAGCCATTCCCGCACTGCGACTACCTGATCACCGAAGCCACCTATGGCAATCGGCTGCATAGCGACAGAAGCAACGCCGAACAAACCTTGCTAGATATTATCTACCATACCTGCGTTGAAAAAAGAGGCAAGCTGATCATCCCTTCGTTTGCCGTCAGCCGCACGCAGGAGATTGTGTATCTGCTGAACAACTTCTACAACGAAGGCAAGTTGCCGGAGAAGATTCCGGTATTTGTCGACAGCCCTTTGGCCGTCAACGCCACTGAGATCTTCCGTCTGCACGTCAACCTGTTCAACGACGAAGTTCAGAACGTCATCGAATACGACCCTGACCCATTCGGTTTCAACAGTTTGACCTTTATTCGCGACATCAACGCCTCGAAAGCACTGAACAGCCGCACTGAGCCATGTATCATCATCTCCGCCTCGGGCATGATGGAGGCCGGACGCGTCAAGCATCATCTGGCCAACAGCATCTCCAATCCGAAGAACAGCATTCTGGCCATCGGCTACTGCTCACCGGAGACCTTGGGTGCCAAGATACTCGCCGATCCCAGACCTCAGACCGTCAGCATTTTCGGCAACGAATACACTGTCGCCGCCGACATCTACTCCATCGATGCCTTCAGCGGTCACGGCGACTACAACGAGTTGGTGGATTACCTGAAATGCCAAGATCCCTCGAAGATCAAGAAGACCTTCCTGGTCCACGGCGATCCCGACGCCCTGCAATACTACAAACGCGTACTTCGCAAGGAAGGCTGGGATAACATTGTCATTCCAGAACCTGGAGAAACATTCGAACTAAAATAAAAAATAATAATATCTAAAACTCAAACACCATGTTTTGTCCAAATTGCGGGCTTCAAATCCAAGACGGCACCAAGTTTTGCCCTAGCTGCGGAACGCCCATCGCACCTATCAGTGCAGAACCGCAAACAGAACCAACTCCTCAACCTACACCAGAGCCCAAACCGGAACCCAAACCGGAACCCAAACCGGAACCCAAAGTAGAGCCGAAACCAGAGCCTAAAGTTGAACCCGAAAAAGAAGAGCCCCTCGAAGAATACGCTGCGCCCAACTCTTTGGAGAAGACCCTCGCTGTTGAAGCTTACCTAGGCATCCTCGTCCTGGCACCCCTCTTCGGAGCCAAACAGTCAAGGTTCGACAGGTTCCACACCAATCAAGGTCTTATCCTGTTTGCCCTCTCCTTTGCCTTGTCGATCCTCGTTTTCTTTAACGCAGTTATCCTCGCAGCCATTACGTTCAAAACTGGCTTTTTCTTCAATGCCATCAGAGTGATCTTCATCCTGCTCAACGGACTTTATTCAATTGCCGGATGTGGTGTGACTGCTCTTTGCGTTATCGGCATCATCAATGCTTTGAAAGGTAAGATGAAGAAGTTGCCGATCATCGGAAAATTCAAAATCCTCAAGGAAAAATAAACCATAATGGCACAAAAACCCAGTATTGCCAAAGGAACCCGTGACTTCCTCCCCGAGGTCATGGTGCGCCGCAATTATATTTTTGACACCATCAAAGCCGTCTTCAAGCGCTATGGCTTCCTGCCCATTGAGACACCCTCGATGGAGAACCTCAGCACCTTGCTCGGCAAATATGGAGAGGAAGGCGACAAGCTGCTGTTCCGCATCCTCAACTCCGGCGATTTCATGTCGGGCGTGGAGCAGAACGGCGAGCCGCTGGAATCGCTGAAACTGGCAGGAAAGATTACGGAGAAAGGCCTTCGCTACGACCTGACTGTTCCCTTCGCCCGTTTCGTGACGATGTACCGCGACCAAATTGCCTTCCCCTTCAAGCGCTATCAGATTCAACCTGTGTGGCGTGCTGACCGACCGCAAAAAGGCCGTTACCGCGAGTTCTACCAATGCGATGTCGACATCATCGGAAGCAACTCCATCTTGAACGAGGCGGAATTGGTAAATATCGTCAACGACGTTTTCAACAATCTGAAGATCAATGTCTTACTGAAAATCAACAACCGTAAGGTGCTGGCTGGCATCGCTGAATACATCGGCAAGTCGGATGCTTTGGTTGATATCACCGTGGCCATCGACAAACTTGATAAAATCGGCATCGATGCCGTCAATGCAGAACTTGCCACAAAAGGACTCGATCCCGAAGCCATCGCTAAGCTCCAACCCATCCTCTTCATGAAAGGCGGCACCCGTGAGAAGCTTGCCCAACTGAAAGCCATGCTCGACAACGAAGTCGGACAGAAAGGCATCGAAGAGCTAGAGGTGTTGTTTGACTATATCGACGACATGGATCTGGACATCGAAACCGAACTTGACCTCACGTTGGCCCGTGGGTTGAACTACTATACCGGCGCCATCTTCGAGGTGAAAGCCAAGGACTTCCCCATGGGCAGCATCTCCGGCGGCGGACGTTACGACAACCTCACCGGCATCTTCGGTCTGCCCAACGTCTCCGGCGTAGGCATCAGCTTCGGTGCCGACCGCATCTATGACGTGCTGGAGGGACTCAAGCTCTTCCCCGAGACCATGTCGGAAAGCACCCAGGTCATCTTCCTCAACTTCGGAAAGAACGAAGAACGCTATTGTCTGAAATACCTCAATCAGGTGCGCAAACACGGCATCAACGCTGAGATCTATCCCGATGCCGCCAAGATCCAGAAACAGATGAAATACGCTGACCAGCGTGGCATCCCCATGGTCATCATCGCCGGTGAATCGGAAATCACCGATCAGAAATTCACCGTAAAATGGATGAAAGAAGGCCGTCAGGAGGTCGTGGAAGCTAATAAACTCGTTGAAACAATTTTAAAATAAAATAGAATGAAAACCCATTACATCAGCTCTAAAGAACTGACTTTCAAACAAGTAAACGAAATACTCACCCAAAGATACAAACTCGCTCTCAGCGACGATGCCATCAAGCGCATCCAGCACTGCCGCGACTATCTCGACAAGAAGATGGAGAATCCCGAGAAGCCCATCTACGGCGTGACTACTGGATTCGGCTCCCTGTGTGATCATAGCATCTCAAAGGAAGACCTGAGCACCTTGCAGAAGAATCTGGTCATGTCGCATGCCTGCGGCACCGGCGAGATGGTTCCCGAAGAGATCATCCGACTCATGCTCCTGTTGAAGGTACAGAGTCTCAGTTACGGCAACAGCGGTGTGCAGGTGGTGACCGTGCAGCGTTTGATCGACTTCTTCAACAACGACGTGCTGCCTGTGGTCTATAACCAAGGCTCGTTGGGTGCCTCCGGTGACCTGGCACCTCTGGCCAACCTGATGCTGCCTCTACTCGGTTTGGGCGAGGTGCATTACGAAGGCAAGATTGTCCCTGCACAGAAGGTACTCAAGAAGTTCGGTTGGAAGCCCATCACCCTCCAGTCGAAAGAAGGCTTGGCCCTGCTCAACGGCACCCAGTTCATGAGCAGCTACGGCACCTACGTCCTGTTGAAGGCCTTCCGTCTGAGCTATCTGGCCGACCTCATCGGCACAGTCTCCCTAGAGGCTTTCGACGGCCGTATCGAGCCCTTCTTCGACCAGATCCACCAGATCCGCCATCACAACGGGCAGATCGTCACTGCCAAGCGTGTGCGCAACTTCCTGAAGGGTAGCCAACTCATCAAGAGGGAGAAGAAACACGTACAGGATCCTTATTCCTTCCGTTGCATGCCGCAGGTACACGGTGCCTCCAAAGACGCCATCGACTACGTGGCCTCTGTGTTCAGCGAGGAAATCAACGCCGTCACCGACAACCCGACCATCTTCCCTGACGAAGATCTGGTCATCAGCGCCGGTAACTTCCACGGTCAGCCTTTGGCCATCACCTTGGACTTCCTGGCCATCGCCATGGCTGAGTTGGGCAACATCAGCGAACGCCGTATCTACCAGTTGATCAGCGGCAAGCGCGAATTGCCTTCGTTCCTCGTCGCCGAGCCCGGCCTCAACAGCGGTTTCATGATTCCGCAGTATGCCGCTGCCAGCATCGTCAGCCAGAGCAAGCAGCTCTGCACGCCCGCCTCGGTCGACAGCATCGAATCGTCGCAGGGACAGGAAGACCACGTCAGCATGGGCGCCAACGCTGCCACCAAGGCCTTGCGTGTGGCAGAAAACCTGGAGCGCGTGTTGGCTATCGAGCTGTTGAACGCTGCCCAAGCTCTCGAGTTCCGCCGTCCGCTGAAATCCTCCAAGATCATCGAGAACTTCGTTGCCGAATATCGCAAACATGTAGAGTTTGTGCGTGTCGACAAGGTGATGTATACCGAGATCGCCAAGTCTGTGGAATTTGTAAAGAACTATCCACTGGCTTTCGATGACCTGAAAAACAAATAAGTCCCATGAGCGCCCAACCTGTCCGCCGTCCCGTAGGCATGACCGTATTGCTGATCATCTCGCTCGTCAATGCATGCATGCAGATCTTCAGCAACCTCTTCATGTTTATCACCACGCCGATCGTCAAGGAGACGGTGGAGTCGCCAGAATGGGAAAAAATCACTACTCCGTTTCTCTCAGCCATGGGCAAAGGCATGGCTGAGAGTTACACGAAGACCATGGAGTTATGGACCACCATCAACCCTGCCTACTTCCTGATTACCGGGGTGCTTTTCATTTGCTCGTTGATGGGTGTCATCAGGATGCTCAAGCTTCAACGCGTGGGGTTTCATCTTTACAGCATCTCGCAGCTCCTGATTCTTATTACTGCCGTGGCATTCCATTACTTCCAAATCACGCAGGTTCCGTTTTTCAGCGAATTACTCATCACCGCCATGTTCATCTTGATTTACCATCTGTATTTCAAGCGAATCGAATTCCAAACCCAACAAACCCCTAACGACAATGGCCAAGCAGAAGGAGAGTAAAATATTTGACTTGAAGCCCAAACTCACCCTGGCGATGAAGTTGGCGGCTACCTTTGCCATCACCTACTACGGGTTGTTGTTCCTATATGAGGTGCTTACGTTGGTACTGTATCATTATTCACTCGATTCCTATTATATGGGAAATGATGAAGTCCTTGAAAACCAGTCCAAGGACTTCATCTATCTCGTCATCGAGTTCCTGCTCTCAGGCTTGTTGATCTTCAGTCTGATCCAAATTTTCCGGAAGAAGGTCAACGGCAAGGCTTTCTTCGTGGGTTTTTCAATCCTGCTCATCGCCTTCCAGCTTTACACTTCTGGAATACATCCATGGGTAAAGTACGCTATGGAGGCACTCTTAGTGCTCATCATTGCCCCTGTCAGGATGAAGAAAAAAGTCAAAATCAAACAGGGGAAGATTACGCTGGAGGATTCAGCTGAACAGCCAGAGAATCCTGTTGAGGCTCCGGCTCCTGATACGGTTCAGGAACCTCAGGACTTCGCATCGACTCCATCCAATAACGAGCCACTTTCGTAAACTGCTCCATATCTTCCTTCTTGATGGGATCCGCCGGTGGGCTTTCCATTTTGAGCGGGTCGATGGGTGTGCCGTCCTTGAACACACGGAAGTCGAGATGTGGTCCTGTGGAGATACCAGTACTTCCCACATAGCCAATCACCTGTCCTTGCTTCACGCGAACGCCTTCGGCGATGCCCTTGGCATATCCTTTCAGATGCATGTAGCTGGTGGTATAGGTGGAGTTATGCTTGATTTTGAGGTAATAGCCAGCACCGCCCGACTGATAAGCCTTTTTGATAACCACACCGTCGCCGATGCTGCTCACCGGGGTGCCGGCAGGAGCTGCATAATCCACACCGTGGTGAGGCCGATAGACCTTCAGCACAGGATGATAGCGGCTGTTGGAGAAGGTTGAACTGATGCGCCGGTAGTTGAGTGGGGCCTTCAGGAAGGCCTTGCGGAGGTTCTCCCCTTTCTCGTTATAGAAACTGGTGATGCCGTCCTGTTCGTAGGCGATGGCACGGAGTGTGTCGCCACAATGTACAAACTCGCAATAAATCACTTCACCCATCCCAACGGGCTGACCATCGATATACTGTCGATCATAAACCACATCGAAGCAATCGCCTTTCTGGATGCCGAAGAAGTCGATCGTCCAAGCGTACACATCAGAGAGATGCACTGCCAGACTAGCGTCGCCTCCATTGTCGATGACGGCATTCCACAACGATGTATTGATCACGCCAGAGGTGCGAGCCAACTGCACTTCCATGTCCTTTTGGAAACGCCAAGCTGTAAGCGAGTCGGTAAGGCTGAAGAGCGCGTAGTTACGGCGGTCGATCTCATAGATCCAAAACAGCGGTGTCTCCAGAGTGTCGTTGGAGATCAAGAAATAATACCGTTTACCGGAGCGTATCTTTCCCACGTCGAACACGTCTTTATGGTTACGGGCGATATGGTCAGTGACTTTGGAGCCGATGCCCTTGGAGGCAAAGATCGTGGAGAGGGTTTGACCCTGTGTGATCTGGCCCTCCTCAACGAACATCGAATCGATACAGATGCCGTAGAAATACGTCGGTTCAACTGGGGTGATCGTATCGATCATGTCATCGGTGAAGCCCGGCTCGCCGCGATGTTCACAGGAGCGGCTGCAGTAACTTATCAGCAGTGCCAACAGCAGAAGAGGTGCTGCTATCAGAAGCAGCACCTTGATCCGATGTTTTGTCCTATACCTCATTTGGTAGCCTGTTCGTAGCCGGCGTGCAGCGCCTTCATATTCACTTCAACCACCTCGGCGCCTTTGCTGCCGAAGATATGCATGATAGCTTCTTCGACTTTAGCAAGGTCAATGCCAAGATAAGGCACGGTGGCGCCCAGCAACACCATGTTGGAGCGAGCTTTGATGGCTTTGGCAATCTCGGAAGCGTTGAAGCTCACGAGGTTCTTGATCTTGCCCAGCTCGGCGTTCACCTTCTCCATATCAGGGTAGTTCGTGATATTGACGAAAGGCTCGTTGTTGGTGATGATCCAGCCGTCCTTGGCCAGCCAGGGCAGGTAGCGAAGTGCTTCCATCGGCTCGCTGGATAGGATGATGTCGGCATGACCTTCCGGGATAACGTCGGCATAGATCTCGTCGCTCGAGAGGCGCAGGTGCGAGAACACCGAGCCGCCACGTTGCGACATACCGTGGATTTCAGACTGTTTGAGGTTGAGGCCCATATTCAGGGCAGCGTCAGAGATGATTTTGGCTACGGAGACAATACCATCACCGCCCACGCCGCATAATACGATATCTTTTTTCATAGGATTACTTTTTTAAATGTTTCTTTAATTCGACGAGGCAGGTACGGTGAGGAATGATGACCGAGACACCGTTGTAATTGACCTCTTCTTCGATGATACGGACGTTCTCGTCGTGGTTCTTCGGCAGCGGGATGATGTCGCGGATATGCTCAGGGGCGACGCCGAGGCCTTCACATATCTGGCGGATCTTATTGTTGGCCGATGAAGGTTGGCCGCCGGTCATGGCGGTGATGTCGTTGTCGAGGATCATGACCACCACGTTGGCTTTTTCGTTGACGCAGTCAAGCAGGCCAGTCATGCCGCTATGGCCGAAGGTGCCGTCGCCGATGACTGCCACGCTTGGGAAGATACCCACCTCGCTGGCGCCTTTGGCCATGGTGATGGAGGCACCCATACACACGGTGGTGTTGATGGCATGCATGTTGAAGCCCAAGGTATAACAGCCAATATCGCCGAACACCTTGCCGCCTTTATGGTTGGCCATCACAGCGTTGAGGGCGTTGTAGCTGTCGACGTGCGGGCAGCCTTGGCAGAGCGCAGGGGGACGGTTGGTGACCACTTCAGGCACGGCGAGGCCGCTATCGGCCTTCATGCCAAGAGCCTTGGCCACCTTCTCAGCGTTGAGCTCTCCATCGCGACGGATGGTCTCATCCAAACGGCCCATGACCTTCTTGCCTTTGCCGAGGAAGCCTTTGATCTGCTCTTCCACGAAGGGCTGACCGTCTTCAAGCACCAAAATCTCATCCACCTCGTCATACAGCTTGTTGATCATATTGTAAGGCAGCGGATATTGTGTAATCTTAACTACCGGGTAGGGGCATTTGCCATCAGGGAAGTTCTCCATCAGGTAGTTGTAGGCGATGCCAGTGGTGATGATGCCGAGCTTCTTGTTCTCGCCATCAATGTATTTATTGTAACCTGACTCTTCCGAAGCTTTGGTGAAGGCAGGCTGTTTGTCGATCAAGTCTCTATAGAGGCGTTTGGCGTTGGCCGGAAGGAGCACGAACGACCTGGCGTCAGCCGGTTCGGTAAGTTCATTCTGCTTACGAACGGGCTTACGCACCACGCCGGCGCGGCTGTGGGCCAGACGAGTGGGGATACGGTAGAGCACCGGGGTGCCGAGCTTCTCGCTCAGGTCGAAGCCAAAGTGAACCATGTCGTAGGCCTCCTGTTGGTTAGAGGGCTCCAGCATCGGGATCATGGCCCAATGGCCGTAGAAGCGGCTGTCCTGTTCATCCTGTGAGGAGAACATGCTGGGGTCGTCGGCAACGACTATGAGGACGCCTTTGGTGCCGATGATGGCAGCGTTCATGAACGGGTCGCCGCAGACGTTCAGGCCCACATGCTTCATGCAGGTCATAGCACGCTTGCCAGCGTAAGCCACGCCGATGGAAGCCTCAAGGGCGGTCTTCTCGTTGGCGCACCAGTTGGCGCGGACACCAAGCTCCTTGGCTTGTTTCGATTTCATCACATATTCCGTAATCTGGGTTGAGGGCGTGCCGGGATAACTGTTGATGGCACTGCCTCCCGCATCGATGAAGCCTTGTGCTATGGCCTCATCTCCGAGTAATAAGATTTTCTCCATGCTAATTCTTTTGCGTTATGTTGTAAACGCACAAAGATAAGAAAAAATAAGGTACAAACAACTATTTTACCGAATTATTCTTCGAACGATGACTTTCCCGTCATTCATCCTAGTATAACGGACGATATAGACACCATGCGGCAACAGGTCGTTATCCTTCACGATTCGGCCCATCATGTCATACACAGAGATCTCATAATCGCCCTCTTCCAAGTCAAAAAACTCATCTGACACTCCATCATGGCTTACCGTCCAATGCGCCCGCCAGCCACTTGCAGTAGTAAGGCAATCGGAGCGGAACTCCACACACATGACATTACCCGAAGACGTCACTAGGCCCGGGCTCATGGTATTCCAGCGGCCCAACTGAGGCGCAAATACATTGTCACCATCATAGATCCACAGAAAATCGTAATCCGTCTCCAAATTGAAAGCACTGAACTCAAGATTTATAATAGTATTATCATCACTTCTGATAACCCATATAACACGTTCATCATTCCCGTACTGTTCGTGATTGAGTTCTCCTTCAGTAACGCCTGGTCCACCAAGGTTAATCACCGAGGCATCTTCGTTAATGAGCTTATAATAGTAGTTCCAGTTCCAATAGGGTCCCGGATCAGTGTGCGACTGGTCGGGGTAATGCTGGTGGCCTCGTATCTGGATGCAGGCGCCTTCGCCGCCCAAGTTATGCAGTCCTGAGTCTAGTGCAGTGCCATTGTCGAGGGTGTCGGTGCAGAAGGTACGGTTGCCATTGATGGCCTCATAGCGGAAACAGATGTTACGCATCAGGTCTGCCGACGAGGCATACATCTCCCTAGTGAAAAAACTGATGATATCGCCGTAGGCCTCATGTTCCACTCCGATGGTATAACCGTTGGCGGAACGGGCGTGCCAAGCCTTGTCTTTCTCACGCACCATCTGCGTCACCTGTCCGTCGTAAGACCGAATCACATAATGTGCCGATACTTGGGCATCGCAGTTCTGAAACCAGCTGATGCAGCCGGCATAGGAGCCTTCCGTATAGTGGATCACCACGGCGCTCACCTCCTTGGTGCGCGCCTCGTAGTTGCACTCCGCGGCCGGATTCCAGATGGCATTGGGATAGTCCGTTTCTTTTGCAAGGGAGACCTCGGTGCCCGAGAGCAATGGATAGTCCTCACCAAAGAGTGCCTTGAGGTCAACACCCATATGGTCATACACCGAATAAAGCATCATCTTCATGGGCAATTCATCCATCTTCTCGCCTATTGGGAGCTCTGAAAGCTCAATAATGACAGGCATCCAGGCTTCTGGGGACTTCGAGGTGACACCCATCTGCAAGGCCGTTTTCTCGCAGGCTTTGGCATAAGCCAACACGTTCAAAGTGGGATCATCGAGAATATCTTGTTCGGAATAGCCTGAGAGCTCCGACACGGTTTTGAGGTTTTCCCTAAAATATCCTTTGCCGTCTCTCACCAGACCCATCATCCCGTAGGCATGGGGCATGGCGGCGGGATCGTCAGCCGGAACACCATAGTCGGCATCGGTAAGGTGATGGCACTGGGTATTGGTAAACGCTATCGCCCTGAGCAGGCCTTGGGGCAGCGACGGGCACTGTTCCTCAGCCAGACGGAATACCTCCGTATCCTGTGCCTTCAGCGTAACGAAGAAAAAGAGTATCAAGACAAAAAAGCTGATCTTGCGCATGATGCATTCTGTTTTCTTGCAAAGATAATTATTTTTGACCGATTGCTACTTTTTTTATTATCTTTGCAAACTTAAAATGTCTCCTAATATGCAAAGACCACTATTCCGCCAGTTACTACTTATTATATCCGTTTTGTTCATCAGTTCGTATACCTTCGCTCAGGACAACGACATTAAGGGTTTCGTTTACGAAGAGTCGACTGGAGAGCCTATCATGTTCTGTAACGTATTTCTCAAAGGAACCACTCTAGGGTGTTCCACCACGGAGAACGGATACTTCAATATCACACGCATCCCCGATGGAAAGTACACTTTGTACATCACCTGCGTAGGTTATGATACTTTGACGGATCGTATCAGTCTTTCAGGAGGAAAGAGCATCAACAAGAAATACACGTTGAAGGAGACCAGTCTGACCTTAGAGTCGGTGAGCATCACTGCCGACAAGGTGGAGGCACGGACGGAGACGAAGACTTCGGTGATTACGGTAACGCCCAAGACGATCACCAAGATCCCGAGCGTCGGCGGTCAGGCCGACCTTGCGCAATACCTTCAAGTGGTTCCTGGTGTCATCTTCACCGGTGACCAAGGCGGACAGCTTTACATCCGCGGTGGTTCCCCCATCCAGAACAAGGTGCTGCTCGACGGCATGGTTATCTACAATCCTTTCCACTCCATCGGGTTGTTCTCGGTGTTCGACACCGACATCATACGCAACGCCGATGTCTACACGGGAGGTTTTGGAGCCGAATATGGTGGCCGCATCTCGTCGGTGATGGACATCAGTACCCGTGATGGCAATAAACGCCGCTGGTCGGGCAAACTCGGTGCCAGCTGCTTCGGCGCCAAATTGATGCTGGAAGGTCCCATCGTGAAGCCCAAGACCAACGACGATGCCGCTGTCACCATGGTATTTTCCGCCAAGAACTCCTATCTGGAACAGACCAGCAGAACGCTTTACAAATACGCCTCTGAAGACGGATTGCCGTTCAACTACTCCGACCTCTATGGCAAATTCTCCATCAACGCCCCCAACGGCTCCAAGGTGAACCTCTTTGGCTTCTCGTTCAACGACCGAGTCAACAATTACAAGGCGCTGTCTGATTTCGGATGGAACTCATGGGGTGCAGGCACCAACTTCCTGGTCATCCCCGGAAAAGCCCCGGTGATGATCGAGGGTAACATCGCCTATTCGAGCTATCTCTCCCAGATGAAAGAGGCCAACAACCCTGACCGTTTCAGCAAGATCGAAGGCTTCAACATGGGATTCGATTTCAATTATTTCCTCGGGAAAAACACACTGAAATATGGCATCGAGATTCAAGGATTCTCCACAAAATATGAGACTTACAGCAACTACGGCGGCTATAAGATCGGAGCCAAGAACTTCTCCACCGAGATCGGCGCCTATGTGAAATACAAAGCCTCGTTGGGCAAGTTGCTGCTTGAACCCAGCTTCCGCCTGCAGTACTATGCGCATCTCACCGAACTCTCACCGGAGCCCCGTCTCGCCGTCAAATATAACGTCAACAACAACTTCCGTCTGAAAGCTGCTGCCGGACACTATTCACAAGACTTTGTGGCGGCTACCAGCGACCGCGACGTCGTCAACCTGTTCTACGGATTCCTCTCGGGCGTCACCAACCTGCCAAACTACTATAACGGCAGCAAGATCAACTCCAGCCTGCAAAAGGCCAACCACTATGTTGTCGGCACGGAGATCGACATCACCAACGACTTGACACTGAACCTCGAGGGCTACTGGAAACAATTCACCCAGTTGACCAACCTCAATCGTAACAAAATCTATCAAGACAGCGAAGAAAATGCTTTGGAGAACGACTTGATTAAAAAAGACTTCATGGTCGAGACCGGCGACGCCTATGGTTTCGATCTAGCGCTGAAATATGAGACTAACCGTTGGTATTTCTGGGGCGTCTATGCTCTGGGCTTCGTCAACAGAAACTACGAAAAATACGATAACGGCACCGTCAATTTGATCAGCTACCAACCTCACTTCGACCGCCGGCACAATGTCAACCTCATCCTGACCTACACGGCGGGTGACATGAGGGAATGGGAGTTCAGCGGACGCTGGAATTTCGGAACGGGATTCCCCTTCACACAGGTACAGGGCTTCTATGAGTTCCTTTCCTTCCAAGATGGCATTTATTTCGACTACACCACCACCAACGGCGACCTGGGCGTGATCTTCGCCGACCTCAACCAAGGACGACTGCCCACCTATCATCGTTTCGACATCGATGCCAAACGAAAGATCTTCTTCGATGAACACACCATCCTTGAAATCGACTTGGGCGTCACCAACGTTTACAACCGCGCCAATGTGTTCTATGTGGATCTGGTCACCAACCAAACCGTACACCAGCTTCCCATCCTCCCATCACTTGGACTGACCCTCTCTTTCTAACCGCGCAAAAACAAAACCATGAAAAAGATCCTCCTGCTCCTCACCATCGGTCTGCTAACCCTTAATGTTACCGCTCAAAAAGATTATTCTGAGAACGACGTTAAACAATTCTATAGGACCATACAAGGAGATTACACTGGGAAACTTGACGACACTATCACGTTATCGCTTCACTTCGTCCCCATCTGGGAACGTGAAAAAGACCAGTTCCACTGGCTTTACATGGAAGCCATCAACAACAATACCAAAGAGATCATTGAGCAGAAGATTCTTGAGATCAAGCCCATTTCCGACATCGCCTTCAGAGTACTGGTATACGACATCTCCGAACCCGAACGCTTTGTGGGAAAATGGGGAAACCGCAACTTCTTTGACGGATTCAACACCGGCATCCTGAAGCGGGGCAAGAGGTTCGATTTCATTAAGACCAAGGACTTCGAATACCAAACCAATTGGTATAAAAGAAAAAATCTAGGATGCTTCCCTTCGGGTGAGCGTGTCCATTTCAAGTTTGTTCAGGAAGACGAGCGGTTTTACGTGAAACGCCTCTTGACGCGGTCGTCAAAACTCAAGGAGATCGTGTTTGTCAAAATCCCGATTGGCTAAGTTTGAACACCCAAGCCGCAGTGCTGCGGATATCACCATAACGAAGGCTACCTGTCTCAATGACGAGGTGGCCTTTTTCGTAACGCCAAGGCAGGGCTTCGTCACAGCCAAGCAGCGTAACGGTCATCTTCTTTGAAGGCTTGTCGATATCCAACACCAACTGTTCATCAGGATATTCGAGCGCGATGGCATAGAGTGCATCATTGCCCCGTGTGTAGCACACTTTCGGTTGCGCCACTGTGTCGTTCCTGTAAGGCTGTGAGCCATAAATGGCTTCGCCATTGATTTCGAGCCATTTGCCAAGATCCAACAGACGTTCCTGCTGGAGCATCGGGATGGTACCGTCAGCAGCGGGACCCACATTGATCGTCATGCCACCGCCTGCCGCTACCAAGATGACGAAATGGCGGATCAGTTCGTCGGAAGTCAGATAGTTTTCAAGTGGCTCGTTGCGGTTAAGGCCGAAGGAGCGTCCGATGCCACGACATTCAGCCCAAGGACGATCGTTGAGTTTGGCACGTCCTGTGTATTCTGGGGTTCGGAAACCATGCTGCTGTCCGTTGCCCCAACGATCGTTGACGATGGCCTCGTCGCCCACCGTATTGTAATACCAGGAAATCAACTCTGTGGCATGCCACTGCTCCGCGCTGTTGCGCCATTCGCCATCGGTGAAAAGCACCGTGGGTTTATAGGCAGATACCAGTTCCTTGAACTGTGGAATCATGTGTGTGTCGACATATTCCGCAATGGAGTCGTCAGGGTCTTCATACCAGCAGTGGATCTTACTGGTCCACTCTGGCAGGGAGTAATAAAAGCCCATTTGTAGACCCTGTTTGCGTACGGCTTCCGTCAGTTCACCGCAGATGTCGCGATGCGGTCCCGTCTCCACGCTGTTCCAACCAGGCGCATATTGGCTTGGCCATAGGCAGTAGCCATCGTGGTGCTTCGAGACGAGGAGGACGTATTTGGCACCCGATTTCTTGAAAAGTTCCACCCATTCGTCGGGATTCCAAAGTTCGGCTTTCCACATCGGGACAAAGTCCTCGTAACGGAAGTCTTTGCCATACACTCGTTCCATGAATTCCTTGCGATTGTCGCTCATCATCAAGCCACGATAAAACCACTCGGCATAACCGTCAGGACTGGCATAGGCAGGCACTGAATAGAGGCCCCAATGGATGAAGATACCCAACTTGGCATCAGAGAACCACTGCGGATAACCCCGTTGGTTGATGGATTCCCAAGTGGGTTGAACTTGAGCTGACAGGTTGATGGCGATGAAAGCCAAGGTGAGGATGATAAAGAGTCGTTTCATGGGATGATGATTTGCGACAAAGATAAAAAAAGTAGAGACGCACCAAGGCACGTCTCTACACATTATTTGTTCAAATGGAATTACAAGTTGTAATAAATTCCGATGCGCGGGCAAGCCAGAGCGCCTTCCAGCAGGAAGCCGTCGGTGCCATAGATGTTGTGGTCATAACCGATCTTGCAGAAACGGAAGGCGGCGGTGAATTTTTCCGTCGGGTTCCAAGCAATACCGGGCTGGAGGGTCACTGCATAAGCGCCATTAGCGTCGAGCAGACCGAAGTCGCCGCAAAGGTCGGCAAACAAAGAGAACTTCTTTCCGATGGTGCCACCCACGTAACGGACGTAAGGCTGCAGGAAGAGGGTGTTGTTCGTTACCTTGGTTTCAACGCCGAGGATGTCCATCTTGGTCTGGTCATAGTTATAACCAACGCCCAGAGCAATGGTCCACTGCTTGTTGATGGTGTAGCCCACTTCAGGAGCGACTGAGAAAGCGGTGTGATTCTTTTCGATCTGAGCACCGATGTTGTTAAGGCCAACCCAAACCTGGGCATTAGCTGACATAACACCTGCAAAAACGATTGCGAGAACTAAAACTAATTTTTTCATGATTTAAATAATTTAGTTAAACAATAGTATGGTTATTTCTCAATAAATGCAATGGTTTCACCTTTGGCAACGCGTTTTCCTTGTTCGGCAGTCGCCTCAACGATCTTACCCGGCCAAAGGGCGTAAACGGGTTCCATGCCGTGTTCGCTATTGATGGCACAGAGCAGGTCACCTTCTTTATAAACTGTACCTGGAGCAGGAGCAATCGACTTGTCGTCGAAATCGACTTCCCACATCACGATGCCACTCACTGGGGCTACGACAGGTTCTGCATTGGGATGGCGCAGGGCACGGAGATCCGGGATCTTGGCTTCGCCGCCAGCTTTCTCGAACTTGGCTTTCATCTTGGCTTCCAGCTCTTGGTTGAAGCGGCGTTTGGCCTCACCCGACTTGTACTCGCGGTACTGTTTTTCATGCATGGCGAACTCGAAGAGTTCCTCATCGTCCTGACCGCGGTCCCAGCCTTCCTTTTCCATCATCTCGATGAAATGTGGTAAGGCATCGGGATAGTTGTCCTGCGGATTGCCCGTGAAGAACTCCAAGCCTTTTTTCTTGGCCAGCTCCACGATCTCAGGAGCGAGGGTGCCCGGCAGCTTTCCAGCTTTGCCGAGGATCATATCCCAAGCGGCGGGATCGATACTGGTCTCGTAGCGCGGTTCACCCTTGCTGAGCGCGAATAGGTTCATCAGGGCGATATTCTTGGTGTATTGGCTGAACGGGGTCACCAATGGCGGGTTGCCGAGTTTCGGCCAGATGTCTTGCACTTCCTGGAAGAGCTCGACAAGCATCTCGTCTTCGGTCAAGGCCGGCAGACCTTGCTTCTCGCGGTTCATGTTGATGGCAGCGTGTACCGGCTTGAGGTCGGCCATCAGCGAGCCCATCATGCCACCGGGGAGGCCGCAGCCCACCAATAACGAATTGATATAGCGGTTGCGCGGGTCGATCCAGTAGCCGAGGAAGTCGTCGATGAAGCTCTGCGTCATGCTGCGAGCAGCCATATAGGTCTTCATGTCGATATCCTTTACGAGGAAGCCAGCGTCCTTCAGCATGGCTTGAACGCTGATGACATCAGGATGGACGGTACCCCATGACAGCGGCTCCATGGCCACATCGACATAGTCGCAGCCAGCCTTGCAGACCTCAAGCATTGAAGCCATTGAGAGGCCTGGGGTGGTGTGACCATGATATTGCACCTTGATTTCAGGATGTGATTTCTTGATATGCTCGACGATACGGCCCAAGCTGACAGGACGGCCTACACCAGCCATATCCTTGAGCGCGATCTCCTTGGCACCAGCCTCGATGAGCTGGTCGGCGATATGCATATAATATTCAGCAGTATGCACCTGTGAGTAGGTGATACTCATGGCGGCTTGCGAGATCATGCCAGCCTCATTGGCCCAATGGATGGAAGGGATGATATTGCGCACATCGTTGAGGCCACAGAAGATACGGGTGATGTCGACGCCTTGGGCTTTCTTCACCTTATACATCAGTTGGCGCACGTCGGCCGGAACGGGATTCATGCGGAGTGCATTCAATGCTCTATCCAGCATATGGCACTCGATACCACCCTTATGCAGTGCTGCCGTAAAAGCTCGGACAGACGGATTCGGATTTTCACCATAGAGCAAGTTAACCTGTTCGGCGGCGCCGCCGTTGGTCTCCACACGGTCGAAACAGCCCATTTCGATGATCAACGGAGCTATTTTTTCAAGTTGATCCTTACGTGGCACATACTTTCCTGACGACTGCCACATGTCGCGATATACCAGACTGAATTTAACTTCTTTCTTCATATTTCCGTTTCTGATACCCTGCAAAGATAGGGACTATCCTCGTAGGTGGTAATAAAAACTTTTCAACAATTATCGCTTATCAGCGTGTTTACGGGTTCTTCGGCGGTCTTTTGCCCACAAGCCATACACCTCACTCACGTTACCAGCGGTGGTGAAGGCATTGATTTCATTTTTACCAAGGAACTCCATGAGTTTCGAGAACTCGTCGTTGGTAAGCAAGGCTTCAAGTTCAATCGACTTCTCATTGGTATAGCCGCCTATAACCTCATAGAGGGTACAGCCACGGTCAAGATCATCAATGATGTAACGGCGAATGCGGTCGTAGTCCTTGGAGACGATGCAGACACGCTTGCGTTGGTTTAGGTTGGCCGTGAACATATTCACCACCATGCCATTAATCCAAGTGGCGATGAGGCCGATGACGACCATCTGGAAGGGGTTGATGGCGAAAGCGGTAAGGCAGATGATGGCGCCTGCCACGCTCACCGACTTGCCCATGTCGAAGTGCAGGTACTTGTTGACGATCTTGGCCAAGATGTCGAGGCCGCCCGTAGAGGCATTAATGGAAAACATCATGGTTTGTGCCGCACTGAGGATGACCACGCAGCAAAGCAGGTCGAACCACGGGTTGCCCATCACCGAATAGGCCTCATCGACAGGAACCCCCATATTCACCAGATAGCCATTGGGCGTTTTGAAGTTTTCCCAAGGGTAGATCCACTCGCAGACCTTGGTCAAGGGACCGAGAATCAGGGCGCAATACACGGTTTTCAGTCCGAACTCCTTTCCAATAAGGATATAAGCCAATATCAGCAGAATCGCATTGATGATGGTGATCATCCAGGAGAGACTGATGTTGACACCGATGCCGTTGAAGATGTTGGTCAGCACGATGGAGAGACCCGAGATGGAGCCCACGATCAGTTTGCTGGGGACCAAGAAATAATAGACGCAGATGGCCGTCATAAACATACCTAAGGTCATAATCAGCAGTTCAACCCAAAACTTTTTGCTGATCAAAGCATGGCCTATTTCTTTGAAAATGTCATTTACCTTGCTCATAAATGATTGATTTATAAAATTTTAACAAATAAAATAACGCTCGTTTTGAGGCGGCAAAGATCGTAATCTTTTTTGAGATAAAAAAGTGTTTTTGCTTTTTTCTACTGTTAAGATACAGAAATGTATATTATTAATACAATATAAAAATATTTTTATCAATTAATATATTGAATATTTAATTGTTTTATATTTTTGCAAGCGAAACATAAAAGTAGAACACTATGAAAAGCTTGCAAAACAACATTTTAAAAAATGATTGGCCGATAGTGGCCCCAACCACAAAAAACGTTTATCTTTGTCCAAAAATAATCGAAGAGATGAACGAGGAAACTTTTTTGACTGAACTCGAAGAGGAAGAAATGTATCGCAAACTCGAAGAAGAGGGGGTGTCGCTGAAACCTTATACCATGGAGGAAATCGATGCCATGCTTGAAGAATCAGAACGTGATTTTGAGGCTGGAAGAGTCTTTACCACAGAAGAAGTAATAGATTATTGTAAAAAAAGACTGGCCGAATTGGAAAAAGCATGATAATATCCTGGTCACAGAAAGCCCGTGAGACCGCCAGCAATATTTTGAATTTCATTTTCACAGAATTCGGCTCGAAAGCGAGCCAAAAATACCTTCAAAATATCGAAAGAACAACCAAGGTATTAGAATCTAATCCTTACGCTGGCCGAATTGAGCCTTTACTAATTGGTTCAAATAACGAATACAGAAGCCTCCTTGTAAACAAGATTAACAAACTCGTTTATCGAATTGACCATGAAACCATTGTGATAGTTGCTCTATGGGACACCCGTCGCGAGCCGAAGAAGTTGACTGAGGGGTTGAAATGAACGGAATAATCTGTATTTTTGTAGCCAAATAACAATAAATGACCCTCCTTGACTGGCTACCGATCACCAAAAAAGAAACCGACCTGCGCGGGTGGGAAGAGGTGGACATTGTGTTCGTCACGGGTGACGCCTATGTGGACCATCCCGCATTCGGGGCAGCGGTCATCGGGCGGGTGCTGGAACACGCTGGATTCCGGGTGGCGTTGATTCCACAACCCAACTGGAGGGACGACCTCCGCGACTTCAAGAAATTTGGGAAGCCTAGACTGTATTTCGGTGTCTCCGCAGGCTGCATGGACTCGATGGTAAACCACTATACCGCCAACAAACGCCTCCGCAGCAACGACGCTTATACTCCAGGCGGGGAGGCAGGCTTCCGTCCCGACAGAGCCAGTGTGGTCTATAGCAACATCTTGAAGAAACTCTATCCCGATGTACCCGTCGTCATCGGCGGCATCGAGGCCTCGCTACGCCGCGTGACACATTACGACTATTGGGATGACTGCCTGAAACCTTCGATATTGGTAGATTCCCATGCAGATATCGGCGTCTACGGCATGGGCGAGCTGACCATGGTGGAAATCGCCAAAGCCATCCAGCAAGGCCGGAAAGTCAACGAACTGACAGATATCCAACAAACCTTTTTCCTTCAAGACAAAAGCCTTGAATTACCAGCTTTTGAAGGCGAGACCATCGAGCTCGTCTCCCATGAGATCTGCCTGAAGGACAAGAAACGCTATGCTTCCAACTTCAAGCATATCGAGGAGGAATCGAACAAAAAACACGCCGCCAGATTAATTCAGAACGTCGGCAACCATCGAGTGATCATCAATCCTCCCCTACCAACCTTTACCACTGAGCAAATCGATGCCTCGTTCGACCTGCCTTACACCAGACTACCCCATCCGAAATACGCCAAGCGCGGGCCAATACCGGCTTACGAGATGATCAAGCACTCCATCAATCTTCACCGAGGCTGTTTCGGCGGTTGCGCCTTCTGCACCATCTCGGCCCATCAAGGCAAGTTCGTCGCTTCCAGAAGCAAGGCATCTATCATGCGCGAAGTGGAAAAGGTGACCCAGATGGAGGACTTCAAAGGCTACATCAGCGACCTGGGCGGCCCATCGGCCAACATGTACCGGATGCGTGGCAAGGACGAGAAACTCTGCGAGAAATGCGCCCGTCCCACCTGCCTCCAGCCCACCGTCTGCAAGAACCTCAACACCGACCATCATCCATTGATTGAGATCTACCAGGAGGTGGACAAGCATCCGAAGGTCAAGAAAGCCACCGTGGGTTCAGGCATTCGCTACGACCTCTTCCTTCATGACTGTACCCCCGAGGAAAACAAAGCGATGGGTTACGATGAGTATTTCCGCCAGCTGGTGACCCGACATGTCAGCGGACGTTTGAAAGTGGCTCCCGAACACACCAGCAACGCCGTACTGAAACTGATGCGCAAGCCCCCATTCGAGATGTTCGTCAAGCTGAAGAAAAAATTTGATGCCATTAATGAAAAAGAGCATCTCAACCAGCAGCTCATCCCCTATTTCATCTCTTCGCATCCTGACTGTTATCTGGAGGACATGGCCGATTTAGCCTTGAAAACCAAAGCCTTGGGCTATCATCTGGAGCAAGTACAGGACTTCACCCCCACCCCGATGACACTGGCCACGGAGATCTATTATTCAGGCTACAATCCCTACACGCTGGAGCCTGTCTTTGTGGCCAAAAGCAAAGAAGAGAAACTCGCCCAGCAACGCTTCTTTTTCTGGTACAAGCCCGAAAACCGCGAGTGGGTCAAGTCGATGTTGAAAAAAATGGGGCATCCTGAGTGGATCAAAAAAATGTTGTAACTTTGCCGCAAAATTCAAAACCTAAAATAGAATTATGAAAAAACAAATTTTCGGAGCCATGATGCTCGTCGCAGCCTTGATAATGACTGGCTGCGGAAACAATGACGATCCTACCAAAAAAGACGTTAAGAACAAAAAAGAAGTGAAAGTGGAGAAAGAAAATCGCATGCTCATCATCGTCGACCCACAGATCGACTTCACCACGGGTAGCTTGGCCACTGCCAAAGGTCCCGAGGCTATGGACCGTCTCGCCCAGGCCATCGACAACGGTGTCTTGGACAAATACACTTGGGTCATCGTCACCCAGGACGCCCACCCCACCAACCACTGCTCGTTTGTGGACAACGGCGGTGTGTTTCCTCCTCACTGCGTGCAAGGAACAGAAGGCATGAACGTCTATCCTCCCCTGCAAAAAGCACTGGAAGACAGCAAATTCAGCGAGTATCACTATATGACCAAAGGTGACTTGGCCGACAAAGAGGAGTTCAGCATTTTCCAAAACGCCAAAAGCAGTGAAAAACTGACCACCACCATCAAAGAGGTTGACTTCAAGGGTATCGACATCTGCGGTATCGCCACCGACTACTGCGTGTATGAGACCACCAAGGACCTGATGGCCATCTATCCCGCCAAGCAGATCCGCATCGTCACCAACTGCATCGCCGCCGTCGACGAAAACGACACCAAGCTCGCTGACCTGATGAAGGAAAACGGTATTGAGGGAATCACTTTCTAAAGTGGAAAGTTAAGAGTTGAGCTTTAGATCGTTTTGTAAGCGGAAAGACATTGAAGTCTCCTTGAAGCGCTATGGCATTGACGCCCTCAGTGCCATGGCGCAGGGGCTGTTCTGTACCCTCCTTGTCGGCACCATCCTAAACACGTTGGGCGAACAATGCCACATCGGCTTTCTTAACAAAGTCCTTGTGACCATCGGAAAAGGAGATGCCACTATTGGTTACAGGATTGGAGACTTGGCCTCTGCCATGGTAGGCCCGGCCATGGCTGTCGCCATCGGCTACGCCTTACACGCCCCAGCATTGGTGCTGTTCTCTCTGATCCCAGTAGGATTTGCCAGCAACGCCCTGGGCGAGGCCGGTGGTCCCCTTTCCGTATACTTCGTTGCACTCATTGCATCAGAGCTTGGTAAAGCAATATCCAAAGAGACCAAGATCGATATTTTACTGACCCCCATCGTGACCATCTTGGGGGGCTTCGGCATAGCCTATCTCATCGCCGCCCCCATCGGACATGCTGCCATGTCCATCGGCGACTTTATCATGTGGGCCACCGAACAACGTCCATTCCTCATGGGCATCATCGTCAGCGTGGTCGTGGGCATGGTCCTCACCCTCCCCATCTCTTCCGCAGCCATCTGCGCTGCTTTTGCCCTCACCGGTCTTGCAGGTGGAGCTGCTGTAGCAGGATGCTGCGCCCAGATGATCGGTTTCGCCGTCATGTCTTTCAAGGAAAACCGCTGGGGAGGTCTGGTTTCCCAAGGCCTTGGCACCTCGATGCTACAAATGGGCAACATCGTCCGAAACCCCAAGATCTGGATTCCACCCATTATAACCTCCGCCATTACTGGACCCATCGCCACCTGTATCTTCAAGTTACAGATGAATGGCGCACCCGTCTCCTCGGGCATGGGCACCTGTGGGATGGTAGGGCCCTTGAGTGTTTGGACCGGCTGGGTTTCTCCCAGCAAAGCAGCCATCGCCAACGGAGCATCCGCCATCACCCCGAACGCCATGGACTGGATCGGCATGATCCTGATCTGCTTCGTGCTTCCCGCCCTACTCACATGGCTGTTCGGCCTTGTGCTGAGAAAAATCGGTTGGATCAAGGAGGGCGACCTTAAAATCGAATGCTGATGCCAACAAAGACCAACAAGCTGCTCAGCCCGGACCAGGTGCTGGACAAGATGGCCAAATACTGCGCCTATCAGGAACGCTGTGTGAAGGACGTGACGGATAAGCTAAAAACATTCGATATCAGCCCAAAAGACAAAGACGAAATTCTTAACTATCTGATTGACAATCGTTTTGTCAGCAATGAGCGTTTTGCTAGAGCCTTTGTTCGCGGCAAGATCAACCAAAGCGGTTGGGGACTGAATAAGATCCGTTTTCATCTGATACAGAAGGGGATCGACAAGGAAATCATCGAGGAATCCCTGCAAGGCGCCGATGAAGAGATGTATCGCCTGCGGCTTATCGAAGTCCTGAAGTCAAAGGCCAAGACCGTGAAGGCGGAAAACGACTTCGAAAAAAAGCGTAAACTGGCTGCTTATGCCATGCAACGGGGCTTTGAAGCCTCTTTGGTATGGGAGATCTTGAAAGAAGATTTTGAGGATTAAAACGTTTTTTTGTATCTTTGCGCACCAAATTTGAGTCATGAAGACCCGGAAACGACTGATCACACAGACACCCGAATGCTTGACTGACCCCACCAGTCAGGTCATCAGCGTCATCATCTCGACGCTGTTTGCGTTGGTGTTCCTCACAGCATACGTCCCGTTTTCGGAAACGGCATGGTTCCGTGTGGGTTGGTCGAAAGACGGCACTGGAGGTCCAAACTATTTCTTCATCACGCTGGCATTTGTAGGCGCTGCAACCATATTTCTGGCATTCAGCCGCATACTCATGAACTGGGTGCTCCGAAAAAGCCGGCATTTCCCCTTCTGGCTTTATATCCTGTGGCTTTTCCTCGAGATCATGATCATCGCAATATGCCACACGCTGATCTCCTATTTTCAAATTCCAGGAAAATCCACTGAATACAGCTTCGCCTATCTTTACGCGAAAAGCGTCCTCATCAGCTTTATTGCCATAGCGGTACCTTACACCGTCACCACTTTGGCTATCATGCTGAAAGACACGCAACAGCGCCTCATGCTCACCAAGAGCGACATGGTGGAATCGGACGATGAGGTGATGCCTGAGCATACCGAGATCATCAACTTGATGGACAACAACGGCAATCTGAAACTGTCGGTAAAACTCGACAACCTCTACTACATCAAGGCTGAGGACAACTACATCAACGTGTTTTTCCAACGCGGTGGTGCTATTGCCAGCTACATGCTACGCTGCAAGATGAAGACCATCGAGGACAACTGCGTGGATTCCAGTTCGTTGATGCGCTGCCACCGTTCTTACATTGTCAACATCAAGAAGGTCAGTGTGTTACACAACGAATCCGATGGCTTCATCATCGACTTTGAGCGCGAGGGGCTGGAATCGATACCTGTCTCGAAGACCTATTCACAGAAGGTGTTGGAAGCTTTCAACAAGAAATAAAGAAAGAGCTTTGCCAATCGGCAAAGCTCTTTTTCTGCTCGTTTTCAAAAAATGTCTTAGCAATTCATGCCGCCACAGCAGTGGATGACCTGACCTGTGACATAGGAGGAGAGGTCAGAGGCGAGGAAGAGCGCCACATTGGCGACGTCCTCGGGGGTGCCACCGCGACGCAGCGGGATGAGGTTTTCCCAAGCCTTGCGGACTTCTTCCGGCAGAGCGTTGGTCATAGCCGTAATGATGAATCCCGGAGCGATGGCATTGTGACGGATGTTACGAACGCCCATCTCCTTGGCGGCACTCTTGGTGAAGCCAATGATGCCGGCCTTGGAGGCGGAATAGTTGCACTGGTTGGCATTACCTGAAACGCCCACCACCGAACTCATGTTGATGACGCTACCGCCATTCTGACGCCACATGACGGGCTGAACCGCCTTGGTGAAGTTGAACACCGACTTGAGGTTGACGTTGATGACAGCGTCCCACTGCTCCTCGGTCATGCGCTTGAGGGCGGTGTCTTTGGTAATGCCGGCGTTGTTGACCAACACGTCGATACGACCGAAGTCCTTGACGACCTCTTCAACCACCTGTTGGGTCTCAGCGAAGTTGGCAGCATTGGAGGCGTAGGCCTTGGCCTTGATGCCCATGGCCAGAAGCTCCTTTTCCGTCTCCAGCACGAAGTCGCTCAAAGCGATATCGGTGAAGGCGATGGCGCAACCCTCGCTAGCGAAACGCATGGCGATGGCCTTGCCGATGCCGCGACCGGCACCCGTGATCAAGGCCACCTTGTTTTCTAATAAACCCATGATGAATTATTTGTTGGTGTATTCCTCAATGAGTTTGTAGAGGTCGGAGATAGTCTGAATCTTCTCAGTATCAGTATCTTCGAACTTCAAATTGAACTCACGCTCGAGTTCCATGGAGAGCTCGACGACGTCCAGTGAGTCGGCGCCCAGGTCGTTGGTGAGGTTCTTGTCAGGAGTGATTTCGTCTTCGGCGATGCCGAGTTTCGAAGCGACGATGCTTCTTACTTTGTCTTGAATTGTTGCCATAGTTTTAAAGATGTTTAATTGTTAGTTTATTCAGTTATTTGTTTCGTGTATCAGGAAGAAGGGCGAAAGAGAGTTCGCCACGGACGCACATCTTGCCGCCCACGCTGAGTTTGGCGGAGCAGATGTAGATGTTGGCACGGTGCACATCGAGGGTGGCTTCCACTTCGACAGTGTCGCCAGGACGAACACTATTCTTAAAACGCACTTTATCGATGCCAGTGTAGAAGGTCAGCTTGCCGATGAGGTCGTCCTTCATCAGCAAAGCGCACGATTGGGCCATGATCTCACAAAGGATGACGCCCGGGACGATGGGCTCGCCTGGAAAATGGCCTTGCAGGAAATACTCATCGCCGGTCACGTGGTACTTGGAATGACACACATGGTTCTCGTCGAGGTACATCTCATCGACCAGGAGCATGGGCTCGCGGTGCGGGAGATACTGTTTGATTTCTTCTCTGTTCATTATTGTTGATTTGTCGATTTGTTGAGTTGTTGAGTTGTTTTTATTCCACCTCTAACCTTTAACCTCTCACCTTTCTAATTGCTACGCAGGCATTGTGACCACCGAAGCCGAGGGAGTTGGAGATGGCAATGTCGAGGTCTACTTTGACAGCTTTGTTAGGCGTATAGTCGAGGTCGCATTCCGGATCGGGCTCGTCGAGGCCGATGGTCGGTGGGATGATGCCCGTGTTGAGGGCCATCACCGTGGCTACCAACTCGATACCGCCGGCGGCGCCGAGGGCGTGTCCCATCTCTGATTTGGTGGAGCTGATATGGGCACGACGAGCTTCTTCCTCACCCATCGCGATCTTGATGGCCTTGGTCTCACCGCTGTCGTTCATCGGGGTACCCGTACCGTGAGCGTTGATATACAGCGACTCACCCGCTTTATAGCCAGCTTGGTCAAGGGCTTGCTTGATGGCCATGCTCTGGGTGGTGCCATCCGGACGCGGGGCAGTGCTATGGTAGGCGTCACAGCTATTGCCATAGCCACAGACTTCAGCATAGATCTTGGCGCCACGCTGTTTGGCGTGTTCGTATTCTTCAAGGAGCAGAATGCCAGCGCCTTCAGCGATGACAAATCCCGCGCGATTCTTATTAAACGGCAGGGAGGCTCTCAGCGGATCCTCGGCCTTGGTCAGCGCCTTGCAGTTAGCGAAGCCACCGATGGAGACAGGGTTGATACCCGCCTCTGAGCCACCAGCGATGATGGCATCGGCATAGCCATGCATGATGGCACGGTAAGCCTCACCGATAGAGTGAGTGCCTGTAGCACAAGCCGTTACGATAGGAACACAGGGGCCTTGGGCGTTGTAACGAATAGCGACGCTACCCGAGGCCATATTGCCGATCATGGTGGGGATCATGAGGGGTGATATCCAACGTGCCCCCTCATCATGGTATCTGATAACGCCATCCATGATGGTGTCGAAGCCACCGATTCCCGAGCCGATATAGACACCTAAACGGCTGGGATCCATCTGCATATCCTCGTTGCCTCTCATGGCCTGCGCAGCGGCAGCCATGGCATACACGGCAAAACGGTCGTTACGTTTGACAAAGCCTTTGTCGACACCAGCCTCAATAGGATCGAAGTCCTTCAACTCGGCGGCGATCTTCACCGGGAGATCGATGGTGTCGAACGATTTGATTGGGGCAATACCGCACACCCCATTAATTAAATTATTCCACGTGGTTTCAACGTCGTTGCCTACCGGCGTAACGACACCCAAACCTGTTATGACTACTCTTCTTAATTCCATTAAAACTATCCGTTTTCAGTTTTCAACTTTCAACTTTAACTCGTTTCACTTCGTTGAGGGCGGAGTTACCTCCCTCCGGTCGGTGAGCCCTTCGGGGTTCGCCGTTCCACTTTTAGAACTCCCACTCCCACCAGCAAGCGGCAGAGACGAATCCAGCGCCGAAAGCACTCATCACGATTTTGTCGCCCTGATGTATCTTATTGTCTCTCAGCATCTCATCAAGCATAATCGGAATGCTTGCTGAGGAGGTGTTGCCGTATTTTTCGATCACGGTGGGGTATTTCTCTTCGGGACCGCCCACAATAGTACGGATGCCTTCGATGATACGCTTGTTGGCTTGATGAAGCAAGAACCAATTGATGTCGTCAGCAGTGAGGTGGGCACGGTTCAAGATAGTCTGAATGTCCTTGGCCGATTCCGACACAGCGGTGCGAAACAGTTCCTTGCCTTTCATTACAAGGGGTTGTCCTTTCACGTAAGTGCTCTCGAAAGGTGTGGTCTCCATACCTCTTTCATAGTACAGTACGTCGCGGTCGGAGATCATGGTGAGGTTCACATCTTTAAAGGCATTGCCTTCGGTGAGCACCACGGCGCCGGCGCCATCGCCGAACAGCACGCTGCAGTCGCGTTCATGCCAGTTGCAGTATTTGGTAGGCTCCTCAGCGCAGAGGATCAGGATGTTCTTGGCGTGGCCCGATTTCATCATGCTGTCGGCCAGCATCAAGGCGTTGACGAATCCGGCGCAAGCCACATTAATATCGAGACCCGCGCAGGTCAGGCCAATGCGTTTCTGGACGATGCAGCTCAGTCCCGGGGTGATATGGCGGTTGGCCACATTCGAGACCAGGAGGAAGTCAATTTGATCAGGACGGAGACCCGAGGCCTTGATAGCCTTGATCGAGGCGTCCACTGCCAGATCATAGAGATCTTCTGTTGATAATAGGTGACGGGTTTTTATTCCGGTACGCGTGGTGATCCACGTGTCGTTGGTATCTAAAAATTTTGCCAAGTCGTCGTTACTGACGGTCATCGACGGAATGGCGCTTCCAGTTCCAATAATTTTCATAGTCTAAAAAATTTTTTGCTCGTTTTTGAAAAACATAAAAACGATGCAAAAGTATCTCGACTTCACATGTCCTGTTGAAAAAGGTGGTTATTGTGGTTCAAAAGTGGCGAAAAACGCTATTTAGGGGTGAAAATGGTCAAATTTTGGGGTGAAAAATGGGATTTTTTTGAAAATAGGGATTTCGAATTGCGGTAAAAACCGTAATTTTGGGGGCGAAATGGGTGATAATTTTTGGACTATATTATGCTTTTCGTTCAACCTGGTCTACATTGTGACCGCTCTATATGGTTGGTTGTTGAAGCGGTTCTTTGTGCCTGAGGCCTACAGGCATGATGTCAAGGAGTTGTATCCAGCCCGGCGTTCGGTGGCAGGCTTCTATCTTTTGCAGCTTTTTGAGCTCCCCTATTTAATAAAAGTGTGTCAACCCGAGGCTTTGTTTTACGTGAATGGCGCGGGGTTGTTGGTCTTTTCGTCGTTCATGCTGGTGATGGTGGAGAACTACTTCTATCAAAAGGGGTACTCCATCCGCAAGCGACTGCTGTTTCTATTTCCGATGTGGGCCTGTTGGGTAGCCTTGATCATTCCCGTTTTCGAGAAGAGTCTGTTTACGCCTGATTACCAGCTGATTATGACCATCGTGGTGTTGGTGGTGTTTACAGGATACATGTTTATGCTTGACCGGTTCCGTCGTCGGTTGATGCGACGTGTGCGAGAGTTGGACGAGGATGAGTATTCCAACGAGGAAGACTTCCCGGTGAAGTTTGCCAAGAGTGTGCGGTTGTTGCCGCTGGCACTCTGTTTGATGCTGGTCGTCAATTTCCTGCTTAACGATGTCACAGTCAAGATGATACGCGATATCATCTTCACGGTAGTTGATGTATGGTTTGCCATTTACACCCTCAATCCGCACCGAAAGCTCAAGCAGATGCCCAAGGAGCTCCAGGTAGAAGAGGTGGAAAAAGAGGAGGTTCCAACGCATCGCCGAGTCACCGATGAGCAGGCTAAAGAGATGGAAGCCAAAATGTTGGAGTTGATCAAGAGTGAAAAGCTCTATTTGGAGGATCACTTCACGCTTACCGACCTGGTGAAGCGGATGAACACCAACAAAACCTATCTGAGCGAGGTGATTGCCCATAGTGAGTATGGATCTTTTTACCAGTTAATCAACACTTTACGCATCGACCATGCCTGTTGGATGTTGGGTGAGGACCCCACCCTCAAGATGGAGCAAGTCGCTTTGGCTTCAGGTTTTTCCTCCGGCAGTGCTTTTTCCCAGGTCTTCAAACGCATAAAAGGCGTTTCTCCTTCGGAGTATTTGCGAGAAAAATAGCAATTCGTTGTAAATCAGTGATTTTATTCTGCGTCAATTGACGCAGAATAAAACGATTTTGGCGGAGAATAAAACGATTTTGACTTAGCATAAAGAAAAAGCCGTTTTGATTTTGGATTTTTGCCACCTATTTTAAAAAGAAAAGTATGACAACTATTCAGATCATTGGAATCGTCGTAGTGGCCTTGTTGGGCCTCTACGTGTTTTATTGCATTTACGATCTTGAGAAATTCAACAAGAAGAAAGACCGTCATACCAAGAACAAAGTCTTCGCTGTACTGCTGACCATCGCGGCGCTCTTCGCGGGGCAACAGGCTTTCGCCAACATCTACATCCCACAGAACAATAAGGAATATGCCATCGCCTACGCCGGCAACCAAACCGAAATGCCGCTGAACTTCAAGGCTGTTACGAATGGTTCTTATACCTTAACGGTGAATCCTGAGGACTTGGAGATGAACTATCTCCACCTGATTGATCACTTGACGGGTGCCGATATCAACCTGCTGGTCACCCCGAGTTACACCTTCACAGCCAAGACCACCGACTACGCCTCACGCTTCAAGCTGGTGTTCAACGGCAATAGCGCTGAAGGCAACGACGACTTCGCTTTCATCGATGGCAACGGTAATATCATCGTCAATGGTTCCGGAATGGGTCAAATCATCGACATGATGGGGCGCGTCATTACGAACGTAGAGACGTCATATGTCTCCACAAACGGCATGGCACCTGGTGTTTATGTGTTACGTTTGATCAACGGAGAAAATGTAAAGACACAGAAGATCGTCATTAAATAATAATCGTTTTATTTTTCCAAAATAAGGTTATTTTATATCTTTGCGGAAATTTAAACGCAGTTTTATGAGTAGAATCATCGGTAGAAAACAGGAAATAGAAGAGCTTCAAGAGCTTTACCGTAGCGGTAAGGCAGAGTTTGTGGCTGTGTATGGTCGCCGTCGTGTGGGCAAGACCTATCTCATCGACGAGACCTTAGGTGACCACATCACTTTCAGACATGCTGGACTGTCGCCTGTCGACGACAACAATAAGCAGAATTTGATGAAAGACCAGTTGCAGCATTTCTATCACTCGCTGTTGTCACATGGTATGAAAAAAAGCCACCAGCCCACATCGTGGTTGGAAGCCTTCTATATGCTACAGGTGCATCTTCAAAATATCGACGATGGTTCCAGACAGGTGGTGTTCATCGACGAATTGCCCTGGATGGACACACCTCGCTCCAAGTTCATCATGGCTTTGGAAGGCTTTTGGAACGGCTGGGCCTGTCATCGCCACAACCTGATGCTGGTGGTCTGCGGCAGCGCCAACTCCTGGATGCTCGACAATCTGGTGAACAACCACGGTGGACTCTATGGCCGTGTCACCTACGAAATCAAGCTTTCTCCCTTCACGCTCAAAGAGTGTGAGGCCTATTTCAAGAGCCTGGACATCAAACTGTCGCGATACGACATTGTTCAGAGTTATATGATGCTTGGCGGTATTCCCTTTTATCTGAACTATTTCAAACGCGGTCTCAGCCTGGCCCAGAATATCGACCATCTGTTTTTTGCTCCCAATGCAAAATTGCGCAACGAATATGACCGCCTCTTTGCCTCGGTCTTCAGCAATCCCGAGGACATGAAGCGAATTGTGAAACTGTTGAGTACCCGGCATTCAGGCTATACCCGCCAGGAGATTCTGGCGAAGACGGGCATGGACAGCAGCGGAGCAGCCACCAAGATGCTCAACGCATTGCAAACCAGCAACTTTATATTGAAGTATCTGCCTTTTGGCAAGGGAAAACGAGAGGAAGCCTATAAACTGACAGACCCTTTCTGCCTGTTTTATCTCCGTTGGGTAGAAGGTCATGATCATCTGAATCCCGACTTTTGGATGCTCAACATGACTTCGCAGCCAGTGATTAGTTGGCGGGGCATTGCCTTCGAAGAGGTGTGCCTGACGCATATCCCGCAGATCAAGGCTGCACTGGGTGTTTCTGGTGTTTCATCCGAGCAGTCGGCATGGGCAGTGAAGGGCGATGACGATACGGAAGGCACTCAAATCGACTTGCTTATCAATCGCAAGGACAATGTTGTCAACCTTTGCGAAATGAAGTTCTACGGAGATACCTTCTCGGTTACGAAAGCCTACGATCGCAAGCTGGCTCACCGCCAGATTTTGCTCTCCGAGATGGTTAACCGCCGCACAGTCATTCATCCGGTACTGATCACCACCTATGGATTAACCTACAATGAATATAGCGGAGTTTTCATGCACATATTGACGCTGGACGATTTATTCCAATAAGATACCATGATAGATAAATATAAACAAATAACAACAGATACAATGAAGCAAACCAAACTCAACATCATTTCGGCATTGCTGTTTGTGGCGGCAATGGCCATTGAGACCAGTGCCTGGGCGCAGGACTTCTCCATCGAAGCGACGTACAACAGCAGCACACACAAGACCCTGTTCACCATCGAGCGCAGCGGCAGCAGTCTGCCACAGCAGACCATCAAATACCGTACGGTGAACCTCTCGGCATACGCGGGAGTGCATTACACCGCAGTGAGCAACACCTATACCTTCCCTGAAAACATTACTAGCGTGCAGGTAGAGGTTAGCGAATACTCTACAAGCAGCAATGCCTTCCAATTCCAGAATGGCACCACCCGCAGCTACCGCTTCGAGGTACTCGACGTCAACGGCTTCCAGCTGGCATACAAGGATCGCAGCATGACCACGGGTACTAGTGTGCCTTCCTCTGGTGCATACAATGTGAAGGACGTGACCATTTATTCGGACGAATACTGGGCTGATGACGGAGGTTACGATGATAACGGTTTCAAGTCGGTGTTAAGTTCTCATTATTTCAACAATGCCGCACCTAAGGAATACTTCCAGTTGGTCGGTGCTGAGTTGCGCATGACCTTAACCATGCAAGCCAAAGAAGAGGACGACGCATACCAATATCTGCAAATCCTATTCAACGACACCGTTAACTGTGACAATAGGAATAAATGTGACAATGGCGATCCTGGAAACCAAGTACGCTCAATTTACATGGCTGGCTTTGAGATAAAAAGCGGTGTAACGTATAGCACATATAAAAGCTACACCTTCCCCGTCATCTCTGCTGGCAATAACGAAGGTGCTAGCAATCCTTGGGGATACGGCAGCGACTTTCCTCTTGATTTACAAAAATTCAACACCCAAACCGTCATCAACTTTCGCGCCGATGATGGGCGTCTCATTCTCCCGCTGGCGAATTTCAACAAGCTCGTACTTCGCTTGAACGCCTCCGGCAGCAGCGGCAGCGACAAATGGTGGGCCAAGAATGTCGTCGCTCACATCCAGGCTGTAGAGGCAAACAAGCCGACGCTCATCAACGGCACCGACGGCATCACCGTCTCAGCTGGCCCTTACGTCAAAGGCAACACCTTCTATATCAGCGTGCCGTTTAGCGAGATTGTGCATGTTTCAGGAGGATCCAAACAGTTGAACACCTCCTGGGGCAACGTTACCTACGTGTCGGGCGACTACACCAATGTAATTACCTTCGAAGGTACCATCAATACAACAGCAGGTACCACCTTGGCAATAACCGGCATCAATAATTGTATGTTTAACGACTTGGCAGGTAACTACGATAACTTCAGTACCAGCAGCTTCAACAAGACCTTCAATGGCGTCACCTGCACTGAGAGCTACACCCTCGAAGCCGCCAACACCGAATTCACAGGTCTAGCTGATGAGTATGTGCTTAGCAACAATGGTCCCATCCAGCCGCACCCAACGGTGTATTTCTATAAAGGTAAGAAGGAGAGTGCCAACAAGGTGCAACTCACCGAAAACACTAACTACACCTTGTCGTGGGCCAACAACAATACTGCGGGCAACGGAAGAGTCACTGCCACAGGAACGGGTATCTACACTGGTTCTGCCAGCACCACCTTCCCCATCCGCTGGAGCACCTACACCGTCAGTTTCCATGAAAACGGAAGCACAGCCATACCTGCCACGGGAACAATGAGCGATCAAGCCTTCCAATATGGTGTGGCGCAGAACCTCACCGCCAACGCCTTCAGCCGTGAGGGCTTCACCTTTGCCGGATGGAACACTGAACCTGATGGCAACGGCACCGCCTACAGCAATGAACAGTCGCTTCTCAGACTCACCCCCACTGACGGCGCCGTCATAGACCTCTACGCACAGTGGGCCCTCATTCCTTGGACAGGCAGCGGCGACAACGCCAACGACCCTTACATTATTCTATACGCCAGCCAACTCGACCTGTTGGCAACCAACGTGAACAGCGGCAACAACTACAGCGGCAAGTTCTTCAAGTTGGACGCCGACATCACCTACGCCCACACCACCCTCTGGAACGATGCCACCAGCACCGAGAACAACTATACCGCTATTGGTACTTCAACCAATAATTTCAGAGGCACCTTCGACGGCGACAACCATACCATCAGCGGCATCCGTATCTACAATACCGATGATAATCAAGGTCTTTTCGGCTATGCCGATTATGCTACCATCAAAAACGTCATTCTCACCGACGCCCGTATCACGTGCTACAATGATGTCGGTGGCATAGCAGGCTATATCGATTACGCCACCACCATTCAAAGCTGTCTTGTCAGCAATGCAGCCATCACAGGTAATAATAAAGTCGGTGCTGTTGTGGGCTTTAAATATAGTAGCACCGATCATCTTATCTACAACTACTACCTTGGCTGCATTGTCAAAAAAGGCAGCACCACTTACTATACAGGTATTGGCCTTGGTCAACCACAGGGTGACTATGTAAACGAGGTGGCAAGTCTCCACACCCTCAGCCTAAGTGATAATATCACCGCCAGCGGCGAGAGCGTCGTGATTGACAACGTCACCTACTACGCTCACCTGAGCACCATCACCTTGGGCTATACCGGCGCAGTGGACGCTGGCTATAACGTAAACTACCAATACAACGACGGCACGGCCCACGCGGTGGTGGGCAACACCTTCAAGATGCCTGGAGCCGATGTCACTGTGAGCAGCACCTTCACCGATGTGTGGGGCATCGCTGACGGCGCCGACGGTTCACAGGAGCATCCCTATATCATCTCCGACACCACCGGCCTCAACGTATTGGCCCAATGCGTGAACGGCACCCATGGCCACACCGCCAACAGTTTCAACGGCAAGTTCTTCAAGCTGGGCGCCGATATCACCTACAGCCACACCACCGACTGGGACGATGCCACCAGCACCGAGAACAACTACACTGCTATCGGCAATGGTTCACATTTCTTCCGCGGCACCTTCGACGGCGACGGCCATACCATCAGTGGCATACGTATCTATAAGCCCACCGACGAGTATCAGGGGCTCTTCGGCTTTATCGACAATGGCACTATGAAGAATCTAGCTATTGCCGATGCCCGAATCACTGGTGATAAGAACAGTGGCGGTATCACAGGTCAGTCACAAAACGGCGATATCATGAGCTGCCATGTAGCCAACAATGTAATCATACATTCTACACACCTCAATGCCAAGTATCACGGTGGCATCGTGGGATTGATGAATGATGGTTCGATAGTGATTGGCTGCATCAGTGAAGCTAGCCTCACCATGGTTAATAATATGCCTAACAACTTGGGTGGCATTGTAGGCTATTTAAGTGCTGGTACTGTCGAAGATTGCCTTTTTACCGGTACCGTTCCAGATGGTTCATGGTGTGGTGCCATCGCCGGTTATATATACGAGGGTCTTGCAAACTTCACCAACAACTACTACACCACCGATGGCATTGGCGGCGTGAACGGCAGTGACTGCGACGGTGCCCGTCGTGCACGCACCATCACCTTGGGTGAGAATGTCGGCATTGCAGGCGACCAGACGGCATACGACGTGAGCGGCCTCACCGCCTTTGGCACCACCGCCCTCAGCTACAATAACGGCACCTCCACTACCATCTACAGCGGTGCCACGCAAACCGTCACGCTGAGCGACGCCGCGCCACAGGGCTGCGTCGTTACCAGCTACAGTCTGAACGGCACTCCGCTTGCCGGCAACAGCTTCACCATGCCCGACAGCGACGTCACCGTGAGCGCCACTATAGGAGTGCCCTATATCGACGCCGACGGCAACGAGCGAATATGCACCGACTACACCCTCATCGAGAGCAGTACGGGCAGCACCGTCATACTCGGCGCCGTAGGAACGGAGACATGGTATGCCGTCTGCGGCAATGTGAATATCACTGTTTCTGACGATAAGGCTATCAAGACCTATGGAGCCGTTCATCTGATTCTGATGGATGGCGCCACGCTCACCGTGGGAGGGCAATATCCCATTTTTGCTTCCGGTAGCCTCAGCATCTACGGCCAGAGCCTCGGCACAGGAAGCCTCACGGCAAGCGGAAGCGGTTCGGCCATATATGTATATGATGGTACCCTGACCATCAACGGCGGCATTGTCACCGCCACATCTTCCACCGGCAGTGGCATTTGGGCCAATAATGCCATCACTATCAATGGCGGCAACGTCAGTGCCAGCGGTAACGGCATCCAGGCTATCGGCACCCTCACCCTTGGTTGGCACAACGCCTCCGACCGTATTTATGCCAGCAGCTATTATGGCTATAGTGGTGTCGCGGTCAAGAGCGGCCAGTACCTCAGCGACGGCACGGCGGGTTATAGCGGCACCCTCAGCACCACTCAGGTGAACGCCCTCGCCGGCAAGACCCTGCAGCCCGCCTTTGCGCTGACGTTGCCGAAATACGTCAACGCCACCTCAGGAGCGCTCGTACAGGAAGGTCACACCGCCTATGCACAGGCTGGCGCCAATGTCACCATCGCCGGCGAAGGCTGCACCATCACGAATGTCACCGTGGGCGGCGAAGCAGCCACCGACAACGGCGACGGCACCTGGAGTTTCATCATGCCTGCCAACGATGTCACCGTGAGCGCCACAGTAACCGCAATCGACTTCACCACCGGCCACGCCGGCACCGAGGGCGACCCATACATCATCATGTATCGCTCCCAGCTCGACCTGCTGGCTACCCGCGTGAACGGCGGCGAATCCTACGACGGCAAGTTCTTGAAGCTTGGTGCCGACATCGCTTACGACCCGAATGACCTTGACGACAATGGCGAGAACTACACTGCCATAGGCACTAAGGTTAATAATTACAGATATTTCAATGGTTCCTTCGACGGAGACGGCCACATCGTCAGTGGCATCCGCATCAACAAGACGGGCCAAACCGATGCCGATAAAAAGCAGGGGCTCTTCGGTTATGTATATAACGCTTTCATCAAAAACGTCGTACTTAGCGACGCCAGCATCACTGGCTACACACAGGTTGGCGGCATCGTGGGAGACATTTTTTTTAATAACACCATACAGAACTGCCTTGTGTTGAATTCACATATTACCGCAGCTAATAATACTACTAATAAAGGTGCCATTGCCGGCTTTTATACTTCCTCTCTTACCCTCACCGACAACTACTACTACAACTGCACTGTGGATGGTGTCTCCACCAATGTAGGTGTCGGCGGCAATAGTGTCTCCGACAGCGACGGCGCCCGCTGCGTCAACAAGCTCACCTTGTGCGAGCACGTCAGCACCACGCCGGCAGCGGCAGTCACCTACCAGGGCAAAGGTTATTACCTGCCAGGCACCAGCGTCACGCTGAGCGTCGAGGAGGGCTACACCCTCAACGACAGCTACTCCGTGAAGGACGCCAACAACAACGACATCACCCTCACTGGCGGCGACACCTTCGAGATGCCTGCAAGCGATGTCACCGTGAGCACCGATATCACCATCGCCACCATGGATGGCAGCGGCACCGAGGACGACCCGTGGATTATCATGTACCGCAGCCAGATGGACCAGTTGGCTATAAGTGAAATCAACAACGGCGAATACTACCAGTTGGGCAGAGATCTCACCTACAGCTATGAAGGCCTTAGTGAGACCGAGAGCAACTACACACCAATCCGCGTTAACGAGGGCGGTCACTTTGACGGTGCAGGCCATACCATCAGTGGCATACGCATCTATCCTTATGACGATTTTTATGATGTCAACAAAGGACTTTTCAGTTTAAACTATGGTACCGTGAAGAATGTCACCCTCACCGATGCTATAATCACAGGCGAGGACTATGTCGGTGGTATTGTGGGAAGCAATACTAAAAACGGCCTCATCGATAGTTGCCACGTCACCAGCACCGTCATCATCAAGGCTTATGGCTATTCATCAGATTACCACGGCGGTATCTCGGGTGATAATGCTGGCGATGTAGGTAAGATACCATCCATTCGTAACTGTACCAGTGCTGCCACCATCACCAACAACGGGTATGAAAATTGTATTGATTACGGCGGCATCGTGGGCGAAAATGTCGGTGGTATTGTCAGTGGATGCACAGTCTATGAAGCCAATATTACAGCCACTGATGTTGCCGGTGGTATCGTGGGGTATAATTATTGGTGTTGTGATTTTGAGGATCCCGTCGTCGAAAACTGCGTCGTCATAGGTTGCACCATAGTTGGCAAAGAGGCAGGAGCCATTAGCTGTAATAGTGGTTCTGCCATATTCAACCATAACTATTACTACAATTGCACTGCCAACGGCAACACTACCGACATCGGTACTATGAATGGCGACATCACAGAGAACGACGGCGCTGTGCCAGCCACTGCCGTCAGTCGCACCATTACAGGCTATGGCGACAGCACCGAGAGCGACCATTGGGCCTTCATCGCCTCTCCAATGGATTGCGTCATGACGCCTCACCACGTGCAAGGCCTCATGACCACGCCGGCGGAGCACTATGACCTCTACCGCTTCAACCAGGATGCCGACCTTGAATGGCAGAACTACAAGGCTCATACGGGCGACTTCAACATTGAAAACGGCAAAGGCTACCTCTATGCCAGCAAGGAAGACGTCACCCTCACTTTCCTCGGAACACCGAACAGCGACGATGCCGTTAATGTATCCCTGTCCTACACCGAAGGCAAGCCTCTGGCGGGCTTCAACCTAGTGGGCAACCCGTTTGCGGAGAATGCCACCCTCAACAAGAGCTATTACAGCATGAACGCCGCAGGCACAGGCCTCGTGGCCACAGCAACGGATGGCTCAACACCGATTGCCCCCTGCACCGGTGTGATTGTGCAAGCTACCGAAGCCAACCAGTCGGTGACTTTCACTAAAGTGACGCGTGGCGAAACATCAACCGGCAACGGTAGCCTGAACATTGCCCTTGGGCAAGCTCAGGGTACGATGATCGACAACGCCATCGTCAGCTTCGACGAAGGCAGTCAACTCAACAAGTTCTATTTCGGCGAGCAGAACGCCAATATTTATATTCTTCAAGATGGCAAAGAATACGCCATCGTCAGCGCTGAAGCCAAAGGCGAGGTACCAGTCAATTTCAAGGCCAAGAAAAACGGCGAGTACACCTTGACGGTTTCACCAACTTTCCACTCTCCACTTTCCACTCTCCACTTAATCGACAACCTCACCGGCGCCGATATTGACCTGCTCCAAACCCCGAGCTACACCTTCAACGCCCGCACCTCCGACTACGCCTCGCGCTTCAAGCTGGTGTTCAACGCTAACGGTGCTGAAGGCAACGACGACTTCGCCTTCATTGACGGCAATGGCAACCTCATCGTCAACGGCTCCGGCATCGTCCAGATCATCGACATAATGGGCCACGTCCTCGTCACCCGCGACGCCAACGACCGCATCGGCATCGAAGGCCTCGTCGGCGGGGTATATGTGTTAAGATTCATTAATGGAGAGAATGTAAAAACGCAAAAAATTGTTGTAAAATAATTTAAAACCAATCATAAAATGAAAAAATTAGCAATCACTTTAGCAATTGTTCTTGGAATGACCCTCAGTGTTTCGGCGCAGTGGGGTGGCGGACTGTTTCAACGCGGCGCTGTCAGCGACGAGGAATACTATGGCGCAAGCTATGATTACCAGACCCGTACCGACGGACTCCTCAACTTGCCCTCACAGCATGGAACATCCAACGACGAGCAGGCGCCCCTCGGCGGCGGTGCCTTGCTGCTCATCGGCTTTGGTGCGGCTTATGCGGTGAAAAAACAATCGTTCAAAAAAATGTCGGATTGATAAAATATTTGTATCTTTGCAACCGCCATTAAGTTAATGGGCGTTTAATTAGAGTTGTTCGATATGAAATTCTACGACAGGGAAAAGGAACTGGAAATACTCCAAACCAACTGGAATCAAACCACCAACAGGGGGCGACTGACGGTGCTCATCGGACGTCGTCGCATTGGGAAGACCACACTATTGGGAAAGAGTGCAGAAGACGCCAGACAGCCTTTGCTTTATCTCTACGTCTCGAAAGACAACGAGAGGGTGCTGACAGGCAAGTTCCAGGATGCCGCCGAGCAAGCGCTGGGGTTGCAAATATTCGGTCGTTTGGAAACCTTTGCCCAATTCTTCGAGCAGGTGTTGAGATATGGACAGCAGCACCATTTCACACTGGTGTTCGACGAGTTCCAGAATTTCATCAAGGTAAATCCGGCCATTCCCAGTCACATTCAGGACCTCTGGGACCGCTATCATGAAAAGGTGAAGGTGAATATGGTGGCCTGCGGCAGCATCTACAACATGATGCACAAGATCTTCGACAACGAGGACGAGCCGCTTTATGGCCGTCAGGACTGCCGTATGAACATGCTGCCGTTCCGCATCAGCGTGCTGAAGCAGATTCTTCACGACCACAACCCCAAGTACACTTCGGAAGATTTGCTCTGTCTTTACATGCTGACCGGCGGCGTAGCCAAGTATGTGGCTTGGCTGATGAACGCCAAGGCGACCACCAAGGCGAAGATGCTCCGTTGGGTGACGCAGGCAGGCTCGCCCTATCTCAGCGAAGGCACGGAACTGATCATCTCGGAATTCGGCAAGGACTACACCAACTACCTGAGCATCCTCCAGTTGGTGGCTTCGGGCATGACGAAACAGAGCGAGATTGACGGCGCTCTCGGCAAGAACACAGGGGCCTTCCTCGACAATCTGGAGACGGAATACAGCTATCTCCATCATAAGCAGCCCATGTTCAGCAAGCCCAACGGGAGGAACTCGCGATGGCAGCTTGACGACTGCTTCCTGCGGTTCTGGTTCCGCTTCATCCTGCGCAACCAGGCTCTGGTAGAAATGGAGCGCAACGACCTGTTGCTTGAGATTGTGGGGCGCGACTATGAGCGGTACTCGGGCCTCGTGCTTGAACAGTACTTCCGCCAGAAATGGATGGAAGAGGAACGGGTGACCCTGGTGGGCAACTACTGGGATCGCAACGGCCAGAATGAGATAGACCTGATTGCCTTAAACGACATTGACAAGACCGCAGTCGTGGCAGAGATCAAGCGGCAGCGAAAGAAATTCAACCCCAACGAACTTGCCGAAAAGGCAGCTGCCCTCTGCAAGGATCTGGCGAAATACAGCGTCCGACAAATCGGACTTTCAATGGAAGATATGTAAAAACAGATACAACAGATGAACAGAAAGCAAACCCTCTACAAAGTCCTTGTGGCGATCATGATTTTCGTTGGTATGGCCTTCGGGCAACAGGCCATGGCCGAGTGGAGGCCCTCAATTGACATTATATATAAACAATGAGCAAAACAGCAAAAACAACAAAGCACAATAATAGCCTAGCTCGAACGGTCATGACACTGTTCATGATGCTGGCGATGACACTAACGGCATCGGCCACGGACTTCATCACCGATGTGATGGTTCTCGGCGACGATAACAAAACTTCGTTCTACAGCCAGTTAAGCGAACTCACGGCACAGGGCTGGATCGACATTAACTATGACTTGAACGAGTCCTGCGGCGCCGGCACCGACTACATCCACCTGCTCTATAAAAAACAGAGCAGCTCGGGCAACACTGGCGTGCCCATCACCGACTTCTACATCAGGACAGGCAAATATCCCCCCGGCAGCCTAACCCACGGAGGACGCACCTACTATCTTGTTCCATACGATGGAAGTGACGATTTCATAGATAGTGAAGGAGACCTGAACAACCATGCAGGTGGCGACTACATCCACCTCTACTACACCAAGGATGCCTTGGCGAACAGCCACGGAGTCACTGGCATTACCTTCAACACCACCCAAAGCGGTGCCGTGGGCGCAAACGGCGGCGGCACCGGTTACGACCTCAACGAAGGCTGCGGCTCCCAGTCCGCCTACGTCTATATGCACATCGCCACCACCTCGGGGGCAAACGTGGTGACGTTGAGTTCGGGCAGTGGAAACGTACAACTCCAAAACGGTCATATACTCACAGGCACGGGCGGCGAAGACACCCGAGTCACCATCACCGACGGTGCCACGGTGACCTTGAACGGCGTGAACATCACCGCCATCGCCAATGACTATAACCACATGTGGCCAGGCATCAATTGTTTGGGCAACGCCGTCATCGTCTTGGGTGGCGGCACAACAAACACCATAAGAGGGGGAGATAATAGTTCCGGCATCTACGTACCTGAAAACGAGACCCTCACCATCCAAGGCAGCGGAACACTCAACGTCACTGGCGGTTCTAATGGTGCGGGCATCGGCAGCAACTTTATTCAATCCTCTTGTGGCAACATTACTATCAACAGTGGCACTGTCAACGCCGCTGGCGGCAATTATGCTGCGGGTATTGGCAGCAGCCACGGCAGCAATTCCTCTTGCGGCAACATCACCATCAACGGCGGCTCCGTCACAGCCACTGGCGGTACTCGTGGTGCGGGTATCGGCAGCGGTGAATACAAATCCTCTTGCGGCAGCATTTTTATCAACGGCGGCACCGTCACAGCCACTGGCGGAGAAAATGCTGCGGGTATCGGCAGCGGCTTCAACAATTCCTCTTGCGGCAGCATCTCTATTACCCAAGGCGTGACCCGCGTCACCGCCACAAAAGGCTCCGGATGCAACAACGCCATCGGTGCTGGCTATAATAGCAGCTGCCAATCCGTCACCATCGGCGGCGTGGAGACAGGCTCCATCACACAAAGTCCCTTCACCACCTTCCCCTACACGGTCGCCTTCAATGCCAACGGCGGCACAGGCACCATGACCAACATGAACTTCATGTATAACGTGGCACAAAACCTCACAGCCAATGCCTTCACCAACGGGGGACGTCAGTTCTTAGGATGGGCCACTTCGGCCAACGGGCAAAAAGTCTATAACGATGGGCAGAGCGTGAGCAACTTGACACAGACTGCAGGTGCCACCGTGACGTTATACGCGAAATGGGCAAACACGGTAACACTGACACAACAAATCGGAGAAGTGCTGCTCCAAAACGGTGAAACGCTTACTGGTACGGGGGGCCAAAACACCCGCGTCAAAATTGCCGACGGCGCCACGGTGACCTTCAGCGGCGTGAACATCACCGCCATTGTCGATGACGAAGACCACATTTGGCCAGGCATCAATTGTTTGGGCAACGCCGTCATCGTCTTGGGTGGCGGCACCACAAACACCATAAATGGTGGATATTACAGTTCCGGCATCTACGTGCCTGAAAACAAGACCCTCACCATCCAAGGCAGCGGAACGCTCAATGCTACTGGCGGAAAACATGGTGCGGGTATCGGCGGCGGCCGCAAATCCTCTTGCGGCAACATCACCATCAGCGGCGGCTCCGTCACAGCCACTGGCGATTTTGGTACTGCGGGTATCGGAAGCGGCTACTACCAATCCTCTTGCGGCAACATTACCATCAATGGCGGCACCGTCACAGCCAATGGCGGTGATTATTCTGCGGGTATCGGCAGCGGTAGAAACTACTCCCCTTGCGGGAGCATCTCTATTACCCAAGGCGTGACTCGCGTCACCGCCACAAAAGGCTACAATTGCGACAATGCCATCGGCGCGAGCATTAATAGCAGCTGCCAGTCCGTCACCATCGGCGGCGTGGAGACAGGCTCCATCACACAAAGTCCCTTCACCACCTTTCCCTACACTGTCGCCTTCAATGCCAACGGCGGCACGGGCACCATGGCCAACCAGGTTTTCATGTACAACGTGGCACAGCCCCTTTCCGCCAATTCCTTCACCTGTACAGGCTACACGAAGGATGGATGGGCCACCACACTTAACGGACCGAAGGTGTATAACGACGGGCAGAGCGTAACCAACCTGACGGAAACCACCGTGACACTCTATGCAAGATGGAATGCCCTCAAGGCCATCGCCGGCTACGGCGAAAGCACCACCAGCGGATGGAATTTGATAGCCTTGCCCATCGAGGGAAGCATCGCAGCCGAAGCCGTGGGCAACATCTTCAGTGCGGCGGAATACGACCTCTACCGCTTCAACCAAAACGCGGAACAGGAATGGGAGAATTGGAAAAGCCATGCCAACAACGACGACCACTACCACTTCAACCTTGAGAGCGGTCGCGGCTATCTCTACGCCAGCCAAGCCTACACCACCTTGGTGTTCTGCGGAACGCCATATAGTGGTAATGGCCAAGTGACGCTACACAAGACCGATGGCGCTCGATTGGGAGGATGGAACCTCATCGGCAACCCCTTCATCACGTCCAAGACCATCGGCGGCAAGCCATTCTACCGCATGAACGAACTCGGCACCGAAATCATCGCCGCCGCCAATCCCACCATCGCCGCCATGGAAGGCATCTTCGTGGTGGCCAACACGAACGGCGAAACCATAACCTTCGCCGATCCTACGAGAGGCCGCGAGAGCGAGGAACGCATCATCATCAACCTTTGCAACAACAACACCGCCGTCATCGACCGTGCCATCGTGCGCCTCGGCGAGGGCGAGGCACTGCCCAAAATGCAAATCCGCGACAACAACACAAAGATTTATTTATCGCAGGGCGGCAAGGACTACGCCATCGCCAACGCCGAAACCACAGGCGAAATCCCCATCAGTTTCAAGCCCTCGGAAAACGGCACTTACATCATTTCGGTAAATCCCGAAGGCATGGAGATGGACTATTTGCATTTGATTGACAATCTAACTGGCATGGATGTTAACCTACTGGCTTCACCTTCTTACACCTTCAATGCCAAAACTACGGATTATGCCTCCCGTTTCAAATTAGTGTTTTCCGCCAATGGAAACGCTGACAGCGAAGAGGTCCCCTTTGCCTTCCTCAGCAACGGCAACATCATCGTCAATGGTGACGGAATCGTCCAGGTGATTGACATGATGGGACAGATTATCGTTCAACGTAGAGACGGTGCATGCACCGTCTCTACAGACGCAATGGCCCCCGGCGTGTATGTGTTGCGGTTGATTAACGGCGATAAAGTAAAGACACAAAAAATTGTCATCCAATAACCACCTCTGGTTATCTAATATGTTTGAAAAAATCCGTCAAGATGCTTGGCGGATTATTTTGCAACCATCTTATTATCAATCCATTATTTTTGTAATTTTGCGCCCTCAAAAAATAAAGATTAAAAAAATAATAAGAGATCGAGAATGAAACTTCTACCAAGAATGAAAAACAACATAACCAGGGCAGCTGTCATGCTGCTGCTTACATTTATGGCCTCCGCCACGGCGTGGGCTGATCCCGACCTCGTCATCCGTTCGGCAGCCGATTGGAACACCTTCGCTGACAATGTCAACAACGGCACGTCTTATCAAGGTCAGACTGTGGTTTTGGCCGCAGACATCAGTGTAACAACGATGGTGGGCATCAATACTCAACCCTTCGATGGAACCTTCGACGGTTGCGGACACACGCTCAATCTCAACCTCACAAACGGTGGCTATTACACTGCCCCTTTCAGTAAAATACAAGGAGCTACCATCAAAAATCTTAAGACAACTGGAACGGTGACCGGTGGTATGCATTGCTCCGGACTTGTGGGCATAGCGTTCCTAACCAACCTCATTCAAAACTGCGAAGTGGCGGTTTCAGTGGTTTGCAGCGGTGGCAATCACTCTCACTGCGGCGGTATTGTAGGACACGGTGGGGACTCAAACACCACAATCCGCGACTGTCTCTTTTCGGGCAGTATAGAAGGTGCCACCCAAAAAACAGGCATCATCTATGGTTGGGCCAACAATGGCACACATACCCTCATCAATTGCCTGGCAGCTGGCACTTACATCAATTGCGGTGGATTGGACATCATACAGCCAAGAGGAACTGTCAATGTCTCCAACTGTTACAAGACGCAGAACGTCGGTAATTATGGCACCTACACCACTGCTACTGGCGAAACGCTGAGAGCCCTGCTCGGCGACGGCTGGGAGGTGAGCGGCAACAATGTGGTGCCGGTGATGGTCAACAGCTTTGAGGTGCCGAACGTATCATATTTTGCCTACAACACGACGACACAGACATTTGAAACACTTACGGCGAATGTTTGCAGGATAGTCACCTCCAGCACCACAACGATGGGAGTTGCCAATACCGAGACGTGGTATGTGGTGAACAACACCGTCACCGTGAACAGCAGCCGTATCGAGGTGCTCGGCACGGTGAATTTGATTCTTGCCGACGGCAAGACATTCAGGGCCGAAAAAGGTCTCCATGTGCCCGATGGCGTGACCCTCAACATCTACGGCCAGAGCAGCGGCACAGGCAAACTCTTCTGCGCCTCTGAGGCAGACTATCTTGCCGGTATTGGCGGCAACAATGACGAAACAAGCGGCACCATCAACATCCATAGTGGCAGAATTGAGGCATACGGCAACTATCTGTCGGCGGCCATTGGCGGTGGTCGCGCCGCCAATGGCGGTACTACAACCATCTATGGCGGCACAGTCAATGCCACAGGCGGCACCTATGGCGCAGGCATTGGCGGCGGTGCAAACGGTAACGGTGGCACCATTACTATCATCGGTGGCACGGTCATAGCCCAAGCAGGAACCGTGGACGGAAATGACAACAGCCAGGCCATCGGCTCTGGTGCCATTGGTTCTGGTGGTACCCTGATGCTTGGTGACATGAAAGTGTACGCCAGTGCGGAAGCCACAAATCCCGTTACATACGCCAACCGCGTAAGCACCTGCCATTCCAAATACGCGAAACTTGTGCCATGCACCGACCATAACTACGTCAACGGCGTATGTAACTATTGCGGTGCCATGCCCAACGTTCCTGTGACGTATCTTGCTTATCAGACGACGACACATACATTTGCGGAGCAGACGGTGAGCGAAACCACGTTGGTCGATGAATTTACCACAACGATGGGGGCCGACAACACCGAGACGTGGTACGCAGTGAGAAGAGGCGTTTCAAACGACAACCGCATCGAGGTCAGGGGTACGGTACACTTGATTCTCTGCGACGGCAAGACGCTGACCGCCTCGAAAGGCATCACTGTCAATAACGGCAACACATTGATCATCTACGGGCAGAGCGGCGGCACCGGTGCGCTGAATGCCACAGGCTTTGAGGCAGGTGGTAACATTTACGAATGTGCAGCCATAGGAAGCACAGGACGCACATCTCTTGGAGATATTACCATTCATGGAGGTCGTATCACTGCCACTGGCGTTGCATGGACGGCAGGCATTGGCGGTGGTATCGGCAGTGGCGAAGGCTCGATTACTATCTATGGAGGTACCATCAACGCCACAGGCAACAGCGGAAACTCAGAGGCCATCGGCCACGGTGCCGACGGTGCCAATGTCACAAGAACCCTTATCGACGGACTACGCGTGACCACTGGCAGCAATACGACTCCTGTTGCGTATAGCGACCGATTATCAGGTCTTAGTCAAAAAGTAGCCAGAGTTGAGCCTTGTACGGAGCACCATACCACCACCGATCATTGCGACTATTGCGGCATCACCTGCTACGCTGTCGCTTACGACGGCAACAATGCCACAAACGGAACAGTTCCCGTTCCCAACACGACCTATCTACCTGGTGCGACGGTTACTGTGCTTGGCAATACGGCTAATCTGGAACGCACGGGCTACACCTTCGCCGGATGGAATACCAAGGCCAACGGCAGCGGCACCACCTACACCGCTGGTGCGACCTTCACCATCAATGGCACCACCACGCTCTACGCCAAGTGGGCACCCATTACCTATACCGTCCGCTTCCATAAGAACCACGACGATGCGACTGGCACAATGAGCGACTTGACGCTGACTTATGATGTCGCACAACCTCTCACCACCAATGCCTTCATCCGCAATGGCTATGCCTTAGTGGGATGGAGCACCATCGCCAACGGTACAGTGGCCTATACCGACGGTCAGAGCGTAAGCAATCTCGCCACCGAGCAGAATGTCGTGGTCAACCTCTATGCCCAGTGGACCGAACTCTACACCATCGGCTACGACCTCGCTGGCGGCAGCGTAGCGACACCCAACCCCACTACCTACACAGTATTGAGCAATGCCATCACTCTCGTCAATCCTACCCGCGAAGGCTACACCTTCACGGGATGGACGGGCACCGGCCTCACCGAGCCGACGATGACGGTCACCATTCCTGCCGGCTCCACGGGCAACCGAGAATACACCGCCACTTGGATAATGACCTCGATGACACTGAGGAACACCGCCGACAACAGCGCAATCATTGCCGAAGCCAACGAAAAGTTGCTTGAAAGTGTAACTCTCGCCGATCGCACTCTCTACCGCAACGGCGACTGGAACACGCTCGTCCTGCCTTTTAACCTCAACAGTCTCACAGGCACACCGCTCCAGAGATTCAAATTGAAGACGCTCTCAAGTTCGACCTACAGCGACGGTACACTCACGATGAACTTCGCAGACGCCTCAACCATCGAGGCTGGCAAGCCCTACATCGTAAGATATGAAGAAGCCGACCTCGTCATCAGTTCTACTGCCGACTGGAACAGCTTTGTCAATAAAGTAAAAAATGGCACAACTTACCAAGGCAAGATAGTGAAACTCGCCGCCGACATCACTATTTCTCAAGAGGTGGGCACATACAACAAGTTTTTCAAGGGTACTTTTGACGGTGGCGGACATACGCTGACCCTCAACATCACATACACTAACGCTAATAGTTGCTTGGGACCTTTCCGCTACATCGAAGGTGCCACAATTAAAAACCTCTTTGTTGATGGAACCATCACCTCAATGGGCCATGGTATTAGCGGCTTAGTGGGATCTTCCAGAGGGACGGTAACCATTTCAAACTGCGTAGTCAGTGCCAGCATCACCAGCACCATGAGCAACGATGAAGGCAGAAATGGCGGCTTTGTCGGAGAGATAAGGACTGGTAGTGTCACCATCAACAACTGTGCATTTAATGGGAGACTGCTTGGTCCAAATTGCACAACAAATGGCGGTTTCATAGGAGATAAATATGACTCCAGTTACCCTGCCGTGTTCAACAACTGCTTGTTTGCTCCTTCCCAAGTCACCATGGGTTCCTCCAATAGCGGTACATACATCAACACGAAATACAACAACCCTGTCAACACTACATTCAACAACAGCTATTATAAAACACAATTCGGCTCAAAGCAGGGAACAAAAACTACTTATACAGGCACAGCGCTTAAAAATCAGCTTGGCAATGGCTGGGAAGTTGTCAATGGCGATGTGGTGCCGAAGATGGAGAGAACCCCCAGCAACATCGTGAATCCCGTGTTCACCAATGTCACCATCAACGAAGCCACAACCAATGTTAGCACCACCTACGCCGACTTCATCGGCAGCTATGCGCCTTTTAACAATGATGCTCTGCTTCTCGATGCCCTCAACCCCAACGGAGACGCACAACATGCCGCCCTCAACATTACCGCCCCCACCGCACCAACGGGCTTCACCTTTGGCGGCTGGTACTCCGACGCCGAACTAACGGCTCCTGTCACTACCATCCCCTTTGCCACCAACGGCACGGTCACGCTCTATGCCAAATGGATACCCACGCTCACCGTGGCAGGTTACGGCACAGGCACCGACAAATGGGTGTTTATCGCCTCACCGGTTGCGGGAAGCATCGCACCTGATGATGTCGTCAACCTTTTAGGCTCGCAGATTTCCGAAAATCCTGTGTTGTACAATTACGACCTCTACCGCTTCAACCAAAGCCCCGCCATGAGCAACGACGGTCGTTACTTGGAATGGGAAAACTATCACCAGCACAACACACAGCAAGATCCTTTCCTGTTGGTTAATGGCCAAGGCTACCTCTATGCCCGGCAGAACAATGTCAACCTGTTTTTCAATGGCACGTTGAACACTGGCAATGTGATGAGCGTAAACCTTGACTACGATGGAAGCGCACGGCTCAAAGGCTACAACCTCGTGGGCAACCCGTTCCCGTGCGAGGCCTACGTCAACAGGCCGTTCTACAGGATGAACGATGCAGGCAACAACATTGAACCCGTGGCGAACTATGATTCCTACACTCCAACCACCATCCCACCCTACACCGGCATCATCGTGAAAGCCGACGGAGCCAACGAGAGCGTCACCTTCAGCACGTCGGCACCTGCAACCTCGACAGGCAACCACGGCAACCTCGCCATTACTTTGTCGCAACAGACAGAAACCACTCGTGGCAGTTCCACAACGGTAACCCACGACAAGGCTTTCGTCAGTTTCAACGAAGGCAGTCGGTTGGGGAAATTCTATTTCGGCGAACAGAACGGCAACATCTATATCCCGCAGGGCGGTGAGGAATATGCTATCGTTTCCGTTGGTGGTAGAGACGCAATGCATTGCGTCTCTACAGAGATTCCGGTCAATTTCAAGGCCACGAAGGACGGCACCTACACCCTCACGGTGAATCCCGAGGAAACGGAGATGGCCTATCTGCACTTGATCGACAACCTCACGGGCACCAACGTGGACCTGCTCCAGACCCCGAGCTACACCTTCGAGGGCAAGACCACCGACTACGCCTCGCGTTTCAAATTGGTGTTCAGCGCACGGAAGAGCATCGAGGAGATTGGCGATGAAGGTTTCGCGTTCATCCACGATGGCGAGATCATCATCGAGGCTGATGGCATCATCCAGGTGATTGACATGCTGGGCCGTGTCCTTGTCAACCGCGATGCCAACGAGCGCATCACCACCGACGGCCTCGTCGGCGGGGTATATGTATTGAGATTAATTAATGGCGAAATTGTGAAGACGCAAAAAATTGTTGTGAAATAAGGGCATCCGCCTTTGGCGGATGCTAGCTCTGTAGAACGAGAAACCATCAGCTACAGAGCTAGCATCCCCTAGCGGGGATGCTGTAATCCGCTTTTGAGCCTGTCCGGTACCCACGGCGAGACCAACGATCAAGGTGCACCCTTAGGCAGCGGTGCCTTGCTGCTCATTGGCTTTGGCGCCGCCTACTTCGTGGGCAAGAAACGCAAAGAGGAATAACAGTACGCTGTTTTCCAACATCGAAAGGCCGCCAAGCACGACTGGTGAGGGAGGTGGAATAACTCAAAGAAACATCGTCATCGCCACTGGCAACAAGGTTGTGGCTCCGTCCTTACGATAGTCTTTTGTGTAAACTAAGTATCGCTCGCCCACACGGCTGGAAAACTTCTCGCAGAATGCATCCAGAGACGCATGGCTCTTATAGCCCGACGACTTCACCTCCAGCGGCCACAGTTTGGCCCCTCTTGACAGCAGGAAATCCACCTCATAGTTGTGTTTTCCGCTCTCTGTAGGCCAAGTATGGTAAAAAAGCCTGTTACCTGTAGCTGTCAGCACCTGTGCCACAATATTCTCATACACATAGCCCAGGTCTGCCGACAGCTTGTCGCTCAACAACTTCTGGTAAATCACGTTCTCCGTCACATCCTTGTCCCAGAATGCCAGTGTGATAAACAATCCCGTATCGTTCAGGAACATTTTGTAGCGTCCCATATCCTCATGCAGCGACAGCCCCACATTTGGGTCATCAGCATGATGCGAGAAAAGCACCACTTTCGAGTCCTCCATGTCCTGAAGCAACTCTTCCACCCGATCCTGCTTACCTTGCTCAATCACACTCGAAATTTGATAGCGTGAGGCATTCTTGTTCAGTTGGGCAGGTACGGCATAAAACATCCTCGTGGCCTTTCCTGTAGGGTCAATCTTGCGGAAATCGTCAGCATACAACTCGATGATCTCGCGCTTCACCATATCCACAGCGCTCAGGTTGTTTGTGTCCAGATATTCGTTCACCGCCTGTGGCATACCACCCACCAGCATATACAGCCGGAAATCTCGCAGCAACTTGCGCATCACCCCATCGCCCAGCGGACGTTTAGCTTCGTAAGCCTCGCGTAGCAAATCTACCGTCACCGTGTCTCCCAGTGCCCAGCGGAACTCCTCGTAGTCCATCGGATACATCTCAATCCTAGTCTCCTCGCTTGGAATGCGGATTTTCTTCGTTTTTTTCTTGATAGAAATCAGCGAGCCCGTCTCGATATAGTCATAGCGATGGTCTTTCACAAGCTTTTTAATAGCCTGCCGAGCCAACGGGCAATCCTGTACCTCGTCGAAGATAATTACTGACTTTCGCGGTGTAAGCCTGGTATTGTAATGATACTGAAGTTGGAACAGCAGATCATCCAAGTCTGATATATCCTCGAACAAATCTTTCACCTCCTGGTCCGCTTCCGTGAAATCTATCAAAATATATGACTCATATTCCCTCTTGGCGAACTCCTCTGCCAAAGTCGATTTGCCTACACGTCTGGCACCTTTTATCAGGAGGGCGGTTTTCCCGTCACGCTCCTGTTTCCACTGTAACATCTTCTCGTACAGCTTTCTTCTGAATATTCTTTCTGCCATATCAGTTCGGTTTTGACGGTGCAAAGATATCACTTTTGCCGAAATTCTCAAAATTTATTTTATTAAAATTGCCGAATATCTCACAATTTCATGCTATATTGCCGAAATTCTCATCTTTTAAAATCACTATTTTGCCCATTTCCTCATAATATTTCAATAATGTCCAGACTCCCCTCGGCGGCGGTGCCTTGTTGCTCATTGGCTTTAGCGCCGCCTACCTCGTGGGCAAGAACTTCCGCTCCTCCACCAGGGAGCGGAGGCCTTTTTTTGAGGTATAACTTGGACAATTCCCATGGTTGGAAAAAAGTTTTATCTTTGTAGGCAAATTATTTGCGTCATGGGGTTTTTCATCAATGTCGGAAACGCTGGGTTCCAAAGAGTCCTCAACAGCGAGTATGTGTGGGACCTCTATGGATAGCTAAAGGTTCCCAAGTCGTATATCTTGCCGGCCTCGAAGGTGACGTTTGATTTCGTCTTTTGTTTAAAAGGCGTATATTTACGATACTCAAACGCGCTAACACTGAATTCGTCGTATTCACCCGGGGCGATGCATATATACAAAACTTTATCACTCGCCATGATAGAATGAGAATAGTCACCACTAGCACCAACATTTATAGTATTGACGGGCTCGGGGTTCGATGAGATTAGTTCTCCTGTTGAGGTGTCGAGCTCAAACGTTCCTGCCAGATTTCCACCAAATGCCAATATTCTAAAATAACCAACCCAAGCACCAGTTGCACGGATTTTCAGGATGGCGCACAGGTTGTGGAACTGAAGGCTCTCGCCTTCTGTTACGGCGTATGCAAGGGGGGCAGCTGGGTCCCATGATGCTCTAAGGCCTCCGCTTCCGCTCCCCCAATTATCGCTCCACTGGTAATCGGGAATTGTCACGCCTGAGATGAAGTCGACGTCGAGGGTAATGTTGTCATCTCTGAAAGGACTGATGGCATAGAACCCGTTGTCGTTCGCAGCTGCACCGGAGAAGGTAGCCGTTGCGCCGCCCGATGCGGTGGTGAACCGCTTTTTTGAGTTCTTGGTGCTGAGGATGCTAATTTGATCGCCGGCGGAAAAGCTTACTTCCATTGTGTAGGGGTCAAGCGTGGTGCGCACTTGTTCCTCAACGTGGTGGAATAGGTGGCGTTGGCATCGGTATATTTCTGCGTGGACTGGCCGTAGGAAAGGATGGGCACCATTGTCGGATGCCTACGGCATCCCATATCCACACATCCACATCATCCGCATGTCTACGTCATCCATACGTCCACACATCCATATCATTCATACGTCCATGTCAACATTGGGCCCCGTAGGGGCCATACAACGGTAGCCAGCCATTTCAATGGCTGGCTTTCGTCATATGATATCACATCCCACCCATGCCCTGCGGGGCACCTTGTGAGTCATCGGCGCCTTGTTTGGCCATCTGTTCGAGTTCCATCTTACCGAAGCGGAAGGTCACACCGACTGAGACGCTACGGCTGTTGTATTTGGAGCTGGAAATGGATTCCACGTATGGGCTGTAGTTGCTCTCGCCCCATCGGTTGGTATTGAAAATATCGTTGGCGTTGACAAAGACCGACATCTTACGGTCGAAGAAATCAGCCTTGAGGCCGGCGTTGACACCGAAACGGGAACCCCACTCGTAAAAGAGAGAAGGCGTAGGCGAGCTATAGTAACTCGAAGCCGTCACCTCCAGCCTATTCCACAACTTCGTCCAGAGATTCAAGCTGAAAGCATAGGCCCAGTCATTGAACTTGTACTCTTGTCCGCCAAACACCGTTTCAATATCCGAATTGTAGAGGTTGGCAGAGAAACGCAAGTTGAAGAAGCCGCTCGGGCGGTACATCATGTTGCAGGAAATGCCCAGCTGTTGGGTCTTGCCCACGTTGACGGGATAGCTGTAAGGCACCACACGGCCATATAAAGGATGATAGACGGACATTTGTATCGTGCTGACCTCGTTCGACTTGCCACGATAGTAGGCGGACAAGCCCACCGATCCGAAGTTCATGAAATACTTGGTCCAACCTGCCTCAACCGAATTGGTATAAACACGGTCTAGGTTGGGGTTGCCCGTACTGAACTCGTCCTCATCGTAGAGGGGGAAGCTGCTCAGCGAATTCGCATCGGGAGCGGCTATACGGCGTGTATAGCTCAAATTGAAGTTGTGCATCGACTCAGTTCTATAGGACAGATGCAGTGAAGGCCTAATGCTGAAGAAGGATTTCGAAAAATTGTACTGGGTCGAGTCAACGTAGGTGCCTCCTACCAGCTCATGGCAGAAACGGATGCCTGGCTTCACGGTGAAGTTACCAAACTTATGCTGGACGGTGATGAAAGCATCGTTGGTCAGGGTAGTGAATGTAGCATCGTAGGTACGGAAAGCATCGTTCACCCAGTTGTCTTCACCCACCAAGGTGTCGTTGACACTAAGCACCTTTTCAGGGCTGTAGCCCGTGTTCCATCCTACCGAGATTTCGCCGTTTTCAGAATAGGGACGGTTGTAAACCACTTCCACTTCACCGCCCGTGCTACGTCTGGACTGGGTGGAATTGATGGCCCTACGGTATTCAACAGGAAGGGTGAAGCGGCGATCGACCAAACCTGAGCCTTTAAAGCCCCAGCTCATGGCATTGGCACTCACGGAAAGGTTATGCCCGTTGTTGTCAAACTTATGCTGATAATACAGGCCGCCATTAACAAAGAAACTATTGTTGTCAGAGGTGGTATGGGTACCATAGTCTACCAACGAAGGTGTGGCAAAGGGAATGCCGTTGGCATCCAAGAACTCCTCCCTAAAGGAATACCTATTGCTCTCGCTACTGCTCCAGTCAGGCCATCCGCTCACCCAGACATTCAGGCTATTGGCCGTATCAATTTCATAATCAAGGCTGAAATAGCCACCCGTATTGTAACTGTTGCTCTGGTATATCGAAGAATCGATTTCGTGGTTGGCAAGGATATGGTTATCGCCAAACAGATTTTGATCTATTGCGCCATTACCCTTCCAGATGGAATAGCCGCCATTAAGATAGGCATTGAAGGTCAACTTGTCATTGGACCAGACATACGACATCCACGGGGTAACTGAGGGACGGGTGGAGCCGTTCACACCAAAACTGAAAAACTCGTTCTTCTGTACCTTGGCATTGGTCACAATGTTGATGATGCCGTCGGCCTTGGAGCCATAGCGTGCCGAGGGGTTGGTGATGACTTCCACATGGTCGACGCTGTTGGCCGGCATGGTCTGGATGTAGGTCTTCAGGCTTTCGGCAGTCATGTGCGAAGGCTTGTCGTTGATCCACACCTCCACGCTTGAAGTGCCGCGCAAGGTGATGTTGCCTTCCACATCGACACTCACGCCAGGGGCGTTCTGCAAGGCATCGGACAGGGTACCCGTCTGGATACTCGGATCTTCCGCCGTATTATACATGGTCTTCTCCCCTTCCACGGCAAACAAGGGACGTTTCTCTGAAATCACCACTTCATCAAGTCGGGTAGTGCCTGCCTTCAATTTCAAGGTACCCACGTTCACGTCGCCCTTTACCGTTACCGGCATGGAGAACGTTTCATAGCCGATGGCCGAGACCTTCAGGGTCATCTCCCCTTTGGGCACCATTTGAAGCGTAAAAGCGCCCTTGTCGTCGGAAGCCGCGCCACTCACAAAGGCCGAGTCGGCCACACGGAACAAGCCCACATTCACGAAGGGAACACCTTGGTTATTAGACTCATCGATGATTTTTCCAGAGACATTGCTTTGAGCAAACACCGAAGAAACAGTGATGAAAGCAAGAGCGAGAGAAAGAAGCAGTTTTTTCATTGTTTTAGGTATTGACGTTGTAATAACTAAATTTTTAGTTTTATAGTATTCGGGATTGAAAATATTTTTTGTTTGTAGTGTATTAGTAAACTAGTACGCTGCAAAAGTACGGCTTTTTTTGTTCGTGTCAAGAAAAAAATGATATTTTTTGAAAAAAAACTGTAATTATTGCTGAATCAGCATGTTACAAAACGCTTCCACTTCGCCTTTGGACCAATTGGGATTGGCGTTGATGTAGCAGGCACCACATTCAATCACGCCAGTGATGCGCCAGTCTTGGTAAACCAGTCCATCGATAACAATTGCTGCATGGACGGGATTGGGGTGCAACAGCGCATCTTCGGTCATCCGTCTGAACAAGATGGTGGCTTCGGGCATCAATCCGATTAAGATGGCTGTGAAGGTTCCTTCTTTATAAGGACCACTGTCCATTCGCTTAATCAAGGGTTTCCCTCCCAGCACGGCCGAACTAATGGCAGGACCGACTTCCGTTGTTTTTTTCAAGGTGTAAAGCATGAGATCAGTGGTATCTGCCGACCATCGATACACCAAAGAATCATTGTCTTCCACCTTTGTCGTCTCCAGAAAACGTTCCTTATCCGAAACCCTAATCCAGTGATCAACCTCCCAAATTTCAAGGCTGCCCTTTGTGGTCAGATCACCTTCCGCCCGTTCGTAGTTGATGGTTTCTCCAACCAGTTTCAGATGCGAAGCAAAAAGATAACCACACCAAACATCCAAGCCCAAATACACGACCATCATGGCGATGATGAACCATTTCTGATTCTTATAGAAAACCGGTTTCTTTTCTGTAGGGGTTCCTATGGCTTCTAATTGACGAACAATCTCATCGCAAGGTTTTGTTTTAAAGCGAATTTCCCAGATTCCAACGATGATGACAAATACCATCACAATCCCAAGTAATAGCATGGCCACACCTAAATTGGCTACCCCTTTCCCAATCATCGACATAAGGAATCCACCAACCGCGATCATGACCGTTGAATAATTAAGAATCAAAAAGAGCGAGAAGAGTCTCTTAAAACCACGAGCATGATTGGACAGGGTCAACAAATCTTCGTTTTCTAACGTCTTAAGTTGTAGTTTCCTGGTCAGTAATAGTTCGATGATCAGACCTGCTAAGCAAAATGTCACCCAGAACACCTTTGCCGAAAAACCACCATCCAAATCCCAATTGATGAATACCAGTCCAAGAAACGCCATCAATGGGTATGAAATCACTTGTAGCCAACGATAACGTTTATAGAAATCCACGCTATGTTTGACAGAGGACTTCATAAGCCTGTCATTGACAATCTCCTGTTGGTCGAGTTGCTCTTTCAGCGTTTCATATTGTGCCTTTAGTTGTTCTAATTCGTTCAGATTATTGTTTTCCATGATGAATCCCTTTCATTGTTTTTTGGACATTTGAACCAGTTTTTCCTTGATGCGTGCCAGCCTCACCCCTACATTATTAGGTGTGATACCGATGATGGCCCCGATTTCATCGTAGGGGATGCCTTCGAGCCAGAGCAGCACGAGGCTGCGGTCGATCAGCTCCAATTGTGAGATGAGGTCGTGGAGTTTGCGCACCTGCTGCGTCTTGGGGTCATCGGCCTCAAAGGGGTCGATATCGACCGTCAGCGGCACCGTCTCGATACGACGACGTTCCTTCTTGTCCTGGTTGATGGCTGTGTTCAAGGCCACACGATAGACCCATGTGCGCGCACTGCTTCGGCCTTCGTAATGATCGAAGCCGTTCCAAAGCCGGATCAACACCTCTTGAAACAGGTCCTCCACTTCGGTCTTGTTATGCGAAAACATATAACACACCGTGTAGATGGTCCGCTTATGCTCACGCACCAAAAGTTCAAACTGATGTTCCTTGTCGTTGTTCATAATGCGTTTTTCGTTGCAACGTTCATCATGTTAGACAACGAAGGAAAGGAAAACTTACATCACAGTAACAAATTTTGTTAAAATATCGTTTTTGGTTTCGATTCGAATCAGATACAAGCCCTTTTCGAATCCACTGAAATCCTGGCTGACCACATCGCCATGGGCAACGCTTTCGAACACCTTTTCACCTATTAAGTTAAAGATGGCGACATGTTGAATGTTTTCAGCCTCGATGGTCACACGGCCTTGGGTGGGATTGGGATAGACCTTGGCAGATTGGTCTTCAACTTCTGCAACGGCTGTGCAGTCTTCGATGATATTGGTGAACTGCTCATGCCAGGCAGTGTTTTCATAAGCCGAAACGCATCCGCAAGGCACCACAAGGGTGGTACTGCCAAAGTCGCCAAAGGGATAGTTGCCGAGTTCAGGAGGGGTTTCCGACAAAATGATCGCCTCCTTAAAGCCCGAGCAACTGGCGAAAGCAAAATTACTCACAGAAGCCAGTTTTTCAGGAAGTGTCAGTGAGCCATCAAAGCCACGACAGTCCTCAAAGGCGCTGGAGCCAATGGTCCTAACGGAATTGGGGATGACCAGTGATCCGGTAAAGCCTTGGCATCCCTCAAAAGTCCAGTTTAGTATGTTTGGCAACGACTCGCTAAGGGTCAAGGTACCGTCAAAACCCGTACAATTGGCAAAAGCCGATTCGCCGAGTTGATTCACCGTATTGGGAATGACCAAGGAGCCTGTCAGTCCGGTACAGCCCTCGAATGCATACGCACCGATAGAGGTGATTTGTTCGGGAATCACCAATTCGCCTGAAAGCGTGCTGCAAAAATAAAAGGCATCGTCGCCAATACGGGTTACCTCGTCAGGAATGACTGTGTTTTGGCATCCTGTGATCATCTCGTTCCAGTCCGTTTTAATGATGGCATTGCAGCCGTTTCGGGAATCATACACCGGATTGCTACTTTCAACGACAATTTCGGTCAATGCAGCACATCCGCCAAACGGATTCACGCCGATGAGGCCTACTGAACCCGGAATGGTAATGGAGGTTAAACCTGTAAAGAAAAACGAATAGCCCCCAATGAAAGAGACTGAACTCGGGATCGTAATGGAGGTCAACCCAGTACAACGGTTGAAAGCATCTTCAGCGATGGAAGTAACCGTATTCGGGATGGTGGAGTTTTTGCAGCCAAATTTGAGTTCATTGGTATAGGTGCGGATCACCGCATTGCAGTTATCGCGCGAGTCGTAATCCTCGTTGGCAGGATCGACCACAAAGCCATCGATGCCTTCACAACCATAGAATGGCGTATAGCCGATATCCTCGACCGAGGCTGGAATAGTGATAACACCGGTGAACCCACACTTATCAAAAGCATCGTCGCCAATCTCTTTTATGGTATTCGGGAGGACCAAAGCACCCGTTAGTCCCGTGCAATAGGCAAAGGCATAGCTGTCGATGATGGTGACCGTATAAGGATTGCCGTTATAATAGGCCACGGTCGGGATGTTGAGCGTTCCCGTTGCATCGTAACCGTCCACGTGACCCGTCACCGTCACCGTGACGTCATCGTAATTGATCGAGTATTCCAAGTCACCGTAGGTGAAATCCTGGGCGTTCAGCATGGTTGCGCCAAAGGCGAATGCCACCAGCAAAAGTAAAGCTTTTTTCATATTCAAAAGGTTTTCGTAGGGGCAAAGATAATAAAATTCCGCAATTTTCCATACCTTTGCACCCAAAATTAACACATACTATTCACCATGATCACTTTAGACCAACAAAAAGAATTATGTAAGAGGGTTGAGGCCTTGAGGAGGTATCTTTGACGTGGACCGTCGTACCATAGAGGCCCAAGAATTAGATGAGAAGACCCAAGACCCGCAGTTTTGGGCGGATCCCAAAGCCGCCGAAGCCACCATGAAGAAGGTGCGCGAGGTGAAAGGCTGGCTCAACGGCTACAAGAAGGCTGAAGATGCCTACAACGACTTGGCGGTGTTGTTCGATTTTGCCAAGGAAGGCGAAGCCACCGAGGAAGAGGTGGATGCCCAGTATGCCGAAGCCTTGAAGATTGTGGAAGACCTGGAATTCAAGAACATGCTTCAGGAAGAAGCCGACCCGATGAGCGCAGTGCTGAAGATCAACGCGGGTGCAGGCGGCACCGAGGCCCAAGACTGGGCCCAGATGCTGATGCGCATGTACATGCGTTATGCCGAAAACCACAAGTACAAGCTCACTATTTCCAACTTACTCGAAGCTGAGGATGCCGGCATCAAGCAGGTGACGATGAAACTCGAAGGCGAATATGCCTACGGTTACCTGAAAGGCGAGAACGGCGTACACCGTCTGGTACGTGTAAGTCCTTACAATGCCCAAGGCAAACGCATGACTTCGTTCGCCTCGGTATTTGTCACGCCTTTGATTGACGACACCATCGAGATTGTGGTGGAGCAGTCGAGGTTGTCGTGGGACACCTTCCGCAGCGGCGGTGCCGGTGGACAGAACGTCAACAAGGTGGAGTCGGGCGTGCGCCTGCGTTACCAATACAAAGACCCTTACACCGGCGAGGAGGAAGAGATCTTGATTGAGAATACCGAGACCCGTGACCAGCCCAAGAACAAGGAGAACGCTTTGCGCCTCTTGAAGTCACAACTCTACGACCGCGAGATGCGTCACCGCATGGAGGAGCAGAACAAGATCGAGGCCGGCAAGTTGAAGATCGAGTGGGGTTCACAGATTCGTTCCTACGTGTTTGACGACCGACGTGTGAAAGACCACCGCACCAACTACCAGACTTCGGATGTTCAAGGGGTCATGGATGGGAATATTGATGCTTTCTTAAAGGCGTGGCTGATGGAATTTGGAGGGAAGAAATAATTTTAAAGAAGTCAGAAGACAGAAGTAAGAAGTAAGAAGATGATTACGTTTTTTATAGCGTTAGCCGTACTGATCTTAGGCTATTTGATCTATGGTAAATTCGTGGAGAAGCTCTTTGGAGCGGATCCCCATAGGGCTACGCCGGCCACCACCATGGCTGACGGTGTGGACTATGTGCCGATGAAGCCTTGGAGGATCTTCTTGATCCAATTTTTGAATATCGCCGGTGTAGGCCCCATCATCGGTGCCATCATGGGCGCCAAGTTTGGCACAGCATCGTTTTTGTGGATCGTGTTGGGCAGCATCTTCGCCGGTGCTGTTCACGACTATTTGTCTGGCATGATCTCCTTGCGCGACAAAGGTGCGAGTCTGCCGGAAATCCACGGAACTTATTTAGGCAACGGTGCCAAACAGATCATGCGTGCCTTTACCATCATCCTGATGATTTTGGTTGGTGTGGTGTTCGTCAACACGCCTGCCACCCTGATAGACCAGAATTTCTCAAGAACCCTATTCGGCCAACTGAAAGAAAAGAATGTCACGTTTGACGAAGAAAAAGGGACGGCGTTAGTCGACGGTAAAGCGGCATCGTTCTGCATCAACGACACGCCAGTGGCCTCCGACACACTCGCTGCAACGCTGAAGAAAATCCCCATGAGGAATGTGGACGACATCGCGATTCAAGCCGGCGAAAATAAGGCGGATGTCACCATTACCACTTCCCCAAAAACCAATTGGACGCTTTACATCTGCATCATTGCCATTCTACTTTATTACTTGATAGCCACCTTATTGCCCATCGACAAACTCATTGGCAAAATCTACCCCATCTTCGGCATTTTGCTTCTCGGCATGGCCGTGGCCATCTTTATCGCGTTCTTGGTTTACAGGCCCGAAATCCCCGAGCTGTGGTACGGCTTGCAGAACCGTCATCCCGACGCAGCCCACAACCCCATTTTCCCGATGATGTTTATTTCGATTGCCTGCGGTGCCATTTCGGGCTTCCACGCTACGCAGTCGCCTTTAATGGCACGTTGCATGGTCAATGAAAAACAAGGCCGCCCGATTTTCTACGGTGCCATGATCACGGAAGGCGTAGTTGCCCTCATTTGGGCTGCTGCTGCAGCCTATTTCTTCGGCCCCGACAGCGTGGCTGACGTCAGCGGAAAGAGCGGCGCCGCCATCGTGGGCATCATCGCCAACACTTGGTTCCCCAAGGCCATTGCTATCATCACTATTCTCGGTGTCATCAGTGCCGCTGTCACCTCCGGCGACACCGCCTTGCGCTCGGCGCGACTCATCATCGCCGACTTCATGCACTACGACCAAAAGCCCATCAAAAACCGTCTGATGATCGCCCTTCCAATGTTTGCCGCCACGGGCGTCATCCTCGTCTACAGCATCGCCGACGCGAAAGGCTTCGACATAATTTGGCGCTACTTCGCCTGGGCCAACCAAGTCCTGGCCACCGTAACACTTTGGGCCATAACGGTTTATATTGCCAAAAACAAAGGCAAGTTGTGGCATCTCGTCACCCTCATTCCCGCCCTGTTTATGACCATGGTGACAGGTTGCTTCCTCTTCGTGGCCAAGGCTGCTGACGGAGGTTTAGGTTCCGTGTTGCCGAGACCGGTGGGTTATGGTATCGGCGCAGCAATCACCTTGATCGCTTTGGTGGCCTTTATCATCTGGAATGTCAAAAGGAAAAAGAATTTGGCTTGATCTATGATCTCCGTCCAGAACCTCAGCATGCACTTCACCGGTGACGACCTGTTCACCGACATCACCTTCCTGATTCGGGAGAAGGACAGGATCGGTTTGGTCGGCCACAACGGTGCCGGCAAGACCACTTTGCTTAAGCTCATCTGCGGACTGGAACAACCCTCAAAAGGCGATGTCATCGTGCCTGAAGGTCTCACCATCGGCTACCTGCCTCAGGAAAAGAATGTCAACAGCCCCAATACGGTATTGGACGAAGCCATGACGGCTTTCGACGAATATCACCAGCTGGAATGGGAGGTGGAGCAGTTGCAAAAGGCCATGATGGAGCGCACCGACTACGAGAGCCGCGAATACCAACGCCTGATTGAGCATCTCAACGTCCTCAACGACCGTCTGAACATGATGGGAGGCAACGCCATCGAGGGTGAGGCCGAACGTATTTTGGTCGGTTTGGGCTTTGAGCACGACGACATGCAACGACCCATGCGTGAGTTCAGCAACGGCTGGCAAATGCGCGTGGAACTAGCCAAGATCCTGCTTAGAAAACCCAATTTACTGCTTTTGGATGAGCCCACCAACCACCTCGACATCGAGTCCATCCAATGGCTAGAAGGCTTCCTAAAGTCCTATTACGGCGCCATCTTGATGGTCTCGCACGATAGGGCTTTCTTGGACAACATCACCGTCCGCACCATCGAGATCAGCAATGGCAAGATCTACGACTACAAGGCTTCTTACTCCGATTATGTGGCTTTGCGCGAGGAGCGAGTGGACATGCAGCGCAACGCCTACAACAACCAGCAGCGCGAGATCAAGGAGATTGAAGCCTTTATTGAAAGGTTCCGCTACAAAGCCACCAAGGCCAAGCAGGTGCAGAGCCGTGTGAAACTCCTTGAGAAAATGGACGAAATTGTCGTCGATGACATCGACAAAACTGCCATCCACTTCCGTTTTCCGCCTGCGCCCCACTCTGGTAAAGTGACCTTGGAACTCAACCATGTTGGTAAAGCCTATGGCGATCAAGTCATCCTCAAAGACGTTAATCTACTGATCCCCAGAGGCGAGAAAATCGCTTTCGTAGGCCGCAACGGCGAAGGCAAGTCCACCCTGTCGAAGATCATCTGCGGAGTGCTCGACCATGAAGGTGAGGTAAAACTCGGCCATGAGGTCAAGATTGGTTATTATGCCCAGAACCAGCAGGATATGCTCGACATGAACAAGACCGTGTTCGAGACCTTGGACGATGTAGCGGTCGGCGACATGCGTCTGAAAGTGAAGGCTCTGCTGGGTGCTTTCCTGTTCCGCGGCGACGACATCGACAAGAAAGTAAAGGTGCTCTCTGGCGGTGAAAAAGCCCGTTTGTCGCTAGCCAAGATGCTCCTCTTCCCCACTAACTTGCTGGTCTTGGACGAACCCACTAACCATTTGGACATGCTCTCGAAGGACATCCTGAAGAACGCTCTGATCCAATATGACGGTACCCTGATCATCGTCTCCCACGACCGCGACTTCCTTCAGGGCTTGACCAATAAGGTCTACGAGTTCCGCAAACCCAACATCAAGGAATACATCGGCGACATCTACGACTTCCTGGAGCAGAAGAACCTCAACCACCTGAAGGAACTTGAGATCGCCGCCAAACAGCAGCCACAGAAACCCATCGCCGAGCCTGTCTCGCAAAACAAGATCAACTATGAGCGCAAGAAGCAGATCGATGCCAGGTTGCGCAAGGTAGATAAGGAAATCCAGCGTTTGGAGGATGCCATCGGCAAACTTGAAACTGAATTGGCCGAGCAAGATGCCATCATGGCCAATCCTTCGCAGCACCCTGAAATCAAGATTGACAACGACTGGTACTGGGCCTACGGTAAAAAGAAAGAAGAACTCCAGCGATTAATGGATGATTGGGGTGAACGTCAAGTTGAAAGAGAAGAGGTGATGGCGGAGTACGAGAAAAAAGAAACCTAATCATAGGCTATTTGCTATTTCTTTCTGATCAATACGATCATATCCTTGCTACTATCATCAAAGCCGAAATAGCTAACTCTCATATCAATATACCCGTTTTTATCTGTACCAACATATCCTTCTTTAGCTTGCATTGTTTTCACCATAATAATACTGTATTTAGAAGTGATATCCCCACCATTCTTCAAAGTGAACTTCATGTAATACTCTGGCAAAAAGTCACATTCATATATATATTGATATTTTATTACATCTCCATTGGGCAAATTAATACTTCCCGAGGATTTATTTTTGAACAAACTTTCAGAAAAAGAAATAGTAACCTTGTAATCATAACTGCCCATTCCAGAAGTTGGCTTATTTTTATTGGGATCAGTAGCTCCAGATCCCCCCGATCCTGTTGAAGAATTATTACTCCCTTTATTACCACCAGATGGCTTATTTGAAACATTCGGCTTCTGATTAATAGATGGCTCTCGATTAGGTTGTTTCTTTTCCTCTGCAGCTTTCAACAAAGCCTCTTTGGTGAGCTCTCCATCACGTTTTGTCACCTCTCTTGCTAACTGCAACACTTCAGCACCTGTTAGTTTTTTCTCGTTTGCCACCGAAGATATAATACAAGCTGCACGCGGAGCAGCAAAGGAGGTACCGTACTTATCTTTCCCCTCATACGTAAAATCAGAAATATCCACCCTCGTTACCCAGGGATCATAATGACCAGTTTCAATTTCATTAGAATATGTACTTACAAAACGTACCATATCTTGAGCATTACGCCTATTTGTGTCATATTTAACAATCAAATCCTGTTGATTGTTACGATTCGCCTTATCATACTCTTTTTTGTAATCCTCCTCTATTTTCTTAAAGTGAGCAACTCTCTCTTCTTCCCCTGCGGATACGATCAAAAAATGCTTATCCATGATTTCCAATTCGTCAGGGTCAAGATTCTTTCGCAAATAAGAAATAATCGCCGCATCAAATTCTTTCACACCATTATTACCAGCAGACTTAACAACAACAAAATCCTTCCCCTGTAATGGTTTAACAACCTCAATATAGCTTTTCATACTATTTAAAAATCTCTCTTGGTAGTCTTCTCTCTCTTCTACAGTAGCCGAATCCCAGTAATATCTTTCTGAATCTTCTCGCTGACGCAAATATGGCCCAAACGACATATTAATGAAAATAGGCCCATGGTTAGGTGACGAAAGAATATCGTGTATAGCAAAAGCCGAGTTGTCCGCAGACATGGAATTCCATTTCTTTTTAATATTCATCCTTTTTCCGTCCTTTGTGCCAATATTGTAAGGTTTTATTGGAATTGTATTATCGCATTCCTGCATGGCAAATTGAACAATTAATCCATGAGCTGTTGTGTCATTCAAATCTGACTTATCTGAATAAAAGTTATCCAAAATATAGTTATTCACAGCACATGGAAAGGAAACAATATTCGGATACGCCCAATCAACACCAGTTTTTTGTTGTATCTTTTTGAGAAAGTTTTGCACATAATCAGCCGGAACTTCCACTAAATAATAACCGTCTTCAGGAATTTGCGCCACGATTTTCCCACCCGACGACTTGATGTCTCTTTGAGCATCTTTGTATGAGATTCCTTTTTCAAACCACACACACACCTGTCCTTCGATGGCTTCAATGGAATAGGGAGTCCCGTCCTCATCCATCATGTTAACAACAACCACTTGAGGATACTCTCCTTTGAATGCAAACATCTCTGGTGAACTCTGTCTATGTGAGAGCAGAACTATCACCAGCACCAACGCCACAACAAACAAGGCTCCGCCTACTGAACCCAATATTACAGGTAAGGCGTTGGATTTTTTTGGTTGCGGGATTGGTGAAAAATAGCTCTGCCACGGAATGGAGGTATGGCCTAACTTTACCGTGTCGTAAGTTTGCAGTTGGGTCTCGCCGAACACACGTCTACCACTCACAAACGTGCCATTGGAGCTATTCAAATCCACGATGGTGTAAGTACCATCATCGTGTTGCACAATCTGACAATGATTCCGTCCAACATACGGATCATCAAGCTTGATGTCGTTGTTGGAACTTCTACCTATTGTAACTACCCTCATGACATTTACTATTTACAAACGCCGCTTCCAACAACCCCACGTAACGGCTTTATACACTAATTTTTACTCTTATTAAACCTCTTCAAATTCTTCATGAAGTCATCGGGGCCTTTGATGGACACGCGCTGGCCGTAATACACTTCGGCAGCGTCAGCGATCTCCTTGACGAAGGAGGTGCAGCTGTAATTGTAGAAATAGTATGACGGCGTTGAGTTTCTTAATTCATCGAGCTTTGATAGCGCTTGATTGATTTGCATGTCAGTAACATAAATAGAGCAACTATCGGTGGCATAGCCTTTCAGCCAACTGTGGTCAACAATACTCCCTTCGGAATCAAACAATTCGCCATCTTGAGAGCCAAAGCCCCAATAGCCACCATATCGGAGTCCGACAAAGACATGACCCGTTTTGCTTTTTTCACCTCTCCTGGTCCTATCGCCGCGGCTCCACTTGTAGAACGTAATCTTGTTGTTAGCTGGTGCTTGTTGGTAATACCAAATAGACCCTTGGCTTTGATAAATCTCGCTAGGAGCGTTCATGACGTAAGGCGTAATTCTACCTTGGGTTCCTACAGGGGTATTTCTATGTTGCGACGCACTGTAAGCCGGCACCGAAATTTTGTATTTCTGACGAGGAGCCAATGTCACTTCTTGACGTTCGGTAACCACCAGATTTTGGGCATCCAGCGCTTCCGATTCGATCATTGAACCTTGGTCGACCACCACGCTCAATGCTTTGTCAGTATTGTTTTTCAGATAAAGATCCACCATGTAATGGTTATCGGAGCTTGAGGTCGAAGCCCAGATATTACGGGACTCCACAAGCACTTCGTTCTTCACCATACGGCGGAACAAACAAATCGGGGTGGTGTCAATGTGCATTTTCAGGTCATGCAAAGGCCTGACCACAAGCAGATGCTCATAAGAATAGTCACAAGAATGATAGTATTCTGCAAGGTCGGCTGATGCCTCCGCAATCAACTTTGCTCCTCCAGTGCCTTCAACCTTTTTGAGGTCTTTCATTTGCGACTCTTTTTTCAGCAAGGCATTTTCCAGTGTGGTAGCTCTGGGTACATTGATCGTCGCAGGCTCGTACTCGCACATATCGATAGTCGTTTTGCCCCAGTTCAGCCACAAGAAGACCGCCACAACTGCCGCTATCAGCAGCACGCCGCCCACACTGATCAGGATGGCGGGCAGTGCATTCGATTTGTGTTTTTGGGGTGTAGGAATAGGAGTGAAGTAACTCATCCAAGAGATATTGGAATTACCGACGGTCACACTGTCGGAAGGTTGCAGCTGGGATTCGCCATAAATGCGGTTGCCGTTTACAAAAGTGCCATTGGTGCTGTTAAGATCCACAATGGAGTATGTCCCGTTGTCTTGTTGCACAATCTGACAATGGTGCCGCCCAACGTACGGGTCGTCGAGTTTAATGTCGTTGCTTGAACTTCTACCTATTGTAATTATTCTCATGATATTCTGTTTTTATTACTGTTTATTATCACCTTGCCAATAGCCCGATGAGATGACATCACCTGCATTAGAAATAAAGACGCCATAGCCCGAGCGTTCGCCATATTCAAAATCACCGTACCACATGTCACCCTTATAGGTCCATATCAGCATGCCTTTTCCGTGGGCTTTTCCGTTTCTGGTCTCGCCCACATAATAGCAACCGGAAGAATAGTCATAGCACTTGAACATCAAGTTTTTGTTCTCTGAATCGGCGGGATAGGTTTGAATATGGTTATCGTTGGAAAAGCGTCCGTCATAAATCAGGTGGCCGTAAGAATCGTAGCATCTTCCCGCACCTGATTTTACATTGTTGCTCCATTCTCCAACATAGAATGTGCTACGCTCACAATTCTTGACACTCTTTCCTTTTGCCGCGATATAGATACCGACACCGTCTCTGGATCCTGCATTCCAACTACCGATATAGCGTGCACCGTTATTCCAAGAATACATGCCCAGTCCTGAACGATTTCCGTTCTTGAGTTGACCTTTGTACGACCCATCCGATCCATAGTCTTGCGATGCGTGGTCCTTACAACGCGACAGTGCATTTCTCCAATAGTCTTGGACGATCGCGTCACCGCTCTTGTTGCCGATGTAAATATCGGTTTCATAAATCATACGGTCTTCATGCCAGATTTGGAACGTATAATTGCCCGGGATAAAAAAGCCTTGGGTGGAACTGCCGTAACTTGACAGCTGGAGGTTGTTGTCCTTGCCTGTCATTACCAAGAATGAATCCATGAATGTATATCGGGAAGAGTTGGAAGAGACTTTCAACTTGCCATTAGGATCGAAGATTTTACATGATATGGTAACTGCTTCAGGCATATCAAGTATTCCATCGTAAACAATTCTTGGCGTCAGGAACTTCAAGTCAGCAGCATAAATCGCTGAGCCAAAGCCACTCAAGACATTATCATTGTCATCGAGGTTTGCAAATTCAACCCTTCGGATGTTCATATAGGCTGTTTGTCGTGCCTGTTTCCGCAGTTCTTCCCTTCTTTTGTTGTCGCGGTCAACGATTTTCTTTCTTTGTGCCTTAACTTTATTAATATGATCAGCTGGCGCTGAAGTACCTTGATATGTAATCAAATAGTTTAAGCAATCCCCTTCTTCTGCGCTGCTGGACATACACCAATTAAACAAATCTCTCTCTGCGTTTTTGTCGTACGAACTTGACTTTTGCTTATTACCCCCTTTATGTTGATTCGCTTCCGCAGAATGCATCCCGCGAGGATACTTTTTCAAGTATTTATCGTAGTTACCAGCCAGTTGGCATTCCAAGAAAAGTTTATCATCCGCAATTTTATTATTACAATCCGCAATTTTAGCATTGACGTCTTTATAACCTTTACAGCCATCCTTTCTTTCATTAAGGAACTTAAAAGTATTTAAAGCACTTTGGTATTTTTTTGCATTGTAATCTTTCATTGCGGCATCATACAAAACAGAGCAATCCTGTTTCTGCGCCAGACTAGCCAGAGAAAAAAGATAAAAGGCTGCAATTAAAAGTAAAACTCTTTTCATTTATTTCAGTTTAAAATTAACTATTATGGCCTCAACTGAACAGCAATGGCACTCCCGTTTTCAGATTGGCGTAAGACATTATCGATCAAAGTGATTTTTTCTTTTTGATCTATATAGTAAATATTGTTCTCAACATCATCTATTTGCAAAGCAAGAAATTCTCTTAACTCGTCATTCACGCTCCGCTTTGCTCGCTCCAATTCTGTTCTATACGATGAGAGTTCGTGCTTAAACATTGGAATAAGTCCCGACTTTTTGAAATCAGGATCTTGTTCATCCTGCTCTATTTCTTTCAGTTTGTCCAGAGCCTGAATAATGAAAAACTTATTACCCACATTCCCGTCTTTATCTTTGACAATACTACCAATAGCCCTGTCACAATCCTGAACTTTCTTATTATACGACTGCCTGAACCTCTCCATTCTTGCTTCGTCAACCACCTCCTGCTTATCATCGGCACGGTTATTAACGACCACGGCGACCGTGACGCCGATCACCAGCATGAAGAAGACTCCCAGTAGTATCCATAGCCAAGCCAAGCTTTTCTTTCGTGGAGCTTCAGAAACTGGTACAGGCCCTTGTGGAGGAACACCTTGTGGAGAGCGGCCTTGCGGACCATACATATCAACGGGTGCCGTCATAGCCTCACCGCCCAGCAAGTCATACATGAAGTCGCTCACTGTCTGATAACGGTCTTCCGGCTTCAGTTCCATGGCCTTCATGATGGTTCCACTGACCTTCTCTGAAATATCGGGAAACAGTTCTCTCGGTGATTTCAGCGGTTCCATCATTCGGGTGGTGGCGTCGATGGGTTTCACGCCCGTCAACAGGAAATAGAACACGCCGCCCAAAGCATAGATGTCAGTGTAGTTTCCCTTCTTGCTCGTTGTGGAATACTGCTCCAACGGGGCATAACCTTGGGTGAGTATGGCGGTTTGGTTTTGAACCTCGTCATGAACAAACTCTCTGGCCGAACCAAAGTCAATCAAGACCACACGATTGTCGGGAGTGATGATCACGTTGTCGGGTTTGATGTCGCGGTGAAGGATGTGCTTGCTGTGGATATACGACACGGCTTCCGCCAGCTGTCCCATGCAATTCACGGCGTCCATGAACGACATTTTGCCTTCCGTCTCGATTTTCTGCTGCAGGGTGATGCCTGGGACGAACTCCATCACGATGTACGAAGTGTTGTTCTCATCGAAGATATCGATCACTCTGACCACATGGGGGTTGTTCAGCGAGACCAGGGTGCGTGCCTCGTCAGCGAAACGCTTTTTCAATTTGGCGTATCTGGCAGGATCGATGTCCTGCAGATATACCGTGCTCCTGTCAGGGTCTCTGACGCATTTTCCGCTGATAAAAAACTCTTTGACCGCATAATGAACGTTTAGTTCAACATGACGCACAAAGTAGGTTATTCCGAAGCCGCCGGCACCGATGACTTTCTCCACAACATATCGTCCACCGCCAAAGGTCTTCCCTATTTCCAAAGTATTGCTCATGACACAATATTACAATTCCGGATACAAAAATGATTTCGAGTTTTTTTTATAACATGTAAGATACCAAAACGAGACCGAAGATCAAGTTATAGATAACGTAGACCACAGAGAACACCACGGTAATAATGCTCAATGCCAGGCCTGCTTTCAACATGCCGGTACCTCTATAATTTCCGCGACGTGCCTTGCCCAAGCCCGTTGCTGACAAAATCAAGCCAATGACACCCATTATAAATGCTATGATTACCAAGGCAAAGCCAAAATAAGCAGGTTCAGGATTCCATGTGGAACTTAACGTGCAGAGCAAAAAGCCCACTAAGAAGAAGAATAAGCCCAACGCTCCGAGAATCAAACCACCAGGTGATGCAGTGCGGACTTCACCATCAGGAGTATTACCACCCGGGGGGATACTGCCACCAACAAGATTGATAACGCTACTCCAGTCGAGCTGTGCCGAGTCGGCGAACATGATTCTGTCGCCATATTTGACTTGTCTCGACGAATTGTGTAACAACTGGCCGTTCACGGTTGTGCCGTGTGTGCTCTTGTCAATCAGCGTATACGTACGGTCCGGGTTAACAAACAATTCCGCATGGAAGCGGCTTACTCTGTCTGTTCTGTCAAGAATCACGATGTCATTTTGTGATGATCTTCCGATAGAAATCTTATTCATAATTCAAATTTTTTAATTAATACTATATTAAATTCATTTTATCTTCTTCTACGCATATAATTTGTGATGGCTCTTTTGAACTCTTCGCACGACTGGTAGCGCTGTGAGGGCAGTTTGGCCAGGGCATGCTCGACGATCATTTGAAGCTCATCACTGATGGGCGGGTAATATTTTTTCATTTGCGGGGTGGGGTCGTTTTGGATTTTGTTTTTGATTTCGCTCAACGCCTCCCGCACGTTTGGGTTTTGCGAGGTGAAGGGCAAGGTTCCCGTAAGCATC
>JAFPWT010000017.1 GCA_017394865.1 Bacteroidales bacterium
ATAGTCGTGGATGTAGTTGACGCTGTAGCCTTCTCCCAGCATCTTCATGTACTTCAGGCGATTCTCATAAGTGTGTTTGTTCCTCTTTTTGGACATAAAAAACCCCGAAAGTTTTTTGTCCAACTTTCGGGGTTCAGGTCATCTGACCCCTTTTTTCATTTCATCTTAAACACGATCGGTAGGACGTATTTCACCCTGACGGGTTTGCCGCCCACCGTGCCAGGTTTCCATTTCGGCATGGCCTTCACCACGCGGACCGCCTCGTCATCCAACATGGGATCAACGCTTTTCAGCACCTTGACGTCGGTGACCGAACCGTCTTTCTCAATCACATACTGGACCATCACCCTGCCGCCAATCTCCTTTTCCTTGGCCTCTTCGGGATAAGCAATGTTTTCAGAAAGAAAGCTTGCCAAAGCCTCCATGCCGCCAGGATATTCCGGCATTGTCTCTGGGGCGTCATATATCTTGTCGCCCTTAGCTTGTTTATCTTGAGCCATCACATTGGTGTTGGCGAAAAGCACGACGGCCAATACCGCCATTGCTGTAAATAATCTTTTTGCAATCATTGTAGTATTGTTTTTTAAGGTTTACTTATTTCTTTTTGAAAGTAATCTTCTCAATACCAACCTCTTCCTTGAAGTCGTAGAAGTTGACGATGATGTTGCCTTTTTTATCAACGGTGAAGCCATAAGGCGGCATCGATTCTTCTGTCATAGAGCTGCCATCGGGGTTGGTGGGATTGATGGAACCCATCGATTTGCCATCATACGTGTAGGTAAAAGGAAGACCCACGTCTTCAAAAACCACCTCGGTTTTGCCCTTCTGCTCCGATTTCAGGCCCATCACGAAGTAGCCCGCGGTAGCACTCTCAATCTCCATAGTCATGTGCATCGTATAGTTCACTTTGTCTTTGGTGCCTTTCCCGGTGCCTTCCCATGTAGTGCCTTCCAACCCGTTACCTTTAGGGTCATCCATCTTAAAGCTAATGGGAAGGTTATAGCTCACCCTCACGGGTTTGCCTTTTTGTAGGCCGGGCTTCCATTTCGGCATGGCTTTCACCACCCGAACCGACTCGTTATCCAACAACGGATGCACGCTTCTCATCACCTTGACACCGGTGACTGAGCCATCTTTTTCAATCACAAATTGGACAAACACCCTGCCTTGAATCCCTTTATCCTTGGCTTCCTCAGGATATTTGATGTTCTCGGAGAGATATTTTATCATCATCTCCATGCCACCGGGATATTCCGGCATCACTTCCACAACGTTGAAAATGGAGTCGTTGCTGGCCTTTGTAACATTGACATCTGCAATGTCAGCCGTGTTAGTCTCGTTAGCATTCATGTCGGTTTTTGACACTTGCTGCGCCGAGACCCTAGCGTTGGCGATCAGCAGCACCGCCAGCACCGGTATGGTAGCCAACAGTCTCCACCAGAGACGTTTGGCTCGTTCATTTCTTGTAATCATTTTGATACGTTTTTTGGTTAGGATTAAACTGAAATTATTGCTCATGCTGCTGAAGTCGACGGCCGTGCACTGCTGCAAGATCAACATCATGTAGTTTTTCTTATCGACGCCCGAGGTTACCACATCGTGGTCGGCGCTGTATTCATGAAGGCTCTGCAACTCCCTCTTATAGAAGTAGATAAAGGGATTGAACCATTGTAGGATCATGATGATTTCCACAAAGAGGATGTCCCAGGAATGGCCATGGGCGATATGGCTCATTTCGTGACGGACGATGTCGGACGAGACATTTTCATCGGGAAAAAAAGCATAGCGGAAGAAGGAGAACGAGCCCTGCTCCTTATGGGTATACACAGCAGTATAACCATCCATCTTGCATTTCGGCGAACGGATGATGAGCACCACCAGCCGCACCAGTTTGACGATGAAAAGCACCGCCATCACCGCGACACCAATTAAATAAATGATACCCAGCACCATCCAAAGGCTGACATACCAGGTGGAAGCAGCTGGCGAACTGGCATCAACAATGGGAGTAGCCACTGGACCATCGGGGGTGATGACGATTTCATTGAGCGTATAGCCCGAGAACATCGAATGCCTGAACTCCACGATTTGCGGGGCATTCGAGCCCATCAGCAGACCGACCAAAGGTAGGGCCAACGAGAACAGCAAGGCCACCAGCAGGAAGCTGCGGTTGAACTTGAAACGGTTGCTGTTGACAAACAGCAGACGATAGGCCAGCCACAGCACCGCAATCGAAGCGGCGACAGGAAGCGCGAAACTAGTAATGAATTCGTGTGTGTTCATGGCTTATTCGTTCTTGTCAATGGCATTGTCAATGATTTTCTTTAATTCCTCCAACTCCTCCAAACTGAAGTTCTCCTTCTTGGCGAAGGCCGACACCAGATCGAGGTAGGAGTTGTTGAAGTAGCGTTCCACCACGCTGCCGAGGAAGTTTTGTGAGTACTCCTCTTTAGTAACGGTAGGCTGGTAACGATTGGCTTTGCAGAAAGTTTCGTGTTTCACAAAACCCTTCTTCTCGAGGATGCGGATGATGGTCAGCACGGTGTTGTAGGCCGGCTTCGGTTCGGGGAAGGCCGCCATGATTTCGTTGGCGAATCCGCTGCCGATGCTCCAGATGACCTGCATCACTTGTTCCTCTGCTTTTGTTAACTCTTTCATATTCAATATTTTAATTATTTTTATAACTATTTTCTTAGTTCTATAACGCTGCAACTATACAAATTATTTTAATCTTGCAACTAATTTTTTAGTTTTATGATGATTTTTTTCTTTTTTAATCTTTTTTTGCCGTTTTACTTGAAAAATGAAAAAAGATATTATCTTTGCAACTAAAATTCAGTTGCTATATGACCCGAGAAGAAAAAATAAAAAGAAGAATTCTCCGACAACCAAAGGATTTTACCTTTGAGGAACTGGAGACGCTTCTTTATCAATTAGGATTTGAGCGGGATAACAAAGGAAAAACTTCGGGATCACGAGTAAGATTTTATCATAAGGATAAGCATATCCAGTATCTAGCTCATAAGCCACACCCAAAAAATATTATAAAAGAAAAAGCTTTAAAGGATATTGTTGATTTTCTAACAGTAAACAAACTATTATAACATGGAAACACTGAGATACAAAGGATTTATTGGCAGCATCGAAGCCGAATTAGAGGACAACACCTTATATGGTAAGGTGCTTGGTCTAGACAAAGGAGCACTTGTTACCTACGAAGGCCAAACTCTCGCCGAACTGAAAAATGATTTTATGAATGCCGTGGACGACTATATCGATCACTGCAAAGAAAACGGGATACCGTTACACAAATCATACAGTGGGAGTTTTAATATCCGTATTCCCTCCGAGCTTCACGCAAAAGCGGCCGCTATGGCCCAGGAACTCGGAATATCGCTCAACGCTTTCGTTAGGGAAAGCCTTGCCAAAGCGGTCTTATAACCTTAACACTAAAAAAAATAGTTTTTTTTCTTGCATAAAATAAAAAATATGTATTTTTGCAGTCGCAATCGATGCCCAATGGTGTAATTGGCAACACGACTGACTCTGGATCAGTAAAGTCCAGGTTCGAACCCTGGTTGGGCAACTTTAAACCGCTACGAATCATCTCGCAGCGGTTTTTTTTATTATCTTTGCTCCACGTTTTACCCCGATGAAAATGGAAACGAAATCAACCGACAAGGAAAAAACCAAAGGTTTTCTGCTCTTGCATCTGTCGGTTTTCATCGCGGGATTTACAGGGGTGCTGGGACGGCTCATCGAACTGGATTCCGCCGTTTTGGTATGGCATCGCATGGCTTGGGCCGCAGCATTGATGGTTTTATTTCTCCTTTTCCGCAAAGAACTGAAACGCTATAAGTTCAAAGACCTGCTGCAGATGGGCGGTGTCGGCGTTTTGTTGTGTCTTCATTGGGTATTCTTCTATGCCAGCATCAAAGCATCCAACGTCTCGATTGGGGTGGTATGTTTCTCCTTGGTTGGGTTTTTCACCGCCTTGTTCGAACCAATCATCAACAAACATCGATTTTCCGTCAGGGAATTCCTGTTCAGCATCCTCACGGTATGCGGCGTCTATCTCATCTTCCAGTTCGACACACGCTATCGGCTGGGCATCACACTTGGCATTGTGTCTTCGGCTTTGTACGCGCTGTTCGCCATCGCCAACCAACATGTCGGGAAGCATTATGAGGCCAAAAACATGCTCCTTTGGGAAATGATCGGAGGGCTCGTCGTCCTCAGCGCCATTTTCCCCATTTACAACGCCTTTGCGCCCGTTGAGAAGTTCCTCCCTACCGGCTTGGATTACCCCTATATGGCCTTTATGGTGATCGTATGCACCATCGGTCTTTGCCTGCTACAGATCATCGTATTGCAGAAGATCGATGCTTTCACGGTCAACCTGACCTACAACCTTGAACCCGTTTATAGCATCATCCTCGCCATGCTGATTTTCAACGAGTACCAGGAATTGAATTTTTCTTTTATCCTTGGCATAGCATTCATTGTCATCTCGGTGGTGTTTCAAACCTGGTCAAAGTTGAAATGATTATCTTTGGCCAAATAATCTAAAATCAATTAAATGACTTTTTGAAACCTTATTGAAAAAACGTATATTTGCCTCATCAACAAACCACTACGATCATGAAAAAGACAGCCCTGCTCCTTGCCTTGGTGACGCTATCCCTGTGCGTCTTGGCCCAACCCGCCCACTACATCACCTTCAACGGCACCGACAACATCACTAATAACCAGATGGCCGACCTCTCAGGCCATGGTCATAACGGCGAGATGGTCAATTTCACCTTCGGCGGAGCCGAAATCCTCAACGTCACCCTCACCCAAGATACCCGCTTGGCAGGCCGCGGCAACCCCAACGACGTGCTGCTGAAAGCCGCTGTGGCCTATGGGGGCGACAATGCCGTGGAGAGCTTGCAATCCATTACGCTCAACCTCGAAGGCACCACCGACCTCAGCGACATCGCCTTGGTCAAAGTGTACGCCACCGGATCAGTGAACGCCTTTGACGAACGTCATCCTGAGACAGCCACCCTCATCGGCAGCGTTGAACCCACCTCGGGCGACATCGTCTGCGACCTTAGCGGAACGCTCAACTCGGGCACTAACTACCTGTGGATCACCGCTCAAGTGGCTGGTAACGCCACCGAAGGCCATGTGATCGACGCCTCCTTGAAGTCGATCTCTACCGCCAGCCAGACCTACGATCTCAGCAACCCCTCGCCTACCGGCAACCGTGAGATCATCCTCGCCCATACCCTACTGTATCAGCCTGGCGACTATAGCTCGGCCAACTACCGCATCCCCGCCGTCATCACAGCCAAGGACGGCTCGATCGTGGCGGTCACCGACAAGCGCAAATACAACGAAGGCGACCTGCCTGAGGACATCGACATCGTGTGCAACCGCAGCACCGACGGCGGTCACACCTGGAGTGAACCTTATACCATCGCTTTAGGCACCGGCGTCAACCACGGCTTTGGCGACTGCGCCCTGGCCTGGAACAACGACGAGAACGGCCTCATCGCCGCCTTTGTTGGCGGTCCTGGACTGTGGTACTCCACCCCATCGAATCCGATCCGCACCTATATTTGTAAGAGTTATGATAACGGTCAGACTTGGACGGAGCCCGAAGACATCACCCACTTCATCTTTGGCGACAACTGTATCATCCCTGAACAACGCACATGGCGCGCCTCGTTCTTCGGGTCGGGTAACGGGCTGCGCACCTCCACGGGCCGTATCATGTTTGTGGCTGCCATCCGTGAGAATACGGCGCAAGTACTCTACAACCATGCTGTTTATTCCGATGATAACGGCCAGACCTGGCATGTGTCGGGTCGTGCTTCCACCTCGGGCGATGAGGCCAAGGTCACGGAGCTGGTTGATGGTCGCATCCTGATGAGCATTCGCCACGCGGGCAACCGCTGGTACAACATCTCCGAAGACGGCGGCGAGACCTGGCAACCCACCACCTCCACTTGGACTGACATCACCGCTCCCGCCTGCAACGGCGACCTCATCCGCTATACTTCCGTCAACAACGGCGACGACCGCAACCGTCTGCTGCACTCGGTGCCATACGGCAGCTCCCGCGCCAACGTCTCGGTCTACGTCAGCTACGACGAAGGCGAGACCTGGCCCGTGCGCAAATGCATTGTGCCATACAGCTCGGCCTACTCCTCACTGTGTGTGCTGCCTGACGGCACCATCGGCCTATACGTGGAGGAATCCTATGCCGGCGCTTCAGGCTACTCCACCGTGTTCTACAACTTCAGTCTGGATTGGCTCACCGACGGAAATGACCATTATATGGCAGTAGCCGAAAACCACGAAAAAGAAGACACTCTGAAGATATACCCTTCGCCCTCTTCGACGTTCATCAATGTCGAAGCCAAAGGTTTCCAGGTCCTGAATATCTATAATACGTCAGGACAGCTCGTCAAGACCATCAAGACCAACGGCGCCCCCGAAGTCCGCATAAACGTCTCCGGACTGGCCGCCGGACTCTATTTGATAGAGGCCCTCGACCAGAACGGAATCAAAAAAGCTGGAAGATTCGTTAAATAAGATTACTTCTCCAGATTCATCCTGATACGCGAAGCCAAGATATCCACCACCACGGGGCTGGAGCCCTGCGGCAGGATGATGTCGGCATAACGCTTGGTGGGCTCGATGAACTGCTGGTGCATGGGCTTCACGAAGGTCTGGTAGTGACGCAGCACCGCCTCCCAGGTACGACCACGCTCAGCGATGTCGCGATGGATGATACGCATCAGACGCTCGTCGCTGTCGGTGTCTACAAACACCTTGATATCCATGCGTTTACGCAACTCCTCGTTGTTCAGCACCAAGATGCCTTCCACAATGATCACCTCGGTAGGCTCCACGTGGACCACCTCTTCCGAACGGGCACATGTAACGTAGGTGTAGATGGGCATCGGGATGGTCTCCCCTCTCTTCAAGCGATCAAGATGCTCAATCATCAAAGGCCACTCAATGGCATCAGGGTGGTCGAAGTTGATGTGCAACTTCTCCTCTGGGGAGAGATGACCATTGTCATAATAGTAAGCGTCCTGCGAAATGACTGATACTGAGTTGTTTGGCAATTGCTTGATCAGCTCCTTGACGACGGTGGTCTTGCCTGAACCCGAACCGCCCGCAATACCGATGATTAACATGTTATTGAATTTTTTGAATGCACAAAGATAAAAAAAAGTACTTTTGTGACAAATTTAAACGCCATGAAAAAAACAAAGCTGTTTTTCGTAGGGCTGATCATCGCCCTTTCCACCTTTGCCTTTGCCCAATGCACAAGTTATACGCCTACCGAGAAGGATCTCCCGATAGAAACCCTGACGGAGCTCCAGACTGCTTTCCCCAAGGCCGCTTACGTAGAGCTGACCGCTGAAGCTACCTACGCCGTGAAGAACGACAAAGGTAAGGTCATTGGCTCCGTGCTGTTGTCATCGCCTTATTCAGATGAAATTAAGGGATTTAATGGGCCTACACCGTTACAGATTGCCCTCGACAACAACGGAAAGATCATCGAAGTGCGGGTGCTGGACAACAACGAGACACCCAAGTTCTTGAAGCGCGTTATTGATGCCAAGTTTTTGGAGTCATGGAACGGCCTCACCGTCGAGGAAGCCATTGATAAAGAAGTGGATGCCGTCAGCGGAGCCACTTACTCCTCTAACGGAATTCAGAACAGTCTGAAAGCACGACTACGTATTACCAAGCCTTCGAAATGATGAAATAACTGGTATGATTCTTGTGGCTTTTTATCTTTTGTTCACAAAAAAGAATCATCCCATGAAAAAAATCATCTTAATCTTGGTGCTAGCCCTTTCGGTAGTACTTTCGGCAAACGCCCAACCCCATCGCAGACACCGGGCATTACCTCCGCGTACCTATCACGTCGCACCCACTCCACCCGATATCTTTGACAACACCGGAGACATCCGCCTGCATGTCGCAGGTGAAATAGGTTTCACCGATATTGGAGGCCTATTCATGCACCAGGCGCCCTACCATTACAGCGCTGGGTGTATGGTTGAATACCAAACAAGCCGTTGCCTCAGCCTTGGGTTAGGGGCGGATTTTTATGGCATCCGCCATATTAACGAAAAAATCTTTACCTCTGGTAATTATCTCAATTGCGTACCCATTTACGGGAACGTCCGTGTCAACACCACCGGATTTACCAAGTTTTTTGCAGAACTTCAGTTGGGATATGCCATCCCCACCAATCAAATCAGCCTCGGCCAACCTGAAGGGACAACCATTGTTCAAATTCCGACACAAGCCAAAGGTTTCTATTCCGGAGCTGCGGTGGGTATCAGCTTCTACGGAAACAACGTCAGTGTGGGTTTCAATTCCATTGACATCATCAATGCGGAAACCCACCAACCACTCTATCATAACGGCAGCAACCGCAAGGTAATGGCAACGGATTTCTACCTACGGTATTCGTATGCGTTTCCGCTGAATTGACATAAAAAATGGCGACCGTTTGGCCGCCATTTTCATTATAGGTTGTCCTTGAAATATTGTGTGATCTTCGTGATCAAATGAGCTCGATCCATGCCGTAGACGTTGTGATCATGGCCGGGATACACGAAGTAGTCGAGCTGCTTGCCATTGTGGATGCAGTTCTCCACGAAGACTAGGCTGTGCTGCCACATCACCACGGGGTCGGTGGTGCAGTGGATCATCAGCAGCTTGCCTTCCAACTTATTGGTTTTGTTTTCCAGGCTGGTCAGTTCGTAACCATCGGGGTTCTCCTGAGGCATGTCCATGTAACGCTCGCCGTACATGATCTCGTAGTACTTCCAGTCGAGCACCGGACCGCCGGCTACACTCACCTTGAACACCTCGGGGTGATTGATCTTCAGCGAGGTCGACATGAAGCCGCCATAGCTCCAGCCATCGCTACCGATGCGGTCGGCATCGACGTAAGGTAGGGTCCTCAGCCATTCGATACCCGTCATCTGGTCGCGCATCTCCAACTGGCCGCATTGGCGGTGGATGCACTGTTCAAAGGCCTCGCCACGATCGGCGGAGCCACGGTTGTCGACGGTGAACACCAGAAAGCCTTCCTGAGCCAAGTAGTTGAGGTAGATGCCAGCGCCAGCCAGCCATTCATCAGTGATCAACTGGGCATGGGGACCGCCGTACACATAAACGATAACAGGATATTTCTTCGAAGAGTCGAAGTTATAGGGCTTGATCAAACGGGCATAAAGTGTCTGACCGTCCTCCGAAGTTAACTCATTAATGGTGGTCTCGCCGATATTATAGTCCTTAATCGGATTCTCGGCCTCGTGCAAACGGCGCATAAACTTGCCGTTGGCATCCTGCAAATCCACATTGTAAGGCACATCGGTGCTGCTGTAAGTGTCAATGAAATACTTGCCGCTCTTTGACGGGATCACGTCATGGGTGCCATGTTCTGTAGTAAGCTTGGTGACCTTGCCGTTTTTGACGTTCATCCGATAGCAGTGACGTTCCAGCGGGCTAACTTCTGTTGAACGGTAGTAGATATACCGTCCGTCCTTCGAGAAGCCGTTGAAGTCGGTGATCACAAAGTCTCCCTTGGTGAGTTGTTTCACCTTATGCTTGCTGATGGTGTAGAGATACAGATGATAGTAGCCGTCGCGTTGGGCCTTCCAGATGAACTGGTCGGGGTTGTTGGGCAGGAAGTAAGCAGGGCCTTGGGGTTCCACCCATTGGTCGTCGCGATCCTCAAAGATAGTCTGGATGAAATTGCCAGTGACGGTGCTGTATTCGTTGAATTTCAGATGGTTTTGTTCGCGGTTGAGCACGCCGATGTAGATGCGTTTGTTGTCGGGGTTCCATGTGATGGCAGTAAGATACTGCTCCACGGGCTCACCCGTCTTGACGGTAAGGTCTTTGCTGGTGGCCATGTCATACACATGCAGTGTCACCTGATGCGAGGTCATGCCTGCCATGGGGTATTTGATAGGCTTGGCGGTGGCGATGCGCTGGGTGATGTCGACCAGCGGATAGTCGGTCACCATGCTTTCATCCATGGAGTAATAGGCCAGTTGCGAGCCATCGGGCGACCAGAAGATGCCGCCGTTGATGGCAAATTCGTTGCGGTGCACGCTCTGTCCAGCCACCACCCCTTCAGGATTGTTGGTGATTTGGATCTGCTTGTCGCCATCGGCCACATAGAGGTTGTTGTCGATGGTATAGGCGATGCGCATGGTAGCCTCGCAGATCGTCTGATGTTCAGCTTTTTGAGGGACAGACGTCTGTGTTGTAATGGTCTTTGCTTTGATATCCAGGCAATTGAGCACGATACCGTCCTTGCCCATGGCATAGAAATAGGCCTGACGGTCGTTGAGCCAGGTAAGGTTAGGGATGCGGCGCAGGCTGTCGATGCCGTCGTGGGCATAGCCATTCAGCTCGTCAAGGGACAGGAAGGTGGCTTCGTCCTTACCATCGGGGGTCATGGTGACAATCCGTTTGCCATCGACTTTCATCAGGATGTCTTGGTCGCCGACCCATTTCAGTTGGCTGGGACGTGAGGCATAGAGGCTTCTGTTGTTATAGGAAGCATCAGCAGGCGTGAAATACTTCTTTTCCTGAGCACCGGCAGTGAAAGCCAGAGCGAGGAGAAGGAATAGGAATAACTTTTTCATGATTGGATATTTTGGAATTTGGGGCAAAGGTACAAAAAAACGTAGAGACGCAAAAATTTGCGTCTCTACAATTCCATATTCCAGATTCCGAATTAGAAATAAAGATCCCTCTCCCCTTTCTTAATCCTCTCAATACGGCTCTTCAGCTCATCAAGGAACTTCGGATCGACGTTCTTGAAGTTGTTCTCGATGCACTTCCAGCCTTTGGCGGCGACTTCTGGCGTAGCGTAGTCCACCAAATACTCGCTCAAGGTCAGGATGGCGTTCGGTGTGCAGTAACGTTTGATGAAGCCAGGCACGCTGAATTCCATGAAGTGCTCACCGGTACGACCCAAACGATAGCAAGCGGTACAGAAGCTCGGGATGAAGTCATGATCCAACAGCTTATCAATGATCTCGCCCAAAGTACGGTCATCGCCAATCTTGAACTGCTCACGGTGTAGGTTCTGGTCTTCCTGCTTGTCGCTGTTCTTCTCTTCCTCCTCGTGGTGATACTTATAGTCACCGATTTGCAAATTGGTACCACCATCGATCTGTGAGATGCCGTATTCAATGGCTTTGGCACGGAACTCAGCATCCTCACGGGCGGTCAAAATCATGCCTGTGTAAGGCACAGCCAGACGGAAGATGGCTATGATCTTTTCGAAAGTATCATCGTCAACGAAATATTTCTTATCGATGCTCAAGCCCGAGGCGTCCTTGATACGAGGGAACGAGATGGTGTGTGGACCCACGTTGAAGCAGGCTTCCAAGTGGTTGGTGTGACGGATCATGGCCAGCACCTCGTAACGCCAGTCGTACAAGCCGAAGAGGATACCGAGGCCGTTGTCGTCGATACCCGCCTGCTGGGCACGGTCCATGGCGGTCAAACGATAGTTGTAGTCGCCCTTCTTGGTGTTGATGGGGTGATACTCATTGTAAATCTCAGGGCAATAGGTCTCCTGAAAGATCTGGTAGGTACCGATGCCGGCCTCTTTCACGGTGCGGAAGCCTTCCACATCCAAAGGAGCGGCGTTGATGTTCACACGGCGGATGCTGCCTTTGCCCTTCTTGGTGGCATAGGTCACCTTGACAGTGTGGGCGATGTACTCGGGTGAATACTTCGGTGACTCGCCATAAACAAGGATAAGACGTTTCTGTCCGTCATCCTCCAGTGCTTCCACGTTGCGAATGAGTTCTTCGTCGGTCAACGTGGTGCGGATCTGCTCCTTGTTCGAGGAACGGAAACCACAGTAGCTGCAGTTGTTCACGCAGTAGTTGCCCACATAGAGGGGGGCGAACAGCACGATGCGGTTACCATAGATGCGGCGTTTCAGCTCACGGGCGCCTTCTTTGATCTCTTCGACCAGGGCAGGCTCGGTGGTGTTGATCAGAACAGCAGTCTCTTCCATCGTCAGACGGTTCTTGTCCAACGACTTTTGGATGATCTCATGCACACGTTCAGGGGTGCTCTTGGTGTTGTTGATGTAGTCCCAAATCTCTTCCGAAGAGATGAACGGGCGGTTGGGCTCGTCGGGGATACGGCATTTTTCAGGATGGAATTGCATAATATTTTAATTTAGAATGATGAATTTAGAATTTAGAGGGAAATAATGAGGTGGATCTTTCAAAGACGCCGGTCATGTAGGCGATAGCCATTCCATAGTTGGAGATGGGGATGCCTGCTTTGACGGCGAGGTTCGTACGATTAAGAAGTTGTTTGCGGGTCGCCACGCAGCCACCGCATTGGATGGCCATGGCGTATTGATCAATATTAGAAATAGGTGCCAGTCCAGCTACATAGTCGAACTGGATATTTTTGCCTGTGAACTTACGGATCAAGGCGGGGAGCTTCACCCGACCGATGTCGCCACAGCTGATCTCATGGGTGCACGACTCGAGCATAAGGATCTTGTCGCCATCCTTCAGCTGAGACAGATAGGGGGTGCCCTTCAGGTAATTTTCGAAGTCACCACGGAGACGGGCCAGCAAGATGCTAAAGCTGGTGAGCGGAACCTCTTGTGGAACGATTTTGCTCACCATGGCGAAGGCTTGCGAGTCGGTGACCACCAGGTCGGGATATGGCATCGTGTCGAAATACTGTTGAAGGTTGGTCTCCTTAAGCACCACACAGATGCAGTCGTTGTCGAGCGCATTGCGGATGGCCATTACCTGAGGCAGGATGAGACGTCCTTCGGGGGCCTCGTCGTCGATGGGGGTCACCAGCACCACCACATCGTTGGACTTGACGATACCGCCCAGCATGGAGGTCTTCTTGTAAGCACTCTCGGGAATGGCTTTCTTCAGGGTCTCAATGATGGGCTGGGGATCATCATTCAGAAGATTGAGGTTGACGGCATCATCCTTGAAAACGCCCTTAAAAAGGTTGTTAACCATGATGAAAGGAATGTCGTATTCCTTAAACTGCTCAATCAACTTCGTTTCCGGCTCGCCAAATTGATTGTCGGCAACGACCAAAATAGCGCAGTCAATCTCCTTAAGCGTCTGATAGGTCTTCTCTACCCGCTGTTTTCCTAGGTCGGAAGTGTCGTCGATGCCCGCGGTATCAATCAACACCACGGGACCGATGCCGAAGATCTCGATGGATTTCTTCACCGGGTCGGTGGTGGTGCCGGCTTGGCTGGAGACAATAGCAATGGCCTGACCCGTCAATTTATTAATGAGGGTGCTCTTGCCGCTGTTGGTGCGGCCGTAGATGCCAATATGGGGTTTAAGGTCTTTTGCCATGAGCGGAAAATTAAGAGTTTGCTTGGGGTTTCAGCAGGGCAGATTTGACCTCTATGCCGTCCAGACGGCCAAGCTGGCCGGTGAGCGAACCGATACGGTCGGTAGTCCCTTCAAAGACCACTGAAATCAAGCTATAATTCTGTCTGGGGAAGCCTTGACGGCAGATGATGATGTCGGCATGACGCGACAAAACTTCATTCAATTGCGGTGCCGACTGTCGGTCACCGACATAGATGATGACGGTTCCTATTCTCTTTTCCATAAGTAAATCCTTCAGGATCAGATTATTAATAAGATTTATCGCTTTGATGTCAACTTCAAGTCTCCATCTCGGCGTCTTTGGGACTGCAAAGATAGAAATTATTTTGTATTTTTGCTTCATGAAAAAAACATTGACCATACTCGTTTTGATGATTTTTGCTTTGGCCTCCTGCCAAAAGAAAATGGAATATCCCATCGAGCCAAAGGTCAGCTATGAGGGGATGGGCTATGTGATGAACGCCGACAGCACTTTGACCGGTGAGGTCGTCGTTAGCATCGGCTACACCGACGGAGATGGCGACCTGGGGCTGGATGATGCCGACACCCTTTATCCCTTCGGGCCCAATGATCCGAATTATTATAATTTAATCATCGACTACCTAAAATGGGATGGCTCCACCTTTGTGGAGACGCCGCTGCTCAGCTGGAACCAACAAAGCCAAAGCTTCGACACCGTCAGCTTCAACGCACGTTTCAAACGGCTGGTCTTCAATGACGAGGAAGCCGCCATCTCTGGCACTATCGATTATAAGATGATGGTTTACAATCCATTATCCCCTAACGACACCATCAAATTCAAAATAAAAATCCTTGACCGAGCCCTCCACGAGAGCAACGTTATTGAGACTGACGCAATTTGGTTTAATTAAGAATGGCGACGCCTTCAACGAAGTGAAACGAGTTAATTTAGAATTAAGAGATATGATGAAAAGAGTATTGATAATCTTAGGCATTCTTGCTTTTATGGGCGGCATTAAGGCCCAGACCCCTGGCGAGAACATCGATGTAACGCATTATGAGCTCCGCCTCAGCAACTTCAACTTTGTCGACCACACGCTACAAGGCGAAGCCTTCGTCACCCTTCACGCCACGGCAAGCACAAGCACCATCGTCCTTGAGCTGAAATCTCTCACGGTTGCCAGCGTTCTGTGCAATGCCACCGGTGTTGAAAGTTTCAACCAAGAGGCCGATTTCCTCACCATCCATCTGACGGAGGCCCTCAACGCTGGACAAGAGGTCACCCTTGACATCCTGTACGGCGGCAACACCTTCAGCGAGACTTGGGGCGGCGTTGAATGGTGGGGCTCCGACTATGTCTACAACCTCGGCGTGGGCTTCGACAGCCAACCCCATAACCTCGGCAAAACATGGTTCCCCTGCGTCGATGATTTTGTAGACAAGGCAACCTACGACCTGTATATCACCGTCGACAACGACAAGAAAGCCATTTGCGGCGGCAACCATATCGGTAACATCGACAATGGTGACGGCACCAACACCTGGCATTGGGAAGTCCCACAGGAGGTGGCCACCTATCACGTTTCCTTCACCATCGGCGACTACATGCTTTGGGATGACACCTACCACGGCATCGAACGCGACATCCCCGTGGAGGTGTATGTGAAACCCGCCCAGATCGACAAGGTGGAAGGCACTTTCGCAAACGTCAAGGGAATCGCCGCCTTCTATGAGGAGAACTTCGGCCCCTACCCCTTCAACCGCATCGGATACATCTGCACGGGGAAAGGCTGCATGGAGCACATCGACAATATTGCCTTGACCCCGGGAGTCATCACCGGTAACACCTCAGAAGAGGAATACGTCGCCCATGAACTCTCGCACATGTACTTCGGAAACAAAGTCACCTGCTCCACTGCGGGCGACATGTGGCTCAACGAAGGCTTTGCCCAGTTCTGCGGCCTGTTCTATCGCATCGGGGTCTACGGCGAAGACGACTTCCAAGGGGCTATGTCCACCAAGATCAACAGCATCACTGGCTGGTGCAAAAACCAAAACAACTGGATCCCACTCAACAACATGCCTTTGGACATGACCTACGACGGCACGGCGATCTACAACCGCGGCGCCGTCATCATCAACACCATGATGAACTACATGGGGCGTGAAAACTTCCTGATTGGCCTGCGTCACTATCTCGATACCTATGCCTACGGTGCTGCTTCGTCAGAACAACTCCGTGACGCCCTTACCGAAGCTACCGGCATCGACATGAACGGATTTTTCGACACTTACGTCTTCACAGGGGGCATGCCACATTTTGACATCGACCTGCTCGAAGTCATCCCCAACGGCACGCATTACGGCGCCCGTATCCAGATGAACTATCAGCATATCGGACCTGAACACGTGGGACAAAACAACCGTGTGGAGGTCACCTTCATCGGGGCCAACGGACAGACGCACACCGAGCTGGTGGGCTGGGACGGCCTGGAGATGGAAGACACCATCAACCTCGACTTTGAACCTGTCGGCGCCTTTGTCGACTACTACAACCGTTTCCTCGAAGGCAAAACCGACAAAAACCTCATGGTTACCAGCCCTATCAACCTCAATATATCCAACAACTTCCTAGCAACGGTCAATAGCGTCACCGACTCCACCCTACTCCGCATCGAAGAGCATTACGTCGGTCCCGAAAATGAAATAGAAATTCCCGGCATCACCCTCTCCTCACGCCGTTATTGGAACTTCTTCAGAAACGATTTCGGCGATGCCGACGTCACAGCGATGATCGCGTTTTCAAAGAGTCTCAACCAAGACGATGACATCATCCACTCCGAAAACGATTCAGCCGTGCTGCTCTACCGTCCCTACGGCAGAGGTATTTGGTTCAGCATCCCCTACACTCAAGAAGGCAACTGGAAGAAAGGACGTTTCATCGTGGACGATGCGCCATCAGGACAGTATGCCGTCGGCGTTTTTGACAAAACTCAGATTGGATTGAATGAAAACAGCGAACCGGCAATAAAGATCTACCCCAATCCCACAAATGGCCTTATCATGGGACCAACCGGCGAATATCGGATCACCAACTTTTCGGGGCAGACCCTCATCAAAGGCACAACGCAAGGCCTAATTGACGTGTCTTGTCTATGCGCCGGCACCTATTTTATCACTATTAACGGTAAAACCGAAAAATTCATCCTCCAATGAAAAAGACATCCTTGCTGCTGATTGCCATCAGCCTCATATTATGCTCCTGCGTCAAAGATCCTCAGAATGATTGGAACCGATTCTATGATTTCACTCAAGCCGATGTCGTCGGACATTTCGAAGCCAATCCCGACGAGAGCCTGTACGAGGAACTACCCACCGAAGGCGTCGCCGTCTACGACAATGCCACTATGGATGTCACCGCGGTAGGGAACAATTCCATATCCTTACATATCATCATCCCCGGAAGAGTCAACAAGACCTTCTCAGGGTCTCTCACCGCATCGTCAGACATCACCCTGACCAACATCATCAACGACCTCAACAAAGAGGACATCATGATGACCGTTTACAAGAACGGGAAAGGTCAGGTGCGCTTCCACGGACGGGTGAAACGCTATTATTACCGTATCGACTCAGAGACCCAAAACAAGTATCTATACAGAAGCGAAAACTGGGGCTTTGACGTGATCAAACAGGAATAAAAAAATGCCGCTCGATTGAGCGGCATTTTTTCTTGTACAAAGCGCGATTACATCATCAGGAACGACATCATCACACCAGCTGCCACAGCGGAGCCGATGACGCCCGACACGTTCGGGGCCATAGCATGCATGAGCAGGTGGTTCGACGGGTCGTACTTCTGACCTTCCACTTCGACCACACGGGCGCTGTCAGGCACAGCCGAAACACCGGCGGCACCGATCATCGGGTTGATCTTCTCCTTCAGGAAGAGGTTCATCAACTTGGCACCCAGCAGACCGCCAGCGGTGGCCACGCAGAACGAAGCGGCACCGAGAGCGAAGATCTTGATGGAACTCGGGGTCAGGAACACGGAAGCCTGTGTGGAGGCACCCACGGTGAGACCCAAGATGATGGTCACGATATCAATCAACGGGTTGGCAGCGGTGTTCTGCAGACGCTTCACCACGCCCGACTCCTTGATGATGTTACCGAAGAACAGCATACCCAGCAGCGGAAGAGCCGTGGGGCTGATGAAAGTAGTCAGGATGAGGCCTACGATGGGGAACATGATCTTTTCAGTCTTGTTCACCATGCGCGGAGCTTTCATCTTGATCATACGCTCCTTCTTCGAAGTCAGCAGGCGGATGATAGGCGGCTGGATCACCGGCACCAGAGCCATGTAGGAATAGGCCGCAATGGCGATAGGTCCGATGAGGTTACGCGTGCCGTTTGTGCCGTTGGCCAAACGCGAAGAGAGGAAGATGGCGGTAGGACCATCAGCACCACCGATGATACCGATAGCGCCGGCCTCCTTCAGGTTGAAGCCAAGATACAGGGCACCGATGAAGGTGATGAACACGCCGAGTTGTGCAGCGGCGCCGAGGATCATCAGCTTGGGGTTGGCGATAAGCGACGAGAAGTCAGTCATGGCGCCGATACCCAAGAAGATCAAAGGCGGATAAATACCCTTGGTCACGCCGAAATACAGGTAGTTCAACACACTGCCATCTTGGTAAAGACCCGTCTGAAGGTTGGTCTCACCACCGGCAAACACTGAACCCAAGAACGCTTTCACCGACTCAAGTTGTGTAGTGTCAAACTGTTCAGCCAGATCTAATCCTTCAAGGTTCCTCAATGCGTCACTGAGCACCATATGATGGTCTTTCACTCCGTCAAACAAAGCGGTAAGCAATTGTTCCGCCGTCTCTTTACTGAGGAAATCCCCGTATTTATGCTGCCATAGATCAACATCAAACGAATTCACAAAAGCAATGGCTTCGTCTAGCGTGATGCCCGTCCCTTGGAAGAACGGGATGTTGCCGACGATGATACCTGTGCCAATCGGGATGAGCAGCATAGGCTCAAACTCAAATCGGATGGCAAGGAAGATGAAGAGGATACCTACCAAGATCATGATGAGGTTGCGCCAGCTGCAGTTTCTGAAGCCTGTGAGCAGCCAGAAGTTTCTCATGCCCTCACGGAACTGACTCTTGATGGTCGGATTCTCATCAACTTTCTTTTCATGCTTGATCACTGGCTCTTTGTCTTCCAACACCGCAAGGCGTTTCTTGATCGAGTCCATCTCACTTGTCACCACCTCCGGGCTGTCTTCCACTTGAGATTCGTTGATGATGGTCTCGTCAACTTCGGAAGTTACCTGATCGTTGGAAGCCACCTGCTCGGTCTTTTCGAACGAATCGACGACCCGATTGTTGGCTCCCGGGACCATGGCCATAGCTGTGGTGAACAGGATCAGCACAGCCAGGGAGGCGAGGATGACGACAGGCCGTCTGTAAATACTTTTCTTCTTTAACATGGCCTTATCCGATTACGATTAATGTATCACCTTGAAGCACATTGTCGCCCTGACGGCAGTTGATGGCGGTGATGGTACCGTCAGCTTCGGCCAGCAGGTTGTTTTCCATCTTCATGGCTTCGTACATGAGCAGCTTGTCGCCTTTCTTGACGGTGTCGCCTTGATGGACGAAGATTTGCATGATGGTTCCAGGAAGCGGGGCGGCCATCTTGTAGCCGGCACCACCTGCTGCGGCAGCCGGTTTCGGAGCGGCAGGAGCCGAACTCGATGCGGCAGGTTTGGCAGCAGGACGGGCCACGGGAGCCACCACTGGAGCAGCTTGCTCTTCCATTTCCACTTGATATTCAGTGCCGTTCACATTGACCGTGGCGATGTTGCCTTCAATGTTCTGGACTTCAACTTCGTATGGTTTCCCACTAATGGTGAATTTGAATTTTTTCATAGTTGTTCGATTTAACGTTTCCAGTGTCTTACTCCGTAGTTTTTATCGTTCCAAGAAGTTGCCCTTCTTTCGATGGTGATGACATTGCTTTCCTCATCGTGGAGGTTGGTCGAGAGGTACAGGGCCATACCGATAGCCGTGAGCACCTCAGGGGCAATCTCGCCTTCAGCCACTTTGACCGTAGGCTTCACCGTCACAGGCTTCACTTCCTTGATCTCGTTCTTCTTGGCGTCACGGCTCTTGAAATAGGCAGCCACGCCGCGGAAAAGCATCGAGAGGATGAAGAGGGCGATGATAACGATCAGGAAGCCAGCAATGGTGACGACCCAACCTTTGGTCTCGTCAGCACCAGCCAACAATAATGTTATTTGTAACAGTTCCATCGTTTCAAAGATTTACGGTTACAGCGGGATATTTGAATGTTTCTTCTCGGGATTGGCCAGACGTTTGGTCTCGAGGGTACGCAGGGCGCGGATCACGCGGAAGCGGGTGTTGCGCGGCTCGATGACATCGTCGATGTAGCCGAACTTGGCAGCCTCGTAGGGGTTGGCGAACTTCTTGGTGTATTCATCCACCTTCTTGGCGACGAACTCAGCGCGCTCTTCGGGATTCTCAATCTCGGAGATCTTCTTGCCATCAAGCACCTCAACAGCGCCGCTGGCACCCATCACGGCGATCTCAGCCGTCGGCCAAGCGTAGTTGACGTCGTTACGCAGCTGCTTGCAGCCCATCACGAGGTGAGAACCACCATACGACTTGCGCAGGGTGACGGTGACCTTCGGCACGGTGGATTCGCCATAGGCATACAGCAACTTGGCGCCGTGGACGATGATACCGTTGTACTCTTGACCAGTACCAGGCAGGAAGCCAGGGACGTCAACGAGGGTCACGATCGGGATGTTAAAGGCGTCGCAGAAACGGACAAAACGGGCACCCTTACGGGAGGCGTCGCAGTCGAGCACGCCAGCGAAGAAGGCCGGGTTGTTGGCCACGATACCCACCGGCATGCCGTCGAAGCGGGCGAAGCCGACAATGATGTTCTTGGCATAGTTCTTATGGATCTCCAAGAAGTCGCCATTGTCGACGATGGCGGTGATGATGTCACCCACATTGTAAGGCTTGTTCGGGTTGTCGGGGATAATCTGGTTGAGGGCGTCCTCCATACGGTCGATGGGGTCGTTGCACTCCATGATCGGAGGATTCTCCATATTGTTCTGCGGGATGAAGGAAATGAGTCTGCGGATGATGGCAAGACCTTCCTCCTCGCTCTCAGCGGCGAAGTGGGCCACGCCCGACTTCTGGCTGTGGATGCGGGCGCCGCCGAGGTCATCGGTGCTGACATCCTCGCCGATGACGGTCTTCACGACTTTCGGGCCGGTGAGGAACATGTAGCTGCCTGCATTGGTCATGATGATGAAGTCGGTAAGAGCCGGTGAGTACACAGCACCGCCGGCGCAGGGACCGAAGATGGCGGAGATTTGCGGGATGACACCCGAAGCGTTGATGTTGCGCTGGAAGATCTCAGCGTAGCCGGCGAGGGAACGTGAGCCCTCCTGAATACGGGCACCGCCCGAGTCGCAGATGCCGATGACGGGGGCGCCAACTTTCATGGCTTGATCCATCACCTTGCAGATCTTGAGCGACATGGTCTCACTCAAGGCACCACCGAACACGGTGAAGTCCTGAGCGTAAACGTAAACGACGCGGCCGTCGATGGTGCCGTGACCGGTGACGACGCCGTCGCCGAGGAACTGCTGCTTGTCGAGACCGAAATCGACGGTACGATGGGTCACGAACATGTCAGTCTCCTCAAAACTGCCTTCATCGAGCAGGATGGCGATGCGCTCGCGAGCCGTCATCTTACCCTTTGCATGCTGGGAGTCGATGCGCTTCTGGCCGCCACCGAGACGGGCCTCATTGCGTTTCTCCAGCAACTCTTGAATTTTCTGTTCGATTAACATGATGTATGGTTTATTTGTTCTTGTTTTCGCAAAGTTCAGTCAACACGCCAAAGGTGGATTTGGGGTGCAGGAAAGCGATGCTCAGGCCCTCGGCGCCGCCGCGCGGAGCCTGGTCGATCAAACGGATGCCTGCCTCTTTGGCCTCGGCAAGCTGGTTTTCAATGCCCTCGACGGCAAAAGCAATGTGGTGCATGCCACCCTTGCCGTTGTTCTTCTCAATAAAGGCGGCGATGGTGCTCTCAGGGCTGGTGGGCTCGAGCAGCTCGATCTTGGTCTGACCGCAACGCAGGAAGGCGGTTCTCACCTTCTGGTCGGCGACCTCCTCGATGGCATAGCATTTAGTGCCCAAAAGGGTCTCAAAAAACGGGATGGAATCTTCCAAGCTGACAACAGCGATTCCAATGTGTTCAATGTGAGTAGGATTCATGGTATATACGAAAATTAATTAATGATATTGTTTCTTTTATTTCTTTAATACATTTCTTCCAACAAAGAATCTAAATCAAGCGAATCATACAATGAGCCTCCCAAAAAGACCATCACCACGATGACATAGATGACGATTGACACGAGCGAGAGCACCAAACCAACAATGGCCAGTGCCTTGGGACGTTTGAATACGCCTATAAACGAGAACAACAGTCCAAGGAACCACAGAATGCCATGAACAAACGGAACCCAGCAAAAAACAATTCCTATAATGGTCAAAACAAAGCCCGCCGTGCCAATACCATTACGCTTGCGAGGCTCTGGCTGAGGTTGAACGTATTGCGGCTGCTGGTAATAGGGTTGTTGCGGCTGTTGATAATACGGCTGCTGAGGCTGTTGGTAATAGGGTTGTTGTGGCTGCTGCGGTTGCTGATAGTACGGCTGTTGAGGTTGCTGGTAGTACGGCTGTTGAGGCTGCTGACCATACTGTTGGCCATATTGCTGACCGTACTGCTGCTGGTTAGGATACTGCTGGTTGTCGTTGTAATCGCTCATATTGTTTTTTATTTAAATTATAAACACGTTTTTTTAAAACGGTGCAAAGGTACGAACATTTTTCGGGATTCCAAATTGAAAATCACACTATTTGTTGTACATATCTTCAATGATTTGCCAACCCACGCAGGAGCCAAAATGATCGGGGTCGGAAAAATTGTTGTAATCCGCTGTAAATTCATTCTTTCCGGAATAATCGAAGACCCTGTCGCTACCGAAAATCTCCCACAACAGCTCCAAGTCCTTAGGATTGATGGCAGGATGCGTATAGCAATAAGCCGGGGAAACCACAATCCTGTAATCCGTGTGATGTTTGTCAAAAACACTTTTGATGTGAATCAATTGACGTCGAAAAGCCTCATCAATCAAGGGATCGCTCACCTTCAAATCATTATCCGACAAGTTTTCGATTTGCTTCAGAAAACTCGCCTTGCTTATGGCCGAACAATTCGACAGACTGTCTTTTTGAGGTTGAACAGCGATGTCGGCATACTGGTTTTCCTTTCCCCAGTCATTGCTGACCGTATCTGTGGGAAACACCGCCCGCGCAGGTCGAAAAGACTCCCTGATGGAAGAAATCCATTTAGAAGGTTTTAATATAAAACCGCTAAATAAAATAGCTTGAAAAGCCGGTTTTGACTGTCCCGAAAATTGATAATGCTTGATGGACAAAACTTTCTTTGGCAATTGTTCTTCGGAAAAACTTCCCGGGATGTCCAACATGACAATGGCATGGTCTATGTCGTTCCTGTTTTTGTCGATATAGTTGATTTTTTGCTCGATGCCTGTCAGCGACTCGCTCCAGGCCTGGAACATGTATGGTCTTGCATCCCCAGGAAGATAGTGTTTCCAATGGTAGGAATTGAATCCACAACAGCGGGAACTCCCGAAAATAAAGGCATTGTAATGGTATTGGGGATCGTTCCGCAAGAACAATTCCGATGATAGGTAGTCACGATTGGTCTCATCAAAGTATTGCAAGCTGAATGGACGCAAAGTTTTAAACGGATCTGTAACTAAATACACAACCAATAAAACAATGATAGGAAGGCAAACAAACGATACTATTCTAATCAGGAACCTTTTCATCGTCAAAATTGAAAATAGATAAACGATTGACTATTGCCAGCAAACTCCAACATAATCAAAACCATCAACATACTACAAGTCCAGGTCAGCCACGACGGCATCTTTGCGCCATACTGAAGGGCATGTTCCTTTTTCCGGGCAAACCACTCGACGACCAACAGCAACGCCACCAGAAACAAAGTCTTCTTTGTCCCAACATATAGGAAAGGCGCACTGAACAGACTGGCATTGCAAATCCCACCAACATATTCCCAAGCCTGTCCGATGCTGTCGGCTCGAAAGATTATCCACCCGACCACCACCAAGACAAACGTCAGAAGCATCTGTCCTGTTTCTTTCCATGTCGGCAGTATTCGTCCCTCGGCCACCTGGTTGGTAAACTTTCTGTTCTTGCCTGTCAGAATGAGAGGCAGGAACAGCAGGGCGTGGTACGCTCCCCAAGCAATGAAGGTCCAGTTGGCGCCATGCCAAAAGCCGCTCACAAGAAAGATGATGAACGTGTTTCTGACAATTTTCGCCTTTGACACACGGCTGCCGCCCAAAGGAATGTAAACATAATCCCTGAACCATGTCGTAAGCGAGATGTGCCATCTGCGCCAGAACTCCGCGATGTCACGGCTGAAATAGGGTAGGTTGAAGTTGCGCATCAGCTTGATCCCGAATAACTTGGCCGTTCCAATAGCAATATCTGAATAGCCTGAGAAGTCGCCATAGATCTGGAAGGTAAAGAAGACGGCGGCAAGCAACAGGGTGCTCCCACTATGGTTCGCGTAGGTCGAAAACACCTGGTCCACGTACACCGCGCAGTTGTCGGCCACCACGATCTTCTTGAACAGTCCCCAAAGTATCTGGCGCAAGCCGTCAACGGCGGTGTCGTAGTTGAACTCGCGCTTCTTCAAGAACTGGGGCAAAAGGTTGGTCGCCCGTTCAATGGGACCCGCCACCAGCTGCGGAAAGAAGGAAATATAGGCAAAAAAGGCGATGACATCCTTGGTGGGTTCGATCTTGCCGCGATAGACGTCGATGGAATAGCTCAAGGCCTGGAAGGTATAGAACGAGATGCCCACCGGGAGGATCACCTTTAACAACAGGCCGTTTGTGGAGAAGTGAAACAGTTTGGCGAACTCGACAACGAAGAAGTCGTAGTATTTGAAAAGGGCAAGGATGCCCAAGTTGAGGACAATGTTCAGCCACATCCAAGTCTTGGCCGTTTTCTTCGATCCAGCCTTCCCTATCAGCAATCCGCTTCCCCACGAGCAGAGCGAGGTGAGGGCGATGAGCAGCAGGAAGCGCCAGTCCCACCAGCCGTAGAAGACATAACTCGCAACCACAACAAAGGCATTCTGCCAACGCAATTGGCTCTTCGACCGACTGATAAAGCGGTCGAAGACAAACCAATAGAGCAGGAACACCAACGGCAGAAATACTGCGAATTGGATGGAGTTGAAAAGCATGTATTATTTATGTACTTTCCTGATGAATTCTTCCACCTCAGGCACGCCGCCTTGGTAGACGAGGTAGCCGTTGTAAGGTTCACGCGGGGTAATCTCGCTGTTGATGGGAGTAAGCATGATCTTCTTCACCTCTTCCCTATCGTGCGTCTGTCCCAAAGCCCAGCCCAGCTTGATGTAGGCGGTCTCAGCGAGCATGTTGCCTGCCGGAATGATGCCACGGTCCATCAGGTCGCGGCCGGTGTCGTAGACGAACATGTGAGCGTAACCCCAGATGGTCTGCACGCACATATACTGGTGCACGCCCTTGTCGGTGGCACGCTGGATGGCGTCGAACATGCCACGGTTGACGTGACCCAGTCCGGTGCCGTCCCAGATGATGCCCTGATAGCCGTTGTCGACCAGTGCGTCGAGCACATCGGGTTTCATGCCGGGATAGTAGTAGAGGATGGCCACTCTATCATCAAAGGTCGGGACAATCTTCACGTCACGGTCTTTGCGGCGGTGGTTGTATTCATCCTTGATGGGCACCACGCCGCGTTTGCGGTCGACAGTAGCCACGGGGGTATCACCGATGGTGCGGAAGGTGCTACGGTAGCTAGAGTGCATCTTACGCACACGGGTGCCACGATGCAGGAAGCCGTATTCGTCGGAGGTGGGGCCAAACATGCAGACCATTACCTCGGCCACGTCGCCGTGACCGGCAGCGGTCATGGCGTGCATCAGGTTCAGCGCGGCGTCCGATGACGGACGGTCCGATGAACGTTGCGAACCGACCAGCACGACGGGGACGGGCAGGTTCTGGCACATGAAGGTCAGGGCGGCGGCAGTGTGGGCGAGGGTGTCGGTTCCGTGGCCGATCACGATGCCTTCGATGCCGTTTTGGATCTCCTCGCCGATCTTCTTGGCCAGGGCGATGTATTCTTTGGGTGACATGTTCTCAGAGAACACGGCGAACACCTTCTCGGTATCGAGGTTGCAGATGTCAGCCAGCTCCGGCACGGCGCCGTAGAGCTCGCCAGGCGAGAAGGCGGGGATGACCGCACCTGTGCGGTAATCCAGGCGGGACGCAATCGTTCCGCCCGTGCCGAGCAGCTTTACGTGAGGAAGCCCCTCGGTGTAGGGAAATTCCTTTTCAGGAATATGGTAATTGGCTTTCTTGTAGTCGGTCTCGACCATGCCCGTGATGGTGCTGATGTCGACGCCGATGTTATAGCCCGTGTTGACCTTCATCACAATATGTTGGTCGTCCTGGAAGGCGGCACGAGGCAGGATGGTGCCTTTGAAGAGGCCGCCCGTGGTCTGGCATTCGGCCTGGCTCCATACGCGGCAGTTATATTTCTTGAGCACCTCAAGCGAGGCACCCCAATATCCTTGGAAAAAATCTTCAGCCATAATCTTCTTTATTTGATGTTGTTAGCCAATTCTTTCAAATCGATGTTACCCACAGCCTCACGCATCTGACCCATGATCCAGTTGCGTTTGTTGACGGCGGCGTGGAACTTCTTGTTCGGGATATAAGCATCCATCAGCTTGTCGAGCTTCTTGTTGATGGTCTCCTCCGAAGCCCTGCGGAAGCCGATCTTGCGAAGCACTTCCTTCATGTCGAGCGAGGCATCTTCAACCAAGGTCGGAGCCATGTTCCAAGCCAGACGGTAGTTGAGTTTCTCCTTCTTCAGGAAAGCGAAGAGTTTATACAGCGTATCGTAGCCGAAGGTCGAACCCGGGTTCTTGCAGAGCAGGTTCTTGAGGCGCATGCCCACAAAGCAGCCCAGCAAACGTCCGTCGACACCCAGCTTCTCCACGATATCGTTCATCGTCGGGAACCAGTTCTTGGCGAAGATGTAAGTGAAGCAGTCTTGTGGCACGTTCCATTCCTGGAGCTTGTAGTAACGGTCGATGACCTCTGAGGGCAGGGTAGCCTTCAGCGCCTCGATCTCCTTCGGGTTGAGTGGGATGGGAGCCGAGTCGGTATCGGGGTACATACGGTCGGCGCCCGGCAGCACGCGCTCGAAGATAGTGATGCCGTTGCAGATGGCCTTACGGGTCTCTTTCGGCACCCCGTCGAAAGCCATGAGGCAGCGTTCTTCGATAGTCTCGATGGCGGTAGGCATATCGTTCTTGGGACCCCAGATGAGGATGAGGGCGTCCTTCTCGGTGGCGTGTACCTTCTTGCCCAGCTTATGCCAGGTAGAGGCATCCAGTACCGGTTCCAGCATCTCGTCGTGGAGCATGTTGGGACGTTCGAGGCAGGCGATGACTTTCAAGCGATCGGCGATCTCGTCGGCGAACATCTTACCCGGCTGGGTGAAGTGCGACAAAACGCCACGGAAGCCAGGCAGACGCACGATCTTCAAGGCGCCGTCGGCGGCTTTGGCATCACAGATGGGGGCGTAGTCGGTCTTGAAGCCCACGTCGGCAACCTCGACCTTCCAACCGTTCTTTTTGAGGTTCTTATTGAGTTTCTCGGCGAGTTTCACCAGTGACCATTGGCGGAAGCACTCGTTGTGCGACAGCTCGGGGATCCACTTGGCGTGTTGCACGCCCTTGAGCTCCACGCGGGTGCCGCCCTTGCAGCTCACGTTGACATCTTGACGGCCGGCGCCCATGCCTGTACGGACTAGACCCGTGGAACGGCCTAAGAAACGGATGAATTCGCAGGTCTCGCGCAGCTCATCGGGGTTCTTGCAGTCGGGGTAAGTCACAGTCTCGATCAACGGCACACCCAGACGGTCGGTCTGGTAGATACGGCGGTGTCCGATGTCGCTGATCTCGCGGCAGGCGTCTTCTTCGACGCTCAGCTGGATGAGGCGGATGTTCTTCTTGGGCATCTTCAGCAGGCCTTCCACGCCCACGATGGCGGTACGTTGGAAGCCTGTCGGGATAGAGCCGTCGAGGTATTGCTTACGGGTGATGTGCACCTCGCCCACGATGTTCAGGTTGGAACGCAGGGCGATGACGATGGCGTTGTGCAACGCTTCCTTGTTGATGGGGAACGGCGGGGTATCGTCGATGTCGTAGGTGCAGGCCGTGTGGTTGTTGATGCGGTAGACGATCTCCTTCTTGGTCTTGAACTCCATGAGGGCGGTGCCGTCGTATTCACCCAGCTCGGAGAGGGTCGGGCGCATGTGGCGGATCAGCTCTGCGTCGAAGTCGTCAAATTTGTTGAAACGTCCGGCGGGGCAGCGGCAAAACAGCTTTTCTTTGGTCTTGATCTGCTGGTGCACCTCCAGTCCCGACATGAAGCCTATGCGGTCATAGTCTTTCTGTGTGGCTTTTTTGCGCTCCACGTAGCGGATCTCTTTCTTTGTCTGCTCGTAGTTCGCTTTAGGGTCAAAGGTTGTGCTCATATATTTTCAATTTTCAATTCAAATTTCATTTTGAAAACAATCGGCTAAAATACAAAATAATCGGATAGGTTGAGCAAAACTTTTAACTTTTCTTACTTGAAAAAAATGCTGATCGTTGGATTATTATATTTTTTTGAAGTAATTAATAATAAATATTTCAATTATTTTATGATATGTATAAAAATAACATTATATCTTTGCAGCATCAAAATTAAAAGCCATGAAAAATTCTTTCCCTGAAAATCCAGTTGTTGTAAGAAATATTCTTACATTTGCACCACAAAAAACCAATACCATGGGCAGAACAGTAACAGCTTCAATAGGTCCTCATTACGAAGAGTTTATTCAAAATTGCATCCTTGAAGGAAGGTATAACAATGCCAGTGAGGTCATTCGTGCGGGCCTCCGCCTGTTGGAAGAGGAGGAATCTCACCTAGCGGCACTCAGAGCGGCTTTAGACGAAGGTGAAGCCAGCCCAGATGTAGAGGATTTCGACCCTGAACGTTTTCTTCAAGAGCTGAAAGCAAAACACGAGGCAAATGGTTGACTACATTCTTTCCAAAAAGGCACAGGAAGACCTTCTCAAGATATGGTTCTATACTGTTGAAAACTGGTCGGGAAAACAGGCGGATATCTACTACAACAATCTAATCCAATCTTTTGAGTATATTGCGGATAACCCGGATATTGCCGGACGTTCTTACGAGGAAGTACGTCCAAATTATCGAGGGTTTTCTTCTGGAAGACACATCATCTTTTATCGAAAACTGAAAAAGGGTAAAATCCGAATTATACGTATCCTCCACGAAAAGATGGATTTCGGGAGACATTTGAAATGATAATAGTGATTAATAACACAAACAATGGAAGATAATTATCAACTCATAACCAAAACCGTGGCCGGATTGGAAGACGTGCTGGCCGCTGAGATCAAAGCTCTAGGAGCCAAAAACGTGAAGGTGATGCATCGCGCCGTCATCTGCGAAGGCAACAAGGAGATGATGTACCGCCTCAACTACAATGTTCGCACTGGACTGAAGGTGCTGAAACCCTTCAAGACCTTCTTCGCCAAGAATCCCGACGAGCTATACAAAAAAGTGCAGGAAATCCAATGGTGGGAACTGCTCCGCACCGACCAAACCTTCTGCATCGACGCCGTGACCAGCGGACATTATTTCACCCACTCACAATACGCCGCCCTCAAGATGAAAGACGCCATCGTCGACCAGTTCCGCGATGTGATGGGGCCACGGCCGAGCATTAATACACTTAACCCTGACCTTCGCATTAATCTGCACATCCGAGAGGACAAAGTAAGCATCTTGTTTGACAGCTCCAACGAGAGTCTTCACCATCGGGGATACCGCAAACAGGTGGACAAAGCCCCGATGAACGAGGTGCTGGCGGCTGGCTTGATCCAGCTCTCCGGCTGGAAGCGCGATTGCAATTTTCTCGACTGCATGTGCGGCTCGGGCACCCTGCCCATCGAAGCAGCCATGTTCGCCATGAAGATCCCGGCAGGTTATTATCGTAGACAGTGGGGCTTCATGAAATGGGACGACTGGGACCCGGAACTGTGGCAACGCGTCAAGGAAGAGGCCGACAGTCAGATCTGCGAGTTCGACCATGAGATTTGGGCCTCCGACCGATCACCCAAGGCGGTAGCCATCGCCGAAGGCAACATCACCAACGCCCACCTGCAACACGACATCCACCTGATGAAGAAAAACATGGAAGACCTCACTCCGCCTGAGGAAGGTGGCATCGTCATTATCAACCCACCTTACGGCGACCGTCTCGAAGAGGATGACATCGACCAGGTGTACGAGAACATCGGCAACACACTGAAACACAACTTCCAGGGCTACCAATGCTGGCTCATCACCGACGACGCCGTGGCCCTGAAACACGTTGGATTAAAGCCCACCACCAAGATTCCGGTGTGGAATGGCCCACTGGAATGCCGGTTTGTGAGGTTTGATATTTTTTCCGGATCGTTAAAGGAGTGGAAAGTGAAGAGTGAAGAGTGAAGAGTGAAAAGTGAAGAGTGAAAAGTGAAATGTGAAAAGTGAGAAGTGAAAAGTGAAGAGTGATGGGCCCGAAAAGTATTGTTGGAGATAAAAGTTTGGCATTCGCAAAAAGAATTGCCCGGTGTTTTGTCTTTCTAAAAGAACAGAAAAAAGAAACCGTTATGTCAAAACAATTGTTGCGAAGCGGAACAAGTATTGGGGCCAATGTTCGTGAAGGACAATATGCTCAAAGCAAAAAAGATTTCATCAGCAAGATGAGCATCGCATTAAAAGAGGCTGGCGAAACGAATTATTGGCTTGATGTTCTTCATTCTGTAAAATATCTCTCTGATGAAGAATATAGCTCTCTTAATAAAGACAACGACGAACTACTTAATCTATTAGCATCTATAGTTAAAACCTCAAAAGAAAAGAACAACTCTTAACTTTTCACTTTTAACTCTTAACTAATTAAACTGATTCATCGTCCTATCTGGCCCCTGAATCACAAAGCTTTTAATCGCTTCGACCGCCTTATCGACGGTCTCGTCCACGACAGGCTCCTCCGAAGGTTTCCAAGTACCTAGGACGAAGTCGATCTGATGGCCACGGGCGAAGTCGTCGCCGATGCCGAAACGGAGGCGGCAAAAGGCGTTGGTGCCCAGTTTCTCGATGATGTCGGTAAGCCCGTTGTGTCCGCCGTCGGCGCCTTGTTTGCGCATGCGGATGGTGCCCACGGGCAGGGCGATGTCGTCGTTGACGACGAGCAGATTCTCCATCGGAATCTTTTCCTGATCGAGCCAATATTTCACTGCCTTGCCACTGAGGTTCATATAGGTGGTGGGCTTAATCACAATGAGCGTCCTGCCGCGGAACTTCATCTCCGCCACTTGGGCCAAACGGCTGGTGGTGAAGGTAGCCTCGAGGTCCTTTGCCAAACGGTCGGCAATACGAAAACCGGCATTGTGCCGAGTGTTTTCATATTCGGCACCGATGTTTCCAAGGCAAGCGATCAGGTATTTCATTGGGTTTTTTATACAATGTAGAGACGCCATAATATGACGTCTCTACGTGATTATTTCAGAATAAAGGTTTATTCTTCAGTCTCTTCCTCGGTAGAAGCAGAGGCACCACGGGCAGCGCGGACTTCGACGATGACTTGGTAACCAGGGGTGACCATGGTGACGCCGTCGATGTTGATGTCGCGGACGCGGATGGCATCGAGGATGTTAAGGTTGCTGATGTTGACGGTGACGATCTCAGGGATGTCCTTGGCGAGACCGCTGACCTTGATCTTACGGATGGCTTGTTTCAGCTTACCACCGCGGATAACGCCAGGGGCTGAACCTTCGATGGCGATCGGCAGAACCACGGTGATCGGTTTGTCGTCCTTCACCAGCAGGAAGTCGGCGTGCAGCACGTTGTCGGTCACAGGATGATACTGGACATCCTGGAGGATGGTGTTGTACGACTTACCGTCGATGGTGACGTTGATGATGAAGCACTCCGGAGTGAAGAGGAGCTTCTTGAAATTCTTGGCCTCAGTAGCGAAATGGATCTGCTCGTCGCCGCCATAAAGGACGCACGGCACCATTTCAGACTTACGCAAAGCCTTAGCATCTTTTTTCCCTACGTTCTCGCGAAGAGAACCGCTCAATGATACTGTTTTCATGGTTTAAATTAGTTAATTATTTAATTAATTTTATAGAGATAATTTCTCTAAATTCTAAATTCTCAATTCTAAATTACTTAAACAGTGAGCTGATCGACTCATAGTTCTCGATGCGACGGATCACATCGGCAAACAGAGACGCAGTGCTCACAACTTTGATTTTCTTTGATGCGTTCTGGGGCAGCGGGATGGTATCGGTGACCACCACTTCTTCGAACACCGAGTTGTCAAGGCGTTCCATGGCGGGACCGCTGCACACGGCGTGGGTGGCGAAGGCACGGACGCTCTTGGCGCCAGCGTCCATCATCACCTGTCCGGCTTTCACGATGGTACCAGCGGTGTCGATGATGTCGTCCAGAATGATGACGTTTTTGTCCTTCACATCGCCGATGAGGGTCATGCTCTCAACCACGTTGGCACGGGCACGTTGCTTGTGGCACACGGCCATGTCGCAACCCAGGCGTTTGGCATAGGCCGAGGCACGTTTGGAGGCACCGAGGTCAGGGGCGGCGATGAGCAGGTTGTCGATATTCATCTTCTGGATGTGGTCGATGAAGAGGCTGGAGGCGTACAAGGCATCCATCGGGATGTCGAAGAAGCCCTGGATCTGGTCGGCATGGAGGTCCATGGTGATGATACGATCCACATGAGCTGCCGTCAGCATATTGGCCACTAACTTCGAGCCGATGCTCACGCGAGGCTGGTCCTTACGATCCTGACGAGCCCATCCAAAGTATGGAATCACTGCGATGACCTTGTGAGCCGAGGCACGCTTGGCGGCATCGATCATCAGCAACAGTTCCATCAGGTTATCGGTCGGAGGCATGGTGGACTGCACGATAAACACGTGACGGCCACGGATACTCTCGTCGAAAGAAGGCTGGAACTCACCATCAGAAAAGGTAACCACTGAGGATTTACCCTGTTTGAAATCCGGCTTGTTCTCCTGACGACCGTATTCTTCCGCTATCTTGGCACCCAACTCTTGGGTGGCTCTTCCAGCAAAAATGGAAACGAATTTTTCTGACATCGCTAAATTGGTTTTTAACTTTGTTGAACGTTTCGCAGTTCGGGCGGCAAAATTACAGTTTTTCAGCAAGAATACCAAAGTTTTTTTCAAAAAGATCATGAAAAATGATGGTACTTTCGGAAAATGTTGTAATTTTGCACCCGCTTTCCTAAGGAAGCCATGCCGAAGTGGCGGAATAGGTAGACGCGTCGGTCTCAAAAACCGATGAGGTTAAACTCGTGCCGGTTCGATCCCGGCCTTCGGTACTCGAAAGCCTCCAAGAAAAACTTGGAGGCTTTTTTTTTCCACAAAAAACACTATCTTTGCGAAAATTTTAATTTTGGAATCATCAATATTAAAACTTTAATTCCCAATGATTTATACCCAAGAAGTGCAGCATCAGTGCTGCGTTAAGAAAGGCGCCAACCACCCCAGCGCTCCGATCCCGGAGGAAGGCAAGTGGGTACGCGTCAAAGATGTGAAAGACATCAGCGGGTTCACCCACGGCATCGGCTGGTGCGCCCCGCAACAGGGAGCCTGCAAGCTCACCCTCAACGTGAAAGACGGTATCATCCAAGAAGCCCTGGTGGAGACCATCGGCTGCTCCGGCATGACCCACTCAGCCGCCATGGCCGCCGAAATCCTGCCCGGCAAGACCGTCCTCGAAGCCCTCAACACCGACCTCGTGTGCGACGCCATCAACACCGCCATGCGCGAGATCTTCCTGCAGATCGTCTATGGTCGCTCACAGTCAGCCTTCTCCGAAGGCGGCCTGCTCATCGGCGCCTCCCTCGAAGACCTCGGCAAAGGCCTCCGCAGCCAGATCGGCACCATGTTCGGCACCCTCGAAAAGGGTCCCCGCTACCTAGAGATGACCGAAGGCTACTGCTCACGCATCGCCCTCGACGAGAACAACGAGATCATCGGCTACGAATTCATCAGCCTCGGCAAGATGATGGACTTCATCAAGAAAGGCGACGACGCCAACGAAGCCCTGAAGAAAGCCACCGGCACCTACGGCCGTTTCGCCGACGCAGCCAAGTATATTGACCCAAGAAAAGAATAATAATTTAGAATTTAGAATTTAGAGAGAGATGCTCAAGAACGAGAACGTTGTTCGGGAAAAAGGATTCAAATTTGCTATTAGAATCGTTCGGTTATATCAGTATTTAACCAACATTCAAAACAGCAATAGGGAACTCATCCTATCCAAACAAGTTCTCAGAAGTGGCACTAGTGTTGGGGCTAATATCCGTGAATCCAGAAACGCTCAAACAGTTAAAGACTTTTTAACCAAACTTTATATTGCTTCAAAAGAAGCGGATGAAACGGGATATTGGTTGGAACTTCTAAAAGAAACAGGTTACATTTCCGAAGAACAATTCGAAAGTATAAACCAAGATTGTGAAGAAATAATGAAATTATTAGCTTCTATTATTAAAACCACCAAAAAGAACAATCCCGACCTCAAATAACTCTAAATTCTAAATTCATAATTCTAAATTAAATATGAGAAGAGAAGTGAAATTCGAAAGTCAGGAACGCCGCATGGCCAATGTCCTGAAGGTTTTAAATCAATACGGCATCAAGAGCATCGAAGAAGCCGATGAGATCTGCGAGGCCAAGGGCATCGACCCGTACAAGATGGCTGAGGAAACCCAGCCTATCTGCTTCGAGAATGTGAAGTGGGCCTACACCTGCGGTGCCGCCATCGCCATCAAGAAGGGCTGCAAGAACGCCGCTGACGCTGCCGAAGCCATCGGCGAAGGCCTCCAGTCGTTCTGCATCGACGGTTCCGTCGCCGACGACCGTAAGGTCGGCATCGGCCACGGCAACCTCGCCGCCCGTCTGCTCCGCGAGGAGACCGAGTGCTTCGCCTTCCTGGCGGGCCACGAGAGCTTCGCCGCCGCCGAAGGCGCCATCAAAATCGCCGAGATGGCCAACAAGGTGCGCCAGAAACCCCTGCGCGTCATCCTTAACGGCCTCGGCAAAGACGCCGCCAAGATCATCAGCCGCATCAACGGCTTCACCTACTGCCGCACCGAGTTCGACTACTACACCGGCAAGGTGACGGTCGTAGAGCGCATCCCCTACTCCACAGGACTCCGCTCCAAGGTGAACTGCTACGGTGCTGATGACGTCCGCGAAGGCGTGGCCATCCTTTGGCTCGAGAACGTCGACGTGTCCATCACCGGCAACTCCACCAACCCCACCCGCTTCCAGCACCCCGTGGCAGGCACCTATAAGAAAGAGCGCCTCCTCGCTGGCAAGCCTTACTTCTCAGTGGCTTCAGGCGGTGGCACAGGCCGCACGCTGCACCCGGACAACATGGCCGCCGGCCCCGCCAGCTATGGCATGACCGACACCATGGGCCGCATGCATAGCGACGCCCAATTCGCTGGCTCCTCATCCGTTCCGGCACACGTCGAGATGATGGGGTACCTCGGCATGGGTAACAACCCGATGGTGGGCGCCACCGTCGCCGTCGCCGTAGCCGTTGAACAAGCTATGAAATAATTAATTTCTGGGTCTTGTCACCGATGGTGATAAAATAGATTCCGGAAGGTAATTTTGAAACGTCAATCCGATCATTTAATGGGCCAGCCATCAAGGTTTGGCCCATTATATTTGTGATGCGGTATTCCCCATCAGGGGCCCCGACAATATTCACAATACCGGTTGTGGGATTCGGAAACACCCCGAATCCTTCATTTGCTGTATTCTCCATTATCCCCGTGAGATCATTCCCTATCGTCCAGCTCTCGGGAAGACTGTTATCCAAGTCCAAATCAATTAATTGCAAATAGGGTCCTTCGCCATCAGCCTCCCAGGGCCAGGGATCGCTGTCGTAATAGTGCACCTGGTCGATGATGTTACCCCAAGCATCAGCCAGCACCAAATTCTCCGACTTGTTCGAAAGGTTACGATCGAACTGCCCGAAAGGCACCATATTGTAATATTCGATGAACGCCAGCGAGTCGGAACAAAGCACTAAGGCCTCGCGCCCGGCAAGCGTCGATCCAACAGGGAAACCATAGGTGATGCCCAGCTCACGGAAATAGATCCCCGTCAAATCCACCTCGGCATCGCCGTTGTTGGTGATCTCGATGAACTCCAGCTGGTCACCGTCGATGGCCCACCAGTCTTCAGGGTGATAATGGATCTTGGAGATGACCAACGGAGGCAGTTCTACGTCTTGACAACCGTCGTATGAACCGATGTTTTGGTTAAGCCAATCGATACGGTTTTGGATCCATGTTTTCATTGACTGCAGTTCCGATGCATGCTGATTCATCTGATGCCACCGTTGATTGTCACGACCCACTCCTTCGCTGATCCAGGCATCAATTTCATCAATGCGAGCACATAATACATCGTAATTCAAAGGCTGTTCAGGCTCGGTTAGTTCAAACCAGCGCTTGGCCAGATAACAGCGGAAGAGCGACGTGTTGAAAAGGTCTTTCCAGAACTTCGGACCGACATTGTCACTATTGTCGAACTGCCACACGTAATAAAGGCTACGGTTGCCAAACTCGTCATGGCCATAGGCCAGGTTGTAGTCCCAGATCGGACCTGCGCGGAGTTTGCCCAGCCGGTCTTTATGGAAAAAGGTACTCAGTTCATACACATCCACGTTGGATGAGAACTCGCCCATGATCATGAAATCGACAAACGAAGGAATGTCGATCACCGAAGGGATGCCCGAGGTAACGGAAACGTCGTGGGACCCGGCCTTCGAGGCCAAGGTGTTGAACACGTTATGGATGTAGTTGTGCTGTGCCGTGGTGATATCCTCCGGCTTGGGATAGTGATGCACAAAAGTAGTGCTGCTGCCGCCCCACCAGCCTCCGCCGTAACCCTGCATGGTCCAAGCCACTGGGTCCCCGTTGTCAGCCCTGTCGGCCTTGGTGATATAGCCACCAGTAACCTCGGGGTAGTTGTTGCAGGACTCGTCCATCTTCACAATGTTCACCCGGTCCTTGTCCGCCTTGATCTTTTCCAAAAAGATGTACAGCCCTTTGTAGTCGTTGTTGATCACCACTTCGCAATACACCCGCCGAGGGGCATACTGTCCGAGACGTTCCGAGAGCTCGTATGAGAGGAAGTCGCGCATCCCCGTCTGGTCATAGGCGAGGCCGTTCAAGATCCAATCATTCTCCGAGGGCATACCCAGAATGCTGACGTTGTTGTTGGTCACATTGTCCGCCTGCAAAGTGGTCAAGCCATATTGTTTTTTCTGAATCAACTGCGAGGAACTGCCCCTGATCTCGATGCTGATGCGTCCGTCGTAGTTCAGGAACTGGGGGTTGTTCACATCGGTCAGGTAATTGCGCGAGCCATCCTGATGCCAGATGATTTTCATGTTGCCGTACACCCTAGGCTCGTCAGGGATGGAGGCACCGCCGTCGATGTCGATGACCACGATGGGCAGGTTGCTGTCGGTCAAAATCTGGGCATAGGCCACACACCATCCCGCCATAATCCACAACACCGATAATAAGATCCGTATTCTTTTCATTTCACGATCAGTTTTTGGGTCATTCCATCAATTTCGACGAAATAAAGACCGGTGGGTAATGAAACATCAATCTGTTGTAGAGACGTGCCATGGCGCGTCTCTACAGCGTTTAATGGGCCGGTCATTAGGGTTTGGCCCATTACATTTGTGATGCGGTATTCCCCATCGGGAGCACCGACAATATTCACGATGCCTGTTGTAGGATTGGGATAAATCCTGAACCCTTCATTTGCTGTATTCTCCATTATCCCCGTAAGGTCATTCCCTATCGTCCAGCTCTCGGGAAGACTGTTATCCAAGTCCAGATCAATCAATTGCAGATAGTATCCTTCGCCGTCGGCCTGCCTGGGCCATGGGTCACTGTCGTAGTAATGCACCTGGTCGATGATATTACCCCAAACATCGGCCATCACTAGGTTCTCCGATTTGTTCGAAAGGTTACGGTTGAACTGACCGAAAGGCACCATGTTATAATATTCGATGAACGCCAGCGAATCGGAGCAAAGCACCAAGGCCTCACGTCCGGCAAGTGTCGATCCAACAGGGAAACCGTAGGTGATGCCCAGTTCACGGAAATACACGCCTGTCAGATCCACTTCCTCGTCACCATTGTTGGTGATTTCGATGAATTCCAACCGGTCGCCGCTGAAATTCTGCCAATCCAAGGGGTGGTAATGGATTTTGGAGATGACCAAAGGAGGCACATCCACATCGGAGCAATCCTCGCAGGATCCAATATTTGAAGAGATCCAGTCAGCGCGGAGCTGAATCCAGTTTTTCATCCCCTCCACTTCAGCAGAATGACCCCAAAGCAGATTCCATCGTTGCTGGTCATGATAGATTCCCTCAACAATCTCCGTTTCAATCTCGTCGATGCGGTTGTTAACAAATTCCACATTGAGCGGTTGGCCGGGTTGTGTCAACTCTTCCCATCGTTTTGCGAGAAAACAGCGATAGGTGGGCGAATTGAAAAGCTCGTACCAAAAGCGGGAACCTTCGTTGCTGCCATTATGGAACTGCCACACATCGTGTTCGCTGGTGATGCCCCATTCATCGAAACCCAAGGCGAAATTGCTGTCCCACAGCGGACCGGCACGCAGCTTTCCGTTGCGTTCCTTATGGAAAAAAGTGCTGTGTACATAACCGTCGGGATTGGAGATATATTCAGTGATCAGCATATAGTCAATGAATGAAGGGATATCGATGATAGAAGGGTAACCTGTCACGAGCGACTCATCATGTGCCACGGCAGCCTCGTCAAAATCGAAAAAGACGCTTTTGATGTATTCATGTTGAGCATCCGTAATCAGTTGCGGCTTGGGATAGTGGTGGATATAGGCCACCTCGGCCCATGAATAGTTACTGACCATGGTCCAAGCCACCGGGTCGCCTCCGGTGGTCTTGTCAGCTTTGGTGATATAGCCGCCAGTGACTTCTGGAAAGGCATTGCAACTCTCATCCATCTTCTCAATATTGACCCTGTTTTTGTCCACCTTTATCTTCTCCAGAAAAACATACAAGCCTTTGTAGTCGCCGTTGACCATCACCTCGCAATATTTTCGACGGGTAGCGTAATTGCCCATGAGTTCATAAAGCTCATAGGAGAGGACATCGCGCATACAGGTTTTGTCGAATGCCAAGTTGTTCAAAATCCAGTCGTTCTCCTCAGGCATTCCAAGGATGCTGACGTTGTTGTTACTCACGTCATCCGGCAGAAGGGTTGTCAGTCCGTAGGGTTTCTTCTCAATAGTTTGGGAGGTGCTTCCACGGGTCTCGATGCTGATACGTCCGTCGTAATTCAGAAATTGGGGATTGTTGATGTCGGTCAAGTAATTGCGGGAGCCATCCTGATGCCAGATGATTTTCATGTTGCCATACACTCTGGGCTCATCAGGAATCGGGACCCCACCATCGGTCTCGATGACCACGATAGGCAGGTTGCTCTCGGTAAGGATCTGGGCCCGGAGCCATGGAGCATTCACCAGCATTAATAATAGGACTATAAGTCTTTTCATTATCAAAGGCTTTCGAGTTGCAAAAATAGAAATAATCCGTAATTTTGCGATATGGAAAAGACAATACTTTTAGGGATGACCCCTGAGGAGATTCAGGAGGTTGTCAACGGACTTGGATTACCGAAATTCACTGGCAAACAATTGGTTGATTGGATTTACAACAAGCGAGTTGCTTCGTTTGATGCGATGAGCAACCTCAGCAAGAAGTCGAGGGAGCTTCTGGAAGAGCAATATGAAGTGGGGCTTTATGCGCCTCTGAAGGTGCAGACTTCTACTGACGGCACCAAGAAATACCTCTTCCCAGCCGGCGAACGCACCGTGGAAGCCGCTTACATCCCCGACCGCGACCGAGCCACGCTTTGTGTCTCTTCGCAGGTGGGTTGTCAGATGGACTGCCTTTTCTGCGCCACAGGGAAACAAGGCTTCGAGAAGAATCTGAGTGCCGCCGAGATCATGAACCAGATTCTCAGCCTGCCCGAGTTCGATACGTTGACCAACATCGTGTTCATGGGCATGGGCGAGCCGCTCAACAACTACGATAACCTGATGCGTTCGCTCGACATCCTCACACAGGAGTGGGCCTTGGGCTGGAGTCCGACCCGCATCACCGTGTCGACATGCGGCGTCATCCCAAACCTGAAGCGTTTCCTGACGGAGTCAAAGTGCAACCTGGCTATTTCCATGCACAGCCCCTTCCACGACGAGCGTCTAAAACTGATGCCCATCGAGAAGAACTACCCCATCAAGGAGGTGATTCATCTGGTGAAGCAGCACGACTGGCACGGACAGCGCCGACTCTCATTTGAGTATATCGTCTTCAAGGACTTGAACGACACCAAGGACCACGTCAAGGAGCTGGCCCGCCTGCTGGGCAGTCTGCGTTGTCGCGTCAATCTCATCCGTTATCACAAGGTGCCCGACATCCCGCTGAAGAGCCCCGACAACAACACGATGACTTGGTTCCGCGATGCCTTGAACGACAAGGGCATCATTGCCACCATCCGAGCCTCCCGGGGACAGGACATCGACGCTGCCTGCGGGTTGCTTTCCACGAAAAACCAATAAAAAAGTAGAGACGCAAAATTTTGCGTCTCTACCCATAATTATTAATTCTATATTATTTGAAAGCGTTCTCGCTCAAGCCTTTACCAGTGATGGCCAGATCCTTCATATAACCTGGCACCTCCTTGCCGAGGTACTTGTCGACATAGATCTTGGCGAGGTACTGGCTCAGCATGAAGCCGTGGCCGCGCAGGCCGACGAGCAGACCGACTTCCGGGTCGACGATGTAGCGAGGTTCCATGTAGTAGCCGGCCCACACCGCGTGGAAGCCCACGCTGGCAAGGTTCGGGATCCAGTCGGCGAACACCTCACTGACGATCTGCAAGAACTCCTTGCTGTTGTACTTCAGGTTCTGACGGGCCTCGAACGAGTCGCAGTCGGGCGAAGCGCAGCCGATGATCTGGCCGGTGTGGCCGAACTGCTGTCCGTAGACGGCGCTGAAGCCTTTGTAGTGACGGCGGTCGATGATCATGTCGAGTGAATCGCCCTTCACGCCCATGTTCGGAAGTCTTCTGGTGATGAAAGCCTGATGCTTCACGGGATACATCCTTGTGTCGATGCCGAGCATGTCGGTGAACTTCTCGGCACCCCAGCCCATCGAGTTGACGAAGTGCTCGCAGGTGAACTCCACAAACTGTTTGTCGTGGGTGCGCACCAAGGCAACGTATTTGTCGCCTTTCTTACGGACTTCAAGCAGCTCGCAGTCTTCCATCAGGCGGCCGCCGTGTTCGATGGCGATGCCACGCACGTAGTCGATGGTCCTACCAGGAGTGGCTTGCCAGCAGTCGTTGGAGATCAAAGCATGCGAATACACGTTGTTGTTCATGTTCCACAGCGGGGAGATCTCCTTCTGGAAGTCTTTCTTCTCGATCATGTAGGCATCCGACCAGGCCCTGGAGGCATCCAAAGCCTTGTAAGTAGCCTCGTCATGCACCAGGTTCACATACCTTGTCATCTTGAAGCCGATGTCGTGCTTGGCCTGGTTGGCCTTGAAGATCTCGAGGTTGTGGTTGGCAATGTCGCTGATATCAGGATTCGAGAAGGCCGGACGTCCGCCGCCGATGCAGCGCCAAGTGGAGCCGCGGTCGTAGTTGACGAGGACAGGATTCATACCCGCCTCGGCGAAGTAACGGAACAGGCTGGAGCCCGCCATACCGCCGCCGGCGATGAGTACCTTCACCTCTTCCTTCTTCACATTGTTGTTGGACGGGAACACGTAGACCTCCTTGGCATTGGGGTTGTAGACGTCGCCCAGGGTCACCTGTGCCGCCAAAGGCGCACGCGGGGTGCTGTCGCCAGTGACCTCGATGCCATAAGAACGCAGGATCTGCTTGGCTCTCGGCACGCAGCGCTTGCCACGGCACGGACCCATACCCATTCTTGTGATATGTTTCAGCTCGTCCACCGAGATGAACTTGCGATCTCCGATGACCTTCAGCAGGGTCTCAAGAGTCACATCCTCGCAGTGGCAGACGTAGGTCTTGGCTTCAACCTCTTTCAAAGGTTTGAATTCTATCGGTTTCGGATAGTTTTCCTTCACGATGAAGCCGCGAGCCTCCACCAATTTTTCACCATCGATATTTGCAGCCTTCACGCGTGCCACATTGGTCTTGTTGTTCTTCTTCAGCACCTTCTCCACGACGCCTTCGCCCACCTTCTGGCCGTTGTCGTCGACGAGGAACACCTCGACACCCTCTTCCACTTCATATTCCACGGGCAGGAAGAGCGTGTTCTTGTTGAGATCATAACCGAAGATGGCCAAGCCCGGGCAGTGGTTCACGCAGTTCATGCAGCCGATGCACTTGTCGTAATCGATCACCGGAACGGTGTTGGTGCTCGACTTGGTGATGGCATTTTGCGGGCAGCTGAACGAGCAGGGGTTGCAGGCGAATCCGTAGATGCAGTCGGCCACCACAAAAGGTTTCGCCTTCATGCGTTCGGCATCGGGCTTGCGAGGTTCATCGAGTACCCTCACCGGGTGTTGCTGGCTTTCGATATATTGTTTCGAGACCTCGAGATACTCATCGTAGTTGAACCGCATGCCGATGTTCTGGGCCACTTCGAAGGCAGCCTGTTTGCCTCTCAGCACAGCGCTGGTGCCTTCACCGATACGAACGGCATCGCCGACACCGTAGGTGTTCATGCCGAACACCTGCTTGCCCTTGGTGAGCAGCTGGCTGTCGGGGATCAAGCCCGTGCAAATATTAATGATGTCGATGTCGTCAATCACCTGCTCGGTGCCTGGGATGGCCTTGAAGTTTTCGCACTTGGCAATGACGGCGCCCACGATGCCGGTGTGGTCTTCATTCGGGATGGCCTTCAGCAGGATGTGCGAAGTCATGATCGGGATGCCCAGACGGCGTACGCGGTTGGCTTGTACGGGGAAGCCTCCCTCGTGATCCATGCCCTCGATGATGGCTTTGATATGTGCACCGGCCTGCATGCCCTGATAAGAAGTCAGATAGCCGATGTTTCCGGCACCTACCGTCAGCACCTTCTTTCCAAGAAGTGTATGCTCCTGGTTCATCATCTTTTGGAACACAGCGGCGGTATAAACGCCCGGGAGGTCGTCGTTCTCGAAGGTGGGCATGAACGGCACGGCACCGGTAGCCACCACCAGATGCTCTGCGTCGACATAGGCCACTTCCTGGGTCACGATGTTCTTGATGGCAATGCGTTTGCCTTCAAGCAGATCCCAAACGGTGTAGTTGAGCAGGATGCCTTCGTGGTTGTCACCAGCCAAAGTCTTGGCGATGTCGAAGCCACGCATGCCGCCGAACTTCTGCTCCTTCTCGAAGAAGAAGAACTGGTGGGTCTGCATGTTAAACTGGCCACCGATACGGGCGTTGTTGTCGATCACGAGGTTGGAGATGCCAAACTTGTTCAACTGCTCGCGGCAAGCCAATCCTGCGGGACCCGCACCGATGATGGCAACGGTAGTCTTATAGATTTTAACTTCCTTTTGTGGGTTTTCGCTGTAATCCGGCTGAAAGCCCTTGGGTATCTCACGCACTTCCTTCACGCCGTCGACGAGGGTGATGCAGATACGACGAATCTTTCCGTCGACGAGCATCTCGCAGGCGCCGCATTTGCCGATGCCGCACTCCAGCGAACGCTCACGTCCGTCGATGCTATGGCTGTGGATGGGATAACCGGCTTGGTGAAGAGCAGCAGCGATGGTCTTGCCCCGCTGGCCTTTCACGGTCTTGCCTTCATATTGGAATTCCACAAGATCCTCTTGCGGGATGTCCAAAATAGGGTGCTTTTCAATCTTATACATATTCTGTGTGATTTGTGTTTCGTTTTTTAAGAGGCACAAAAATATCAAATTTTAAGAAATAAAAGAATTTTTTAATGATTTCGTTCAGCACAAAACACGGTCAGATCCCTCAAAGACGAGAAAGCATCTTGGTCTATAGTATAAGGTGCCAAAGCATCGAGGGCCTTCAAGGCCTTGTCAAGATATTGGGGTAGCAGTTGTTTAGCTAGGGCGGTAGTCTCAGGATCGTCATCGTCGAGGATGTCGTCGCGCATCTGGAACACCAAGCCAAGGTTCAAGCCAAAATCACTGATAAGTGAAGAGTGGAGAGTGTAAAGTGAAGAGTTCACCGACATAGCACCACAAACACAACATCCCTGGATCAACCGGGCCGTTTTCCGGGTGATAATCTCAAGATAAAGTTCTCCGTTTTCCGTTTTAACTCGTTCCGCTTCATTGAGGATTGCTTTGTGTCGTCTTTCGTTTTGAAGGAGTTCTCCCTCTGACATCATCATCGCCACGTTAAGCATTTCCTGAAGGATGGGGCTGTCGATGGGATCGGAGAGCTGCATCATCGCCTTTGCAAGGAGATAGTCGCCGGCCAGCACCGCCGACTCCACATCCCATTGGGCATTCAGCGATGCCTGTCCACGGCGGACATCCGACGCATCCACCACATCGTCGTGGATCAACGTGGCTGTGTGGAGCATCTCCACAAACAAAGCCGTACGTCGCGTGGAATCGTTGATGTCGCCGAAGAGACGCGCCGACAGGTACACCAGCTGGGGACGAAGCCGTTTCCCCAGTGCCGCCGCCACGTAACGCATGAGCTCGTCCATCGGCACGGCATCGCTCGTCATAGCTAGTCTAAAAGCCTCTTCGAACTGTTCCAACTCTTTTTCCATAGCGTGCAAAAATAGAAAAATTCTTGCACGCTTTTTGTAATATTAGTATTTTTGTATCAAACAACAAACACCATGAAACGAAACTTCCTTTTCATCACGCTGCTATCCGCCGCACTGGCGCTACTATCTTTCCAAATGATCAACAAAGCCGACAATACACTCATGAAAAAGAACTACAACGTCATGTGGGCACAATTTAGGATCCACATGGACAACGACATGCCCGAGTCGGCACAAAAGGTGCTCGACTCCATCGAGCAAAAAGCCGAAAAAGAAAAGAACAAAGTCCAGCTCCTGAAGACCATCCTTTACCGCCAAATGGTGATAGAAGAGCTCGTGGAAGAAAACCCCGAGGAAGCCTATCTGGAGTACGCCATGGCCCAGTTCAAACGTCTCGGCACCGCTGAACAAGCCGTCCTTCATGAAGAAATCGCCACCCTCTATGCGGCTTACCTCGATGAAAACCAATTCCTCATCAGCGACAACATCGCCATCGACGGTAGCCTCGACGGCGTAGCCATGAAATACTGGGATCGGAACACCTTCGAGAAACTCATCGACCAACACTACGCCGAAGCCCTCAAACCCGTCAAAGCCCTCAAAAAAGCAAAGACCGAGGACTATCTCTGCCTCTTTGAAAACCCCAACGACAAATACATCGAATACGAACCCACCCTGTTCGACTTCCTGTTTCACCGCATCGCCACTTACTACCTCGAAGCCTCAACCGCCGACGACCTCATGCCTGAATGGGACACCCAACAATGGTGGCTCGATGACAAGAACTTCACAACGGCCAACCTCGGCGACAGCGACAAGCCCATCATCCAATGCCTCAAGATCTACCAAAAGCTCATCAGTGAAAACAAAGGCGACCTCCGCCTCTTCAACGACTATAAGCGCTACGAATTCATCAACGGCATCCTGAAAGACCACGACAACTACCAGCAGGCCATGCGCACGCTGATGGAAAACAACAAATCGAACAAACTGTACGCCGGCTTCGCCAACTGCCTCGCCACCAGCCTGATCCAACAATACGACAGCAGCCCCAACGACAGCACCTACCACGATAATTATCAGAAAGCCGCCGCGATCTGCCGCGAAGCCCTCGATGCCTATCCCGACAGCAAATTCAACTGCAAAAGCACCCTCGAACACATCACCCACCCACACTTCGAGTTCCAACTGAGCCAGACCCAACTGCCCGGCGAAAACATCCCCGTGGTGGTGGAATACCGCAACGTCGAACATCCTTATTATAAGATTGTCAAAGTGGAAGAGTCGGATCTCGACAGCCTGCGACCCCTCTATGGAGAAGAGCTCTATAAGGCTTTGGATAAGAAAAAAACCGTGGTGGAACAAACCCTCAACCTCACCGCTGAGACCGATTACCTCAAACACTCCACCATCGTCGCCCTTCCCCCACTCACCGAAGGCTTCTATTACATCGTCGGCAAGACCGACGCAGACATCAAGATCCGCACCGCCCGGATGTTTAGCCTTCGTTTCCAGGTGAGCAAGCTCGGCTATGTCATTGACAATCGGCCCAACCTCTTCACCATGGTGACCACCGACCGTAAGACCGGTCATCCCATGGAAGGCGTCACCGTGGAGGTCACACAGCGCAGCTATAACTACAAGATTCGTAGGTACGAGACCGTCAGGGTAGCCACCCTGACGTCAGACCGCAACGGACGGGTGACGCTCACCGACAAGATCGGACACGATTACTTTAACATCACCCTCCGTAAGGGCAACGACGTGCTGCTGCCGCAAGACCAGCAAAACGTGGCCAGCCCCAACACCTCCTCTTATAAGAACGAAAACACCAAGTTCTTCACCGACCGTGCCATCTACCGGCCCGGACAGACCGTCTACTTCAAAGGCATCACGATGCATGTTGAAAACGGAGAACACACCCTGGCCACCAACCTCAAGGAACATGTGGTGTTCAAAGACGCCAACTGGCAGGATATCGCATCAGCCGACTTCACCACCGACGAATACGGCGCCTTCGACGGTTCGTTCGTCATCCCCACCGACCTGCTCAACGGCACATTCCGCCTCAGCGGCAAATACGGCAGCACCACCATCCGCGTGGAAGAATACAAACGCCCCACCTTCGAGATCCACTTCGACGCCGTCAAAGATCAGTATAAACTCAACCAGGAAGTCACCGTGCACGGCAGCGTCGACGCCTACGCCGGCTTCGGCCTCGACAATGTGAAATACAACTATCACGTGACCCGCGCCACCTCTTTCCCATGGCGCTGCTGGTGGTGGTGGTACCCCGCCATCGAAGACGAGACCATCGCCTTCGGCGAGGCACGCACCGACGAGAAAGGCAAGTTCGACATCACCTTCAACCTGAAACCCTCGCTGAAGACCAAGCCCGAACAACAGCCCGTGTTCACCTATGAAATCGAAGTGACCGCCACCAACGCCCAAGGCGAGACCCACAGCGACACCTACCACATCCGCGCCGGATACAACGAAATCGCCCTCTCCAGCAACATCCCCAGCCTGGTGGAACAGTCGGAGACCGACAAATATAACATCGAAGTGCTCAACATGAGCGGACAGCCCGCCAAGAGCCGTGTCGAACGCAAGATCTACCGCTTCGACGAAGACGCGCGCATCAACTACTTCGAGGCACTCGGACAAAGCAACACCACCGATCGCAAAGTGCTCAGCGACAACGAGCTGCGCACCCTGTTCCCCAACTATAGCTTCGGCAGCCAGTCCGACAAGATACAACACAAGACCCTCGTCTACCAAGATGAAGTCAGCATCGACGAAAAGGCCCCGTTCTATCCCGACAAGAAGAAGCTGGAACCCGGACGTTATTACATCGAGATGAAGAGCCTCGACGACCCGCTGGCCCACAGCACCAGGGAGTTCACCGTGTACAAGAAAGATTCCAAGCAGATGCCCTACCCGTCCATGACCTGGTACCGCACCGACAAGAGCACCGCCCAGCCTGGCGACACCGTCCGCTTCAGCATCGGCAGCTCCGCCAACGACGTGAGCCTTTGGGTGATCCTCACCCATGGCGATGAGGTGCGCCTGGAACGCCGCATCACCCTGAACAACGACATCCAAACCATCGAATACGTCGTCACCGAAGCCGACCGCGGAGGACTGAATCTGCAGACTGCTTTCATCAAGGAAAACAGCTACAACACCCGCAATATGAGTGTCAGCGTGCCCTATAGCAACCTCGACCTCAACGTCAGCTTGGCCACCGTACGCGACAAACTCAACCCCGGCAGCGAAGAAACCTGGACCATCAACGTCAAAGACTTCAAAAACAAGCCCGTCGAGGCCGCCCTCCTGGCTGGCATGTACGATGTCTCTCTCGACGAGTTCGCCTACCACTACTGGAGTTTCGACATGAAGCCCTACAGCGCCGGCTCCAGGTCGTTCCGCACCGACAGGAGCTACTTCTCAAGCTCAAGCACCAACAGCAGCTACCTCGACGTGAGACGCCTGTTCGACTTCCAACTGCCCTCCAGCGAGCCTTTCTTCGTAACCTATAACTCCCGTTATTTCTACGGTTCCAAGATGGGTGCGCCTAGAGTACTCTACCGCGAAGCCGGCGGAGTCGAGATGGTGGAGGAAATGGCCGTGATGGACGCCATGCCCGATGTCGCCATGAACCAAAGCCTCAAAACCACCGGCAAAACGACCGCAAGCAAAGACGAAGAATCCCTTTCATCAAAAGAAGAAGAGCAGAAGTCTCAAGAAACAGAGCAGAAGTCTCAAGGAGACGAACAGGCCGAGCCCACGCTCCGCGAGAACTTCAACGAGACCGCCTTCTTCTTCCCCAACCTCCGCACCGAAGCCGACGGCAGCAGCACCTTCACCTTCACCATGCCCGACGCCATCACACGCTGGAAGCTGATGATGATCGCCTACACCAAAGACGGCAAGACTGGAAGCAACCGTTATGAGTTCAAGACCACCAAACCCGTGATGATCATGGCCGACATGCCTAGGTATATGTACGACACCGACACGCTGTGGTTCGTCGCCAACGTCATCAACACCGGCGACGAGGCCGTCACCCCCAAGGCCAAACTTGAGATCTTCGACGCCGCCACCATGAAGCCTGTCGACCTCATCGCAAGCGATGCCATTATCAATATGAAAGAGATCGTCCCCGGACGCAGCCAGGAGGTGCGATGGAAGGTGGCCGCCCAATACGACCTCAGCCTCCTCGCCTTCCGCTTCACGGCTTACGCCGGACAGTTCAGCGATGCTGAACAGCACCTCATGCCTGTGCTCAGCAGCGAGATCTTCCTCACCCAGACCCTGCCCATCACCGTGAAGGCCGAGACCGAGAAGACCTTCGACTTCGACGCCATCGCCAACCCCAACAGCCACGAACGCGACTACAGCCTCACACTCAACTTCAGCACCAACCCCGTGTGGTACGCCGTGCAGAGCCTGCCTTACATGGCCGAGATCAAGACCGACCGCCCCGAGGCCGCCTTCTACGTGTTCTACGCCAACAGCCTCTCGGCTTACATCGCCGACCACGTGCCGAACCTCCAGGCTTACATCAAGAAATGGCAGATCGAAACCCCCGACGCCCTGCTGTCACAACTCGAGAAAGATAAAGACCTGAAAGCCATCATGCTCCAGGAGACCCCATGGGTGCTGGAAGCCAAGAGCGAGACCGAACAACGCGCCCGCATCGCCAACCTCTTCGAGCTCAATACCCTGAAAAAACAATATAGTGAGGCCCTCTCGCTGCTCGAGAAGAAACAGGAATACAACGGCGGCTGGCCTTGGATGGACGGCATGCCCGAAAGCCCCTACATCACCACCTATATCCTCAGCGGCATGGGACGCCTCAAGCAGATGGGCGTGTGGGAGTCGTTGAGCGAAGACGACCAGCGTTGCGCCGAAAGGATCTGCAAGAAGGCCGTCAAGTTCGTCGAATACGATGTGGCCGACGGCTATCGTACCATGAGGAAATACAACAAGGAATGGAGCATCGGAGGCTTCACCCTGCAAGAGCTCTACGCCTTGAGTTTCTTCAAGGAACAGAACTCCGACCAAGACTTCGCCACGGCCAAGAAGTATTACCTCGACCGCCTCGACGAAAAGAAGGAATGGACTGATTTCAACTTCAACTACCGCTCCTTCGCCGCCATCGTGCTCTATCGCAACAACCACCAGAATACCGCCAAGCTCATCATCCAGTCATTCAAGGAATGCGCCCAGAAGAACGAGGAGATCGGCATGTACTGGCCGAAGAAGTACTTCAGCTTCATCTCACACATCGCCACCCATGCCAACATCATGGCGGCCTTTGCCGAGATCGACCAGGATCAGGAGATGCTCGACCAGCTGAGGGTGTGGCTGCTCACACAGAAACGCACCAACATGTGGGAGAACACCGCCTCCACCGCCGATGCCATCTACGCCCTGCTGATGCGCGGCAGCGACTGGTTCGAGGAAGGCAAGAACGTCACCCTGAGCTTCAGCGGCACGCCCATCAGTACTGAGGGCGGTCAAGCCGGTACCGGCTTCATCCAGCGTCGCTGGAATGCCGATGAAGTCACCGACGCCATGCGCCACCTCACCGTCAACAACCCCACCAACCACCTGGTCTGGGGCGGCCTGTTCCGCCAGTATTTCGTGCCCATCGACGAGGTCAAGAGCGACCAGTCGGGCTTCAAGGTCAAACGCGAGTTGTTTGTGGAGACCGTCAACGCTAACGGCAAACTTCTGGTTCCTGTCGGGAAACGCACCTTGAAAGTCGGCGACAAACTCACCGTGAAGATCACCATCGAGAGCAACCAGGACATGAGCTTCGTGTTCGTGAAAGACCTGCGCGCCGCCGGCTTCGAACCCATCGAACAGATCTCACGCTACCAGTACAGCGACCGCATGTGGTACTACCAGAGCAATACCGACACCGACATGGAGTTCTTCATCGACTTCCTGCCGAAGGGAACACACCAGCTGGAATACAGCATGTTTGTGACCAAAGAAGGCAACCTGAGCAACGGCTACGCCCTGGTCCAGTGCCAGTACGCACCAGAGTTCACTGCCTACTCCGATGGAATGAGAGTTAAAGTGGAAAGTGAAAAGTAATTATGGGATGTGTTCCGGGCGTTCCTCTTCGCGCCATAGGAAACCATCAAGGTAACGATCCTTTTCCTTGATATCCTTTTCAGGATAGAGTGTCTCGTTGATATTTTGGTAATACCTGATCAGCGAGACACTTTTGTCTTTCATCTCGATACGCATGTTGTTCGACGATGACTTGTTGATGCCGATCAGCGAGCCGTCATCCTCGCGCAGCCAAGTGATGACCTTGGCATCACCCGTCACCTTCACATGATGGATGGCGCCATCGTCGAATTTCGAGACCATATCAGCACCGTTGATCTGGTTATAACCCTCAATGGTATCTCTCGAGATGATGAAGGCGTGGCCCCGCTGGAAGAGGCTGTCGACGGAATGGTTGGCAATCTTGATGTCGATGCGGTCAGCGGTCATCTGCGAGTCCTCGGCCCAAAGCACAGGATTCACGCGCATCCTGACGGTGGAGTCGCTCATATCATAAGTCATGGTGTCGCACCGGCCCTGCAAATCAGAGCGGAAGAAACGCACGTGGCGACGGCCTATGATTTTCTCCTCTTCGTTGAGTTCCGTCTTGAAATGGTAGAACATGGTATCGGAGGTGATGAACAGCGAGTCGCCCCCGTCGTAGTACACCGCATAGGCACTGTCGGTGGCAAACGAGTAGCCCGTCTTCTCCCATAGCTCGGCATAGTGGCCACGCATGATGACTTTATAGGACGTGTCGGTGATCTGGATGTTGTTGACCGCCTTGGAGACGTTCCTGTTGCAGTCGTAAAGCATCGAGTCGGCCATAATCTCCTGGTTGTTCTCGTTCTTCATCAGCCCTCCCCCGGTGAACCACATCCTGTCGACACGGGTGTTGTAGTAAAGGGTGTCGGTATACATCTGGTATTTCGGACTCGTCACCTCCACCTTTTTGAAGAAGCGGAGTTCCTTCAAGTCGTCGCGGTAGTAGCCGATCTCGCTGACGAGTTTCTTGTCGCCTCGGGTGGTCACCCCGTGATGGGGATAACTGGCCAGATGAGCATCACGGTCGTAGGTCATGTATTGCGTCTCAAGCAGTGTGGAGTCGTCCATCATCCTTACGTTGTCGAAAAACTCCGCGAAACGGGTATTGCCGTCGTAACGCATGGTGCGGCTATACATGTCGACGCTGTCGTTGACCTTGATATGGACATTCTGGAAAGCGTCGAAGCTGTTTTGGTTCTCGTAGTAATAGGCACTGTCGCAGTAGAAATGGGTGCTGTCGTGACGGATATGCACTGCGCCGTTGAGGACCACGGCATCCGATCCCGCCTTTTTATAGAGCAGGTCAGCGTGTTCGATATGGATCAGCGTACGTTCCGGCTCCTGCGCCCAAGCGACAACCGTAATCAAACATAATAATATGAATATTGCCTTCTTCAAACTCTTCACTCTTCACTTCCCACTATAATAACGATTTCTCCTTTAACGTCTTTTTGGCTGAAATATTGGATGACTTCAGCAAGGGTGCCGCGTACGTTTTCCTCGTGGATCTTGGTTAGCTCACGCGACACGCATACCTGACGGTCGGGGCCCATCACCTCCATAAGCTGCTGCAGGGTCTTCACCAGACGGTATGGCGACTCGTAGAGGATGGTGGTATAAGGATATTCGGCAATCTGTTGGATCTTGGTCTGGCGGCCTTTCTTATGCGGAAGGAAGCCCTCAAAGATGAAATGGTCGGCCGGGAGGCCCGAGTTGACGAGGGCGGGCACGAAGGCGGTGGGGCCCGGCAGGCACTCCACCTCGATGCCACGGCTGATGCACTCGCGCACCAACATGAAGCCTGGGTCGGAGATGGCCGGAGTGCCGGCGTCAGTCACCAAAGCCATGGTCTCGCCAGCCTCGATACGATCGGCAATATGCGTCACCTGCTGGTGCTCATTGTTAAGATGAAACGCCGTCATAGGCTTGCTGATGCCGAGATGACGCAACAGGTTGCCCGAGGTGCGGGTATCCTCAGCGAGGATGGCATCCACCTCCTTGAGGATGCGGATGGCCCTCAGGGTGATATCCTCGAGGTTGCCTATGGGGGTGGGAACAAGATAGAGCTTGGCCATCATGCATTAAACTTACGGTGAACCAGTTCCAGAAGTTTCTTGTAGGCTTCGTTGCTGCTGTTCCATTGCAGCTCCACACGAAGTTCATTGAGGTAGATGAGAGCGCCGTTCAGTGTCTTGAGGTCGTCGAGGTTTCCGATGGAGCGGTTGTATTTCTCCATGCTGCCGTTAAACAACTCATTGACAAAGAGGAACTTGTCATTGATGCCGATGGAGTGTTGCAGGCTCGTCAAGATGGCTTGCTCGTATTTATCGGCCAAGGTACGGGTCTGTTCCTGTTGCAGCTTGTCGCCGATGGTTTCTATTTCGTAGTCGTTATCGGAGGGATCTTCTTGGGGAATATCCATTGGAGGGATGTCCATATGGGGGATGGACATTTCTATTTCGTCGCCGGGCGAGTAGGACGAGGCAAGCGGTTGGACAGGTTCAGTAGTGGTGATGGGCTCGAAATTCAAAATGAAGCCGAAATCGTCACGGTCTTTGGGATTTTCTTCTTCGATAACGGGTTCTTCCTCAACGGCAGGCTTTTCTTCTTCGATAATGGGGCTTTCCTCTTCGATAGCGGGACCTTCTTCCTCGACAATGGGTTTCTCCTCAACAACAGGCTTCTCCTCTTCCACAGCGGGTTTTTCTTCTTCCACAACGGTTTTCTCTTCCTCGACAGCGGGTTCGTCATCGGCTTCATCGATGAAGTAAGCGCTTTCGTTTTCTTCCACGGTTTCTTCTTCCGTTATCGGCTCGGCAGGTTCCTCTTCAAGATCTTCTTCAAGATCCTCATCGAGCGCTTCCTCGGGCGTCTCCGTTATCCCAAACATTTCCCGGATGGCATCCAATCCTACTGGAAGTTCTTTGTCCTGACCGCCGTCTTCGATCTGTTGATTTCCCACTTCCACGCCACACATCATGCTATAGATCGTGTGCGTACGGTTCATCATCACGTCCAAGTCGAGGAGTTCAAGGGGTTTTTCGTTTCTGATGAGATAATCCACCTGCTGGTGTAACAAGCTGATTTCCTTCTTAATAGAAATCAAAGTATCTTTTTGCTCGTTGAATCTGTCGCTCATATCCGAAGTTTTTTTAATTTTGCTAAAATACAAAGATTTAAAATATTGTAGGCATGTTTCTCGAAAAAGATTCTCATAATAAGTCACAAGGATGGATTGAAGTCATCTGTGGGTCAATGTTCTCGGGTAAGACTGAAGAGCTGATCCGACGTTTGAAACGCGCAAAAATCGCCAAGCTGAAGGTGGAGATTTTCAAGCCTGGGGTCGACACACGCTATAGTGAGGAGGACGTGGTATCGCATAACGCCACGGCCTTGCATTCCATCCCAGTGGAGAATGCCACGCAGATCCTGTTATATGCCAACGATGTGGACGTGATCGGCATCGACGAGGCACAGTTCCTCGACGACGAGCTTCCGGCGGTATGCCAGCAGCTGGCCGACAATGGTGTCCGCGTCATCATCGCGGGGTTGGATATGGATTTCATGGGAAAACCCTTCGGGCCGATGCCTACGCTGATGGCCATTGCCGAGGATGTCACTAAAGTACATGCCATCTGTGTGAAATGTGGCAGTCCGGCGCAGTTCTCGCACCGTACCATCGCGGGGGACAAACTCGTAGTTCTGGGCGAAACAGAAAGCTACGAGCCATTATGCAGGGAATGCTATAATAGGGTAATTGAGAATTTAGAATTTAGAGGGTGATGACGACAAATCCCTCTAAATTCTAAATTCTCAATTCTTTTCTCTCTTCTTCTTACTTAACAAGTAGGCTCCTCCGAGCCCGACCAATAGAAACAGTCCGTTTCCAATGGGAACGTAGCCCTCTTTCCATTGGTCGAGGTTGGAGTTTTGCAGCGGCACCATTACATTGAATGAACCAGGGTCGTTGGTAAGACGTTGGTTGATGCCAACGTCTTCCTCGGTGAGAATGATCTGCCCTATGGCTGGCCCTATGGCCAGGAACGCGATCACGATAATAGCTATGGTTCTTTTAATCATATTTCAATATCTCTTTAATATATAACTATCTTTTGTGTCTTGTTGCCGAGTTTCAGCAGATACATACCTGCCGCAACGTCGCCGAAGTTCACCACGGTGCTTTCGCCGCTCAGGTAGTCGGAGTACAGCACGTGTCCAAGCATGTCAACCAGCTGGATCACGCCTTGGCCTTCGACGACCCATCCGGTGCCGTTGAAGTAGACAAAGTTATCACCTTCGTCGTTCTCATCCACGCCGTTCACGTCGAACACGATATAGAATCGGGCGGCGAAGTCGGTGTTGTGAGCCTGGAAGGTGTATTGGTCGTTCGCCAGCATGTCGTAGTCGACACCGGCGATGTTGTCGATGAGTCGCATCCTGTTGAAGGTGCCGTTGTACTTCTCCCATCTGAGGGTGTAGGTACCGGTCGTCGGGGTCTTGAAGAACACTGGGACGCGTTGTGTACCCTCCGGAGCGAAGAGCAGTCCATAGCTCTCGTCCTCGAAGCGGGCATACAGCTTGAATTGAGCGTTCTGCAGGTTTTCAACTTTCGGCACACCACCTGTCTCAGGACGGTTGAACTCCACGATGGCGATGTCTCTGTTGCCTTCTTCGTCGGAGACGAGCAAGTCAACCAACGGGTAGCTCGGCTTGCTGCGGAAGTAAGAGTAAGCTTCCTTCGTGGTACCGGCCATATCAGGAGTGAAGTCAAGCACATCGTCAGACGAAGTGACTACGAAGAAGCCCTGATGCGGGTGGAGGTACTGTGACGGGATCTTCGGGTTGATGGATGCGCTTCTCGTGTAAGGCGCATATACACCCAGATCGGCGTCATAGGTCCAGAACTTGTCGAGACCAGGATTACCATCTGTGAGCTTATCCAGATCAAGGTAGGCTTGATAGGGGTTACCCACCAAGTTGCTGCCTCTGTCGAACGAAGGATATCCTGAAACATCATCAGGAGCCTGGGCCGTGACCGGGATGGAGACTGCCTTGTTGAGGGTACCCTTGCTGCTCAGGTAGCTATCCTGGCTGATGGCCATCATGTAGCCCTTACCGGGAGTGAACACGCAGTTATCATCGCCGGCAACGGTAGCAGACTGGTCAGTAGCGTTATAATTGATCTGATAATGCCTGAAGTAGTTTCCAGCCAAATCCAACCTATCAAGCTGATAAGGCACATTCGGAGTAATGATACCTTCGTGGGCATCGCGGTGGAAGTGGTTCATCTTGTTACGCTTCAGGTTGATCCAGTGGTATTCTGGCTCATAGTAGCTGTAGAAGTCCCATTTCACGCCACTATCGTAACCCGCAGCCATCGTCAATCCATTCGGGAAGTAGTTGTCCTCCATCGAGACGATATCGACAAGATCATCTTGGTAAACCACACCTGGGAAGTGATCATTGTCGTGAGGCTGGTATTCACCATTGTCAATCAGTTGGTCGTCAATGCCGTCAGCCCTACCATAATGGGTACCCACCTTAGCGTTCTGCAACGGAGTCGACATCAGGTGCCAGTCATAGTCAAGTGCGACATTGCCATAGGCCGTTGCAGTTGTACCCGAGTTATCGAAGGTGATACCCACGGTGGTGTTGGTAAATGAACCAGCTGTCGAGGCCTGCAGCAGCACGGCGTCTTCGTTGACGAAGACCTTTTCGTCAGCGGTAGGCACCTGTGTGACGCCTGTAGCCGTTCCATAGAGGAAGATGCTGGCGGTCTTGTCGCCATAATCGCTAAGCAGTCTGTCGAGGTTGCTGTTATACCTCAAGAAGCGTCCATCGACGTCGAGGGTAGCCATGGCGCTGTCCTGCGGGAAGCCCAACACCGGCAGGTCGGCGTTGATGTGTGATGAGGTCGGACGGAACCAAGGTGTCGGGAGAGGATCCAAACCTGCGGGATTGGCCTTCACCCAGCTGTTCAACACATAGAGCAGACCGTTCCAGATGATGGAGTGATGGTCGCTATCATGTGAGAGGCTGGCAGGTACATAGGTGTTGGTGCCGACGCCTTCAAGATTCACCTTGTTGTCGTCGTACATATAGCCAATCTCCTTGAGGCCCTTCACAGGTCCGTAAGTGCCGTGGCCGGAGAGCGTGTTGTCGGTGCCTGTGACCTTGGCCACATAGTTACCAGCCATGCCAACGTTGGCGTAGCAGTACTGAATGGTACCGCCATGGTTTTCGTAGGCAAGAGCAGCGATGTTTTGAGCGCCGACATCGGAGTAGCAGTTCTCCACGGTACCGCCGTGGTTGTAACCCACGAGGCCGCCGATTTGGTTGGTCTGGGTCAAGGTGCCGTCGGCGATCAGGGTACGGCTATAAGAGTTATACAGGTTGCCGCCGCTATGTTCGCCTACCAGACCGCCGAGATACATGTCGCTACTGAGCGCTTTCAAGGTATCGACGGCAAAGCTGGAGTGGATGGTTGAACCCGTGACGGTACCGCCGGCCAGACCTCCGATGAAGCTGGTGCTGGTGGTTCCGCTTTCGAGGTAACCGGCGCTTTCGCAGTTGGACAGTGTACCACTGTTCATCAAGCCGACCACGCCACCCAGGTATTTGGCGTTGCCATAGTAGAAGTCAACCACAGCTTGCAGGTTCTTGATTTCAGCATCGCCAGAGACCGATCCGAACACACCTTTATGGTTCAAGGCAAACGGGCTATGGATGCCGGTCACCAGGTGGCCATTGCCTTCGAAGACGCCTGTGTAGCTGTAGTCAGGATCAGTGGCTTTTTCATGGACTCCAATCGGCACCCAGATGTACTGATCCATGTCGATGTCGGCAGTGATGGTGAATTTCTGAGAGGGGTGAGCAGCTGAGCCATTCAAGCCGTTCACATAAGAGATGGCCCAAGCCAGTTGTTTAGGTGTCGAGATGTTGATGTTAGTAACAGATTCAATGAATCCAGCAGGTTTTTCGGTCACCACGTCCGTCCAGGTTTTCACCCAGTAGAGCTTACGCTGGTAGTTAGGATCACCGTTGGATTGTCTTCTCGGATACGCGAACAGACCGTACTTCTCTTGTTGGTCGAAGATGATCTGACCGTCGGCATATAAGCCGCCTGTCTCGAGCGGTGTCAGCAGGGCTTGGTTGTCAGAATAGACGATAGGCATGTACTCCATATCATCCCAAGCGGTCTTGGTGACGCCAATCTTAGCCTTGCCGTCGGTCAAGCCCACGTAGACACCGTCCATAGTACCCAAGGTGATCACTGTATTGTAGTCGTTGAGGTAGGCGTTCTGGTTAACGATTGAATCCAAAGCACCGCTGACTTTACCCAGCGTCACACGGTAGTTGTTGTCGACGGTCACGCTGTCAGACGCCACGAGGGTGGCCAATCCTTCGAGGTAGACACCGCCGCCATAGTGAGACTCGTTGACCACCAGCGCTTTGCTGTTTTTGACACTGTCGGCCACATAGTTGTTGAGGATGTGAGCGTCGCGGCGCATCCTGAGGGTACCACCGCTAGCCACGTTCACAGCACCACCATGGCTGCCGCCGTTGTAGTTGTCAAACAACTCCGTCTTATGGTTTTCACCGTCGAGCGACAAGGTAGCACCCGAATTGATTTCGAACAACGGAGCGTTGGCAAAGACGTGATCATCTCCACCAGGCACTACTACCGGAGGATAGCTGTTGGAACCCACCTCGTAGTTACCCACCATCTCAGGCAAGTTGTAAGCACCGTTGATGGTTGCCGAGGATACCGACATGGAGGTCTTCACCTCTATCAGTGCGCCCTTGTAAGCGGGGTTGTTGCCGTAGGTTTCAAGATACCTCTCAAAGCGTTTTGTTCCAGAGGCTTCATCGTTAAGAGCCAACCTATGTCCGCCAGGATAACGGAAGATCTTCAGTTGGTTGTAACGGGTATTCCACTCGAGGTTGGACACAGCGTTGGCAGTGACCTTGTTGACGATGTAGATCGAGTCGACCGGTTCGTAGTCGGGGGCGAAGTACAGCAGACCAGCCAAGCTGGGCTGGGCAGCGTCAGGATAGTGGCCGCTACACAGCACGTCGCCGTTCACGCCATCGATGTAGAAGCCCTTACCCTTACCACGACGCAGGATTTGTACATAGAACTTCACATCCTGACCGTGGTTGACAGGGTCTGTACTCTCCTTGTAGTTGTCGAAGTGAACGGTAAGCTCTACAACACCCATGGTGGCATTTCCAGCCAAACCGATGTTCTGGTCACTGTCGTAGTGCAGGTCGAAGTCGAACGAAATCGGTTTCTCACCTCTGTTCTTACCCAGATAGTAACCTGAGCCAAGCGGGTTGGTACCAATACCATCATATTTATTCAGACCAAGATCCACAGGCGTCTGAGTAGGCGTACCGTCCCAGCCGTTCACAGCGTCGACATTACTGGTGGGATAGAACATCATACCAACGAAATCCTTGGTAGGATTATGGCTAAGATAAGTGTCGCATTGAACCAAGGTGCCGTCGTTGAAATAATTCGGTGAATAGACAGTGTCATTGGGGTGCCATTTCACTTCCTTCAGATACCAGTTGGCATCAACGTCACCGTTATACAGTTGGAAGGTAGGCAGCATCACTTTGGCTTTGTAAATGTCGTGCTTGTTGCCAGTTCCACCACCATGGGTCATCATGGCATAGGTCTTCACATGGTTGGGCATGTCGATACGGGTCTTGGTGACCACGTGGACATAGACAGTCACCTCGTCGATGACGTTGCCGTCCATAACCTGTTCGAAGGTGATGGAGATAGGATCCCAAGTGAAGTTGCCATTCACCCCCTCGGAATGGGTCAGCATGAATTCAATTTCAGGTGACAAAGCCGAGTTATAGAAACTCCATAAGGTATCCGCAGTCAAAGCAGTGTTGGCATCGAGGCACACCAGCACCGTATCATTGGTGGCGCCAGTACCCGTGAAGGCACCTGATGGCATGGCCGTCAAGCCAAACACGTTGTTGGGGAAGTTGGCCATGAAGGTCCTGTTATCAGCAGTATTGGTGAAGGAGGCATCATCGATCTGATATTCTCCAGAAACCGGGTCGTAATACATCCATTCAGATCCCTGATCCTGCTTAATACCGGCATTCACCATCTTGATTTCCTGACCGTAGTTGATTTCGGCAATCGGAACAGCATCGTTGGTTCTCTTGATGCGGTAGTAAGCGCCTTGACCAGCCATCGGCGGCAGTTTCACCTTAGTGTTAGGAACATAGGTGCCATAACCCGGAGTCGTACTCGGCACGGCTTCGGCAATCAGCCATACGTCGAGCACCGAAGAGGCGTTCTCCGAGAATCTCCAGATACGGAAGTAGGTCTCGTTGCTGTGCTTGGACTTGGGAGCATGGTTCTCGTAAGGCATCTGGAGACTGTCGACAAGTGCTTGTGAAATACCGCCATCCACATCAAAGTAGTTGAGTGCCCTGCGATAGCTCACAAAGCCGCCGTCAGTAGCATAGTCATATTGCGAAGCAATCTGGTTTCCTGGAGCGTTACTATGCTTGGGTCGGGCATAGACGAAGGCATTGTAGACGCCGTCGGTCATCAGGTGGAAGAAGCCTCTCAAAGCGCCGTAGTAGGTGTTGGAGACGTTGTTGTTGTCGGTCTCAGTGATGGAGACGGTCACATAACCACCTTTGTTGATACGGATCTTGTTGTCGATAGTCGCATCCTGAGTTCCAATATTCGGGGTAAGTTCACCATAAGTCACCTCAGTGTAAGCAGGTATGTCAGGATAGACGCCGTTGGCAAGGTTGGTGCTCTTGTTGCTGTGGAGGTTGCCGATGTTGTCGACCGGTTTATCCACCAGCAGCGAGCTGCCGTTGATCACACGCACGTCATCCATGATATTGTAGATGGCAAATTCCTTGGAGGCGTTGCCCACGTTCACCATGCCGCGACCACTCAGACGGAAATGCGACGACTCGATGATCAGGCTGTCGGCATACTGGATGGACTGGAAGATACGGCTGGCATTGATGAGCGGCTCCGGATCAGCATCATTTGGAATATGCGTCACATCGTGACCGTAATTACGAACCATGATCTGTTTGCCTTGTTTGCCGCCGTCGTTCAGGGTACCACAACCGAACAAGGATTTGCGGAGATACATGAAGTCGGTCTGATTTGCCCCAGGAGTGTTGACATCCGTGTCGTAGTCCTTACCGTCGACATAGATATGGGAGCGACCGGTAATGGTGTTCGTGCCGAACACGGCGCCATATTGCGAATAATCACCGAAGTCGGCGCCTGCATACACGTCACCGTCGATAATCAGGTTGTCGTGCGCGTTGAAGTAGGCTTCGTTGTACACGCCTGTAGGCGTAGCCGTATGGTAAGGAGCGTTCATGATGGCATTGGTGCCAACGAACACATAGGTGGAGCCGTAGCTCTGTCCGTGGTCGCCAGCGCCGAACACCTGTTTGCAAGCATGTCCACCGCTGAAGTTCACCACACTGACCGGGTTGGTGCTGGTGTTGGTGGCGAAGTTCGTCGGTCTGAACACGAGGGCGTCTTCAGCATAGAAGCTGCCGCCGTAGACTCTACCGTTCACCTCACCACCGCGCATATTCACCGTACGCAAGCCCAATACGTGGTTGTAACCTTGGTGGCCATAGGCGCCGCCAAACACGTTTTGGTCGACGTAGCCGCCGCTCACATTGGCATAGGACTCGGCATAGGTGACACCACGCTGGCCGGCACCGAAGACATTGCCATCCACTCTACCTCCATTCATGTTAACCAAGGCAGTGCCGATCACACGGCCCGAGATGGTGTCGTTCGTGTAACCCGTCAAGCCCCAAACACCTTGTCCACCGCCATACACATCGCCACCAATGTTTGAAGTGCCATTGATGTTGACCGTGGAGGTGTGGGTCCATTGATCGGTTTGATGCTGTGTACCTACCTGACCATTTTCGCCACCGCCATACACATTCTTGGCAAGGGTGACACTATTAATATTAATCAAGGTATGGGCACATAAGGCAAAGTCGAGATACGGGGCACCGGAAGTGATGGTGTCGTGGTTGGGTAGACCTCTGGAGCCGCCGTAGACGCTGCCGCCATAGTCTGAAGAGGTACCGATGGTTCCGCCATTGATGTTCACCGTGGTACCAGCAAGGTCAGCCGTGGGGTCGTTGGTACCAAAGCGCTTGGGACCCACGAGAGCCAAGTTACCACCGCCGTATACGTTACGGTGGATGGTACCACCGTTGACGGTCAGGTTGGCTTTCTGAATCACCTGACCGGAGATGTGGCTGAAGGAAGCCGGATTATGTTCGTCGACCAGGCCGAGACCGGCACCACCGCCGAACACGTTACCACGCATCACCCAGTAGACAGTGTCGGGGTTGGCTGAACCCATGACACTTGCTGCAGTGCCTGCATCGTAGGCAACACCGATCTCGCCGTTGTTGACGACGGTGTTGGCATACCAGCGCACGATACCGTCTTGGGCGCCACCGTAGACCGAGCCCAGGATGTGAGGGCCGGTGCCGGAGCCGTTACCGATGGTGACGTGGGTGAAGTTGACAAAACCGAACCGCGTGGGTGAAGTAGCGACGGCCATACCGCGGCAGCCGCCGAACACCGAACCGTAAGGTATGGTGTCCTTAAGGACTCCGTTAGGATCAGAGGCATCGAGCATACCGAGGGTACCGCCGTAGATATTCACATAGGTGTGACCGCTGTTGCGGACATAGCTCCAGTCAGCGTCGTTGGTGACCAACTCGCCGTAGTAGTTGTCCTTGACATAGACGGTGTCGAAGTCGCCACCGGCGTAAGTACCGATACCCACAGAGGCCAAGTTACCGCCACCGAACACGCTGCGAACGACGTACGCATCAGTGTTGCTGGCCGGATTGACGGTGATATTGGTGTTACCATAGGTGCGGCCAGCGGTGACGCTGTACACCTTGGTGCCACCCTCTTTGTACTTGCCCTTACCTTTACCGCCGCCGTAGATGGCGTGGCCGACGAGGCCCTTGGTGAGGGTGATGTTGGTGTTTGCGTTGACGTGGCCGTTCTCAGCACCGCCGTAGACTGCACCTGCGATGCAACCTTTCGTAGCATCCGGATTATCTTTGTAGTTGGTAGGATCAACGGTGAGGTTGGTGTAGGCAATGTTGACCACGGAATTGTTGACGTTACCAGCATGAGCCTCGATAGTGCTCTTATTGGCCATACCCTTACCGCCGCCGTATATGTCACCGTTATCCTTTCTAGCATCGTCGTAGGCTTGGCTAGTTAGGTCATAAATGTGAGCGACACCGCCTTCGTAGTAGATTGGGTTGCCGCCGGGAGCATCCCAGGGGCCCATGTAATCCTTACCCTTGATACCGACACGGCCGCCGGTGATTTGCACATTGGCGTTACCGGTATTGGCGGCATAGGTAAACTCGTAAGGCCAGCTGATGTGGAACGGATGACTGTCGTTGTGATAGGTAGAATCGCTGATGGTACCCACGGAGGCCATTTCACCGCCACCGTAGATGCTCTTCTGCACCCAACCGGAATTGACTTTGACGAGGGTGTTACCGTAGACGCGGCCAGCGATCTGCATCGGCGTGGCGGTGATGGAGGCATTCGGGGTGGAAGCGGTGATGACAGCGGTCGAGTCGCTACCATAGCCACCGCCGTAGACGTCGCGCCAGATGGTGCCGCCGTTGACGATGACGATGGCGCTGTCGCTCACGGTGCCCAGCTCGCCGCCACCGTAGACGGTGCTCTTGATGGTACCGCCGGTGATGTTCACCTTGGTTTGCTTGACTTTACCAAGGAAGGCCCAAAGCTGGCTATAGCCATTGCCGAGTTTGAAGAGGTTACCTTCACCACCACCGAACACGTTACCGCCGACGGGGTGTTTGTCGAAGTCGGTATGGAGGATGGCCTCGTAATCGTTACCGATGGTGCCACCAGTGATGTTGACGGTGGTGAAGCCGTGGTCGTTACCATCTTGCATCACACCGTAGCCCGGATCAGAGACCGGAACGAGGTTGGTACCCACAGAGCCATCACGGCCGCCGCCGTAGACGCTACCGAGCATCACACCGCCATTGATGTTGACTTCGGTGTTGCCGCCTACTGTACCGGCAGTGAGGGCTTCGCCGGCGTAACCACGGCCTGCGCCGAACACGTTGCCGTCGATACCGGTGTAACCGAAGGTACCGATCTTGGCATCGCCACTGACGGTGACTTTCGTGTTCTCGATTACGTGACCTTCCTCGCCGCCACCGAACACGGAGCCGAAGACCCGGCCGCCGCTGATTTCGACGATGGCGTCTTTCACGTTGGTATAGGTATTGAAGTTGGTACGCGGGTCACCCTTGCCTGAACCGTAAAGGCTGCAAGTGATGGGATGTGCCAGGATTTCATTGAAGGTACGAGGCACGCCGACGGTTCCACCGCTCATCTCAACGAAGGAAGTGTCGAGCACGCTGTTGATCTCGCCACCACCGTACACGGCGGTGAGAATGTGACCTCCTTCGATTACCACCTTGGATTGGCCTTCCACGATACCTGACCTGGGGTTCCAAATCAGGGAGTCGGCAGAGCTGTTTTGTTTCGTACCAACATAGGGGTAGAAGCCAGAACCGCCGCCAAACACGTTGCCGAACCATGTCTTACCATCGGAAGGATTCTGGCCTGCGGTGATATAAAGCGGGTCGAACGGATAATAGTGATTGTTGTCGCCATAGGGCCAGTGCGGGCATTCGGCCAGCGAGGCGCTGGTGGCGAACTCGTTTTCGGTGTAACGGCGATTCAGGGTATCGCCGCAGCCGATTTGACCACCCCTGACGGTCACCAAGGCATCGTTGAGCACGTGGCCATTCATGGAACCACCATACACGGAGCCTTTCACGAAGGCGGAGTCGCTGATGGTGACTTCGGTGTGGCCGACGGTGGCCATGATGTCGAGAAGCGATATGTTGTTATGAATTCCAACGGGTTGCCCACTAGCAGGCGGATTCACTGTGGCGTAGCTGCCTGGGTTATGGGGATAACCTTCACCGCCGCCGAACACGTGGCCGACGTCGTCGTTGTAACGGAGGTCATAAGTACCTGCAGCCAGGTCGTGCCGCATTTGCATGGAGTCAGCGCCGATGATGCCACCGCTGATGGTGACCTTGGCGAGACCTGAGTTCTTGTCGCGCAGTTCGATGTCGTAAATCTTGAGGGCTCCTGCTTCGATACCCTGTTTCCAGGTGTAGTTACCCACGCTGGCTACCTCGCCGCCGCCGAACACCGAACCATAGATGATGGGACGTGATATAAGGTTGCCGCCGTTGATGGAGTCTTTGATGATAACCTCGGTGTTCTTGGACAGGGAAATCAGCAAGGCTGACGCTTCGGGGTGGGTATCAACGCCCGCCATGTCGCCCTTGCCGCCGCCAAACACGTCACCCATGGTGGTCTTGGTCCAGGTGGTCATGAGTTTTTCGTTGCCGACCTTGCCGCCTTTCACCACGACTTTGATGTTGCCATGGTCGTCACCGTCCTGCATAGCTTGGAAGTTATAGTCGGCATTCAGTGTGGCACCGGTTTCGCCGAGGCCGACGATACCCAGACGGCCGCCACCGAAGATGGAGCCATAGATCTGGCCGCCGCTCATTTCGACGTAGGTGTTGCCACCCACACGACCTGCCGTATAGTTCTTCTTGTAGTAGTTACGGCCGCCACCGAAGATGTTGCCGTCATAGGTCGTGGTACCTGTGGTGCCCATCAAGCCGCTGACATAGTTCACGTGGGCGTTACCCAACACGTGACCGTCCTCGGCACCGCCGAACACCGAACCCCATAGGCGGTTGTTGATCGTATCGGCTACGTTGCTAGGCATCGGCATGTCGATGGTCACCATGGCAGTGCCAACGTTGGCGTGTTGATAATAGGCTCCATAAGGATGGTTCAAATAATCGATCGGGTCATCACCAATACCTTGGCCGCCGCCGAACACGTAACCATCGAAGCCATTCAAGCCGATGGGGATATTATAGCCTGTTTCCACTCTGGGTGCAGGTCCCACCTGACCGCCAGTGACAGTGACGAAGGCTGTATCGTTCACGCTAGCCATCTCGCCGCCGCCATACACGCTGTAGAGGACTTTGCCGCCATTCATGTTCATGGAGGTGTTGCCTTCCACAAGGGCGAACCTGGGATCGGTCGTAGAGCCCTTGCCACCGCCGAACGCCTTACCGCTGTTAGCTGCATGGATGATGGTATCCAAGACGGTGCCGGTGTTCCCTTGTTTCTTGTCGTAGGTAATATGACCTATCACGCCGCTATTGACGTTGACGAGGGTGTTGGTCTTTACCTCGCCCAGTTCGCCACCGCCATAGACGTTACCGTTGATCTGTGCGTTCGAAACGCTTACTTCCGTGTTGGCGACATAGCCGAATTTATAGTCATTCAGAGAACCATTACCACCGCCGAACACGTGACCCTCGCCTTGGTCAGCACCGATGGTGCCGTTTTTGATCTCGACGAGCGTTTTGCCATAGGATGCCGGATCGAGGAATTGGCCGTCGATGTCGACACCAAGGAGACCTGCGTAGCCACCGCCATACACGTTGTTGTAGATCAAGGCTGAATCTTGTACGATGACATGGGTGTTGCCGCCCACACGACCAGCGGTGAAGTTGGATTCGGTCAAATTACCGCCGCCGCCGTACACGCTGCCGTCGCCCAAGCCTTGACCATCCATGCCGACACGTCCGCCACGGACTTGGACCAGGGCATCATTCCACACGTGACCTTCGGCACCGCCGCCGAACACCGAGGAAGTTACGTAGGCAGCCGAGTCGACCATGACGTTGGTGGAGGCCACGGTACCATGATACTTCAATTTATTGTTCGGATCGTTGCCCAGACCTTCGCCGCCGCCGAACACGTAACCGTTCATGCCATCATCCACCGAGGGAGTCCCGATGGTGCCACCCTTGATGGTGACGTTGGAGGTGCCAGTGCCGTTGGTGACTGAACTGAAGTTGGAGACGTATGTGCCCACAGAGGCGTGCTTGCCGCCGCCATAGACATTGCTATGGATGATTCCGCCTTTCACGGTGACGTTGGTGTTGCCCATGACGATACCGTACAAGGCATGGTGGATAGTGGTGCTACTGATATCATCAGGGACAACGCCTCGACCACCGCCATACAATTGGCCGCCGATGACGGTATCGTTAAGTGTATGACCGGTGGCGATTCTTCCTATCTCGCCGCCCGTCATGGTAACGTTGGTGTTGTTTTGAATGGTGCCGTATGCCGATCCACCCAATACGTGGTTAAGGATATTACCGCCGCTGATGGTGACATAGGTGTTTTTGGCATGACCCAGGGCTACATCGGAAAGGTCGCCGGGGGTATGATTGGGATCTTTGGTACCCATGCAGCCACCGGCCACCGAGCCGCTGGTGACAGTATCAAGAGAGGCCAAGCCGATGGTGCCACCGCTGATATTGACAAAGATATTGCCGTGGTCATCGCCGTCCTGCATCACAACGGAATTTCCACTATTGTTCCATCTGATACCGACGGAAGCCTTACGACCGCCGCCGAACACATTACCTTTCACGAGGGCCGTTCCTGACACGTTGACATAGGTGTTGCCTCCTACTCTACCCGATGTATTGACCAAACCTTCGAAGTTACGTCCACCACCAAAGACATTGCCATCCCAGCTGGTTTTGCCTGTGGTACCGAGTGAACCTCCGCTGACAGTGACAGTGGCATCACCGATGACGTGACCGTCTTCACTACCACCATAGATGGAACCCCAGACTGTTCCACCGGTCATGATGAGTGAAGTGCTGTCCACATTGGCGTAAGCCCTATATACATCGTAATTGGCGTTCAAGCCTTTACTACCGGCAAACACATAGCCATACAGACCATTGTTGTCCAAGGGACCGACTTCGCCGCCACGGATGAGGACGGTTGTCACACCTTTGGTCTTGTCGTTGACATCGCCATTACCCACGCTGGCCAAGTTGCCGCCGCCATACACGTTACGGAGCACCTTGGCGTCACCGGAAAGGTCGACCATGGTGTTGCCTTCCACCAAACCATCTGTCTGTTGGCTTGTTGAGCCTTCACCGCCGCCGAACGCGCGGCCTATCACGCCACTGCTCATCTCTACGACGGTATTGCCTCCGTTTCCATTGTTATCGATCTTCACTTGGCCCAACATGCCGCCGCCGAACACATCGCCCACAACGGTATCGGTGATACGACCCGCTATGCGGATGGTATCGCTACCGTTGACGTTGGCCATCTCGCCGCCGCCGTAGATGTTGCCACCTACCTTCACCTGTGCTCGCGCCACACCGCCTATCAGCAGCAGAGCCGATGCAAACAGGGCTATTTTCCATTTTCCGTTTTTAACTTTCCACTTCATATGTCTGGGATTCATATTCACAGTGATTTATTCTATATTACTTATCTTATCTTATCTTATTTCAACTTTTGGATTGCCTGTCACTTCGGCTTGGCTACCGCCGCCGAACACGTTGCCGTTGACATTAACAACTGACGTGCCATCTAAGATGACATGGGGGTTACCTTCCACTTTAGCGCCATGGCCACCGCCATACACGTTGCCTTCGACCGTGGCTACGTTGCTGCTATGACCCACAACGTTGTCGCCGATAGTGATTTTCGGGTTCGATTTCACAACGGCTTCTATACCGTAACTGGTACTATAACCACCGCCGAACACGTTACCACCCGTGAGGACAATACCCGTGCTGGTGTTGATGGTGTCCTGGGAGATGGTGCCTCTCATGATGTTGATCTCAGGATAGGCGCCAGTGGCATCGGTGGGCTCGTACGAAGCGGTACGACCACCACCATAGATGTTATGGATAACGAGCGGGCAAGTGGTGTTGAGCGAGTCGTAGACGTTGATAGTGACGCCGCCAAGGACGTTGCCGTTGATGTTGCAGGTGCCGAAGATGGTGTCGATGGTGCCGCCAGTGATGGTAAGGTTGACATTGCCTTCGATGATGACCGGTCGGTCAGTGTGGCCAGTGCCGATGGCTGCCAGGTCACCCTTAGAGCCGCCGTACACGTTTTGGAAGGTGCCACCTTTTACAACAAGGTTGATGTTGCCTTCATGTTCAGGGGTGGTGGGATCGTCCAAGACGTCAGCTTTGTTGCAGCCACCGTAGAGGTTTCTAACAGTCATGCCATCTTGGCAGTCGATGGTGGCATTCACGTCACCGATGACGTCGACATAGTTGCCACCGCAGAAATATTCGTCGACATCGGTCTTACCGCAAGGACCATTATTGTCAAGTACGATTGTCGTGGTTCCTGAGATCAAGCCGTTTAGGTTACTACCACCGAAGGACATGCCTACTTCACCGCCGTGGATACCAAGATAGACATTACCATTGATATTGGCAGCGTATAGCTCACCGTTACCGCCACCGAACACTTGGGCGAAACGACCACCTTGGATATCGGTGCTCACGTTTTGCGAGGCTGCCGCGTCGCCGCCGCCGAACACACGACGGATGGTGTTGTCGCAGCCAAAGATGTTGACGTAAGCGGTCTTACCTGCGGCCGTGTGGCTGGCATAGTTACCGCCGCCGAACACTTGGTCGATGGCGTATCCATTGTCATCCACAGTGTTAGTGCCAACGATATGGTCGGTGCCATAGATGTTCACGATGACGTTTTCCTGAGGTGAACCGCCGCTATTGTTACCGCCGTAGACGTTGTTGCCGATGGTGACGTAGCCGAAGTATTCCGTGGTGTCGGTGTGTGTTGCCGGGCTCTCGTAAGTGTTGTATTCGCCAATGTTGACTTCGATGACACCGTTGACTTGACCTTTGGTAACATTGCCTGTCTCACCGAGTCCACCGCCGTAGACGTCGCCACCGTAGACGGTGCCGCGGGTTTGGCCTTTGGCAATCGTGCCGCCGAGAATGTTCACCCAGGTGGTGTCGTTGCCAATGTTGTCGTTGACGGAGCCGAAGGCCGAACCGCCATAAACGTCGCCGTAGATGATGGGGGCTGCGATGCCGGTCAACGAGTCGACCGTGACGTCGACATCGCCAGCGATGGCGGTGAATTCGCCATAGCCGCCTCCGAACACGTCGGTGCGGTTGCCAGTGGCGTTGCCGAGGACGCCAGCGTTGACGTTCACGTCGACTTTGCCCATCACGGTACCATTACGGTTGTTGCCGCCGTAGACGTTGCCTGCAATGGTGTAATTGGACTGGGCAGCATTACCCATGTTGACGGTGGTACCCAGGTTGGCGTTGTTGTCGGTGCCCACGTAGGCGAAAGCTGCGCCACCGAACACATTGCTTTGCAACGTGCCGCCGAGGATGTCGGCCTGAGCGCTGCCATAAACACGGCCAGCCACCTTATCGGTTCTTGTGTCGACTCCGAAGAAGGTGATGGCATGTGAGTCTTCGTCGGCATCGTCGCTACCATAGCCAGCACCGTAGACATCGCCGAAGTTGTATTTGTCGCCTTGGGAATCGGTGAGCTCGTTGCCGATGGTACCGCCCTTGATGGTGACTTTGGTATTGCCGGCCACGGTACCCTGCTCGGAACCGCCGAACACGCTACTCATGATGGTGCCGCCGTACACGTTGACTTCAGCTTCTCTGGAACGGCTCATGTGAGGCCAGTTGTTCCAAGAGTCTGGGTCGCTATTCACCCAACCTTCAAAATCAACGTCGCCTTGGCAGCCGCCGAACACGTTGCCCGTGCAGGTGTGGACGAGTCTCACTCTATCCGTACCATTCACTGTCACGGTATCAACCATAGTCCATACGCTATGGTCATAGTGGTCTCCACCTACAGTGGTGAAATTGTCATTCAGATAATCGGAATCAAGTTCCAGCCAGGTGCCGATTTTCGGGTTGTCGTTCTGGCCTTCCCTGCCGATGTTAACGATGGCCTTACCTGTATTCTCGATATATGCGCCAGAGTTTTCGTTCCACCATCCGAGGCTGGCCATTTCGCCGCCGCCGAACACAGCGCCGTTGATACGAGGACTGCCCGTGATGTTGATCGTAGCGTTAGTGACACGACCGGATCTTGTATTTATATAGTTTTTGGTATCACCCTTGCCTGAACCGAAGATATCGCCGACACTTTCATCATTGTCGCACAGCAGGTGGATGCCTTGGTCTCTGTCGTTACCGATGACAGTTGAATAGGTGATGTTGTTGCCGCTACCAGAGGTGGTGCCGCTCACATTAATGGTGACGTTGCCGTGTTCAGCAGGATCCCAACCGGTGTCGGGGAATTCGCCATCCACGTTGACGCCGGAGAGAGCTTGACGGCCGCCGCCGAAGATGGAGCCTTGGATGCGGCCGCTGGTCATGGTGACGTAGATGTTGCCTGCCACACGTCCGGATGCATCGTTGACGCCAAAGAAGTTACGGCCGCCGCCGAAGATGTTGCCATCGGTGGTGGAGAGGCCGGTGCAGCCGATGATGGTTGTGTCATCATTTTCGTTGACGGTCACTCGGGTATCGCCCAACACGTGTCCGTCTTCGGCGCCGCCATACACTGAGCCGTAGATGGTGCCGCCCGTGATGATCACGTTGGTGCTGTCAACAATGGTGATGTTATCGAAAATGGGACGCGGGTCGCCGCAGCCGCCGCCGAAGACCAGGCCGAAGCTCGGGTTCTCTTTGATCTGTTCGGTGGTTTGTGGTACGCCTACGGTGCCGCCTTTTATTTCGATGGTAGCTTTGCCGCCCACATCGGTCGACTCGTTGGCGCCATACACGTTGTTGAGGATGTGGCCTCCGGTAATCACCACGTGGGTGTTGCCCCACACCCTGCCTGAATTCGGGTTCCAAGCGCAGTGGGCTGTCGACAGACCTGGATCAACCACATAGGGGAACCATCCCGAACCGCCGCCGAACACGTTGCCGAACCACGACTTACCGTCGGAAGGAATGGTGTCGTTCTTCAGAAGCACCAAGTCGAAAGGCTTGTAATAGACGGTGGTGTCGTTGCCGTTGACCACAGTGTCGCCGAAGATCCAGTGGGTGGTTCTATACAAAGCATCGCTCGTGGTGATTCCACCGTCCTTGAGTGGGCTGACGAATTGTGCGTTGCTATACAACTCATCCTTATCGTCTACGGTGTTGTCACCCGCGCCGATTTGGCCGTCGTTGATGGTCACCTTGGTGTTGCCTCTTACGTGGCCGGCTTCGGCGCCGCCAAACACGGAAGCTTTGATCCAACCGCCGTTGACTTCCACTTCGGTGTGATTGACCGAAGCCATAAGGTCGACGAGTCTCATGTCACCATCGTGTGCCGTGTTTACCCAATCGTAATTGGTGGGATTGTCCACAATACCTTCGCCGCCGCCATATACATAGCCGAGGTCGTCGTTATATTTGGTCCAGTAGTTGCCATCGTTCGGGTCGTTAGTAGCCATTTCGTATCTCATCTTTGCCCTGTCGCCGCCGATGGTACCACCATTGATGGTGACCTTGGCCCAACCGGTGTTAGCCACGGTATCAATGTTGCTGATTGCATGGGTTGTATTATCTAAATCCCAGGAATATTTACCCACGTTGGCCACCTCGCCTCCACCAAACACGATGCCGTAAACATGGGTGGGATGGTTGGTCGGGTCTTCTTCAGAGATGGTTACGTTGCTGTTTTTGACCAAGCCGATGAGCAGAGCCGAGGCTGCTGGGTTACCTTTGATACCCTCAGTATCGCCCTTACCACCGCCATACACATTGCCCATGCTGAAGTCGGAGAAGACTTCGATAAGGATTTCCTTATTTGTCGGATCTTCGGGGTGGGTCTTGGTGTTGTTGCCCAAGATGCCGCCTTTCACTCTGACAAAGGTATTGCCGTGGTCATCGCCATCTTGCATTTCGTACTTATAGTCGACGCCGGTCAAGGCGAAAAGGCCGCCGCCATAGATGTTGCCGTAAATCTGACCCCCGGTCATTTCGACGATGGCATTACCACCCACACGACCTGCGGTGTAGTTTTTCTTGAGGAAGTTACGGCCACCGCCGTAGATGTTGCCATCAGCGCCCGTAGTGCCTGTGGTACCTGTGAGTCCGCTCACGTACAGCACCTTGGTGCTGTCGAGCACGTGGCCGTCCTCAGCGCCACCGAACACACCGGCCCAGATGCGGTTGTTGATGGAATCGGTGGAGGTGATATTCACTGTGACTGAGGTAGTGTTTACATCGGCGAGATTGTAATATTTTCCGTAGATACTCCCATACCCCATCGGGTCGTCGCCGATGCCTTTGCCGCCACCGTACACATAGCCGTTGTATTCGTTCACGCCAATGGGGATGCAGATGGAGTCGTTGGCTGTGGAACTCGAACCATGCTTGCTCACATACACAGGACCCACGCCCACTTGGCCGCCTTCGATGCTCACCGAGGTGTGACCCGTGCCGGCCACGGGCTGATAGGAGGCGTCGTGCCGACCCACGCTGGCCAACTCACCGCCGCCGTATACATTATTGAGGACTTGGCCGCCCTTGATCTCAACCTTGGTGTTGAGTTCTACGAGGGCCGCGTCGCGAACCGAGTCGAGACCTTGGCCGCCGCCGAACACATCGCCTCCGTAGCTGATAAACAGGGAGTCCATGGGAGAAGTCGTGTGGTTGGTGGTGTTGTGCTGCCAAGTATAACCGAGGGTGCCCACAACGCCCTTGTTGAGGGTGACGTGGGTGCTGTCGTTGACCATACCCAACTCGCCGCCGCCGTAGACCGAACACGGCACCACAGGTGAAACGGTACCGGTCGTCTTTCCGATGATTACCTCGGTAGAAGAGCAGTGTGCGAAATCGTCCAGGTCGATATTGGTTTGGCTACGTCCGCGCGAGGCGCCGAACACATTACCGCCATAAACGTTGGGGGTGGTGTTCTGTCCGATGGAGGCGTAGATGTTGACGTTGGTGCGCGAAGTGCTGTCAGCGGGAACACCGTTGGCGGGAACGCCCACCGAGGCAAGGTCGCCGCCGCCGTACACGTTGCGGTGAATGATGCCGCCGTTGACGGTGAGGTTGACGTTTTGTATCACTGAACCGGCATTGGGGTTGTAGGTTGGGAGGGTATCGTTCTGATTGGTAGTTGAATTGAGTTGATATACATCATAGGTGCCGAGACCGGAACCTCCGCCGAACACATTGCCACGGGCCGTCCAATGCTTGGAGTCGATCGAAGCGGTACCCATGGTCGCCGCAGCCGTTGTGCTGTTGTAGTCGACGCCGATCTCGCCGCTGTTGACGACGGTGTTGGCGCTCCAACGCACGTGGCCGTCCTGGGCGCCACCGTACACCGAACCGAAAATCTTCGGGGCAGTGTTGGCACCTCCTTCGGTACCGATGGTGACGTGGGTGAAGTTGACGAAACCGAAGAGGTCGCCGGTGGGGCCGTAATTGTCAGCCAAAGCCATGCCTCGGCAACCGCCGAACACCGAACCATAGGGGACATTGTCCTTGAACACATCGTCGGGTTTGCTGGGTTTGAGCATGCCCAACTGTCCGCCTTTAATATTAACATAGGTGTGGCCGCTGTTTCTGACGTTTGTCCAATCAGCAGCAGTAAGGCTGGTTTCGCCGAAGTTGGTGCCACCGGAGATGCTGGCGTAGTTGCCCTTGCCCACCGAGGCCAGGTTGCCGCCGCCAAAGACGTTGCGCACCACATAGCCGCCGTTGACGTGGATGTGGGTGTTGCCATAGACCTTGCCGGCGATGTGGCTGTATTGGTCGTTGCCGTAGGTATCCTTACCCTTGCCGCCACCGTACATGGCGTGGCCCACAAGACCATTGGTAAGGGTGATGCTGGTGCTGTCGTTGACGTAGCCGTTTTCGCCGCCACCATACACGGCTCCGGTGATGCAGTATTTCTTTAAGTTGTCCTTGTAGTTCTCAGGTGTGGCAGAAACCGTATCGTTGTAAGCGATGGTGATGACGGTCCTGTTCACGTTAGCGCAGTGGGCCATCGTGTAGCGGTTGGGGCCCACCAGACCTTTGCCACCGCCGTAAATGTCGCCATTGTCTTCCTTGATTTCAGCTCCGTTCACGATATTGCCCATCTTGTCCTTGCCGGAGATGCCTAAACGACCGCCGGTGACTTGGATGTTGGTGATACCCGTCGGGTTGCCGTTGGCATCGTTGGCATAGGTGAATTCGTAAGGCCAGCTGAGTGCCAGAGCATGGGAGCCTTCGTCATGTTTGATGGAATCGACGGTACCCACCGAAGCCATTTCGCCGCCGCCATAGACGCTCTTTCGCACCCATCCGCCGTTGAGCTGAACGAGGGTGCTGCCGAACACGCGGCCAGCCATCTGCATTGGCGTGACCTGAACGGTGGTGGAAGAGCCTGCCGGGGTGTAGTTTCCTTTCATATTGAGGCTGTCGCTACCGTATCCGCCGCCGTAAACGTCGCGGTTGACGGTGCCGTTGTCGACAATGACGATGGCGCTGTCGAGAACGGTACCGAGCTCACCGCCGCCGTACACATTGCCCCTGACGGTGCCACCGGTGAGGTGCACCTTGGTTTGTTGTACGTGGGCCAAGCTGGGCCAAATGACGTTGACGGTGCTGTCGAGTTCGATAAGACGACCCTTGGCGCCGCCGAATACGTTGCCGCCGAGGGTATGGGTAAGCGTCGACTCTGTGTCGTTGCCGATGGTACCGCCGCTGACGTTGACCGTGGCCGTACCTTCCACCGAGCCCAAACGGCCGCCACCATAGATGGAGCCGAGCAGGGTGCCTTTCTGGAAGTTGATGGTGGTGTTGCCTTTGACATCGCCAGCAGTAGCGGTCCAGCCCGAGAAGCCACGACCGGCGCCGAAGATGTTGCCATCCAGGGAAGAAGTGCCCCAAGTGCCGATGCGAACGGTGTCATAGGTCATGTTGACGGCGACCGTCACATCGCCGAGGACGTGGCCGTCTTCGCCGCCTCCGTAGATAGACCCGAAGATCGTACCTCCGGTGACCTCAATTTCGACTTCGCCGACGTTGGACCAAGTGCTGAACATGGGACGAGGATCGCCCATGCCGCCGCCGAATAGCATGTCAACAACGGGGTTGTTCACAATGTGTTCAGGCATATCGGGCATACCCAAGGTGCCACCCGACATCTTGACGGTGGCCTTGCCTATGACGTCGGTGTACTCGTTGCCACCGTAGACACAGGTAAGGATGTGACCTCCTTCGATTTCGACCGTGGTGCTGCCGTTGACCTGACCGGCGGTGCGACGCCATACGCCCGGGGCGATGGGATAGTAACCAGAACCGCCGCCAAACACATTGCCGAAGAAGGAGTGTCCATTGGAGGCATCTGTGGAACCGCCTTGGGAATCGTAACCCGAGGTACCGGCGTAAATATCGTAAATGGTATAGTTTCGTCTGTTGTAAGGCCAGTGGTCGCAATTGTGGAACTGGTTAGAGATGGTAGCGGTGAGCGTGCCGTTTTGAACAGCGTCGATGGCTTCATTCCATTGGGCGTCAGTGTAGATGCCGTCCCAATAGTGGTTGCTTCCTTCCATATAATGGCCGATGCCGATTTGGCCGCCTGTCATCTTGACACGGGTGTTGCCCAACACCAAGCCGTTTTCGGAGCCGCCATAGGCCGAAGCGGTGATCAAGCCACCGCTGATTTCGAGGTAGGTGGAGTCGGTGACGGCGAAGCCGTTGGCAAGGTGGTTGTTGATAGAGTCGGCCAAGCCCTTGCCGCCGCAGAACACATAGCCGTAGTCGTCCAAACCCGGAATAAGCGCGGTGGGCATCAAGGCGGAGTCGATACCGACCTGGCCGCCCGAGATCAACACCTTGGCAAGGCCCGTTCCTGTGGTGCAGGCCGTTGGGATAGTGACGCTCTGGTTTCCATTGGAATCAGGAGAGGAATAGGTGACTGTGGAGTCGGCGGTATATGTACCCACCGAACCCAACTCGCCGCCGCCATAGACGGAGTGACGCACTTGGCCGCCCGTCATGGTGACATAGGTGTTGCCTTTCACGAGGCCTGCCGTCACGTCTAATGTGTCGCCCATACCACCGCCATAGACAGTTTCGCGGACGGTGCCACCATTCATGGTCACGTTGGTGTTGACGGTCACTTTGCCGATCTCGCCGCCGCCATACACGTTGCCTTTCACAACGACCTGCGCTTTGGCCATGCCGCACATCAGCAGCAAAATCAAGATGCCATATATACGTTTACGTTCCATAATCGAACCTTGGATAATCATATTGTTGTTTCCTTTCTTCCTTATCATGGGTTGTTGGGTACTATCGTTACGTTGGTGCTTCCTTCGACGTCGGCTTGTTTGCCACCGCCGAACACGTTGCCCCCGATGGTGGTTTTACCTTGGAGAATGACGTCGGTATCGCCGATGACTTTACCGGCGCTACCGCCGCCGAATACGTCTCTTCCGACGTAGAACTTCTGTCCGGCCGCGGTGTCACCGATGATGACTTTGGGATTGCCAGTGAGCAAGCCATTGCCGTAGAGGTGGCTTGGGTTGCCACCCAAGCTGCCGCCGAACACATCGAAGTTGACGTGGCCATTCTTCAGCTCGACGAGAGGTGAGATGGTGTTGGCGGGGGCAGTATATGCTGCCAAATTGTTGCCACCGTAGATGTAGTCGATGTCGAGTCCGCACGTTCCAGTTTGAGTAGAGTCGACGATGATTTGGATGGTGCCTTCAATGGTGCCACGATAGTCGCAGCCGCCGAACACCGTGCCGATGTCGCCACCTTCGAGGGTTAGGATGATATTGCCGCCGGTGCCTACAAGAGCCGAACCACCGTGATTCACCATATATTCATGCAACTCGGGGTCGTTGGCTTGAGCCCAATCCAGCGTGGGGTATTTCTTCACATCGGCGGAGATGTCGGCAGAGCCTTCGCAGCCACCGAACAGGTACTGGATTTGACCGCCGCGGATGGTCAGGCGGATGTCGCCGTAGATGGTAGCCAAACGGCTGCCGGCATACACTTTTCTGAATGTGAAGGTCTGTCCGCAGTTGACGGTTTCATTGATACCATTGTAAACGGTAGCTTGGTTGGCGCCGAAGTAGTGGTTCTCGATCACCAGTGCATCGCATTCGCAGGTTTCACCCGTGGGGCAACCTTCTTGGAGGTGTTGGGTGCCTCCCACTTCACCGTGCATGTTACAGCCTTGGAAATAATAGGCGACGTGACCGCCCAGGAGGGTCATATCAGTACTACCTTGACCGATATTGGCCACAGAGACTTGACCGTTACCGCCGCCGAAGATGTTGTTGAAACGGCCGCCTTCCACCCAGACCACCGTACCGTCGGTATCGGCCGCATTGCCGCCACCATAGACATTCTCGCTGGTGTTGTCGCAATAGTGGATACGTACGTTGGTCTTTTTCGCCCAACTCGGATTATTATCGGGATGGTAATTGGCTTGGTTACCACCGCCCAACACATTGGCGATGGCGTAGGTACGGTCACTGCCCATATAGCTGGCTTCATCGGTGCTAGTATGGTGGGTTTGATACACATCCACATACACGTTCTGTTGAGGTGATCCATTGGTGTTGTTGCAACCATAGACGTTGCAGTGCACCAGAGAGGCTTGGCCGAAGGGCAGGCTTGCAGCGTTCTCGCGCGGTGCACCGATGTTAACATGCACCTCGCCCCAGACTTTAGCAGCCACATCGCTGTGACCTGTGCCGAGGCTGGCTTTGTCGCCCAAGCCGCCGCCATAGATGTTGCCGCCTTCTTGGTAATATCTGTTTCCTTGTGCATACTCGTAGTATTTCAAGGAGCCGTTAAGTACATTGACCGTGGTGGTGTTCACCGGCGAGGCGGAGGAGCTGTTGACTTCGCCCAAGGCCGAGCCGCCATAGAGGTCGCCATAGAGCATCGGGTATTCGCAATGCGGAGTGGTGACTTCGTCGGCCGCACCGAAGTTGACGGTGATGTTGCCTACGGTGCCAGTAGCTTGACCGTAACCGCCGCCATGGACGCTGACGGGCTTGTGGGCCTGGAGATCGGTCATGGTGCCGATGGTGGTTTGCGAGACATCGGTTCCCGTGATATTGATGGTGATGTCGCCAGTGACAGTGCCACTGGTGTTGCAGCCGCCGTAGACGCCTGCCATGCGATTGGAGTTGTCGGTGCAGACCTGGCCGCCACTGATGTTGATATGCGGGTTGGCGGTGACGCCGGCAGCGTTGCCGCCGCCCACCACCTTATATTTAACCTCGCCACCGATGACGTTGACTTCAGGATAGGCGATAGAGGCGGTGGTAGGCGCGTAGGCCGACTGGTTGCCGCCGCCAAAGATGGAGTCGGTGGTAGCGCTGTAGACGTTGACCGTGACGTTGCCTTTGGGTGAACCGTTGATGTTGTTGGCACCGAAAACGCTGCCCAGGATTACGCCGCCGTTGATGGTGGCACCTGTCTTGTCCTTTCCGATGTTCACCACCACGCTGCCGTTGACTTCGGCGGAGATGGCCGGTGAAGCTTGTCCGAGGCCGCCGCCGTAGAGGTTGCCGTTCAGTGTGCCTTTGGCGAAGTTGACCGTAGTCACGTTGGTGGTGGTATTGAGGGCATGCACGTCGCCGAGGGCCGAGCCGCCGTAGATGTCGGCGTAGATGGTGGGTGCATTGGAGGCGTCGCCTATGTTGACGGTGACGTTGCCACTGGTTTGGGTAGCCGCACCATAGCCGCCGCCGAAGATGCCGCTAGACATCGGGGTGCCACTGACACCCAGGGTGCCGCCCAAGACGTTCACTTCGATATTGCCGGTGACGGTGCCGTCGGCGTTGCAACCGCCGTAGATGCCAGTGTTCACCGTGCCGTCTTCAACGATGATGACCGGGTTGCCCGTCACACCTGCCAAGTTGCCGCCACCAAACAGGTTGTTGGCGTAGCTGTTGTCGCGACGGATGATGACGGTGTCGTTACCAGTCACACCAGCCTGATTACCGCCGCCGAACACGTCGCCAGTGACTTTGGCAACACGGTTGGCTTCAGCTATCGGATATCCTGATGGAATGGTCATGCTGGAGACATAGCCGATGTTGACCTTCGGGTTGGAGGTGACGGTAGCCAGATTGCCGCCGCCGAACACATTGCCACGGATACCGTAAGTAACACCTGATTCTTCGTTCTTGATGTGGATCACGTTGACCACAGGTGAGACGCGGGTGCTGCCGTTGTCAGGTTCGTAAGCCGTTTGGTTGCTGGCGCCATAAATGTTAGTGACATCAAGTCCGCAGTTACTCTCCTCACGGTCAAGCACGTTGACGGTGATGGTGCCCGTGATATTGCCGTTGGCATCGCTGCCGCCATAGGCGTTGGTAACTGTACCTCCATAGAGGTTGAGGGTGACGTCGCCGTAAATGTTGGCGGGCGTTCCGGGCGATCCAGCAACACCCTTCGATCCGGCAAACACATTCACGTATTCACCGCCGTAAAGGTTCAGAGTGACACTAACGCCGCTGTTATGGTTACTCTCGCTGCCAATCCAACTTTGGTTGGAGCCGCCGTAAAGTGCGCCGATCTCTCCTACTCCACACTCAATGGTGGTGGTGACGCTCTTGTTATACGGAGCGGCATTGGCGCAGCCGAACACCGTGCCATAGACTTCGTCATCGTAATTGGCGCAACCGTTGTATGAATTGCTGTTGGGGTTGGACATGAGGAGGTTGATTTCGTCGACGGAGCCTTGGATGTTGGCACCGCCATAGACCTCGTCGATGAGGCCGGCATACACGGTGGTGCTAGCGGTACCGAAGATGTTGGCTGCGGGCAAAGACAGATCTTCACCGTTGCCGCCGCCGATGACGCGGTGGATGCGACCGCCTTCGACAATCACGTTGGTATTGGCGCGGGTTGTCACGGAAAGCGTGGAGGCATCGCCAGTGCCCACGTCGGCGGCATTGCCTCCGCCGAAGACGCTATGGATAGTGTTGTCGCAACCATAGACATGGACGACAGAGCCTCTCTCGGCGGTTGGGGTATAAGCGGCCAAGTTGCCGCCGCCGTATACGGCGCTGATGGCGTAGGTCTGTGTGAGGGCATTAGTGGCAAGCGTATTGACATTCCAACCTGCAGAAGGTTCTGAAGGATAGAGATTATGTGCCGCGTCGGCACCGTGAGCGGTCTTGTAGATGTTCACGAAGACGCTGTCGAGCGGCGAGCCGTATTGGTTGTTGCAGCCGAAGACACGACCATTATTAAAAGTGACGTTACCCGTATAGGTTCCGCTGTTGTCAGCGCCAATATTGACATAGGTCTTGCCATTGTTGACTGCTGCGACCGCGCTGATGTTATTGGCCTGATCTTCTTGTTGACCCAAGCCACCGCCGTAGACGTCGCCGGTGATGTTGCCGTTGAGGACGTTGACGATGGTGACGTCGCTGGCTGAGGTGTTGACGGAACCCATGGCCGATCCACCATAGATGTCGCCATAGATGGTGGGGCTACCGGTGGCGTTGCCGATATTGACGGTGACGTCGCCAGTGGTGCTGGTTTCATGGCCGTAGCCGCCGCCGAACACGTTGCCTTTGACATCAGTATGGCCTGATCCGATACCGGCATCGTCGCCCACTTGGCCGCCGAGGATGTCGGCGCCTGATTGGGCGCAGATGGGGGCGCTGGTGATGCCGGTGGCCACCAATTCTGCACTGTTGCCCGAGGTGGGGATGGTATAGACATCGCCATTGTCGCGATAGTCGTAGTTACCGTTGCCGCCGCCGTAAACGTTGCCGACAGTGCCGCCAACGACCACCACACGCGACATACCGCTCACGGTACCGCTGATGTCGCTACCACCATAGAGGTTCGGGTCAAGATAATTACCACCCTCCACAAGGACGAGGCTGTTTTCGGTGACACCGTTCATGCGGCAGCCACCATAGATGGCATCCATCACTTTGACGTTGGGGGTAACTGAATTATTGGTGCTAGCATCATTGTCTGGATCATAGGAAGCAAGTAGGCGTACATAGCTACCAATACCGGAATAGGTTTCCCCATTGTCAGCAACAATGTTTTTGGTAGGTGCATTGGCATCACTACCCGCAGTCATAGCGCCTTGGTTGCAGCCACCATAAACGGTGTTGACCTGGCCGTTGAGCAGGACGATATCCGACACCAGTGACAGATCACCTTTGTTGTTGCCGCCGAAGATGGTGCCCACGTTGGAATAACCTATCGGGTTGGTCTTCACGTTGAGGAACACTTTGAGGAACTCGGTAACGGTAACGCCATCGCCGCCGCCGTAGACGGTGCCAATATGACCGCCACTAGCACCGCCGTCGATGCCGACATCGACGAAGGTACAACGTTGGATGGGTTGGTTGGTGATGTCGCAACTTACCACGGTTTCCTTGTCACCCGTATAAGCCGCAGCAGCCGCAAAGCTTGTGAAGTATTCGTAGTCGCCGTTGCCGCCGCCATAGACGTTGGTGATGGAGGGGTTGCCCGTGAGGCCGACATAGGTGTACACCTTGGGATCGAGCAACGAGGTGGCGTCGTCGGAAGCGGTATTATAGCTAGAAGGCAGTACACGGTTGGAGATCTGAGCCACCTTACCCATACGGTCGTTGCCGCCATAGAGCGACTTGTCAATGGTGCCGCCCGACACCTGCACTTCGTTGCTGCCGAACACGTCGGCCATATTGCCACCGCCATACACGCTGCCGTTGACGGTACCACCACTCATGCGCACTGACGCCAGACCCACGAATCTGGGGAATGAAGCATGATCAGAAATACTACCTGACTGATTGTCGAAGCCCACGCAAGCCAGATTGCCGCCAGCATAGACATTGCCTTTGATGGTGGCACCGGTTTTGACGACGACATGGGTCTCGTTGTGAGTGGGGGAAGCGAGGCCGACATAATTTTGGTTTGTATAGTTGAGACCTGAGGTATAATAGCCGCTGGCATCGAGGCAGTGGTAGAAGCCATTGCCGCCGGCGAAGAGGTTCTTGTAAACGATGCCGCCTGAAGCCACCACATAGGTACCACCATATACCTTTTGATATTCTGCGGGGGCAGTAGCATCCAGGTCGACGCGGGTGCTGCCAACGTCGCCACTGACGTTGCAGCCGCCGTAGACGCTGCCCACATGACCATCAAGGAGTTCGACCCAAGTGCTGTAACGGACGTTACTCACCTGGCAGCCGCCGTAAAGGTTATCGATTAAGATGGTGGGGCTGTTCATCTTCACGTGGGTACCATATTTCACAATCTCTTCGTTGATGACGAGGTCGTTGCCTGTGCCATCGTCGGTGACGAGGCCCCACATATCGCCGGCGTTGCCACCGCCATAGACGGTGCCAATGCTGCCCGAAGTGAGGACGACATTCGGCACCTTGTGGTTGAGTTTGCTGTCGAAGGTGGCCTGGTTATTACCACCGAAGAGGGTGCGCACGTTGTAGATGCCGTTGATGCCATCCCAGCCATAGTTGGTTTTAGGAGTGACGACGCCACCCGTATAGGTGTCGATGGCGTTGGAATACACCTTATTCCAAGTGTTGCCGCTGCCTGAGCCCATGGCGCAGTTGACGGTGATGTTGGCTGCATACACGTCGGCCGAGTTACCGCCGGCAAAGACGGTGTCGCACTGGCCGCCGTTGATGTAGACATCAGTGGTGGAGCCATACACCATGTTGCCGCCGCCGAAGAGGTAGCGGATGCCGAAGTCGCGACCGTAGCCGGTGGTTGCTGTATTGGCGATATTGGGATTCAAGTTGGTCGTAGTTGCATTGACGGTGACGGTATGCAATCCATAGCCTTGTCCGCCGCCGACGTTGTTGCCGCCGAACACTGCGTAGATCGTACCACCGTCGATGGTGACGGAAGAGCCATCGCTGCCACTAGCTGTTTTCAGATAAGCGTTTTTGGCGCCGCCGAACACCGAGTCGATCTTGATATAGTCGTTGGTCACCACAACAGTGGCTTTATAGATGGAAGGTAGGGTTAAAGTTTCAGCCGTGCCAGTGTTAGTCCACACGGGGCTGTCCCATGCGTTGGTTTGCGATTGTGTGGTCACGCTGCCGCCTGTGGGCACGGTATAAGTGTTGGAGGTAGCCGGTGTGAAGGTGCTGCCGTTGTAAGCGTAGTAGCCGTTACCGCCGCCGTAGACAGACCCGACCCTGACAGCGCCGGTGGTGGTGCCGTAGGAGGCATAAGTACCGCCAGCATCGACACCTACGGTGATGGTGGAGCCGTCGGTGCCTTGAACGGTACCGGCGATGTCGTTTCCGCCAAAGATGGCACCGATGCTGTCGCAGTTGACGATGACCACCTCGGTCTTACCCGTCACGTCGGCCATACGTCCGCCGCCGAAGATGGCGCCGGTGACCATCAGGCCAGGTTCCTCCAACGTGGTGAAGGTAGGATACGGCCCTGAAGGATCCGATGTCGTACATGAGGTGGCTTGCACCTTATAATTATAGGTCTGGTTAAAAGCCAAACCGGTGATGGTATAGGAGGAGACATTGCCCACTTCGACAAATTCCCATGTCGAAGCACTAGTGGTTTTCCACGATACCTTGTAAGTCTCGGCAGTGGGAGTCCAGTGGATGGTGGCGCCAACGTAGGTGACTTCAGTGTTTGCGGTCAACACAGTAGGATTTTGGCAAGGCGTCTTCACCAAAACGGTGGCCGAGCTTGTCTGCTGAGAGTTGTCAGCATAAGTGACGGTCACTGTCAGGGTAGCTTGCTTGTGACCTTCATTGTTTGAAGTGCCATAGGTAAGTGTAGGTGTAGCCGAATTGGCGCCACTCAAAGTGAGATAAGCAGCGCCATCGCCGGTAATGGTCCAAGCATAAGTGGCGGAATTGGCCGGGTTGGTCGTGCTGGTTTGGCTACCGGGGGTGCTTGTGCCATGATCGGAACCGCCGTAGTAGTTGTGGGTACCTCCGTTGAAGACATAAGAGGTATACGCCGGCGTGGTAGAATATTGATAGTCGGCCACGGAAGCCGAGAGATTGCGAACGTCGTTATAATTCATCTCGAAACCCTGCAAGGGGGTCAATCCGCCCGATTGCGTAGTGGTTTCCTCTGCATGTTCGGTGATACTCACGCCATAAAACCTGGCGGCATAGTCGGTCGGGTTGTATTTATAGGTCGACGACATCTGCCACTGGTTGTTTTCGTACGACACCCAGACGACTTGCCAACATTCAGTAGCGTTACCAATGTTGTACTCAGGAGGGCATGTGCCGCCGAAATGCTGGATACCGCGAGCCACACCCTGGTCCCAGTCGTAGAAGAAGAAGTCTTCGGTGTTGTTGTTCAACATCTGGGTACCGGGATTCGTAGCGACGGAGATGGTACCGTTGAGAGCCAGCGGGGCCTTCAGGTACATCCTCGTCGAGCCGTCCATGAAATAGTAGTTGTAGTTGTTGCTCGAATACCAGAGACAGGTGGCTGGATCGAAGGCAGCAGCATCTTGTATACCACCGCCGCTATGCGCCAGGTAGTGGGTGCCTTTCATGATGACATACTGCGGATCATTCTGAGCCACGACGACGCTTCCTGTCAGGAGCAGGAGTGCGGTCAAGGCAATATGTCTGAGTTTCCTATTCATGCGTTGTATATTCATATCGTTCATCAATTATTCTGACCATTAACTATCACTTTGGTATTTCCGGTGACTTCGCCCATGTTGCCGCCGCCGTAGACGTTGCCGAACACTTTGGCTTTGTTGCGGAGGAAGATCTCGGTGTTTCCTATGACTGTAGCCGCGTCGCCGCCGCCGAACACGCTACCAGAAATGATAGCGCGAGGAGCTGTGGGCACGGAATAGTGTACTGAGCTAAGATAAGTTGCCAAGCTTGACATCTGGGTGGCATCGTAGCCGATGTTGACCTGCGGGTTGGCGGTGACGGTGGCTGCCGTTCCCACCACACCCTTCGAGGCACCGTAGACGTTGCCGCGGACGCCGCTCTTGATGTGTACCACGTTGACCACGGGGCTGGTGAGATTTGCACCGTTAGTGGGTGTGTATGACGTCAAGTTACTGCCACCGTAGATGTTGGTGATGTAGAGCGGGCAGGTTTGGCTTTCGGCGTCAATCACGTTCACCGTAATGGTGCCGCTGATGTTACCGTTGACGTTGCTGCCGCCGTAGACGTTCTCCATGGTGCCGCCGTAGAGGTCGAGGACGACGTTGCCGGCGATGTCGGCGGAGTTGTCGGAGTGACCACTGCCCAAGCTGGACAGGTCGCCCTTCGAGCCGCCGAAGACGTTGGTATAGTGGCCGCCGTACACCGAGAGGTGGACGTTGCCAGGTTGACCGTTGCCTGCCGTCACATCAGCTTCCTTACAGCCTCCGTAGAGGTTGGTGACCGTCAAGGCATCGCTACAGTTGATGGAGGCTTCGATGTTGCCTTCCACATCGGCGTATTTGCCACCGCAGAAGAACTCGGTGATGAGTACCGATTCGCAGTGCGAGGCCTCATCGACGATGACGTTGGAATTGCCGGTGATGGTACCGCTTTGGTTGCTGCCCACGAAGAACTCGTTGACGATACCGCCGTGGATCTCCAGTTTGACATCGCCCTTGATGTTGGCTGCGCTGACCTCACCGTTACCGCCGCCGAACACATTGTTGAAACGACCGCCTTCGATGAGGGTGTGTACCGTCACGGTGTTGCCAACGGCACCGGCTGCAGCTGCGTTGCTGCCGCCGAACACGCGTTCGATACTGTTGTAGCAGTTGTGGACATATACTTTCAGTTTCTTATTCGAAGCGCCGGAGGCCGGGATGTAGTCGGCTTCGTTACCGCCGCCGAACACATTGTGGAGGGCGTAGGTTGTACCGTAAATCTCGTCGTCGGCCGTACGATTGGTCCTATAGATATTCACGACGACGCTGTCTTGAGGTGAGCCGTTGGTGTTGTTGCAGCCGTAGACGTTACCTTGGATGATAGCGCGTCCGACGTTAGTATCGTCGTCGGGATTGAGGGTTCTGGAATGTGGTCCGCCGATGTTGACGGTGACGGTGCCATAAACCTTGGCTTCGGCTGCGGTGACGCCTGAGGCTGCTTTTCTGCCGAGACCTCCGCCGAACACGTTGCCGCCGTTATAGACGGGGAAGCCGTTGGCACTGGTGGTTTGATTGGTGATCAGTTCGCCGTTGAGGATATTGACGGTGGTCTTGTTGGTAGGTCCGCCGTTGACTTCGCCGAGGGCTGAGCCGCCATAGACGTCGCCATAGAGTTTCGGGAACTCTGAGTGGATTTCGACAGGTGTACCCGAAGTGTTGTCGTAAGCGAGGGTACCGAAGTTGACGGTGACGTTGCCTGTGGTTTCGGTGTCTTCGCCGTAGCCACCGCCGTGGATATTAGCTCTGTGTGTAGCGTCGGTGCCGATGGTGGTTTGCGTGGTGTTGTCACCCGTGATGTTGACGATGATGTTGCCGCTGACCTTGCCGCTGGTGTTGCAGCCACCGTAGACGCCTTCGCCAACGCTGCCGCCGTTGATATTCACCAATGAGCCACCTACGCCGGCTTCGTTACCGCCACCGTAAATGTTATGGCTGACAGGGCCGTTGGTGAGGGTAACCACAGGAACACCGCTATAGTCGGCGAGGTTACCGCCACCGAAGACGTTGCCGACATACCAGCTGCAGGCATCGGAGGTTTTGTTGATGTTCACCTGGATGGTACCGTAGATGGTGCCGCTGGTGTTGTTACCGCCGAAAACGTTGTCCACCATACCGCTGTTGATGTTGAGGGTGATGTTGGAATTGTTCGATGAAGAACCGATGTCGGCTGCATTGGCGCCGCCGTAGACAGTACCAATGCCTTCCAATTCATAACCGATACGGTTGTCAGTGTTATTATGGTTGGTGTGGTTATTCGTTCCAGTAGTGGTCCAGTCTCCTGTGCAACCGATATTGACAGCGCCAGCATTGCCTGCGGCCAGGTTACCGCCGCCATACACTTCGCCGATCTTCATGTCACAAGCTGTGCCAGAACCTTCGGCTTGTTTGTTGACGGTGAGGGTAACGGCGCCGCTGATCTTACCGCTTGAATTGTTACCGCCGAACACATGAAGGATGGTGCCGCCATGGATGTTGGTCACAGCATCGCCTTCCACCATTTCGTAGCTGGCTGCCACGCCTTCGCCGTTACCACCACCAAACACGTAGCCGATGGTGTTGCCGCCGTAGACGCAGACGTTGGTGGCTGCTACACTGGCTTTGTTGCCGCCGCCGTAGACGAAGCCGATGCTGTTGTCGCAGTTGTGGATGGTGACGTCGGGCGTACCTCCATAGGCTGCTTGGTTGCCGCCGCCGAACACGTTACCGAGGGCATATGTTAAACCTGATCCTGGAGCATCGGTGCCGTAGATATCGACTTTGACGGTGCTCTGTGGGGCGCCGGCAGCGTTATTGCAACCGTAGACCGAGCCGGTGACAGTACCTTTATTTACTGTTACCTGAACCGGACCATAAACGTTGGCTGCGGCGTTGTCAATACCGTGTCCACCACCATAGAGGTCACCGTCGATGGTGCCACCATAGAGGGTGACATCCGTCTTGGAAGAGCCTTGATGTGCTGTTCCGGCATCGTTACAGTTGGTTTTGCCTTTGGCCGAGCCACCGTAAACATCGCCTGTGATGACTGCGGAGCCCGAATAGGTGGGAGGTGTGCCGCCATTAGTGGCACCTATCGTCACCAACACATCGCCATTCATACGGGTATCGGGACCTAAGCCGCCGCCATAAACATTGGCATGTTGTCCAGATGAACCAATGGCGCCGCCAGTGACAATCACTTCAGCCGTACCGCCCACGGAGCCGAGGACGTTGCAGCCGCCATAGACGCCAGTGCCCACAGTGCCGTTGGCAACTTGCACCGTGGTGGTGCCTGAGATGCCAGCTTGCGAACCGCCACCGAAGACGTTGCCTGCAATATTGGTGTTGGCGTTCTTGACAAGGACTGTGGTGTTGCCCGATACAGCGGCCAAACTTCCACCGCCGTAGACACTACCGCTCACGGTAGCCGTATGCGAGGCATCGTCATCACCGATGATCACCATGGGGCGGGCTGTCACAACAGCTGTCTGACCCAAGCCACCGCCAAACACATCGTGGGTGATGCTATGGCCTGATGCCAAGTGTTTGATGTTCACTTCAGGCGAAGCTGAGGTGGCATCCGTAGGAGTGTAAGCGGTCACGTTACCACCGCCGTATACATAGTCGACGCTCAAGGGGCAGGAGCTGTTCTCCAGCACGTTGACGGTGATCTTTCCGGTGATGTTGCCGTTTTGGTCGCTACCGCCGAAGGCGTTGGTCATGGTGCCACCCTTGAGGTTGAGGGTGACAGATCCATCGATGTCGGCGGCCACGCCGGTGATACTATTGGCCGGATCGGCAGCCACACCTCTCGAGCCTCCAAAGACGTTGTTGAGGTTACCACCTTCGATGTTGAGGATGACATCGCCTAGGACGGGAGCCAAGTTGGCGCCGCCATAGACATCGCCGACGACCAAATCGCCGCACTTCACGGTAAGCTCGCCACCATCACAAGGAGCCACGTTGCCACCGCCGAAGAGGTTGGCCACGATCATACGGCCGCAACCGCCGTTGGGTTCAATATCGAGATACATTCCACCACTGATGTCGCCCTTGGTGTTTGATCCACCGAAGATGTAGTTGAAGACGCCGCCTTTGACGATGGTGGTAGCGCCGACGTGGGAAGCATCGCCGTTGGTAATGTTGGCGCCTGGCAGTTCAGCTAACTCGCCGTTGCCACCGCCGAAGATCTTATTAAAGCGTCCACCGTCGATTTCGACATAGTTTCTCGTAGTGTTGGCTGCATTGCCACCGCCGTAGAGATATTGTATGCTGTTGTCGCAACCATGGACGTAGACTGAGGCCTTCTTCTCAGAAGTAAGACCCGTGGACTTATAGTGTGCCAGGTTGCCGCCACCGTACACGCCTTGCAGGGCAAAGGCTGAGGCAGCAGGATCCAAAGTAAGATCACTTATCGCTGCAACATCAGGATTGGGTTCGCTTTGGTTGGGAGCTTCGTTGTTTGCATCGTGGCCGGTATGGTAGATGTGCACGGTGATGTCACCGAGGGTGTTACCGCAGAGGTCACTGCCGCCGAAGACGTTGCCTGTGATGACGACATTGTTGCCTGAAGTCTGTGCCGCGGTACCGATATACACCAAGGCGTTGCCGTTCACAACCGCTTCGATGGAGTCGTTGGCAACAACATAAGTGCCTGCATCGTAGTTGCCAGTGGCATTCTTCACGCCGAGGCCGCCACCATAGACGTTGCCTCTGACAGTACCATTATAAATATATACTGTGGTGTTATTATTGGTGGCACCTGATTGACCCTGGGTTGAACCCACCTGACCTTGTGACGAGCCACCATAGATGTTTCCGTAGATGACGGGGGCTATAGAGAGATTCTCAGTACCGAATTTAACGGTGACATCGCCTTCGGTTTGGGTGGCTACACCGAGGCCGCCACCGAACACGTTGATGTTAGTGCCGCTGGCACCCACGTTGGCCAGCACATTGACGGTGATGTCGCCTTTCACGTTGCCGTTGATGTTGGCACCGCCGTAGAGGCCGGTGAGACCAGCATTGGTGGTGGTGTAGTTGATGACGACATCGCCATTGCTGACAGCGGTTACATCGCTGTGTCCATTGCCGAGGCTGGCAACGTCGCCCTTGCCGCCGCCGTAGATGGTGCCGTACAATGTAGATCCATTAATCGTTAAGGTAGTGGTATTTGCCGGATTGGCACTGGCGCTGTTAACGCTACCGAAGGCCGATCCGCCGTAGATATCACCATAGACAACGCTACTAGTGGTGCCATTGCCAAAGGTGACAGTAATATCTCCAGAGGTAGTGGTTGCGGCACCCAATCCGCCGCCGAACACGTCGGCTCTAGCGGTTGAGGTACCCACTTGGCCGCCGGTGAGTCTGATGACCACGGGACCGGTGTCGCCTTCGGCGTTGCAGCCGCCGTAAACGCCGCCATTGATCTGGCCACCTCTCACTTCCACATCGCTGCCAGCCACGTCGGCGGCGTTGCCGCCACCGAACACGCTGCCGCTCACGGTACCAGCGATGATGTTTACATCGGGTGTGCCGCCGTAGTCGGCCAGGTTGCCGCCGCCGAACACGTCGCCCACGTACCAGCCGCAGGCGTCGGAGGTCTTTTCGATGTTGACTTGGATGGTGCCGTGGATGTCGCCGCTGGTGTTGTTACCACCGTAGACGTTACCCACCATACCACTATTAATGTTAAGGGTGATATTGGAGTTGGATGAAGAGGTGCCGATGTCGGCTTTGTTGGCGCCGCCGTAGACGGCTCCGATACCTTCGAGGGTGGTACCGATTTGAGTGGGGTTGCTGGCTTGGGTGGTGAGTGCGCCTGTGCAACCCACGGTGATGGTGCCAGCTTTGCCCGCGGCCTCGTTGCCACCGCCGTAGACCTCACCGATGATCATATCGCAGGCGCCGGAGGCGGTGCTCTTGTTGATGTCGAGGGTCACGGTGCCAGTGATGGTGCCGTTAAGGTTGCTTCCCGCAAACACTTTATTAATGGTGCCACCCGTGATGTCGACGTCGACGTTACCTTTCACGTCGGCGACCTTCAGATCTGATGGGTCGTTGTTACCGTGACCGCCGCCGAACACCATGCCGGTGATGATGCCACCGTCGATGTTCACGTCGGTGCCATTCACGTCGGCTGCGTTACCGCCGCCATAGACGTCGCCCGAGATGGTGGTGTTGCATTTGTTGACCACATTCACTTGCGGGGTGCCCAGCACGTCACCGGCGTCGCCGCCGCCGTAGACGTCGCCTGCCACAGAGGCCACATAAGCAGCATGTGCTGACGTGTTGTCGCCGATGGTGACCACAGGAGCACCGGTCACTTGGCCTTTGGAATGGTCGTTGGGGTCGCCCTTGCCGCCGCCGTAGACGTTACCGCTCACAGCGCCGTTAAGGACGTTCACTGCCAGGCTCTTGCCACTAGGTATCGAATACTGCGCCAGGTTACCGCCGCCGAACACGTTACCGACATACCAGTCAGAGGCGCAAGTAGCGGAATTATCTTTTTCAACGTTGACTTGGATGCCTCCTGAAATGCTGCCGCTGGTGTTGTTGCCGCCGAAGAGGTTGCCTACGATACCACTATTCATAATGAGTGTGATGTCGCCGGTGATATTGGCCTGATTAGCACCACCATACACATAGCCGATGCCTTCGAGGGTGGTACCGATGTTCTCGGGATGTTCGCTGTGTCCAGCTGTGAGGGAACCCGTGCAGCCGATGGTGATGCTACCCACATTGCTGGCCGCCAAGTTGCCACCTCCGTACAGTTCGCCGATCTTCATATCGCAAGCCGTGCTGGAACCGTTGGGATCGGTGTCGCCCTGCTTGTTGACATTGACACTGATGGTACCGCCGATGGTGCCTTGGCTGTTCGAGCCGCCGAACACACGACCGATGGTGCCACCGTAAATGTTTGTTGAAGCGTTGCCTGTGACGTTAGCCGCCGTGACGGTGCCGTTACCGCCGCCGAACACGGTGCCGATGGTGTTGCCGCCATAAATCTTCACGTCGGTGGCAGCCACCGCAGCAGCATTACCACCGCCATATACATATTCTATACTATTGTCACAGTTATGAACGGTGACTTTAGGATAACCGTTGCCATAAGTGTAGTCAGCTTGGTTGCCGCCACCGTATACGGCGAAGAGGGCGTATTCGTTGGCTGACGGAGCGGGATCGGTGCCATAGATATCCACCGTCACACTACGTTGTGGTGCGCCGTTAACATTATTGGCGCCGTACACACCGCCTGAGCCATTGGCTCCGTTGGCATCGGTCTTGTTCACCGAACCGCCAAATACTTTTACTTGCACAGGGCCATAGACGTTAGCCGCCGTAGAGCCATCGCCAAGGCCGCCGCCATAGAGTGAACCATTGATGGTGCCCTTGTTGAGGGTGACGTAAGTATGATAAGTACCAGTGGCTGAAGTTCCGTTGACATAACCGAGGGCTGAGCCGCCATAGACGTCACCATAGACAGTAACACCCGGGGTAGTCTGAGTTGTTGTACCGAGAGTGATTTCAACGTTTTGCGATACGCGGGTAGCACTACCATAGCCGCCGCCGTGGATATTGGCATTCTTGGAGGAAGTTCCGATTTGACCACCGTCGATTTGCATGGTGACATTATCGTTGATGGTGCCCCATGAGTTGCTACCGCCATAAAGTCCACCTATCCTCGAGGCATCACCAATAGTATTACCCTTGATGGTACCACCTTTCATCGTGATGGAGATTTCCTGGCCCTGCTGATTGTTACTACCTCCAAATACACTACCATTAACCGTACCACCTAAGATGTAAATGCCTGTGGTTCCGTTGTCTCGTACCCAGCCGTAGTTGCCACCACCATAGACATCGCGCCAAATGGTGGCCTCGTCGGCAACAGCGACAACAGAGTTGTTAACCCTACCGACGGTTCCAGTCTGATAGTTTCCATTATTAGGATATATGCCACAACCAGCGCCAAACACATTTCCTCCGTCGGCACCATTTGTTCCATAAGTAGCATTATAGCCACCCACATGGGTACCACCGCTCTCGCTTCCAACCACAGCAGTGCCACCTATATATAAAGCCGTGCTGCCATATAGTTCGCCACCGTCGTTATGAGTACCATTAGCACCGCCGGCCACCCAGCCGTTGATAGTGCCGCCGGTGATGATGAATTGACGGTCACCGGAAGCACCAGCAAATTCAGCTGCTCCATACACGGAACCACGCACTGTGCCTCCCTTGATGCGGATTTGCAATGCCCACCCATCGTTTACAATGTAATTGGCGTAATTGTTGCCATAGTTGTTCAGACCTCCCGCAATGTTACACACTTCGCCACCTTCCATTATCATACGGCGTTTGCCTTGATATAGGTTACCATCGGAATCATATCCATTACCGGAATTGCCCATATAAATACATTCGGCAGCAGATCCGGCGGCAACGTCCTTACTTGCTTGCACCTTGCCGCTCTTGATATTCCAGTCGTAAGTGAGGTTGTTCCGATTGGTGTTACTGGAAAACGCTTGATATTGTGATGCTCCATAAACAGTGTTATTGGATCCAATGGACAGATTGCTGTTATCCCCCTTTGCACGATCATAGTCACAGCCAAAGATGGTCTTGGCACTCACTGTGCCGCTATGGGTATGAGTAGTACCATCTATCATGTTGAAAGTGCCAAATGTACCGCTCTCAAGACGGATGGTATATTCGACAGCACCACTCGTATTGTCAGAAAGGCCTCTCACTGTACCTATATTAGTGGATGTGCAACCGCGACCAATAATAACATCGTATCCGCTTGTGGTAAGCGTGTAGGCAGCCGCGCTCAGCGTCACATTCTCAAACTTGGTGTTGGCACCGAGGGTGATATTGTTGTTGTTGCCCACGACAACACCATTGGTATTGTCCGGAGCCTCGCCGCTGGGATAGTAGCACGAGATGGTCACAGCACGATCTACATTAGTAATGCGGCGGCCTTGGGTACCGTTGAACCTGTAGTTTTCATTCGCCGTCAGCGTCATGAAGTTGCGCTCCACGCCAAGGTTACCATAATTAAGAATGGCATTCGCACCACCGTTATTTCCTTTGATAAGGTAGGCACGGGCCCATACGGCTTCGAGCTGCACCTCCATGCCGTACTCGCTGTTGGGGGCGAAGTATATCTCGATACCGGCATTGATGACGGCGCCTGTGGTGAGGGCCGTGCCGCCGCTGGCGGCGCTATAGACGGCGCCACCCGTGACGCTCTTCAGGCGCCAGCACTGAAAACCGCGCCAACCGGTGAAGTCGTTGGCATCGGTAGTACCACGTGAGCCGTAAGTCGGACGCACCTGGAAGGGGTTGGGGATGGTGGTGTAGGGACAGCGCGAGGCGGCAGAGCTTTGGTTGCCGGAGCTGAAGGTCCAGGCGGTCTGCGTAGCGTCGCCGCGCTCCAGCGTCTTGTAATAGATGAAGGTGTTCTCGTCCTCACCGCCAACGTTGACCTTGGCGCCGCCCACATAGTTGGCGTTGCCGGGCTGGATGAAGTCGGTGCTCGAGGCCGTATAGTCGGCGTTGCCTGTCATCACTATGCCGTCGCCGTAGTAAGTGATCTTCACGTCGGCGGGGTTGAGGCTGCGGATAGGGCAGTCAGGGTCGCTGTAGTAGCTCCAGCTGTGAGGCTCATAGTCGAACAGGGTGACAACGTCACCGCTTACACCCGAGGGAATGGTCACGATACCCGAGGCCACGGGCGAGTTGTTCCAGCCGTCCTTGACGGCGATGGCTTTGACGGTGGTCATATAGTCGAGGCCGGTGAGAGTTCCAGTATATTGGCTGCTCGAGGTGGTGGGTGTTGTGCCGTCGGTGGTGTAATAGATGGTGGCACCGGCGACGCTACTGGTGATGGTGGCCGTTTGGGCTTCCCCGTTGATGGTGATGGTGGGTTCGGGGATGGTCAGCGTAACGGATTGCTCCGTGATTTCGGAGGTGTTGCCGTTTCGCACGGTGATAGCCTTGATGGTAACAGGCGAACTGGTGCTGCTCGAAAGGTCGATGGCGCCGCTGTACACCGTGCCACTAGTGGCGGTAGGCGTGGTGCCGTCGAGGGTGTAGCGAATCGTGGTAGTGCCTGCAGCAGTGGTACTCATCGTGACGCTGGTACCGCTCACGCTGATAATCGGTGCCGAGGGCTTGGTGCCCTGGATGATGATCTCCTTGGTGCCGGTAAGGGTGGTGCCTGCGGGAGCTGCCGGAGTGCCGCCAGTAACTGCAGCAGTTACTGTAAGTGTCAGCGTGATGTCGCTTTCAGGAAGACTGCTAACATTGACCACACCAGAGCTGTTGACGGTAGCATAGGAGTTGTCTGTTAGAGTCCAAGTGTATCCACCAATGGTTGCATTGCCAGGCGTTCCTGTAAAGCCGTTGCCGTTATTATCGAAATAGTGGTTTGCATTTATAAAATAATAATTTTTATAACCTGCTTGATAGACTGCTCCCGAGGCTGTAAAAGTGGTGTTGCCTGTTCCCGTTATCACATCTGCACCACTGATGGTAGGATTAGTGGAGGTGCTGCCAGTGGTGGTAATGGTGCAATTGTATAAAGAGGTTGTGCCTCCTTGAGAAGTCTGATTGTATGCCCACCCCCAAGTGGTGCCAGAGAGTGTGGGATAATGATATCTTCTGCTATATGTGCCCCCTGTTCTGTGATATATGTATTCCTCGTCGCCCCCTCTATACCAGTTTCCCCAATCGGTACCAAGAGACAATGACGTATATTGCAGGTAGTTGTTATTATTGTTAATTGCCTCACCACTGCTGTTAGCAGTCCTGATATAGTCACGACTTGCATAGTCCCACAGGCAGGTGGCAGGATTGAACGTGGTGGTGGCCGCAGTGTTCACAGTTGTTCCCGCATCGTTGTGGGTCAGGAAATAGTTGCCATTCATAATGACAGCCTGTCCCATCACCGGCAGACAGCCGACGATCAGCGCCAAGATCAGCAGCAATCGCTTGGGGGTTATGTTGGATTTTCTTGTTGAGGCGTAACGTTGATTCATATCTTGAGTGTGGTTATTTCGGGGTTAGTTATTTGATTTTCACCAAATTCTGTTTTTTATATTATATATTATATTAAATAGTACACGTAAAAATTGCGCAAAGATACAAATTTTCTACCAAACGGAGGCTTGTAAATGTATCTTTTTTAAAATTTTTTTTAAGAATTTATTTCACCAGTGGATTCTTGTAAATGTTAGAATAGAAATAAAAACAATTAATATAATGTCATTTATCAATAAAAATATTACTTTTGCAAATTTAATAGCATGGTAAGTATTAATGTTTGTAATTTTGCGGCGAGATTTTTAATATTGAAATGAAAACTGTAAAAAAATCCGAGCACATTATTGGTGTATAACAAAAATGTTATATCTTTCTGCATTTTATAACGCCCATCCCTACCTGAATGTGAGTAAACTGGCAGAACACCTACATGTGAACGCTTCATTGATGCGTCAGTATAAACATGGCCAATATATCTCAGAGGAACAAGTGATGCGTATCCAAGAAGGCATTCGATCCGTAGGAAGGGAATTGGCAACTACTACGTTGGTCAAATAATAGAAAAATTTTTCAAGACATGTTTTCGACCGCTTCTTCCACGATCTCGAAACCTTGATAGACATAAGGTACCGTCTCCTCCACCAAGGGGTAAAGCACCGATTCTTCCCTAAGCTCATTGTCAACAAATCCGTTATCGCAAAGCACATTGAGCAGCATGACCGCCACACTGCACAACAGCACCCCTTTGCCGAGACCAACGACGAAACCGCCTATCTTATCAAGAAAACCCAAACTGATCGCCTTCACCAACTTCTTCACCAAACGACCCAAAAGATAAACCAACACCGCCAACACCACAAAAGTGACCACAAACGAAATCACATGCAGATACTTGGGACCGATCTCCACCAACTCGATCAACTTGCCCGCAGTGAAGTCGGAGAAGTGAAAAGCACCATACAACCCCACAAACAACGCCAACAAAGTAGCCACCTCGATAATGATGCCCTTCCGCAAACCATCAATACCAAAAACAATCAACAATACAGCAATGATGATATCAAGATAATTCATATTACTCCGTATAATATAGAATCATACGCTCTATGGCACGCTGGCAGACAGGACAGAACACATGACCCTTGAAAGTCTTCATCAGGCAATCCATATGGGGGCTGTAGACACCTTCAGCCTCATAACCACCACCTTCAAAGACACCAATGGTGTGCTCATACTTCTTCTCACGCGGCGTGGGTATGGGGGTCTTCTTGTCCATCATGTCCTTCCACTTGATATCGAAGTCGACCAACGTAGTGATATTGGGCTCCCATGGCTCGATGTCGTTGTTGTAGAAGTCGCCATAGCCGGTTTCATCCTGATAGTACTCGTCGGCAAGGCCAGCAAAGCCATGGCCGAACTCGTGGATGATGATGTCGCCACTGAAGGCATTGCCCGCCGCACTGGAGCAATAGAAATTATAGATACCCCCTCCCCCATACTTCTTGCTGTTGACGAGCACGTAGATCTGGTCGTAAGGCACCTGGCCGGCGAGATCACGGAGATCGCGGTTGTCGGTGGTCATGCAATAGCGCTCCGAGTCGAAAGTCCAGTAGCTGAAACGCATCGCTGTGTTCTTGTAGACATGAGCACCCGGCTCGGTACAACCCGACTCCTGTGAGGGCGCCATCACGCCGCGGACGTTGAAACGCTCCTTGTAGCGATCATAAGGCGCATAGCTGAAGAGGCTCTTAACAAAGAAATCGCAGTCCTTGACGAACTTGCCCATCTCCTCCTGGGTATAGCCCTCAGGCAAGATGACGATGTCGACGGCATGAGTAATGTCGGGGTTGCCAATCCAAGCATCATAAACGGGGAGCTTAAGGTTGTCGGCCGTGCGGATGAAGTAATCGTCGGGCTTCACCGTCAGGCGCATCCCTTCGATCAAGTTGCCGTCCCAGTCCTTGCGATAGAGCGCTACCTCGACAGGCTTCTTCGGAAACGGCACGACGACCGACTCGTCGAAAGTCTTGGTGACCTTGGCAGCCTCGTCAGTGGTCAGCCACTCACCGTAAAGGTTCTGATACCCTTTGGAGAAAAGCAGATGATCGGTGCCTGGCTCGTACACCCTCACGACAAAATTGCCAAATTCAAGATTGTCGATCAAATTGGTTTTGGAGCCGCTCCAGAAAGGCTCACGGATCAGCTCCTTCAGCGCGTAAGCCGTAGTTTTGTTATTGCCCGTGAGCGTATAATCAACACGGAGCGAAGCCTCGGTGAACCATTCGTCGAACTGGGCAAAGGCCATGCAAGGCAAAAAAGCAAGCAGGAAAAGCAGTAACTTCTTCATGACTGGTGGTATTAATACTCGACATCATATAATGACAGGAAGACGGTCTTGAACTTCCGGAAGTTATCCAAGGCACGCGAGAACGAAGCCTCGAGCGTCTCTTCATCATAGGCGTTCACCCGGTCATTGACAGAGCAGGTCTTCAGCTCTTCGTTCTTGCCGGCTTTCTTACAGATAGTGCGTATCAACGTCCCGTCGGCAGCGTAGTATCCCCGCAGTTCCACCTTGAAGTCGTACGATTTGCCTTCGTAGTAGCCATAGCGCGTAAACCAGAAGAGCGGATTGCCGTCTTCGTCGTAGACGTATTCCTCGAAATAATCCAAAGAACCCATATTATAGGTGCGACGCACCATCAAGAGGCTGTATCCCACAGGATATGGCTCCATGTCTTCTTCGATCTCGGTGTAATAGAATTCCATTTTGTCGACACTCAGCCCCGAGCCTGCCCAATTCTGCTTGCGTACCACAGTGGTATAGTTTACGGCGGGGATTTCGTCCCTTTCGTATTCCTTGTTGGTAGCAATGTTGGACAGGCCCACAGCATAACGATCACGGGCAAGTTGAACCCTTGCCTCGATTTTCTCGTTTTTTTGTGCCCAAACCGGCACGACAAGCGTCACCAGCAGGGCAAAAAGCAGCATCTTTCTTCTCATGGCATTTTTATTTGGGTACAAAAATAATAAAATTCTCAAAAAAAACACTATTTTAGCACTTTGAAACAACAACGACGATTATGAACAACACCTACTCTATCGGAATCGACATCGGTGGCACGAACACCGACATTGGGCTGGTGAGCGCCGACGGACGCTGTGTAGCCCGAAAGAACCTCCCCACAAGACAGTATTTTGACGCTGACCTCTATGTGTCCGACATCTGCAAAAAAATCACTGAGATGATGGACGAACAGCATGTGGATACCATCGACGGCATCGGCATCGCCGCCCCGATGGGCAACTACTACACAGGCTGCATCGACAACGCCACAAACCTCAACTTCAGGGGGGTGACCGACCTCAACGCATTGGTGCACAAACACTTGGATATTCCTGTGACGGTTTCCAACGACGCCAACGCTGCGGCCTATGGCGAGTTGGTGTACGGCGGTGCCAAAGGGATGAAAAGTTTCATCACCTTCACTTTAGGTACCGGGGTGGGCAGTGGCATCGTCATCGACGGCAAGCTGGTGCACGGCAAGACCGGTAACGCCGGTGAGCTGGGACACGCCATCCTGATCCCCAGCGGTCGCCTCTGCGGCTGCGGCAGGAAAGGCTGTCTGGAGACCTACACCTCTGCCACGGGCATCCGCTATACAGCATTGGAGCTGCTGGAGAAACGGCCGCAGTATCACGGCGTGCTGGCACAGATTCCAAAGGATGAGCTTACCAGCAAACACGTAGGCGACGCCGCCAAAGAAGGCGACCCTTTGGCGCTGGAAATCTTCGAGATGACCGGCAACTGGCTGGGTATCGCCATGGCCAACGCCGTGGCCTTCAGCAGCCCCGAAGCCATCTTCCTGATGGGCGGCCCAGTGAAGGCTGGCGAGGTGCTTCTAAAGCCTTTACGGGAATCGTTCAAGAAACACCTCTGCTTCGTTTACGATGGCAGCGTGGAGATCAAGGTCTCCGAACTGCCAGACAACGACGCCGCCATCTTGGGTGCCGCAGCGCTGACAAAGGCCGCACGGTAACTAAGACGCATTAATAGAATCTAGAATTATTAATATATTGATTTATATTAATAATAGGTGTCATTCAGATATTTTTTATATGAATAAGAAAATATTATAAAAATATACTGACATTATAAATTTTTAGCGTATCTTTGCGGCGAAAAACGAAACAACAACGTCCTATGGAAAAGAAAGATCCCATTGAAGAAGCCCGCCGCTATGTGGATAACGCCAAGAAAACCTTGAGCGAAAACGAGGAATACGACCCTGTTCTCCGCCGCTACAACGATCATAAATATGTGCGTGCCGCCGGACATTATCTGTGGCATGCCGTGATGCTGGCCCTTGACTCAGTGTTTCACGTTAGAAAAGACCGCCGCACCCGTGTCGACATCGATGCCTACAGGGAGGCTGTAAGAAAGAGAGACCGTAAACTGTTGGACCTGTTGAACGACAGCTATCAAATCCTCCACCTCCACATGGGTTACGATGGTGTTCTTGTCAAAACAAGTTGTGATGAAGGATTCCGCATCACCAACGACATCATCGATCGCTGTGAAAAGCTAAGGGCATAAAATAAATTTCCTAAAAAGGAATCGGATTTATTTGATCTGAAACCGAAAGCCAGCATAGCCGCGGATGCCGCTCAACGGGCCCCACACCATAGAGGCATCGAAGTCTTGACCGAAGGGCTCGGAAGCCGAGACCAGCGGGTGATCTTGCTTGTAGTTCGTAAGGTTCTCACCACCAAAGTAAATCTCCCAATGCTCACCCAATTTCTTGGTCACCTGGGCATTCATGATCACATAGAAAGGTGAACGTTCCATGTTTTGTCCGTCAGCCACAGCCGTGGCGTTGCCGCTCATGTCGGGAATACGGCTGTCACCATTGAATTGGGTGATAAGGTCGAACTGCCAAGTACCCGGGGCATACGACAAGGTGAGCAATCCCTTGTAACGGTTCACAAAAGGCTTCTCGCGCAAGCTGTCGTTGATGGTCATCTTCACGTCAGTGTAACGGAAAGCCGCCGACACATCGAAGTTCTTGAACAGCTCATAGTCGACTTGGATCTGGGCACAGTTGGAATACGACTTACCGTCGAGGTTATAGATGCGGATCTGATGGGCATCGGCATCACGGTCGATGACAATTTGGTTGACGAAGTCGGTACGATAAGCATCCACCAACAATTGAAGTTCCTTCTGCCCTATATCGAAATGTTTGGAGAGGTTGATGCCAAAGTTCCACGCCTCCTCCATCTTTGGGGTGGCGTTGAAGATGATCTGACGCGACGAGGCCAGCATGGTAGAGTTCTCAGCCAACACATTGGGGGAACGATAGCCCTTGCCCGCCGAGACTCGCAGCGCCAATTCCTTGTCGGTACGGAAACGCACATGGAGACGCGGGGTGTAGAACAAACGGTCATAATAGGTGTTGTAATCCGCGCGAACACCACCAATAACGGTCCAATGGTGATCATCGCTGAACACATATTCCGCAAAGGCACCCGGCACCTGTTCCACGCGACCCATCACGCTGTCGTTGAGCAACTCATCATAGTTGTCGTAGGAATAGCTGGCACCCACGGAATACTTATGGTTGGTGTTGACAATGTACGAATCGAACAACACGTTGGCATAGTACGACAGCTGCGTAGCCTTGTAGTCGGTCAGGCCATAATACGAATCCATCTTATGGTAGGTGAGCTGTTGCTGGATGCCGAGGCTGGTCTCGGGGCGGTCGAAGATAAAGCCCGTCTTTGCGAAAGCCTCATAACGTTCGGTGTTGATGCCGATGCCATAGCGGTCGTAGCCCGCATCAAGACGATGCTCTGGATCGAAGTCCATCTGTCCACTGACACGGGTTTCTTTCAAGGCTTTGACGCCCAGCTTACAGCCGAAATGACCCGTATTGGGATGGTTGTAGCGCAAGAAGGCGCTGTATTGTTTGGTGACCGGGTCGTCCATGAAGCCATCGCCGTTGCCGTCCATCTTCATGGGGTTGTAGCCCACATGGCCGAGCAGCATCAGTCCGTCGTTCTTGCCTACCTTCACACGGGTGTTGAAGTTGAGTTCCGTCATGGCCATGGTGTTGGCAAAGAGGTTGACAAACACCTTTTCGCTCTTGTTATCTTCTGGTTCTTTAAAGTCAACATTAATTTGTCCACTGATGGACTCGTAGCCGTTGCGTACGGAGGAGGTTCCTTTGGAGACTGAGATGCCGTGCATCCAGGTGCCGGGGACATAGCCGAGACCGAAGGCCGAAGCCAACCCGCGGAAGTTGGGCATGTTCTCCGTCATCATCTGGGTGTAGAGACCACTGAGACCCAACAGCTCGATTTGCTTGGCGCCAGTGACCGCATCGGCGTAGGACACGTCGACTGAGGCGTTGGTCTCAAAACTCTCTGCCAGACTACAGCAGGCACAGCGACGCAGGGCCTCGCCTGTGATGTGTTCGGTATGATGCGGGTCAAGGGTTGAGATGTATTGTGCCTTCTGTCGTGCAGTCACATCTACCTCACCCAGGGTGAGCGGAGTGCTCATCACATGGTCGTAATGCTGAGGGGTAGCCATATGATGCACCGTGTCGTTGGCATAGCCCACAAAACTGAACACCAGACATTTATAAGTGGGATGGATCTCGATGCTGTAATGGCCGTGCTCATCGGTAATGGTGCCCACGTTGGCGATTTTCCAATAGACGTTGACACCAGGAAGAGGTTGTTTCTTTCCGTCGACGTTTTCATAAACAGTGCCTTCGATGACCTTTTGGGCAAAGGACGAAAACGTGAAAGACAACAGGAATATTATTAATAATAGGTATTGTTTGGTTTTCATGATAAATAATGCGTTATGATAATATTTATTTGACCCAAGTACATTGCTCCGGGCTGGCAGAATGAAACCCCAAAGGGTCTCTCAGAAAACCAAAGGATTCAGCTTCAAGCTGGAAAAGAAAATCGTTTTCAACCGTCCCGTGAGCAGATAAGGGATCTTCTCCTTAGAGAAAAACCGGAAAAACGGCACTGGATTTTCTTTTAAAAAGACGCGATACGAATCGGCCAACAGTGTGAAAGGAAGAAACACTGACAAGGATTTTTCAGTTGAGAACGTAAAAATGTCGGTGAAGCCGATAGTCTCATTGAAGTCCTTACAGCAGCATTGGGCATCGAAGTGTCGCTCGGCGAGATGATACTCCAGCTCACGCGAGTTCCCGTGCATATGACGGTGACCCACGCAATGCGCACACTGTTTGGAAGCATCGCCAAGACTGCTCGTCAGATGGTGATCCTCCGTACAATAATGGAAATTCACGTTAACCCCCATCGAAACTACCAGGAGGTGCAACGCCATCAAAATGGATCCTATCTGAAGATTTATTCTTTTCACAGTGCAAAATTAAAAAAATTTCGTATTTTTGCTGCTTTGAACCGCTAAACAACACTAGAATATGAAAAAATTAGCTTTAACCTTTGGAGCCATCGTATTGGGCTTCGTTCTTACTTCTTGCGGAGACAACAAGAAGGAAACCGTCATGCAATTGTTCAACACCTTCTTCGACGAAGAGGTGACGTTCCTTAACCAAGTCACCAGTGCTGCTGATTTTCTCGAGTACGACCAAGCTTCTGACCAGAGGCTCGAGGAATTCTACGCCAAAATGAGCCAAGACTTCCCCATGGACGAAAACGGCGAGATCATCAACTTGGGCAAGGAGGACAACGAAGAAGTCAAAAAGGCATTAATGGCCCGCGAAGACGCTTACGTCAACCTGTACGACGCTAAGAGAACAGAGCTCTATGAGCCTTACATCGCCGACCTGGAGAACTTCTGGAACGGTGAACTCGATGAATTCTTCGGCCAGTTCGAAAACGAAAAAGAACTCACGGACGAGAAGATCATGCCCATGTTCCAAAAATTCGAGGAGAAGTTCCATTTAGCCGACGAGTATGTGCCGCTCTCCAACGAAGAGCAGTTCGAACGCTACTTCAACATCGCCGATCAAGTGTATGGTGATGAAGAAGAAACCGAAGCTGAAGAGTAAGTTTTCTTGAAAAGAAGACCATAAAAAAACGGGGTTTTTCAACCCCGTTTTTTATTGGTAGACCTTAACGTCGGTCTCACCGTTTAGTACCATCAAGCCGTTGAGCGCAAGGGCTTTCATCTCGTCTTCGCCGGGATAGACGTAGACGGGCGCGATCTTTTCGACGTGCGACTTGACCAGGGCACAGAAGCCTTTGTCGTAAGCCATACCGCCAGTGAGGAAGATGGCATCGACATCCATGCTCATCGCTGAGGCTGCCAGTCCACCGACTTCCTTAGCCACTTGGTAGGCCATGGCTTTGTAAACCTTTTCCCACTCTTTGTTGCCAGCCTTCACGGCATTCTCCACCTCAAGGGCGTCGTTGGTGCCGAGGTAAGCGACAAAACCGCCTTTGCCTTTCAGCATCTGGCCGATTTCCTTCTTGGTGTATTTACCGCTGAAGCAGGCGTCGACAAGAAATCCTGCTGGCAGGGCACCAGCGCGTTCAGGAGTGAAAGGACCGTCGCCGTTGAGGGCGTTGTTGGTATCGACCACACGACCTTTCTTATGGGCGCTGACACTGATACCGCCGCCTAGATGGATGGCGATGATGTTCATGTCCTCGTACTTGCGGCCGAGATCCTTGGCCAACTGACGGGCGATGATCTTCTGGTTCAACGCATGGAAGATAGAGATGCGAGGGAACAACGGGTGACCTGAATAGCGAGCCACTTCGTCCATCTCGTCGACCACCACAGGGTCGGCGATATAAGCCTTCACACCGATTTCCTTGGCGATGTCGTTGGCGATAAGGCCACCGAGATTGGAGGCATGTTCGCCATAGGCACCGGAGGTAAGGTCACGGATCATCGACTCGTTCACCTCATAGACGCCCGAGGTGAGCGGATGCATGAGGCCGCCTCGACCCACCAAGCAAGTCATCTCCTTGATGTCGATGCCAGCATCCTTCAACTCATTGAGGATAACCTCAGTACGGAAGGGCTTCTGGTCGGAGATACGGTCGTATTTGGCAATCTCCTCGGCAGAGTGTTTGATGTTCTTCTTGAATACTTGATTCTCATCCTCAAAGACAGCGATCTTGGTCGAGGTGGAACCGGGGTTGATGGTTAAAATCTTAAACATAAGCTTGAGGTTTTATTTGGCCATCATAGCAGCCAATGCTATTGAATACAACTTAGTCTTTGACGTATCGCCACGCGAGCTCAGCACGCAAGGCACTTTGGCGCCCATGAGCATGGCACCGACTTCGCTCTTATCGAACTTGGTGCAGCATTTGTAGAACACATTGGAGCTCTCGAGGTTGGGGAACACGAGGCAGTCGGCGTCGCCGGCCACAGGACTCTTCATGCCTTTGATGGCAGCGGTTTCAGCATCCGTAGCGAGGTCTAACGAGATGGGGCCTTCCACCATGCAGCCTTTGATTTGGCCACGCTCAGCCATCTTGGAAATGACGGCAGCGTCAACGCAAGCGGGGATACCAGCGCTCATCTGCTCAGTGGCTGTGATCATAGCCACCTTGGGGCAACTCACGCCGAGGCTCTTGGCTACGTCGGTGACGTATTTGAGCAGGGTCTGCTTCTGTTTCAGGTCGGGCAGCGGGATGATGGCACAGTCGGAGGCCACCATGAGCTTATGGTAGTTGGGGTTCTCGATGACAGCGACGTGGGCCAGGGTGACGTTGGGCGGGCAGAGGCCGCGTTCCTTGTTGAGGATGGCGCGCATGTACTTGTCGGTAGGCAGCAGGCCCTTCATCAGGATGTCGGCCTCGCCAGCGTTGATAAGGTCGCAAGCCATGGCGGCAGCCTTCACATCGACGGGCTCATGGATGATGGTGAAGCTGGCAGGATCGATGTTCTCAGCCTTGCACACCTCCTTGATGGTATATTCATCGCCGATAAGGGTGGCATCGATGAGACCTTCCTTGACAGCCGCGTTGACAGCACAGATGGTGTGGTCGTCGTTGGCATAGGCGGCCACCAGACGTTTCTTGGGTTTGCTGCGCAAAACCTCGAACATTTGTTCTAATTTACGAATTTCCATTATATTATGATTTAGAATTATGAATTTAGACTTTAGAGCTTCTTTATTTGAGCAATTCGCAAAGATAAGAATTATTTTGATTCACCCAACGGAATTCTTTTCAGAGGTTTGTAAAAAGCGCCCGTGGGCTGAAGGAAACTCTGAAGATATACAATCTCCTTGACATCGGTATGGAGGTAGGTCTTCTGCTCGATGCCCTGATAGACCTGCTGGAAGAAAGGTTTGTCGACGAGCGTCTTGATACGGCACACAGTGAGGTGAGGCACGAAGTTCTGCCTGTCGCGGAGGTAGCCGAGGCTGTCGAAGGCGTCGAGGACGTCTTCTTCCAGATCATAAAGCGCCTTGGGCTCATCCTTCATGCCGAGCCACAACACCCTAGGCGAGTGGTTGCTGCCGAAGATGCCCGTGCGATTGAAGTCCATGGTGAAAGGCTGATGCCTCTTGGCCACCTGCTGGCAGGCTTCGATAATCTTCGGGACGTCCTGGTCGGGGGTGTCGCCCACAAACTTCAGGGTAAGATGGATCTGGTTGGTTTTACACCAATTAATGTTTCTGCGTTCATGTTCCAGGTTGTTCTGGAGACGCTGCACCAGGGCCGGGTATTCGATCCCTACAGTGATGGGAATAGCTAGAAATGTCCGTTTCATTTTCCGTTGTCCGTTGTCCGTTCTCCGTTCTCCGTTACCAATCCGAGTCCCAGTCGGTTGATCCGCTATCCCACGAATCCGAGCCTCCATAGTCGTAATCCGAGTCGTAGTCATCGTCGTCGTCATAACTTCCTGAATCGTACCACGAAGACGACTCGAAGTCCGACCCTTCGTGGGTGTAGATGCGGTATTGGTCGGCATTGTCCTCATCGATGTCGATATCTGACGAAGACTTATACCAGTCGTCGGTCGCCTTGTCGTAATAATACCACGAAGAGCCTTGGTGATAATACTGTGTTCCCTGATAGTTATAATAGCCGTTCGGAGGTGTTTTGTCGAAGATGGCAAAGATTGCGCCGATGATGAAGACCACGATGATGGCTATCATGCAGCCACAGCCTTTTTTCTTTTTCTTCTTCTGGGTTGGCGTGGCGGGGGTCGATGGACCTCCGGGCTGACGGCCTTTCTGGTCGACGATCTCGGCTCTCAGTCTTTGGTATAGCTCGTTGACGGCATAAGCCTCATCGGCGCCTTGGTAACGGATGGCGCGCTCGCCGTTAGCCTTGTTTTTGTAAACCACAAAGTCGCCGACGCCGTTCTTATAGATACCAAAGGCCTTGGGGTCACGGATATCCTTGCCGATAAAGAAACGGGTGATCTCCGGAGCCGGCAGATGGTGTGCCACATACCATTCCTTCAACTCCTCGATCGTTTTAGGTTGTTCGTTGGCCGTACGGTTGGCTCCTGAGAGCGGTGCGCCGCAGTTGGGACAGCGTTCTTCCGTCTCGTCGATCATCGCACCGCAGTAGTTACATTTGATTTTCATTTGCTGAAATTTTCAGCAAAGATACGGCAATTGGGGCATTTCACAACAACGAAATTCACGAAGTTATAAAAACAAATATAAATTAATTCTAAAATTTCAACGATTTTGTTATCGATATTTTTCAAAAACGTTTTATCTTTGCAACGTAAAAAGGAAAAGAGCTTTTATGAAAAAGAAAAATTTAATAGAAGAGTCGCGACGTTATGTTGACAATGCTCGAAAAGCGTTGGCTGAAAACGGGGATTATAACCAGGAACTGAAGCTTTATGAGGACGATAAATATGTTCGTGCCGCAGGCCATTATCTATGGCATGCTGTGTTGATGGCCTTGGACGCGGTGTTCCACGTCAGGGCAGACCGTCGCACCCGTGTTGACGTTGACGATTATCGGGAGGCTGTGAGAAAGCGGGACAAAAAACTGTTGGCGTTGGTAAACAGCAGCTATAATGTAATGCATCTCTCGATGGATTACGACGGAACCCCCAGCAAACCGGTTTGTGATGACGGTTTCCGTCTCGCCAACGAAATCATCGATCGTTGTGCCAAGATGTTGGCATCATAAGGACGTCAAACAACATTTTCTCACCGTTTGGTGAATTTCAGGGTTTGGTGGCCTAAGGTGATGAAATACATTCCTGATGGCAAGGACGAAACGTCTATCGTCGTCTGTAGAGACGCGCCATGGCACGTCTCTACCTGGCCGGACAACAGGATTTGACCCATCAGGTTGGTGATGCGATATTCCGTTTGCCCTGTAGGGCTGCCACAGTGTGACAGCCCCACATTATGTGGCATCCCTGCGATGTGTAATATTCCATCAGTGGGATTGGGATAAACGACCAAACCCTCTGTTCCATTTTCATCCACCGCATATAAGCTAACGGCGTCGCAATCTTTATTACCGTCATGATAGAGCAACGCGTCTTGAACCAAATAGCAACGCAGACCATCCACCTTATAATTTTGAGCTCCACGCATCAGCTTCTCCGGGAAGAAACTGGTCGTATGGCCAATGCCAACGACAATGTATCCGCTGAAAACATCGCCTACATCACTGATATGAAGTATTTTGTAGGTTTCGCCATCGTGTTCATAAGCCTCCACACCGTCAACATGAACCAGGATACTTTCGGTGCCAACTTTAATTTCCCATTCGTCGCCCTCCTTGGCTGCATAATCGTAAAGCATGGTGAACTCATGAAGCTCCTTGTTCCACCAATACACTCTGTTGTCTTCCTCCTTGATGTATTCGTGGGTTACTTGGGTTTGTCCTTCCTTGTCGTAAATCTGGTTGGTGCGCACGATCACCTTTGCCCTGTCATTGTTAATTGTTGTATCGCTGGCGTATTCCAAATGCTGGTAGGTGATATCACCGTTTTCCATCTTGATTTGGTAATACCACTCCGATAAAAACGGGAAAAAGACTTCTTCCATCTCATAATACATGTTAAACACAAATTGACCGATGTTGCTGCCTCCATAAGTTTGACGCAACACTCTTTGCCATTCGTACAATCTCGAGTCGTTGAACAAGGATTGATTTGAATAATAGTCCCATCCCCATTCATCACCGTTTATCTTTCGGAACGAAACCGTCAGTGTTTGCAAATCATCATTGAAGTCATAGATCACTCGCTTGGTGACATTCCATGTGGCGTTTTCCATCGACCACGAGCCCGTCTGGTATTCCACGACACGGTTCTTCATATCATAAACATAATGCGCCATCCCGGAATTGGCCCAAATGCCATCGTTGTAGGTTTGTGTGATAATGCTGTCTGTCTTATTGTGAGCAGTATAAGTGTATGTTTTAAGGGTTCTTGTTGTGATTTCCCCCGCATTGTTGTAAGTATCTGTTTGAGAAGTCAAGATTTGTTGCCGCTCATTATAATGGTTGATGGTTATCGAGGAAAGAGACATGCTGTCCGAATGCCCCTGATAATACTGGTCAATTCGGGTTTTGTATCCATTTTCATAAGAATAAAGATGGCGGGAAAGGGTATCATAAACGTCTTCGTATTCACTACTATAATCCACTTGGGTTAAGTGATGGTCTTCGTAATAATAATCCCAATAGTCATGAGGGTCATCAAAAGCATTACACCAGCCGTAATGTTCTTCATGTTTCTTCTGATCGTCCTCATATGTAAACGAGTAGGTATCATACCATGGACCTGGACCTTTGTCCTTAGGTCCTTCCGCCGTTACCGTGCAAATGTAACTAGGTTTATCGGGGTATTGATAAAAAGAGAAGCTGGTTGTGCTAAGACCGCCAGGGAAAGAATACTGGGTTAGCTGTCCATTTTCTGTATTGTAAATAAAGTCCGTAACGATTTCGTCTACCACTTGTCCTGAGCTATTCATCTTCCGACCAACGACGTGAACCGGGTATCCGATGGTGTCATATACCGTGACGGATTGGTCAAAACAAGCGATAAGTGTGACATCACGATCCAATATGAAAGTATATTCAGCGTTGTCGGATACAACCGTTCCGTTTCTTTTCCAACAGCCAAAGACATGACCCGGACTGGGGGTAGCACGAACTGTGGCCGTAGCATCATCGCAACCCTCAGGAACCGAAACCACTTCGGCGGTTCCAAACACGGGATTGTTAACCTCCACTGTCAACGATGGGGCGCCTAAAAAGACGCCGTCCATTTGAGTGAAGCGGCTCCAATCCATGCTCATATGAAACTGGTCGAAAGCCAGACAATTGACATAAACAGGGATATCAGCGGGCACACTGTTAAAGATGGTTTCCTCAAAGAAATAATCATGGTCGATGTAAGGTAGTGTCGGCGTGTTGCATTGGATAGTTTGCAGACTTGTGCAACTGGCGAAAGCACCTCCTTGGATCGTGTCCACAGCGGAACCTATGGTAAGCGATGTAATCTTACATTTCTTGAAAGCATATCCTCCTATGAAAGTACAGTTGTCGGGAATGACCAAGTCGCCTGATAATCCTCTACATTGAAAAAAAGCTTCTCCATATATTCTACGGATATTGGCGGGCAACACCACGGAGGCTATCTCCTGACAGTCTCGAAAAGCGTCTAACCCTATGGAAACCACAGTGTACACAATGCCATTGTTTTCAACCATTTCAGGGATAACAAGATCTCCCACTGGCTCAGCATAGCCATCCCACGATGGCAAACTCCATGAGACACCCGGAGCTATTACTTCCACTTCATGATGATCTCCCGAGATGATTTTATAATATAAGGTCTGACCCGATTCACATACGGCAGAGAAGTCAAAAGCGTCAGAAAAACCCTTGACGGCGAACACTGAAAACAGCAGAATAAATACAGCCTTTTTCATATACTAAGTTGTTTATAATTCATCAATAATTTGTTCAAAGCTCCTTTCGTCGGTGAGTCCGTTCATCTTTTCCTGCTTGATGCGTGATTTGCGGCGAGCATAGGAGGCGGTCTGTTGGTTCATCAGGATGGCGATGACCTGATTGCTGAAGCCTTGTTTGGAGAGGCAGCAGATTTGGAGGTCGCCTTGGGTGAGGGTGGGATATTTGGCGAGTAGCCGTTGGGTGAAGCCGCCATGTAGCTTGTCGACAAGTTCAATGAAATCTTCCCATTCACCATCGTTGAGGTTGAAGTCGAGGGTTGAGGCGGTAACCTGTTCGGTAAGTGCCAGAGCGGTGACATATACCTTGTTTTTCTTCAAGGCTAATTCCTGCTCGTTTTTCATCTCCTCGGTCTTCAGTTTGGCACTCAGCGTTTTCTGTCGCAGCAGCAAAAGCACCACCGTCAGAATCACCAGCAAAGCACCCACAAGCAGACTCCAATAGAGGCGACTTGTCCTTCGTTTCGCTTCCATCTCGTACTTCTGCCATTGCAAGTCGTAATCAGCCTTGATGCGCTCCACTTCGCTGCTGCGGAACTCCTGATCGGCCTGCATCATATTTTCGCTGTACAACTCGTGACATTCCAATGCATTCGGATAATCGCCCGCCAGTTGATACAACTGATACAGTCCTTCATAAGCCGACCTGCGGACTCCGGCTTTCGGACTTTGAGTCGCCTCTTGAAGATGGATGAAAGCGAGACTGTCCTCCGTCAGATAGTAATGCGCAAGGCCGACGACCAGATGGCAGAAACCTGGATCGGCACCGCCGTTTAAAGCTTTGGTAGCATCCTCAATGGCTTGGTTATAATCACCGCTTTCCAGATAAAGGTCGTGGCTGGTTTCCATCAGCAGCTCATTAAGGGAAGTCGTATCATGAAGATTTTCGGCCAACTGAATAGCTTCGTTGTAATAGGTTTGGGCTTCTTGGATGCGTTGCATGGAGGCCGTCACCCGACCGCAATTTTGCAAGGCTTTCATCAGCAAATCTGGCTCGTCCAACTCGCGGAGCAGGGCCACGGCATCAAGATGCAGTTCAAGGGCTTCATCGCTCAGTCCATGTTTCCAGTACATAGTACCCAAGTTATCCTCGATTTGGGCCTTCTGTCGTTTTACTTCGGAACGTTGTTGGTCACAGCGGTTGACGGCCAGCAAGGCATTACTAAACGATTCCGCGGCCGCTTCGGTGTTTCTTGCGGCACGTTGCTCCTGCCCTTCTTGGAAGCATGTCTCGGCTTCCTTTATGGCACGGGTCTCCTGACGGCAGGCGGTCAAGCCTGCCGTCAGTGCCAGCGTCACTATGAAGAGCAAAACTTTTCTCATTGTTTGGTGAATTTCAGAGTTTGGTCACCGAGGGTGATGAAATACAGGCCGGTGGGCAACATGGAGACATCGATGGTTTTAGTGACCGTACCAGACAATAAGGTTTGTCCCATGATATTGGTGATACGGTATTCCAACGGTAGAAACGCATCCTGGCACGTCTCAACATACAGCAGGCCGGTGGTCGGATTAGGATAGATCCGAATGTTGTTGGCGAGGTCGGTTTCATCGACACCGTGATGATGTTGTTCATACACCTCGTCGCAGTCTTTGTCACCGTATTGGAAAACAAGATTCTCATCCTGCCAGAAGCAGCGGATGCCTTCCACGCGGTAGCCTTTATCTTGATTCATCAGCTTTTCAGGGAAAAAGCTGGTGAGATGGCCAACGCCGCACACGATGTCTCCACTGAAAAGATGGTCGGAATCGCTCACACGGAGCATTTTGTAGGTCTTGCCATCATACTCATAATTGCCCACGGCATCCACATGCATGACGATGCTTTTCGCTCCCACCTTGATCTCCCATTCGTCGCCAACCTCGGCGGTAAGGTCATAAAGCACAGTGAACTCCTGCAATTCCTTGTTCCACCAATATACGACGCCTTCGCGTTCAAAAAGGCACTCGCGGGTGACTTCGGTTTGACCACTTTTGTCGTAAATCTGGTTAGTTCGCACGACAATCTTGGTTCTCTCGTTATTGATGGTAGTGTCGCCGACGCATTGTAGATATTGGTAGGTGATGCTGCCATTATCGTTGAGGATTTCGTAATACCATTCGCCATCATAGTAAGTTTCTAGTTCGATGAATTGATGAAAATAACTCCAACCGGGAGCTGTTTTGTATGCATTGATCGAGCCTCTCGGAATATAAACAGGAATATTCGTGTCAACATTATAAAAACTGTTATGGTAATATAATCCAGATTCTGCCTCGAAAACAGCTGTCGGCGGCACTGATGATCGTGATGTAATAGAAGTTAAATTCAAGCATCCTAATGCCTTGTCGCCAATATATGAAACGGATGATGGCAGCGTGATGCTAAACAACGAATCGCATCTTAAGAAAGCACCGTCCTCCAATCGCTCAACGGAATTGGGAAGAATGATGTGTTTCCCCGAAGAAGAAAAAGCACCTGATGCAATACTGGTTACACCAAAAGGAATGTTTGTGTTTTTGCACCCCAAAAAAAGGGTGTTTGTTGCAGTTTCGATCAGCGCGTTGCAGTGATTACGGCTATCATAAACAGGATTTGCGTCATCAACCTCTATGGATCGTAATTGCCTGCACCCAGAAAAAGCAGTCTGTTTAATGCTTATAACTCCAGCTGGAATATGGATCGCCGTGATGCCACTATCTTTAAAAACCGTTGATTTCAACTCCGTAATTTGTGCCGGAATAGTGATCGGTTCAAGGAGTTGATAACAGTAGTAAAACGTGTTACTACCTAAATCAATCAAGGTTTCCGGAAATGCTGATATATGGGCCAATCTTGTACATTGTCCAAAAGCACCGTTGCAGATTCTTTCAAGCGAATCGCTAAAAACCACTGAAGTAAGGCTGTCGCAAAAAAAGAAAGTGCCGTTATTTATCTGAGTAACCGTATAGATAGTATCGTTATATGCTACGGTTGTGGGAATGATTAGATCTCCTATGGGTTTGGGATGTTCAGCGTATTCATGACTTGGATACGTAACCATTACTTTTTGAGATTCGCCCAACAACTTCTTGAAATATAATCGTTGTCCCGATTCGCATATTGCAGAAAAATCATAAAGGGGCTGCTGGGCAAAACCACACCAAGCCATCATTAAGAATAGGGTAAGAAAAACGATTTTTTTCATGGTATGCGTATTTTTGATTGCTGTTGCAAAGATACAGTCAAAAAGAAGCCCTTGTCAAGGGGTGACAGGGGCTTGTCTATCTGTTTGGAATAGTGAAATTTTTTAATTATTTGTTAATCAATAACTTAATAATTGTCTTGTCCATGGTTTGTCTATTAGACACTTGGGGGTACAACGATTTTTGATATTTCACAATGTTGTGATTCACAAAGTTGTGAAACACAGGTTTGTGAATAATATAAATTATTGATTTACAATTATTTTAATTGTTGAATTTTGAATTTTTAAGAGATAAAAACCATTGGATAAAGTAGAAACGTCGATGGTTTGCCCCTCGAGGACACCCGATAAAAGGGTTTGGCCTAGCAGGTTGGTGATACGGTATTCCATCGGTAGAAACGTGGCGCGCTGCGTCTCTACATGTAACAGGCCATTGCTCGGGTTGGGATAGATCGTAAACGATGCCTCGGGGTTCTCGTCCACATCGTGATATTCGTAATAAACGGCATCGCAGTCCTCCTCGCCCATGGTGAGGATCAAGTCGCCGTCCTGCCAGAAGCAGCGCAAGCCGTCTACCTCATAATCCTTGGCGATGGGGCTCTCCGGGAAGAAACGGTTCTGATGGCCGATGCCGCAGATGATGTCGCCGGTAAACAGACCACTCACATCACTCACACTCAACACCCGATAGGGCTGACTCTTGAAGGTGACCATCTGCGCTGCGTCCACATGGACCGTGATGCTGAACCATCCTCCGTTGATCTCCCATTCATCGCCCACCTCGGCACCAAAGTCATAAAGCAAGGTGAAATCCTCGAGGTCCTTGTTCCACCAATAGATTTTGTCGCCGTCCTCGTAGATGTATTCCTGATCCACCCACTGCTCCTTGTCGTACATCGTGTTGGTCTCCACAAGGATCTTGGTCCGTCTGCTATTGATGACGGTATCCGAAGCGTATTCGAGATGCTGGTAGGTAATGTCGCCCGTCAGATGCTTGATTTCATAATACCATTCGGTGCCGCGAGGGAAGATTTCATTCACAGGTTCCACTTCGGTGATATTGATACGGTAATAGTAATTCAAATCGTAATCCAACATCATTTTTGACGTGAACGTCGCCCTGATTTCCTGACCATTGACATAAACGGTATCGTTCCCTACGAGGAACCATTCCCCAGCATCATAGTCTTGTTCGTTTTCAAGATAATATCTCCTGCCATTCGCCATAAAGGCGAGCTCCATTCCTGGTAAAGGGATGTATCCAGTGTGTGGCATAGGAGCATCAACAATGGTTCCCGTCAAGGTGGTTTCCTCGTCGGTGTCCATCTCCACTAATTCGACGACATTCACCTCATCGCCGGGCATATCATAACGGAAGTGCCGTATTCCTTTGATATCAACATGCATGCCTTCCCTGAATATGTCGTTGTTGATGAACGTGTCTTTGTAAAGTTGGCCGTTGCGCATCAGATAATGAGGAACAACCAAGCTGGAAGGAAGTACGGTCAAAAAATGCTGATTCTCGTCTTCCTCACAAGGACAGGAAAGACATGGCGGATCCCAAAAATCCGTGGTAAGTGTACCTTCTATTTGGTAGTTGTAATCCATAAATGATTGAATATCAGTTAATTCCATACTATTATACGAAACAGCGTATTGGTTCATCTGGATACCGCAATGTCCAATGAAGGTACGAGGCAAACATCCCGCATTTAATGTCACGCCATTGAAGGTAAGCGGAAATTCCTGTTGCTCACCATTAATGGTAATGTAATAAGTTTGATAAGGAGGATTATTAGTTGTGATCATCACTTTGTTATCTTCCCAGTTTTCTTCAAGCGTCGCAGTGATGGCATCGTTATAATGTGCTGTAGTTTGCTGGATATCCAGCACATTTTGCGAATCTCCCACATAGTCATGCATCTCTTTGATGGTTCCAAACGCACCGATAGTGGCACCCATAGGGATGGTGTCATAACGCACGATAAGTCTGCTCAAATCGGTGGGATTTGGGCGAAAACCGTCTACCGTCACGGGATAGATGTGATCGTCATCCACCCTGATTGCCTGTCCTGCACCGTGTGGATAATTTCCAAAGGCAAAAGCATCTGGTAAAACAACGACTTCGCCTTCAATGTAATGAATGTCGTTGGTATTGAATACGCTTTTCATGCGAACACCATGACCGCCAAAATACAAATGTCCGTCGCGGCCTTTATAAATGGAGCCATCTCCCAAACCGCCTGGAGCAGGAGAATAGAGCGGCAAGGCTTCGCCATATTCATAAAAAGTTTGACCGTGATCGGCGGAATAGCGCAACACCGTGTAATCGTAATCACTATTGCCACCCACATTGTGAAGGTCATAAACGATGCCGTTATCGGCAATAGTGAATCGCCTGTCGGGCACGAGATAGAAGCCAGGGTGGTGATGATATTGTCCGCCACCGCCTGTCACCACGTTACCTTCGGGATCCAGTTCCATGTGGTAAATCATTTGGATTTCTAACATCAAAGTCCAGTTTTCAACATTGTCAAAAGTAGTGGTGTAGATGCCCATCTCATAAATTGGGACAGGATTACAAGTGCTTATAAAAACGTTTCCCTCATGGTCGGCGAGAATGCAACTAATCTCATTGTCGCCAACGAAATCGATGGTTGTTTCGTTCCACGAATCGCCCCCGTCCAAGGTCCAAAAAACCTTGTCATGGTTTGCCATAACAATGGTGTCGTTGGATAGTGAATACATTCCATCTACCCAATTGGTAGAGATGCCTGAGGACTGTTCCTGCCAGGTGTTACCATTGTTGTCGGAATAATAGAGCCTATGGTTGTTCATGTTGAAAATGAAGATGCGGTTATTGTCATTGATGATGAAATGTTTTGAGCTGACATAACTCAAATCGTAGTTCAATTCCCATGTTGCACCTTCATCCTGCGAGCGATGGAGGCCGCTATAGCCCCAGTTGCTAAAAATGCTGCCGTCGGCGGAGACCCCGAGGAATTCGCCTTCCATTTCAATTGGCTTCCAAATGTTTTGCGCCGTCAGCGGAGCGAGAAGGCCGAGGCAAAGGAGGAGGATAAAAGATAATTTTTTCATAACGGTTTATATTTCATTGATTATTTCTTCAAAACTACGGTCATCATTAGCGCCATTCATCTTTTCTTGTTTGATGCGATACTTGCGACGGGCGTAACTATTGGTCTGCAGGTTCATCATGATGGAAATCACCTGGTTGCTAAAACCCTGTCGGGAGAGGCTGCAAATCTGCAAGTCGGTCTTGGTCAAGGTGGGATAACGCTCCAAGAGTTTCTTGGTGAAGTCGCTGTAAACCAAGTCGATCAACTCCAGATAGTCGTTCCACTCCGATGCTTCGAGATTAAAGTCGACGGTGCTTACCGTGATTTGCTCCGTGAGAGCCAGGGCGGTTACAAAGACTTTGTTTTTCTTCAAGGCTGTTTCGAATTGCCGCTGGTTCTCCTCGTCCATCAACTTGTTTTTCAAGGTTTTCTGTCGCAACAGCAAGAGCGTCAGCACCAGGACCACAACCAGAACACCTACTATCAAACAGAAATAGATGGTCTTGATCTTTTGATCCGCTTGCAAAGCGTTTTTCTGCGCTTGCAATTCATAGTCCTTTTGGATGCGTTGCACGGCTTCGCTGTGCTGTTCCCCGTGGGCTTGCATCATGTTTTCGTTGAAAAGTCTGAAGTTTTCCAAGGCTTCCGGATACTTGCCTTGCAACTCATCAATCAGATACAGGCCTTGATAGGCCGACATCCTGACACCGGCTTTCCCGCTTTGGGTCGCCAGAGTAAGGTGTTCGATGGCCTGGGCATCGTTCTCCATATAATAATAAGCCATGCCAAGGGTCAGGTGGCAGAGGTCGGGTCGGGCGCCGCCTTCCAACGCTTTCGTCACCCCTTCAATGACTTTCTCGTATTCACCTTCTTCCATATAGACATCGCGACACAGCTCCAGCAGAACATCCATTGACGACTGCTTATTTTTCTGGGTTTGAGCGAGTTGAAGGGCTTCTTCGTAGTATTGCCGGGCTTCTTCCACACGATGTAACGAAGCAGCCACCCTACCAGCATTTTGCAAAGCATTCGTCAACGCCATCGAACCTGGCATCGTGCGGAAAATCTCGATGGCATCCAGATGAAGGCTAAGCGCTTCCTCCTTCAAGCCGTTTTTCCAATACCGGGTACCGAGTTGATCTTCGATCAGCGCTTTCAGTCGACGCACTTCAGGATGGTCGGGGTTGCAACGGTCGAGCACTAAAAGGGCTTCGCTATAGGTCTCGGCAGCTGCTACGGAGTTCTCGGGCGACAACTCCAGACCTTGTTCATACAAAGACCGAGCCTTTTCCAACTGCCTTGAATTGGATTGACAGGCGGCAAAAAGGATGGCCGCCAGAAGAATCAAAAGCGTAATATGAGGCTTCGACCTAAGCATGTTGCAAAGTTAGGTTCGAAAAAAAGTCTTGTCAAGGGTTTGGGAGGCCATCGCTATCAATAAGTCACAAAATTAAATTATAACTTATTGATAATCAATATTTCCAAAAAACGGTTAGCTATGTGATAGCTATCACAAAAAGCCCAGGGCGTTGCCCTGGGCTATGGGAATTTTGCCCCTGCGGGGGATTATTTCTTCGGTTTCAGCTCGTCGAAAATCATCGCGCGGAGGTTCTCGATCGGGACGCGGACCTGGGTCATCGTGTCACGGTCGCGGACGGTGACGGTGTTGTCGACCAAGGTGTCGTTGTCGACGGTGACGCACATCGGGGTACCGATGGCATCCTGACGGCGGTAGCGTTTGCCGATGGAGTCCTTCTCCTCATACTGGCACATGAAGTCGAACTTCAGCGCGTCAATGATCTCGCGGGCTTTCTCCGGCAGACCGTCCTTCTTCACCAGTGGCAGCACGGCGACCTTATAAGGTGCCAGGATGGCCGGCAACTTCAGCACCACGCGCTCCGAGCCGTCTTCCAGCTTCTCCTCGGTGTAGGCGTTGCTGAACATGGCGAGGAACATACGGTCGAGGCCGATGGAGGTCTCGATGACATAAGGCGTGTAGCTCTCGTTGGTGTCGGGATCAAAGTATTGGAGCTTCTTGCCCGAGTATTTGGCGTGGGCCGAGAGGTCGAAGTCGGTGCGGCTGTGGATGCCTTCCAGCTCCTTGAAGCCGAAGGGGAAGTCGAATTCGATGTCAGTGGCGGCGTTGGCATAATGGGCCAGCTTCTCGTGATCATGGAAGCGGTATTTTTCAGCCGGCAGACCCAACGAGAGGTGCCAGTTGAGGCGTTCCTGTTTCCAGTGCTGGAACCATTCGAGTTCCGTGCCAGGACGAACGAAGAACTGCATCTCCATCTGCTCGAACTCACGCATACGGAAGATGAACTGACGGGCCACAATCTCGTTGCGGAAGGCTTTACCGGTCTGGGCGATGCCAAACGGAATCTTCATGCGGCCGGTCTTCTGCACGTTGAGGTAGTTGACAAAGATGCCCTGTGCGGTCTCGGGACGCAGGTAGATGGTGTCGGAGCCGTCGGCCACGCTGCCCATCTTGGTGGCGAACATCAGGTTGAACTGACGCACGTCGGTCCAGTTGCGGGTGCCGCTGATGGGGCAGACAATCTCCAAGTCGAGGATGAGTTGCTTGATGGCGTCGAGGTCGTTACGCTCCATGGCGCCATAGAGGCGATGGCTGATTTCCTCGATCTTGGCCTTGTGCTCGAGCACACGGGGGTTGGTGGTCACAAACTGTTCCTCGTTAAAGGCATCACCGAAACGCTTGCGGGCTTTTTCGATCTCCTTATTGATCTTGTCCTCGATCTTGGCCATATAATCTTCGACCAACACATCGGCGCGGTAGCGCTTCTTGCTGTCGCGGTTGTCGATTAAAGGATCATTGAAAGCGTCGACGTGGCCCGATGCTTTCCAGGTGGTAGGGTGCATGAAGATGGCGGCATCGATGCCCACGATGTTCTCGTGCAGCTGCACCATAGCTTTCCACCAATATTCGCGGATGTTTTTCTTCAACTCCACGCCATTTTGGCCGTAGTCGTAAACTGCTGAAAGTCCGTCATAAATCTCGCTCGAAGGAAAAATGAAACCGTATTCCTTGGCATGAGCGGTGATCTTTTTAAAGAAATCTTCCTGATTCATAGTTTTAATCTTAAAATTTGGTGCAAAAATAGTGTTTTTTTCACAAACTTTTATTATTTTTGCAATCTAATAAAGGTCCAAGTGAGGCTTACTTCTTCACATTATTTGAGGGTTCGCCCTTGTATTTTAGCTTCGCAATTACCTTATTAAAACCAACAACGATGAACGAACAAGTTCTCCAAAAGGTTGCCCTACGCTATAGGGCAATTTTTTTGCCTGTCGAACGCGACGGGCTGACCGGCCCCTATGAGCCGACGGTGCCTTTGATGGCTTTTGTGAATCGGTTGAAAGAAAATGGCTATAGCGTGAGCGAAGAACTGCTTCACGCCTTGAGTAGGGTACCTGCCAAAACCCTTGGCGACATCACGCTAATGATCAACGAGGCGTTAGGAGTCGACTTGAACTGGGCACCGCTGGTGAAAGGTTGGGACACTCCCACGGGCGAGACCCGTATGGACCACGTCATCACTTTTCTGGTCAACCTGTTCGGCGGCGAAGAAGCTGGCTTCAAAGGAACGAAGCTTCCCTGTGGACATTTCATCCCCGAGGGCACCTTCCCCCTGGAGCGTTACAACGGCTGTCCCTACTGCGGCACACCGTTCCACATCTCGAATTTTGTGTATCACGGCCAAGGAAGCAAGCTTAAAGAACTGAGGTTGTTCACCATGAACGACGTAAAAGACGTCTTCCTGAAACTATTGGCCTCCCCCACTCCTTTAGACGCCACCCAGATGGACTCGCTGAAACTGTTGCTTCAAGAACTTGAGGTGCCGGAGGACATGGAGATTCCCATGAAAGAGACGATGATGGTGGTGATTATGAGTGAAGAGTTAAAAGTGAAGAGTGAAGAGTTGGGAAAGAGGTTTTTGAAGACACCAACTGACATTTTAAGGTTTTTCTGGTACGAGAAGACCGGACAGGCCAAGATCATTGAACCCAAAGTGCTGATCGAGCTCGAACGGAAGGCCAACCGCAACCACTGGACGCCAGCGGACCAAAGCGACGAGAAAGCCGAAAAGAAACGTCAGGAGCTGAAGCTGAAATACAACCGCATGCAGTGCCGCATGGCCGCCACCTGGTTAAATGCGTTGCCGATGACCGCCCTTCAAGCTGCAGAAAACATGAACCCAAAACGGGGCATGTGGGTGCGGATGATCCATGCCCTGCGTCTGGGCGAATATTCGCGGCGACAGGGGTTTGAACATCTCGCCGAGATTCTCAATGTGTTCTATAAACAGGACTACGAAACCTGGCAGGGCAAACTCGACCAAGCTCAGCGTAGAAACGACAAAAACGAGACGTTGAAGATGCTCTGCGAGCGGCCAGGGCTGTTTGCACGATGTCTCTTTGCCACCATGCTTCGTTTCGGCAAGGACGACACCTTGCAAGCTTTCTCTACCATCCTCGATAAATTGCCGGCACGACTCATCCTCAGCCTAGGCAACAACGCTGAACTCTACTTCGATCAAAACGGCCCACGTCTCGCCCGTCCCATCACCGGAGGCACCAAGACCATCGATCGGAACGCCCTAATATCACTTTACAGCGACGAGGAACTCCAAACGATGGCAAAAGACGTTAAAGAATTGTATGTCAGGGCTATGCGTCAACGTTTCGCCCAACAGCACACCGAAGCCAAGACCATTTATATTGACCCGCGTCTCTACGACATCCCCGTCAGCGTAGGCGACCGTAGCACCACCATCCAAGACACTGCCTGCGCTCTGCAAGGCACCCGATTCCCCGTGGAAGGCGATTCCGTCAGACTCTTCATGCAATGGGGCAAGGGACTGCCAGCGCAGCATCTCGACATGGACCTCAGCTGCCGCATCGCCCTTCAGGGTGACATGGTGGAGGAATGCGCCTACTATAGCCTTATCGCACCTGGAGCCAAGCACTCTGGCGACATCCAACATATCCCCGACGAAGTGGGCACAGCGGAATATATCGAACTCTCTCTCCCCGATCTGGAGGAAGCCGGCGCCCGCTATGTCACCTTCACCTGCAACGCCTACACCAACGGAAAACTTTCACCCAACCTCATGGTGGGCTGGATGAACTCCGCCTATCCCATGACCATCTCCGACGAGACCGGCGTGGCCTATGACCCCTCGTGCGTGCAGCATTTGGTGCGCATCAGCGAGGCCAACCTCAGCAAGGGACTGGTGTTCGGCATACTAGACGTGACCGCCCGCGAGATTTACTGGTTAGAAATGCCCTTTATGGGACAGACCCTGAAAGATTGCAACGGCGAAGCGGTAGAGTTACTCCTCAAGAAACTCAAAGAAAAGCTGAGCGTGGGAGCATTATTGGATCTAAAACGGGAAGCACAAGGGCTTACCCCCGTCGACAACCCCGAAGAGGCCGACGAGGCCTATACCTACGAATGGGCTCTGAATCCCGCAAATGTCGGAGAACTTCTTGCTTCTTAAATAATCAGCATCGCGTCACCGTAGGTGAAGAAGCGGTATTTCTCGTTGACGGCTTCTTTGTAGGCCTTCATCAAGAAGTCGTAACCTGCAAAAGCAGCGGTTTCCATCATCATCGGCGACTTGGGCAGGTGGAAGTTGGTGATCATGCAGTTGGCCACCGAGAAGGTGTACGGCGGGAAGATGAACTTATTGGTCCAGCCGTTGAAGGGCTTGATCTTACCATTAATGGTCTGAGCGGTCTCCAGCGCTTTCATGGTGGTGGTGCCTACGGCGAACACATTGCTATGACGCTGGTTGGCTTCGTTGACGAGGTCGCAGCATTCCTGGTCGACCACCATCTCCTCCGAGTCGCTCTTATGTTTAGTGAGGTCTTCCACCTCAATATCACGGAAGTTACCCATGCCGGGATGCAAGGTAAGTTCGGCAAAAGTAGCACCGATCAACTCCAAGCGTTTCATGAGGATCTTGCTGAAGTGCAATCCCGCGGTAGGTGCCGACACAGCGCCCTCCACCTTAGCATAGATGGTTTGGAAATTCTCCGCATCCTCAGGTACTAGCTCCTGGTTCTCGCGGCGTTCCAAGATCTCCTTCGGCAGCGGGGTGTGACCCAGCGAGAAGATCGTCTGCTTGAACTCGTCATAGGTGCCGTCGAAGAGGAAACGCAGGGTACGACCACGGGTAGTGGTGTTGTCGATGACCTCAGCCACTAGTTCGTCGCCCTCTCCGAAATACAACTTATTGCCAATACGGATCTTTCGGGCAGGATCCACCAGCACGTCCCAAAGGCGGCTCTCGTGATTCAACTCACGCAATAGCAGCACTTCTATCTTGGCGCCGGTCTTTTCCTTCTCACCATATAAACGTGCGGGAAACACTTTTGTATTATTGATCACAAACACATCGCCATCCTTCACATAATCCACCAAGTCTTTGAACACACGATGTTCGATGGTTTGGGTCTTGCGGTCGAGCACCATTAAACGGGCTTCGTCGCGATTGTTGACAGGATAATTGGCAATCAGCTCAGGAGGCAGATTGAATTTAAATTGAGATAATTTCATTTGTATCGTATTATTTTCGGGCGCAAAGATACATCAATCACGAAGTTTTGTCAAGAGCTTCCTTCAACTTTTTGTATTCATCACCCGATGCAATGATTTCATTTTTAAGGTCTTCGAGCTGCCAGGCATCCTCTACGCGGAAGTCGCCGATGCAGGTACGGCGTAGGCTTTTGAGGCAGGCACCGTTGCCGAGCTCACGTCCGAAATCATGGGCCAAGCTGCGGATGTAAGTGCCTTTGCTACAGGTGACCTCAAAGTCAATCTCCGGAAAACGGTCAAGGTTTAGCTTGAAATCCTCAATATGAATGTCGCGGGCCTTGAGCTCGATCTCTTCATCAGAACGGGCATAGTCGAAAGCGCGCTTCCCTTTGATCTTGATGGCAGAGTATTTGGGCGGATGCTGCTTGATGTCGCCGATGAATTTCAGCCGGGCAGCCTCGATCTGTTCTGGTGTAATACCCTCCGTCGGAAAAAACGCATCAGGCTCGCTCTCCAGGTCATAGGTCGGGGTGCTTTGTCCGAGGATCATCGATCCCGTATAGGTCTTGATTTGTGCCTGGAAGTCCTCGATCTGCTTGGTCATGGGACCAGTGCAAAGGATGAGCAGCCCCGTGGCCAGCGGATCCAACGTGCCGGCGTGACCCACCTTGAGTTTCCGGATGCTATAAAAACGCTTGAACAAGGCACGGACAAAGTTCACCGTGTCGAACGAAGTCCAATCGATGGGCTTGTCGATCAAGAAAACCGCACCTTCTTCAGGATAGAACATAAGGATCTTGGATCAGGCAATATAAGGAACAACGATAGCCAGGATACCAACAATGGCGCAATACACAGCAAACCACACCAGCTTGCCTTTCTTCACCAAATTGATCATCCACTTGCAGGCAAAACAACCTGTAATAAAAGCGGCAATAAAGCCAATGATCAGCACCCAAGTCGAAGTCGAGGACGATGTAGCAACGGCAACCTCATCAGCACTTGGGAAGAACAAGTCTTTGGCATCTAAAAGTGCCTCACCGAGGATGGGCGGGATAACCATCAGGAAAGAGAACTTGGCCAGTTTTTCCTTCTTGTTGCCGAGCAACAGACCTGTAGCGATGGTGGAACCAGAACGTGACAGACCCGGGAGGGCCGCCACCGCCTGGGCAATACCGATGACAAAGGCATGCAACGGCGAGATATGTTCCTTTTGGCGGGGCTTGGCAAAATAGGAAAACGCCAACAGCGTAGCCGTTACCAAAAGGCAAATGCCCACCACAAGAAGCGGGTTTCCTGTGGCCGCTCCTACAATGTTATAATTGGTAACCGCTTCGATAGAGTCCTTGAAAAACAGTCCGACAATGCCAACAGGAATCATCGAAATGAGGATGTTGACAATGTATTTCGTGCCATCGTTCCACTTCCACTTGAAGAGATCCTTGAACAGCCACACGATCTCCTTCCAAAGGATCAAACAGGTGCTCAGCACCGTGGCGACATGTACCACAATGGTAAAATCCAAGGCATCTTCACCATTGACACCAAACAAATACTGACCGATGTTCAGATGGCCGCTGCTACTGACCGGAAGGTATTCCGTCAGTCCCTGAAGAATACCGAGTATTAAAGCTTCAAACCATTTCATGGGGATAACAGATTATTTCTTTCTGACAAAAATTGCGACAATCTCTACCACAAAACCCATAAGGATCAGTATGACCGACAGGGTGATATGCTGGAAATCGAACATTTTATCATTAAAGATATCACGATCATCAGAACCACCGCCGATCATCAGGATCATGCCCACAGCGATAAGCAGGACACCTGCAAGAACCAACACATAGTTGAGCCAAGTAAAAGGAAGCGTCCTTTGGGGCTTTTCCTCTTTTACCGGAATGTTATTTTGTTTTGCCATAATTTTATAATTATCAGTTATATAATTTATCTAAATCAGCTTTCAGGAATTTATCGAGAGCGGCACGGGTGGAGAACCAGGCTAGAGCTACCCCCAACAACACCACACCAACCAGGATTAGGCCTATGACGGTCATGTCTTGAATCAGCACTAAGTCGGGAAGACGTTTCGAAACTGCATAAAGAATGCCAACCAAGAAAAGATCGGCCAACAGTCCTCCGAAGAACCCTTGCGAAACGCCCTGCCGGAGGAAAGGCCGGCGGATGAAACTCTCGGTGGCGCCCACCAGCTGCATGCTCCTCACCAAGAAGCGCTTGGAATAGATGGAGAGTCGTATCGTATTGCGAATCAACGCAATGGCAATGAACAACAACGCCAAACTCACCACCATCAATACAATGGCAATCTTCCGAATGTTATTGTTGATCAGGTCAACCAGCGATTTCTGGTAGTATACTTCTTTGACATCAGGGTTGTCGAGTATGGCTTTTTCAATCAACGCAATGCTGTCATTATTGGCGTAGTTAGCATGGAAACGCACGTCTATGGAAGGCAGCAGGGGATTCTCCTCGGGGCCCAGCCATTCGAGAAAGTCCTCACCTAGGTCTTCGCTCAATCGCGTAATGGCTTCCGCCTTGGTGATGTATTCCGTCGATTTCACGGAAGGCATGGCGTCGAGTTCCTTCTGCAGACGCAAGATGTTGGCCTCTTTCACGTCGCTATTCATCACGATCTCGAAGCCGATGTTTTCCTTCACGTGGTTGGAGAGCTTGCGGGCATGCATCATGAAGATGGCAAACGCACCAAGCAGGAAGAGCACCAGCATGATACTCACCAGCGACATGGCGTAAGATCCAGCTACACGACGTTTGCTTGAATTTTTCTCTAACATCTTCGTGAATTGAATTTGCAAAGATAGAATTTTTTTTCGTAATTTTGTTTTTTCAACGAAAAACAGAGTCATGCAAGTACTGAAATCGAATATCAAGACCGACTCGCCGGAGTTCAAGCAGAACGAGAAGAACTTCCTTGAGTTGATGGCACAATACCGTGAGGCGATGGCGGCCTCGATGCAAGGCGGCGGCGAGAGTGCCGTGGCCAAACACAAGAAACGCAACAAGTTGCTGGCCCGCGAGCGCATCGATTTGCTCATCGACCCGAACACCCCGTTCTTGGAACTCTCACCCATGGCGGCCTATGACACCTACCACAACGACTTCCCCTCGGCGGGTATCGTCACAGGTATCGGCGTGATCCAAGGCCGTGAGGCCGTCATCGTGGCCAACGACGCCACCGTGAAAGGCGGAACCTACATGCAGTATACGGTGAAGAAGCACCTCCGCGCCCAGGAGATCGCTATGGAAAACCACCTCCCTTGCGTCTATATGGTGGACAGCGGCGGCGCCTTCCTGCCTGAGCAGGACACGGTGTTCCCCGATCGCGACCATTTCGGACGTTTCTTCTACAACCAGGCGCGCATGTCGGCCATGGGCATCCCCCAGATTGCCATCGTGATGGGCATGTGCACCGCTGGAGGCGCCTATGTGCCAGCCATGAGCGACGAGACCATCATCGTGCGCAACCAAGGCACCATCTACCTCGGCGGTCCCCCGTTGGTGAAGGCTGCCACGGGTGAGGTAGTCACGGCGGAAGAGCTGGGCGGCGGTGAGATGCACACCTCCGTATCGGGTGTCGCCGACCATCTGGCCGAGAACGACCAGCACGCCCTGCAGATCTGCCGCAACATCTTCAAGACTTTGGAGAAGTCGCACCGTCAAAAGCTCGACATGCTGCCGGTTGAAGCACCTCTGTACGATCCACACGAACTCTACGGCCTCGCTCCTATCGACTTCCACAAGCTCACCGACCCCCGTGAGATCATCGCACGCATCGTCGACGGCAGCCGCTTCCAGGAGTTCAAGTCGAGATACGCCACCACCATCGTGTGCGGCTTTGCCCACCTGATGGGCTTCCCCGTGGGTATCATCGCCAACTACGGCGTATTATTTTCCGAATCCGCCTTGAAAGCCACCCACTTCATCGAGTTATGCTGCCAACGCAACATCCCGCTGGTGTTCCTGCAGAACATCACCGGCTTCATGGTGGGCAAGCAGTATGAGCAGGGCGGCATCGCCAAAGACGGCGCCAAGATGGTGCATGCGGTCTCCAATGCAAACGTACCCAAGTTCACCGTGATCTTCGGTGGCTCGTTCGGTGCCGGCAATTACGGCATGGCCGGTCGGGCCTACAGCCCCCGCCTCCTGTTCATGTGGCCCAACGCCAAGATCTCCGTTATGGGCGGCGAACAGGCGGCTAGCGTCCTCGCCACCGTCAAGGAAGACCAGTACAAATACAAAGGTTTGGAGGTGCCCACCGAGGAAATCGCCCAGCTGAAGAAAGAAATTCTGGCCAAATACGACTACGAAGGCTCGGCATTCTACAGCACCGCACGCCTCTGGGACGACGGCATCATCGACCCCATCGACACCCGCAAGATCCTGGCTTTAGGCATTGCCGCTTCCTTGAACCAGCCGTTCCCACAACAGCAGTTCGGCGTGTTCAGAATGTAAAAACTATTTTGGCTTGTAGAAATGTTGGTAATCCTTCGACCTACTCCAACGCCCACCCCATCGGAAGCCATATGACTCGAATACTTCCGTGCAGTAATCGTTTTCATCGATCTTATGCGGGAAAACCCTGTTCCTGTCCACATATTCCTCCGCCGTCCGGGGATGTACTTTCGAACCTTGTATGTAGGGGTTTTGCAAGGGATTGATGTCGACAGCCATGCCAAAAGCATGTTTTGAAAGTGATTTCGTGCCAGGTACCCTACGATAGTTGAAACAAGAGGTGTTGTTGGCTTGCATGGAGGCCTCGTCGTCGGCATCAAAATCGTCTATCAGACGGATGCTACAGATGGGATATTCTCTTATGAACAAAGCCCTGAAAATGTAAAGCAAGTCCGAAGCAATGGCTTTATTACAAACCAGTTCCCCTTGCTGAATGTTGCCGTCAAAATCATAATGGAACACTGTTAGGTAACGCAGTTCATCGAAACCTATCTTGGCGCCGATGGGCATCGACTTGCCTTGCATCCTAGCTTGTACTTCTTGGGGTATTGGCTGGGAGATAAACAAATATGACTTATACCTCAGCGTGTCATTCTTCTGAGCAAAGACACACTGAGGAATCGTCAAAAAGCATAAAACCACTATAAAAAGCCTACGAATCAAAACTTTCTGTTTTTGAAATCTGTTTTTGTCATCGAACTTTTTGCTTGACAAATGTATGAAATATCTGCAAAACATCAACAAGCTTTTTTAAAAGATGATTTTGGATATTTTTTTAAAATTACTATTTATTTTTATATTTTTATTTGTTTTTAAAAAATAGTTATATATTTGCAGTATGAAATTTATAAAAAATAGAAATCGATATTTGTAAATTAATAATTAATATTAATATAATATGAGTAGATATGTTGACCCTCGCTACGACACTACTTTCAAAAAGGTGTTTGGCGAACATGCTGATCTTCTAATCAGTTTCATTAATGCTATGCTTCCCTTGGAAGGTGACCAAATCGTAAAGGAAATCGAATACCTGTCGCCGGAACTCATGCCCGTAATACCTGATGCCAAGTATTCCGTAGTTGATGTCCGATGCAAAGACAAACGAAATCATCAATTTCTTGTGGAAATGCAAATGGTCTGGACCGAAGACTTCAAAAGCCGTGTCCTATTCAACGCCTCCAAGGCATACGTCACACAACTTCAAAAAGGGGAAGACTACGAGCTGTTGGAACCCGTCTATTCTCTCAACATCGTCAACGACGCCGTTGAATCGGAACTTCCAAAAGACCAGTTCTACCACTACTACCAAATGGTTCACGCCTGCGATTCCGACAACATCATCAAAGGCCTACACATCGCCTTCATCGAGTTGCCAAAGTTCACACCGCAAACCCCGGTGGAAAAAGAAATGCAGCGACTTTGGCTACGCTTTCTGACCGAGATCAACGAAACCACCCGCCAAGCACCCGAAGAACTGCTCACCAACCCTCTCACCCATAAAGCAGTGGAACTCATGGAAGAATGGGCTATGACTGACGTGGAACGATACCTCTACGAAAAAAACATTGATAATGTCCGTATTGAAAATGCCATCGTGCGTGGCACAAAAAGGCACGCCATGGAAAAAGGCATGAAAAAGGGAATGGAACAAGGCATGAAAAAAGGCATGGAAAAAGGTCTGGAACAAGGTCTGAAACAGGGCTTGGAACAGGGCCTAGAACAGGGCTTGGAACAGGGTTTAGAACAGGGTTTAGAACAGGGGCGTTCGGAAGCCTTGAAGGAAATCGCCCAAAAAATGCAGGCTGCCGGCATCGACAAAAAGACCATCCTCGAAATTACTGGCGTTGATTTATAAAAAACCCTCCGCTGTGGTTATTCTTCTGGAAATGGTTTTCCTAAGCGTGTGATTTATCCCTCATCTATCGTCCTAGCTATCTTCTCGATGTTCAAGCTGCGAGCCGAAGCGTCGATAATTTCCTTGTAGATACCGCCTTTCTTGTAGATTTCATCGGGATCACCAGACTCTTCCACTCGGCCGGTCTGGAGAGCATAGATGAGGTCTGCATCGATAATCTGGGAGATGCTATGCGAAATGATGATGACGGTGCGATCCTTCTTGATGGCATCCAAACTGTTCTTGATCTGCTCGGTGGCGATGGCATCTAACGACGCTGTGGGCTCATCAAGGAAGATAATAGGCGGGTTCTTGAGGAACATACGAGCGATGGCGATGCGTTGCTGCTGTCCGCCGCTGAGGTCGGAAGCCTTATTTTCAAACTGCTTGGGCAGTTGCATGATCTGGTCGTAGATGTACGACTTCTTGGCAGCCTCCACTACCTCCTCGTGCGTAGCATCAGGCTTGCCGTAAAGGATGTTCTCCTCGATGGTGCCATCGAAAATATGGTTCTTCTGAAGCACCAACCCGATGTTCTCGCGCAAGAATTTCGTGTCATACTCACGCAAGTCGATGCCGTCAAGGGTGATCACGCCCCGCTGTGGCTCGTAAAACTTATCCAACAGGTTGACAATGGTACTCTTACCCGCTCCCGAAAGACCCACCAAGGCGGTGATCTTGTTCGGCTCAATGATCATATTGACGCCAAACAAAGCCTGATTGCCGTTGGGATAGGTGAAATCAACGTTTTTCATCTCAAAACGACCGTGTATCTTCTCCGGCTTGTAACTGCCCGAAGGTTCCACTTCTTCGTCGGAGTCGAGGATACCGAAGAAGCCCTCTGCATAGATCAAGGCGTCGTTGACATCGTCGAAGATGCGCTGAAGCTGGGTGATGGGTGCAATGACGTTGCTGAATAACATCACATGGTACATGATCTTACCGATGGTCATGCCAGGATAGCCGACAAGCACCAGGTAAGCCGTCAGGATAATCACCAGCACCGTGCCGACCTGTTTCACAAAACTCTTGACACCATTGTAATAAAAGGCCACCTTACGGGTCTTCATTTGGTTTTCCGTGACCTGATTCTGGATATCGAGCTGTTTCTGTCCCTCGATCTGTTCGCGGTTGAAGCTCTTGATGACATTGATGCTGTCTATGATATTCTTGATACCTTGACTCTTGGTTTCCAGATGGTTACGCATCTCACGACGCCATCCTTTCAGACGTTTGGCTTGACGATAGGTGATCCAGAAATACACTGGTACAATGGCTAGCGCCACCAGTCCCACATAGACGTTGGCGATAAACATCAAGATCAAGGCCAGCAGGGCGCTGGTGAACAACGGCAGCAAGTCGATGAAAAAGTTCTGCACGGTGCGCGAAAGGCTACTCACGCCTTGGTCGATACGGGCTTGAAGCTTGCCTGTGGCGTTGTCGCTGGTATTGAAAAAAGCCATACGGAAGGTGAGCACCTTCTCGATGACGCTCTGCGCCAAGTCGCGCGAGACGAAGATGCGCATCCGCTCACCGAAATAGTTCTGCGCAAAGGTGATGAGGGCGGAGAGGATTTCCTTGCCCAGCAACACCACTGAAATCAAGATGACGATATGTGCCGCAGCTTGGCCCCATTTCTCGCCAGCCACAACAAGACCGTTCACTTGATCTACCGTCCAGTCGAGCACGATAGCGTTGACCTGTGCCATCAAAGAGCCGATCAATGTTAACAGCAAAGTAATGAAAACCAGCCATTTATAAGGCTTCACAAAAGGTCGGACGTTTTTGAAAAGTTGAAAGAGATTCATAGGCTATTCAGGTGTGCAGACATACATGAGACATTTCTTACAATCAAATTCCAAGGGAAAGACGTTTTCACCGTTGCGAATGTATAAAGGCCCGGTAGACTTCCCAGCGACCTTGGGACACAGGCCGTTGGCATAACGGATGCAGTGATGACAAGTCATCAGGTGGGTAGGGATTTCATCGGGAACAGAGATCTGGCGGTCGTGCGGACCAGTCTCAGCGGCACCTTGTCGTATCTCCCGCAGGGAGATATGCAGTGCCGCGGGGACTGGAACAGCCAGCAAACCACGTTTCAATTCCCCCAACACCGATGCAGGAATCAAATATGGTTGTGATAAATTGATATCAATATTTACCGGATTATAAACCGTATCACCCCATTGGGACAGTTTTTTTCGAATATTTTCGAGGGCCTTTTCAGGATTGTTGGCAACAATCTTGGGAGTGGAAAGTGAAAAGTGATAAGTGAAAAGTGAAGAGTTGTCGTCATTAACTTTTAACTTTTCACTCTTAACTCTTAACTCAAATCCGTCTTCAGTTTCCGTCAACACCAAATCAATGTCAATTTTCCGGTTGCCTTTGGAGGCGTCCACCTGACGTTGCCATTCGATGTCGTAATTTCTGAAGATTTTCGTTCCTCTGGTAGCGCCATGGGGACGATTGCACGAAACCTTATTGCCTTTGGCAACATCAGCCCTGATGCCAATTAACTCATCGTCCTGATTCAGGAAACACAGTCCGTCCCCGTTGTGCAAATCCTTATCCGTAGCAATTTCCATCTGAACCGAATTGCACCATTTCACTTCACCGATGTATTCACCCATCGATTTTGGGGTGTTTGGCGACCCAATATTCGGCTGGCGGCCATGGATGAAATAGTCGGTAAAACCACGGTTGAATGATTTTTTGGGGTTGACTTCGAAGGCGTATTGACAATGCCCGACAGAAGCCTGAACATACTCAGGTCGACGCTTAAAGATGGCATCAAGTTGCTGACGATAATAGGCCGTGATGTTCTTTACATAATCCGCGTCCTTCAGCCGGCCTTCGATCTTGAAGCTCGTGATGCCGGCATCCATCAACTCCTCCAAATGGGCGCTGTTGTTCATGTCTTTCAGGCAGAGAAGATGCTTACCCTTGACCATCACCTTACCATCGGCATCGAGGAGATCCCACGGCAAGCGGCAGGGCTGGGCACAGGCACCACGGTTGGCTGATCGGTTGCCAATATATTGACTCAAATAGCACTGTCCACTATGGCTGACACACAACGAGCCGTGGACGAAGAACTCCAGCGGCACCGTGGTCTGGCGGCGAATTTCCCGGATTTCATCGATCGTAAGCTCACGACCCAGCACAACCTGTTCAAAGCCAAGCTGTTCCAATTCTTTCACCCGCTCCACAGTGAGATTGTCGCACTGGGTGCTGGCGTGTAAGGAAATCGGCGGCAGATCGAGTTGCAACAGGTTCAAATCCTGCACAATCAAGGCATCCACGCCGGCATTCCAGCAGTCCCACGCCAACTGGCGCGCCGGTTCCATCTCTTTTTCATAAAGCAGAGTGTTCAAAGTGACATACACTTTGGCATCAAACAACGCTGCGTGACAGCACAGTTTCTCAATATCCTCGATGCTATTACCCGCCTTTTCACGGGCCCCGAAAGCCGGTCCGCCGATATATACAGCATCAGCCCCATGATCGATGGCCGCCAATCCAACCTCAAGGTTCTTGGCCGGTGAGAGCAATTCTATTTTCGTGGTATTCATGGATGCAAAGATAAAAAATAATAACTTTGCAAACCCGAATATGAAAAGCCCCGTAAAATTCATATTATGCATTCTAACCGTGGTCGTAATGTTCCTGCCTATGGCTCAGGAGCACCTGAGGCTCTTTGATTTTAAGGCATTGACCGGCGTGGTGGCCGAAGACCCCAAACCCAAGGTGACACTCAAACATTTCACTAATCAAAGACTGCAACGATGGACCGAGTCGCATTTACAACTGAATTACGGCTTCCGTGAACCGCTCACCCGACTTTACAACCAATACCGGTGGGATTTGTTCAATCAGTCGAATATGTTGGACCAGAAACGTCTCTTCATCAATGATGATGGTTGGATCTACGAATCGCAACACGTAGAGGAATACTATACGGGCAAAGGACGTTATTATGCGAAAGACTCTCTCGAGATGGCGCATTACTTCGGCGAAGAGGCCCTGCGTATCTATCAACTGCAACAGATCCTAGAGTCACAAGGCACCCATCTTTTTGTCATGCTGCTCCCTGGAAAAGAAGTAGTTTATCCGGAGCATGTTCCAGAGACCGACAGATATCCTCACCAAAAGGTGTTTTCCGCCACCGAGTTCTATCATCAAACCTTTGACGAGTTGGGGGTGAACTATATTGATGTCAACCCGTGGTTTTTGGCCATGAAAGACACCGTCGACTTCCCTCTTTACCCACAGACCGGCACACACTGGAGCAACTATTCAGCCTTGTATGTAGCCGACAGCCTCATCCGCTACATGGAACAACTGGGCGACATCAAAATGGAACATTTCACCATCGGCGAACGAGAGGAACGCACCGTTTATCCCGACGACGACCTGGAACAATTGATGAACCTCATCCGGCCGCTGCCGAAAGCCCCAAACTACCAAGCCCCTTATACCATCATAGAAGACAGCACCGCCTGCCGGCCTTTTTTCATCGCTATCGGCGACTCTTATTTTTGGAATCTGGCAAACGCTACCCCGTTCGGTAAAATCATGGGCGACCTTCGATATTGGTATTATTTCAAAACCGTTTATTTCGACCCGGATCATGACAATATCAAGGACGTGGACGTGATGCAGGAGGTGCTCGATGCCGACTTTGTGATGTTAGCTTACTGCACCCCACAGATCTACGAAATGAGCCAAGGTTTCTCGCAACAATTGCTGCTGGATATCTGTTGCAACGAAGAGGACTTCGAAAGGGCACAAAAAACACTCGCCGCCGAAATCCGGAAAAACCCTGTTTGGATGGAACTCCTCGTGGAACTCGCCAATGAATACGATTTCACCATCGACACAGTCGTCAACGGAGAGGCTAAAAACACTATTCTAAAACGACCCAGTCCTTATATCCCGGCTTTGAGAGACACCATCCCCACCAAACGATCAAGAAAATATACTATCGCCATCAACCGCGACAACGAGGAGGTCCTCGAAATGATGGAAAAGATTCGGGAGGATTCCCTGTGGTACAATTCGGTGGTGAAACAGGCCGAGAAACGACACCTCTCGGCGGAAGACAACCTCTGCCTCAACGCCGTCTACGTCCTGGAAAAACTCAAGAAAAAATAATCGCATCCCCTTATGGCATCAGCACATCGTGCTGAACCACAAAACGGCTGACCGCTTCAAAATTGCCGAGTTCATCTTGATACTGTTGTAACAGCGACGGTTTGTCGATGGGGAACCCGATCACCGAAGAATCCATCAAGATAAGTGCGTTTTTATTGATGAAGAACTGGTCGCTGAAATAATCGATCACATCGCGATTGTTCCGCATGAAACTCAGTTTCCGCATGTTGCGATATTCTGACACGGTGTCAAACGATGTGCCCAGCCAATGGCAATGGTCATTGATGGTGTAATCGTATTGGCTGTTGAGCCAAGCATTCAGCGAAGGGGTGATATCGAGATGCGAAACTACTGCGCCCATAGTCTTGGATCGTTTCAACAATGGCGACCACACCACCAAAGGCACATTGTAATTACGGAGAGCGATGCCTGTTGGCACCAATGCCATCCGATGATCGCCGGTAATCACAAACACAGTGTTTTCAAAACCAGGTTGCGAAGCATAATAGTCCACCAGGTGGTGAACACTTTGATCCAGATACAAATAACAAGCATAAACGTTGAGGTTGCGCAATACGTTGTCGCGCTCCTTTTTGTCGAGATCTGGCTGCTGCTCCACCATCACCTTCACCTGCTCCTCATAACGCTCAATATCATCCACCAGAAAAGGCTCGTGGGTGGAAAGCGTCAGGTAGATATCCGCATGAGGCCTGCCACCAGACTTCACTAATTTATGTTGGATGGCACAGTCAAAAAGTTGATCATCGTCTAACCCCCACCGATTATTGTCTGCCAGCAGATAATACTCGTTGCTATCAGCCACCATCCGTTCCGGAATCACGATATCGTCAACACGGTTGACCTCCATAAAAAGATCGTAATGGTCAAACTCCGAGTTGCCTCCATAGAAAAATGAAGCAGAATAGCCGTTTCGGTCCAAATCGAGCAACAAGGAATGATGCCGCGGCATGGGTTGTTCCGCGGCAAAGCCGTAACGTCCATGCGGAGCAGAAGCAAACACCGACGGAAGAACCCCGAAGGTGCGTTCCGAGGTGGAAAAACAGTTGGGCCAGAACAAACCGGCATTGGCCAAGCTGTCGATGAAAGGCGTGAACGACAGCTGGGGATCGTTCACCCCTGTCAGTCGGCGGCCAAGACCTTCCACGATGACAAAGACAAAGTTAGGCGGAAGACCGTCGGAGGTGTGTTCAAAAAACGGACTCAACACATCGGGATCAGTCGTCTTGCGATACATCGGATAACCTGGATGATCATAGTCGAATTCGGGATGACAAGCCTGATAAGCGGAAAGCTGAGAGGTGGAAAGCGTGTAGTTCTCTTCTCCGCGTTTACTGCCCTCATCCCTCCAATAGTCAGTGATCTTGATGTATGAATAAGACGGCTGGTTCACCGCCAAACAGAAATCATTACGATTGGAATATACCTTTTCGTTTCTGATGATACGTTTATAGGGTACAAACACCAGTAAAATGAGTAAGACGGCGAAGCCCACAACGAAACAGATCGTGTTGAAACGGAAAACTTTCCACTTCTCACTCTTCACTATAATTAAAACCGCCAGGCCCACCTGAAGCACAAACCATAGCACCTGCACCCACGACAGGGAAGTCGAAGAAGAAAACACCGTGGTCTTTAACTCCTCCACAGAGTACACCAGGATAACGTGATCCAAGGGCATGGTCAGGTTACAGAAATATTCCGCCAACAACGCCACGACCACCGCATAGGCCACTATCAGACCTTTAAAGATGCCCTTTGCCAACTTGGGAAAGAAATAATACACCAGCAGAAATGGAATCAAGCCAAAGGTGAAGATACGGCTCACTAACAGCACGTCGAAAAACGACCCCGAAAGGACGGTAAGCAGCTGGCGCCACTCCAGTCCCAGCCTAAAATACACTTCCAAAAAGAAAAGAGGGCGCAACAACACCATGCAAAGCAATAATAACAGGTTCAAACGGACCCATTCGCTTAGTCTCGAGAGCAGTTTGTTTTTGGGTGTTGTCATAACGTGACAAAAATACACCTTTTTCTTGAATAAAACGCTATCTTTGCAGCCTAAAACAACACTGATGGTATTCAGCAGCAACGTATTCCTTCTCTATTTCATGCCGGTGTTTTTTCTGGTGTATTTCATCCTACCCAGGAAAGCCCGCAACTACTTCCTGTTGCTGGCCTCGTTGCTGTTCTACGCCTATGGCGCCCCGGAGTTTATCATACAACTCATCCTGTCTACTATCGCCAATTTCTTTCTAGTCCGATGGATGAACAAAACAGAGAAGCTCGGCGTTAAAAAACTGCTCTGTGGCATCTCCATCGCCATTAGCATCGGGTTGTTGTTTTATTTCAAATACGGCAACTTCACGATGCAGAATATCAACTCGGTGTTGGGATGGTTCCACGCGGAGCCGTTGAAATGGGCCAAGATCCTGCTTCCTGTCGGCATCTCCTTTTTCTCGTTCCAAAGCGTCACTTATACTTTGGACACCTACCGGGGTGTCAATCAACCGATGAAACGGTTGAGCGACTACATGCTCTATATCGTGATGTTCCCGCAGTTGATTGCCGGTCCCATCGTTCGTTACTGCGACATCGCCGACCAGATCCGCAATCGTGAGTCGCTCTATACCGACCGCCTTCAGGGCTTCTACCGTTTCGTCATCGGCTTGAGCAAAAAGATCCTCATCGCCGACGTCATCGGCTTTCAGGTCGACCAGGTGCTGGGGCCCTCCAACTACGATGTGCTGAGCAGCGAGCAGCTTGCCGACATTGCTAGCCGCATCGCCGCCCTCGACAGCACCACGGCCTGGATCACCATCTTCGCCTTCACTTTCCAGATCTACTTCGACTTCGCTGGTTACTCCGACATGGCCATCGGCCTGGGCCGCATGATGGGCTTCAAGTTTCCCGAGAACTTCGACAACCCCTATGTATCCACCACGATATCAGAGTTTTGGCGTCGTTGGCACCAGACTTTCAGTGTGTTCATCAAGAACTATCTCTATTTCCCCTTGGGGGGCAGCCGCGTGAGGTCCGAAGCAAGGAAATATTTCAACCTTTGGTTCTGTTTCCTTGTTTCAGGTTTATGGCATGGCGCAGGTTGGAACTTTGTGGTGTACGGCGCCTTGCAGGGCATCTTCATCTGCGCCGACAAACTCTTCTTGAAGAAATTCAACGAGCGGATCGGCAAGATCCCAAGCGTGTTCTTCACCTTCCTCATCATCGTGCTCACACGGTGCTTCTTCCGCATCGAACGTATCGACTTGTCCTGGCTCTTCATTAAGCGTTTGTTCGCTTTCGATTTTACACCGTTCCACTTCGGCGACAATCCACATCTCTATGTGACCATGCTCGTAGCGGCCTTCTTCTCGTTCTTCACCCTTTCAAAATTCGGCCTCAAGGTACAGGACAAGGTCTATTTCACTGATTACAACAAGATCGGACACGTGGTCGCCTTGATACTCTGCCTTGTGGCTTTTGTGTTCTGCCTCGGCGCTCTCAACGCCAATGGCTTCAGTCCGTTCATTTACTTTAGATTCTGATGAAGAAACGCATTTGTTCCATATTATGCATCCTCACATTGCTCGGATTCACAATGATATTCGTGCAGGAACAATGGCGACCTTTTCAGCTGAAACCTTTGAATGGATTCACCCCTGCCACAGCCTTCCCGACCTTTAATTTGAAGAACTTTGCTTCGGGAAAATACCAAGACACCTTGGAGCAATACAGCAGCGAAAACTTTGGTTTCAGGGAATGGGCTATTCGACTTTATAACCAAGCGGCATACTCTTGCTTCAACAAAATCACCAACGACAACGTTGTCGAAGGCCTCAACCATGAACTTTACCTGAAGATGTATCTCGACGATGCCATGGGGCATCTCCTTTGGGGCGCCTATCCCGATGTAGAGACGGCTAAGGCTGCTGCCAGAGAGAACGTAGAAGAAACACTCCGACTCATCGACACACTCCGCCAACACGACATCACATTCTTGTTCGTCTTCGCCCCTTCCAAGACCAAAGTCTATCCCGAATGGATGCCCGAACAATGTCACACTTTTGATTTCTCACTTCAAGAATACTACATTGAGCTTTTCAAGGTATACAACATCCCCCACATTGACTTCCTCAACTATTTCAGAAGCATCAAAGACACCGCCGCCTACCCGTTGTATACCCGAATGGGCACGCATTGGGCGGCATCAACCATCCCTTGGGTCGGCGACTCCATCCTCCGTAAAATCGAGGATCTGACACAATACAACCTTCCTTCCCAACTGGTGGTCGACACCAACATCACCACTGACTATTACATCATGGACAACGAGTTGGAAAGGCAGATGAACCTGATGTTCCCCTTGCCAAAACCCGCCGTACCCAACCCCACCTTTGTTTACACCGACACCATCGACGCAGATAGGCCTGGTCTTTTGATTATTGGCGACAGTTATTCCAACCAATTGGTGTATTCCGGCTTCGGAAAAGCGTTTGACCATTGGGATCTCTGGATCTACAACAAGGATATCCAATCGTCGCGAGAGAATTACAGCTGGACGGAGGTGAAAAAACAACTCGATGCTGCCACTATGCTCCAAGAGGCTGATGTGGTGTTGGCCGTATTCACCGCCCCGATGTATTATGACTATATGTTTGGGTTCCCGGAAACCATCCAAAACATCTACCAAACAGGATTTGTCGACGAAGAAGAAGCCCTGGCAACCATTGTCGATATGATCAAGAGCGACTCCGACTGGTACAACGGCGTTGTGGAACAAGCCGAAAAACGCAATATAACCCTAGACGAATGTGTTCTTGACAACGCAAATTACTATCTGGAGTTCAAACGTCAATGCAACCTCCAAAAAGTCAAGTGACCATGAAAAAGCGCAACTCCATATTTTACGGCATACTGTTCGGCATCTTGATGCTATTCCTGTTTTCGTTCATGATACAGGAGCACCTGAAGCCGTTCAAGACCAAGCCTTTGATGGGCTATTTCTTGGAGCCAGACCAACCGAAGTTCCGCTGGGAATGGTACAAAAGCGGCTATTTTCAGGAGAAGGTTGAGAAATACATCGCCAACAAATACGGTTTCCGTGAACCCATCATTCGCATGTATCACCAGTACAGCTGGGATCTCTTTAGCAAGGAATATGTAAGTTATATCTATTCGGGAAAAAACAGATGGCTGTTTTACGATCATAATATTGAAGATTATTACGGTACGGAAATGTATCATTGGTACGAAAACGCCGAAGCTGCCCAAGAAGGCTACGAACAAGAGGTGCGCCTGATGAACAAAGTGCGAGGTGTGCTCGCCGACTACGACGTCACGCTGCTCACCTTCATCGCGCCAAGCAAGAGCATCGTTTATCCCGAATACCTTCCACCAAGGACGTTCGACACCACTTCGCTCAGCGCCAGGATCTATTTCAAGAAACGCTTTGAGGAAACCGGTATGCCTTGCTTTGAAATGAACGACTATTTCATGAAGATGAAAGACACCTGCTCGTTCTACCTGTTTCCACCCACTGGCGACCATTGGAATTTCTCCTGTGTCTACGCCACCGACTCCCTGCTCCGCTTCATGGAGAGCCTAAGAGACCTCCAGCTGCCCCGAATCGAATACGGAAACACTTGGTCCGATTCCTGCAGTATCGGTGACGACCAAAACCGTGACCTGGAAGGCGAACTCAACCTACTGCGCACCATCACTTTCGACCCCAAATTTGCTTACAAGGAGCGTGATTACAAGATCGTTTGTGATTCCTTCAACACCGTAAAGCCCACCGCATTGTTTATCGGCAACTCTTTCCTGCTACGAACCATGGCCTACGTGCCTCCCAAAGAAGTGTTTTCCGATTTCCAATTCTGGTATTACAACCGCGTCGCTTATCAAGATGTCGACCAAATCATCGACAGCGTCTCTCACCTCAACCGTCTTGATTACCTCATCGACGCCGATTACATCGTGTGGTTCTCAAGCAGCAGCCAGATGTACCGCGCCACTGAAGGCTTCGCCGAAGACGCCATCATCCAACTCTGCATCGGTGACGAACGTTTCAAGCAGCGGCAGCAGGAACTCGCCGACAGCCTCGACCTCGACGAAAAAGCCCAGAAAGAACTCGCCCAACAGATGCGCAAAAACCCCGAAGCCTACTTCCCTGAAATTGCTGGTAATGGCATCCCCGCCGCCCGTAACCCATTGCTGCTCAGCGAGGAATATTGGGAAAAGAGCAAAATCCGCCGACAAATCAAAAGCGATCCACAATGGATGACGATGGTCCAAAGCACCATGGTCACCGAAAACCTTTCACTGCAACAGGCCATCGACCACGAGACAGAACGAGTGATGCAAGGGCAGCCCTCCCTACGCGACCAAGAACTCAGTCCGGCGGAATACCGAGAGGTGCTCATCAAACAGATGGAGATGAAAATCCGATACGACAAGGACTGGCTCAAAGTTCTTGAGAAAGAGGCTGCCGAAAAAGGCATCCCCCTGGATGAATGGATCTATAAAAACGCTGCCTATATGGTAGACCAGCAACAATAAAACATTAACTTTGCAATCTCATCCGTAAAAAATGGTCTTCAGTAGCAGCATATTTCTCTTCTGGTTCCTGCCCATCTTCCTCGGGGTGTATTTCCTCGTGGACAAGCGCTACAAGAACGCCGTCGCGCTACTGGCCAGCCTGCTCTTCTATGGCTTCGGATCGCCCGTTTTTCTACTGGTACTGCTGCTCTCTATCATTATCGATTTCTTCATAGTACGACAGATCGACAAGAGCCAAGACGCAAAGCGGCGAAAGCTGTTTCTTGTCTTCTCTATCATCCTCAACATTGGACTGTTGGCCTTTTTCAAATACGCCAATTTCTTCGTCGACAACTTCAACGCTGTACTGAGCGCCTTTGGCACGTCACCGGTCCGCTGGACTAAAATCCTGCTTCCCATTGGCATCTCCTTCTTCACCTTCCAGAAGATGAGCTACAGCATCGATGTCTACCGCAAGACCTCTGCGCCACTCAAAAGCATCACGGACTATGCTTTGTTCATCATGCTCTTTCCCCAGCTCATCGCGGGTCCCATCGTGCGCTACAATGAACTTGCCGACCAAATCACCGATCGTAGTGCTAACGAGACTGTTGATAATAAAATTGGCGGTTTCTACCGCTTTGTCATCGGCCTCTCAAAGAAGATGCTGATCGCCAACATCCTGGCTGAATATGCGGATCAAGTGTTTGCCCTGCCTACCGCCGGAATCGGCCTCTCAACGGCATGGTTGGGTATTCTGGCATATACCTTCCAGATTTACTTCGACTTCTCAGGGTATAGCGATATGGCCATCGGTATCGGACGGATGATCGGTTTCAAGTTCCCCGAGAACTTCAACAATCCTTACATCAGCCGAAGCATATCTGAGTTCTGGAAGCGCTGGCACATTACTCTCGGCAGTTGGATGATGGACTATCTATATATTCCGTTGGGCGGCAACCGTAAGGGAAAAGGCCGCACCTACCTCAACCTCTGGATCGTATTCTTCCTCTCAGGCTTGTGGCATGGCGCCGCCTGGACTTTCGTGGTGTGGGGCGCCTATCATGGGCTTTTTATCTGCCTGGACAAGCTTTTAAGTGGAAAACGGAAAGTGAAGAGTGAAAAGTTAAAAGTTAAAAGTTCATTTTTCACTTTTCACTCTACACTTTTAACTTTCCTCATCGTAATGATCGGTTGGGTGCTATTCCGTTCCGACACCATCGGGTATGCCGTGCATTATGTCGGGGCCATGTTCGGTGCCAATGGCAACACACCAGCACTTTTCGTCAACAGCCAATTTGTCGTTACCCTCATCATCGCGGCTTTCTTCTCCTTCTTCGGTCTTACCAAAGCGGGCGACAAAGCCTTGAACTTCTTCTTCAATCGTAAAGAATACAGCACCGGTCAAGTCATCTGGGTTGGATTAGTGATGATCGTTTTGTTGGTGTTCTCGGCTTCGTTCATCCTCAAAGGCAGTTTCAACCCCTTCATTTACTTTAGGTTCTGATGAAAGCGTTCAAGAAAATATGGTTCCTTCTGCTACTCACATTGCTATTCTTGCCAATGTTGCAGACGATTTTCCATTTTGTGGACGAAAAACCTTTGGATGGCGCCTTCGTGGAGACACCGAGACCTGTGGTCACACTTCAGAAACTCATCAACGAGAACAAACAAGACACCGTGAAGACCACGCAAGATTCAATGATGACCTGGTGTACCGAGCAGACCGGTTTCCGCAATTCCATGATACGGCTCAACAACCAGCTCCTTTATTCCGCCTTCGGCAAGATATCCGCCATCGGACCCGTGAAAGGTAACAACGGAAAGACTTTCTTTGAAGATTCCTATATCATCAGTTATATTGGAGAGACCTGCTTGGACAAAGAAAAAATCGATGCAAACACACGACAACTCAAGGTCATACAAGACATACTTCGTACCAAAGGCATTACGCTATTGCCTGTCTTCGCCTTAGGCAAGGCCTCTTATTATCCCGAGTTGATCCCTGAGAAATACATCGCCCGTCAACGTGAGACCAACAACTACCAAGAATATCTGAAAGCCTTCCATGAGCAAGGTGTGGAGATGATCGACTTCAACCGTTGGTTCTGCGACCAAAAAGGCAGCGAAGAACACCCCGTGTATTGCGACTTGAGTGCACATTGGACTGTGTATGCCGCCTCTTTGGCCATGGACTCACTGGTGCGTTACATGGAGCAGAAAACTCAAAAGGTTCAAGCCCATGCATTCATTGAGCGTTTCGACAATGATGGCTTGAAAAACCAGGACAACGACCTCTACCGTATGATGAACTTGATACTGCCCCTGTCGCACAACAGCATCGACAACCCCCATTTCGGGTTCACCGAAGGCTACAAACCCAAGGTGCTAGCCATCGCCGACTCCTACTGGTGGACCGTCTGGGCCTGGAACGTTGCCCTGCCCGAGAACCTCTTCACCGACGGCGGTTTCTGGTTCTACAACAAAACCATCTATCCCGAACGCACCCCCATCCAAAACGTAGAGTCGATCAACTACAAGCAAGAGATAGAAAGCCAAGAGTTTGTCCTGTTGGTCTGCACCGAAGCCACCAACCATCTTTGGCCTTATGGCTTCTTCGAACGATATCTAAGCGCCTACGACAAGGAATTCCTCGGTAAACAGCCGGAGCAATACGATGCCGCTGACAGCCTATACATCACGTTTAGAAACCAAGAAATCGAAAACATCATTGAACGCATCAAGGCTTCGCCGAAATGGCTGGAAAACGTCACCCGACAAGCCGAAGAAAAAGGTATCTCCTTGGAACAGTCGCTATGGGACAACGCCGACTACGCTTTCCGGATGACCATCGAGCCCAAGGGATTCGTCCGATAAACTTTCCTGAATATAGTCAATATCCCGCTCAATAGCCTCGTCAATGGTGATATGCCATATCTCAGCCTTCTGCTTTTCAGACTCCAGCCACTTCGGGTCATGCATGATTTCTCGACGGAAACGCATCCGCTGCGGATCACGCATTTGAGCCAGCACTTTTTCAAAACGACTGCTGCGACATGAAGCGACCTTGGCTTCTTTGAACTCTGGGAAATAATATCCTGGAAAATTATAAAGCAAATACCGAGCGTCGGTTTCGGACAAGCCCTCGTCGCTTTGTTGCACCTCTCTAAGCTTGGCTGCAACCACCTTATCGTCATAATAGAAGTTAAACAAGGCGTTGGTCAGGAACTCTCGATTCAAATCATAGAGATTGCACGGTGAATACATCAACATCACCACATCCGACGAGAGTAGCTCACGCAACACATCGGCTTGCTTGACATTGTCGTGAAGCGGGTCATAAAGGATGGAGTTGGCATAATACCAGAAGTGGTAGGATTCGAACAAACGATCCAACGAAAAGTTGTAATAAAAGCCCTTGAAATAGGAGTCTCCCACGGTGAACAACTTCGGCTTGATGGCTGTGCTGTCATCGTCGATGGCGATACGGACGTAATAGTTTTCACCCGACTCAATCGGCCACATCAAATTCATGATATCCTCCAGATCCGAATCCAAAAAATGCGTTTTATCAAGATAACGGTCTCCTAAAATCAAGTTATGCATGTTAAAACCACACAGATTCTCCATGTAACGGAACAAGGTGTCAGCGGCATATGCCGTCGCTTCGTTGCTCCAGTGCGACGACGACTTCAGGTAAAGTGGATAGGACACCGTGTCCTTGATGTCCAGATAATACTGTGAAAAATTGATATAGTTAATTCCCAAAGAATCAAAAAGCGGCGGATAATAATCGATGGCAAGGATGCCAGGAGGACGGTTGAAACCTTTAACCTCGGGCACGTGCTCGCCAAAAACGACATCCTTTCCTGGGGCCAGACAAACAAAAAACGGTACCCCGTACTCCTCTAACAGCGACTGCAGCTGATAGAGCATGATGGCATCGTGATTCATCTTCTTGATGGCCGACTCATCACTGCTCACAAAGTCATACACGGACTGCCCGTAATAATGCTTTACGGTGTAATCGTTGAAGATCCAATTGTCATCGTTGACAAAGATGGTTTCGTTTTGAACCTTCCTGAACAAAGACCAGCAGAACTGATTGTAGCCTCGCACCAACGGCTCACGAAAACCGATGTGTTCCGAAAGATATTGGTCTTCCTGCTGTTGGAAACTGCCATCCATAAACGACTGAAGCGTGAGTTGAGGCGGCTCGGTAGCCACGACCGCCCCAAACAATGGCTTGAACTTAAACAGCTTGGCATGTTGCTGCACCGCCGGAAACGCCAATAGCATCACCGTCAGAACAAAGAGGACAATATAGAGCCATTTGTGCCTCATAGACTCAGAAACGGAAATAAATGAACGGACTGAAGCCCGTAGCGTTCATGGCTGCCACGCAGAAGAACAACAAAAAGATGGAAACCAGCCAAGCGGCAATGTGTCCGCCAACACTGTAGTTCTTGTAAAATACAGCTTGTTCGATCTTTTTGCCAAAGGGGAACAACGTCAGGAACGAGAACACCACAGCGATGATCAACATGGTATAGAACTGACGTCCCGCACTCCAGCTGAAGCCTTCAAAGTTGAACGAAAACATCGCCTTGTAGTAATCGAAAGCCTCTCCAATGGTGTCAGCCCTGAACATCACCCAGCCGAAGTTCACAATCAAGAAGGTGAGCAACGTCAACAGGGCACCGCCGAAAGCCGAGCGTTGGTCTCGCTTCACCTTGAACATCTTCTCCAGCACGATAAAGAACCCATGGAAAGCGCCCCAAAGGACAAACGTCCAGGCTGCACCGTGCCACAATCCAGAGAGCAGAAAGCAGATCCAGAGATTGAGATAAGTACGTCCTTTGCCTCGGCGGTTGCCGCCCAAAGGGATGTAGAGATAATTCATGATGAAGTTACCCAAAGTCATGTGCCAACGACGCCAGAACTCGGTGATTGACCTGGAGGTATAGGGATTATTGAAATTCTCAGGGAATTTAAAGCCCATGATACGGCCTAAACCGATGGCCATATCGCTATAACCCGAGAAGTCAAAATAGAGCTGCATGGTGTAGGCCAAGCTGCCAATCCAAGCTGTGCCCATATCCAAGGTCGCCAAATCGCTGCCAAAGCAGGCGTCAGCTTGCACGGCGATGACATCGGCAATGAGCACTTTCTTACTCAAACCTATCACAAAACGGTAAAACCCGTGGAGGCACTCGTCGGGCGGACTCTCACGATAGCGCAATTGCTGCTCCACATCGCCATATTTCACGATGGGACCTGCAATCAACTGAGGGAACATCATGATATACACGATGTAATCCGACAACTTGTCCATCGGCTTCACCTGACCCCGATAGGTGTCCAACACGTAGGTGATTGACTGGAAAGTGAAGAACGAAATACCGATCGGAAGGACGATTTTCGCCAAAGGGATGTCATTAATACCGATCAGCGAAAGTATGGCATTGACATTATCAACCAAGAAGTTGGCGTATTTAAAATAGACCAACAGGCCCAGATTGATAATAATGGCTATGGCACACAACCATTTCTTCTTTCGAGTCTCCTCCGTGCGACACATCGCCTTCACCAGGAAATACGTCGCTGTGGTAGATGCCAGCAGGATCAGGATGAATTCCGGTCCACCATAGGCGTAGAACACTATGGAGAACAGCAGGATGACATAATTCCGGAATCTGCGGGGACACACAAAATAAAACAGCAGGAAAACCGGCAGAAAATAAAGGAGGAATATATTGCTACTAAATACCATACTGCTACAGTGTTAGATCATTCAACAATTATTTCATAAACACGACCCTCAATATCGGTTTTGTTATAAGGAATCAACCCCTGCTCCCAAACGATGGGCGGCCACCATTCGGAGTAGTGATACTCTTGGGTGACAATGCACTTCATCTGGTTGTTGGGGATGCTGGAGTGCTGGTCGTCAATATAGCCCATCACTTTCATATGATCGGGATCAGGGCCGAGGCGCCAGATAATCTCGGTGGGACGCCATTCTATTTCATAGTAGTACCAATCTTCCTTGAAGGCGCTGTTGGGCATCGGTGTGCGAGAAGTCAGGGCTTTATAGTTGGGGTACCAACGCATCACCTCAAAGCTGTGGTTTTTGTCGTAAGGGATCGTGTCGAGGCCACCTTTGAACTTCGGCGGCTCGGTGGAAGCCAAATCCCAGTTGGTGCAGCAAAACATCACATCGTTGTTGAGCGTGGCGTCTTCTTCACAATTTTCCCTATCACCACGAGACCATCTGTAATACTCCCAGGGCCAGTGTTTTGAGGCTTTCACAATCTCGATATCAATCTCTGAGTAAGGATGATATGGCGTGCGTTGCGGATGCTCTGTATCGTCCCACTTGGGAATATAACCTCCACCGGCAAAGTTGGGACGGCGCTGGTTCCAGACGCCGCCGTCAGCATAAATCAGCCAAAAAGCATAGGTCAGGCCGTTCCAAAGATTCTCCTCGTTGAGCATCACGGGGAACTTGATCTTACCACGATACTTGCCATAAGTAAAGCCCACCCGGGTGCGGATGCCCGTTGACTCCTTTCGCAGGTTACCCTCAGTGCTGGCGGGGTTGATCAGTGTAATATAACTACCGTCGGGACTGACTTTCACCGTGGTACCTGGTTGCTTGCTCACCACGGGATAATCCATGATCAGCTGCGTTGAGTCGAACCGTGCGCGGTTGGACTCATACTCTTCTCGGGTATAGGGATCCTCCCCTACCACGTCTTTGATAACAGGGATGTTGCGAAGCGTATATTGCGTGCTGATATGGCTGAAAAACTGTTCGTATAGCGCTTGTGGGGTTTTGTCTTCTCCGCAATTCAGCCCCTGCCGCCCATCAAGCACAGCACGGGTTTTCAGCACCCTCCCCGACTTGCAAATCCGGATATGCTTGGAGGGATGCATCTCATACCAGCCGAAGGGATTCACAAAACGGCCATTTTCATCTGCTCGTCCGATATACTGAATATAGTCAGGAATTTCAGCCAGACCTTCTTCGTCGCAAAGCACCAACATGAACGCATATTCACCAGCACGGGGATTGCGTTTCCATCGGTGATTGACGGCGTCCTTGTTCAAATCAATCCCAGCCATCCACACCGCATCGATGAAGATTTGGTCTTCGATACTGATATGGTTACCTGCCGCCTTCTCAACGATGGCATCGTACCATTGTTTGTCGTTGCGGATATTTTGCACATTGGTCTCAATAGAAGTTTTTGTACCCCACTCTTCAGTCGCAACTGATCCATAATAAATCCTTTCATCCCTTGGGTTCCCCACGATGCGCAACGCGTCTCTAACCACCTTACCGTCGACGGGTTTGAACCCAATATTGACATCTTCCCAACTGCCGTAGAAATTCTCAGCCGCATACGCACTGGTGTCGGGAAACTTATAACTCTCGTTCTGGTAATAAATCTTGTAAAACATGCCCTTTTTAGGGGCAATAAAACGAAAATGAAACATACCGTCGCCCTCTTTGGTTTGCTTGGTCGACGGGATGTTGATGCCTTCTGTCACCGCATTCTCTAAGTCCATGTCAAGGCTAACAGTGCGGCCGCAGTCAAAGTTGGTCATCGGACGGAAATGGCAATTGATGTGTTGGTGGATGAAGAAAACCACCACAACAACAAGCAGCATAGCACTGATGACGAGAAGGACGCGTTTCTTCATTGTCTCACGATTTTGGTGACTTGATTGTCGATCATCAAGAAATAAAGCCCCTGGTTCAGCGGAAGATTGACCGTTGTCTGGTTCAATCCAGCCTTAAGTAGAATCTGCTCACAATAAACCTCTTGACCCAACACGTTGGACACCCTTATCTCACAAGGCTTGACGGACGATGCGGTGATCTCCACCGTCAGTTGACCACCGAAAGGATTGGGATAGCAGCGGATGGATGACTGGGGGTCGGGGGTTTCCAGTGTATTCAAAAAACAGCTCAATTTCGTCTCCATCGCCGAATTCAAAGTACGGAGATGCTCATCCACATGGGCCACGTCTTCTTCCCATTGTGTCATCGACGAAGGAAAACCAAAACGGTTACTTTGTGAAGGCACTTCATTCCTTATCAACTCGCAGACTGCATTAAAGCAAGGAGCGATTTGGTCATATTGCAACTGGTCGGACATCACTTGATGGAAACGATCCAAGAAGCGTTCCTTGAAAGCGTCGTTGGTAAAAAGTTTACGGAAGAACAATGTAGCCTGGAAAGCCGACGGATTGCTCCCATAATGGATGGTGTCGGTGTTCGTTGCATTGGCAAAGACATCCCAGTCGCGGAAGAAGCAACCATCGCCGTCAAAGAAGATCCAACGCCACTTGCCTCCTGTGCGATGCCAACAACGCACATTGTTCTTTGGCCAGTCAACATTGCCAGAATACAATTCAAATATCTGATAATCAATAAAATTATCAACATCTATCTGTTCACAAAAGATTTGATAGTTTTCTTCAACGGAGAGGTCGGCGTCCATCACCCATTGAAACAATGTTTGCCATTGGATAGAGTCGCCGTGTTCAGGGTAAATCCATTTCTTAATGATGCTGCTGTTATACGTATCAACACCGAAATGGTCTTCCAGATAACGTTCGTCAGGAGACTCCTCCAAGGCATAGATGCCCCAATACTCCCCGTTTAGAAAGAGCACCATTTGTCTTGAAGCCAGACCATCGATGTCGAGAGTGCGAACCACCTGTTGGGCCAGATGATCCTGAAACCCGGTAGTCATCCAGTTGCTGCAACGGAAAGGCTTAAGACACAGACGCTTGTAACTATCGATCGGGGCATTTTCAGGAAAGAAAAGGTGTTCAAACCGTTTTTTTCCATATTCCTCCCTAGCATAGACTTTCAATCCTTTCTGCTGATACCGCCTTGAAGCACCGCCGTGGGTACGCAAGCCGGCAATCTGGTTGATACCGCTGTTATCGGGCTCATAAAACTCCACATTGCAAACCTTTTCCCATTCAGGGCCCTTATTAAAGTAATTACCAGTCCAGTCTGGCAAATCAGGATAAAACCAAGACCCGGGCACCAGAATACCTCGATAAAAACCGAACAAGTCCAAAGAATCGGCGCACAAGGAACAAACAGGCAGCCCGTGGGTGTCGCAACCCAAGGATTGGATGAAATAACTGTTGGTGGCCACCTCACTGATACAATTGTCGTTTTCGTCAAACACCGCCGCGCGGATCACGATGCAATGCCCGACGCTATCGGCGTAAAACATATCCTTCTCAGGTGCCACTTGGATGGTATAGATGTCGGAAGTGGAATACAAACTCCCATCCAACAGCAGCGGCTCGGTATAGAGCCGCGACTGTGCTGTTGGACGGGAGCCATTGGTGGTGAAACGGATGTGGTGATTCATGTAAAACGGGAACATCTCCAACGTGGGCGATTCCTCGTAAAAACCTCCCGGCACCGAAAAGCAAACCTTCTCGGCGGGCTGTGCCAGACCCAAAATGGGCACCAGCAACAGAAACACCTTCAATCCGATATACTTTAACCACCGACACATGGATCTTTACGTTTGGTGACGGTGGCTATGGCCGTCTGTTCACTGCTTTACTTCTTGCTCTTGGCTTTTACCTTCGAAGACTTTGTAGGCTTTGCGGGCTTTGCAGGCTTAATTTGCTTCACCTCACTCTCCTCACTAACCTCTACCTCTTCACGGACGGGCATCGGCTCCGATTTGCGGATATCCAGCTCGTTGATGAGGTTGGTGGCACCGGCGTACTTGTCGATGACAAACAACACGTAACGGATGTCGACGTTGATGGTACGCTGAAGTTTCGGTTCGAAATTAACGTCACCGCTCATGGCTTCCCAGTTTCCGTCGAAGGCCAGACCGATGAGCTCGCCCTTGCCATTCATGATGGGGCTGCCGGAGTTACCACCAGTGATGTCGTTGGTGGAGAGGAAGCACACGACCAGTTCGCCGTTTTCATCGGCATAGGCACCGAAGTCTTTCTTCTCAATGAGCTCGATCAAACGCTTGGGGGCATCGAACTCGTAGTCGCCGGGGATGTACTTCTCAAGGATACCGTTAGCGGTGCAGATGTAGTCATAATGCACAGCGTCGGCGGGCATGTAATCCTGCACCGAGCCATAGCTCATACGCATGGTGGAGTTGGCATCAGGATAGAGGCTCTTGCCCGGCTGAGTCTCAGCGTAATATTCGCGTAAGCCTTTTACGAAGATATGGTCGTTTTCAGCGATAGTCTCGTTCGTCATACGATACAGCAGAGCCGAACCCATGAGAACGCTCATCATCTGATTGTTGATGATATAAACGTAGTCGTTTTCGATCTTCTTGACTTTGGGTTTGTTAATGAAAGCCTTGATGTTCTCCGGGGTGGCATAGATGGAGTTCTCGTAGACGTAATCGGCAAAAGCGTCAATGTTACCATCAAACTTTTTGTCGATGATCTTATGGTAGAACTCGGGAAGTTCTTCCTCGTCAAAGGCGTTGCGATACAGTTTCAGCATCTCGGCGAAAGTCTTTTTCTCTACTTGCTGGTTGGTTTCGGCAAACAAGGCATCCACATCCATGCTCTTCATCTCTGCCAAAGCTTTTTCTTTAGCTGCATCATCATCTTTCTCCACAGCATCGTAATAGTCTTCAAAGATAGAAGTCCTGGACACGGGGCCCACCTGCATCATAAAGTTAGGATAGAAAAGAGGTTTCGCAACGGCAGCCATTGTTTCATAGCCGCTCTTCAAATTCTCGAGGGCATTACCGTATTCAGCCTTACGGTCGGCCTTGGCGTTCACCCATTTCATGAAGTCCTTTTCGAGTTCCACCTTGGCTTCGCTCACCTTGTTCTTGCGGAGCATCTTGCACTGACCGATGAAGTTCTTCCAGGTGTTGGCCAGACCAGCGTGGTTGTCGGCATACATCAGGTTGATGGCGTCGTCTTGCTGCATGAACTCATCCATCACTTCGAGCTGCTTGCCAAAGATGTCGATGATGATGGGATAGAAGGTATCCACGTTGTAGTCGATGCCGTAGCTCGACATGTAACGCTCGGTGCTGCCCGGGAAGCCCCAGATCATGGTGAAGTCATTCTGCTTCACGCCATCAAGGCTGATGGGAAGGTGATGCTTGGGAGTCAGCGGCACGTTGTTCTTGGAGTATTCAGCCGGGTTGCCGTCTTTATCGGCATACACGCGGAAGATGCTAAAGTCGCCTGTGTGACGGGGCCACATCCAGTTGTCGGTGTCACCACCGAACTTACCGATGGACGAGTTGGCCACGCCGACCAGACGAACGTCGGTATAGACCTGATAGACAAACATATAATATTCGTTACCTTCGAAGAAACCTTTGATCACGGGGTTGTATTTGCCGTCTTCCGAAGCAGCGGTTTCAAGTTTTCTGATTTTGGATTTGATGGCTCTCTCGCGTGCGTCCCAGTCCATGTCGCTGGTGACCACACCGAGGACTTCGTTGGTGACGTCTTCCATGCGGATCAGGAACGAAGCGGTCATCTCAGGGGCAGGCAGTTCTTCGCCGTAGTTCTTGGCCCAGAAGCCGTCTTTAAGATAGTCGTACTCCACGGAACTGAGTTTCTGAACGGCACTGTAGCCGCAGTGGTGGTTGGTAAAGAGCAGGCCGTGCTCGGAGACGATCTCACCAGTGCAGAAGAAGCCGCGGGGTTTGGCTTCACTGCCAAGACCCACGATAGCATCCTTCAGGCTGCTGTTGTTGATACTGTAAAGTTCTTCGGGAGTCAGCTGAAGACCCATCTTCTGCATATCCACATAGTTCAAACGCTCCACGAACATCGGGAGCCACATGCCTTCGTCGGCACGCACGTTGCCAACCATAGCTAGGATGGCGAGTGCAAATACAAGTATTTTTTTCATTTAGATGTTGATTAATATTTTAACTTTTAATTTTACTTCATTAAAACATCGGGTCCCATTTTGTAGTAGATATCGGTGGGAATACCTGCTTTGTTCACGCGGTCGAGGTCGGCCTGGAGTTCAGGGCTGATGAGCATGCGCTGCTCCATCCAAGCCTTGGTGTCGTCATAGTTGCCGTCGCCTTGGTGGACGAGGATGTCGCCAGCCAGTTTCTCAACGGCTACTTTCATTTTCTCGAAGTCAATGGCATATTGGCCTTGTTCGTTACGGGTGAAGGCACCCATCTCCTGGAAGTAGTTGAACTCGATCATGTTGGCCTTGCCGTGGGCGCTGGCGGCGCCGAAACGCACCGAACGGAAGATACCGGCGAGGAAGGTGGTGTAGTTGTCCTCAAGCGTGGTGTTGGTGTATTCGCCCATCTCAGCGAGTTTGGTCACGAGGTAAAGGCCCAGCACGTCGGCTTTGGCTTCCTCGATGGCGTTGTAGAGGTTGCCTAGGGCTTCGTGGACGGTGCCTTTGCCAGTGATGGTATTCTTGATACCCATTCCGTGGGCGGTCTCGTGGAACATCACGTTAGCGAAGAAAGCATCGAACTTGATGTGTTCTTGTGATTCGGGCGTCATGAGGGTGCCTGCGATGGGGACGAGGATCTTGTCGAACTTGGCCTGCATGGCGTTCTTAAGCTGGAGCTTACGGGTGCCACGCTGCAGTTGCACACGCTCGTCGTTGGGCAGGTTGATAGCAATGGTCTTACTGTTGGCATTGCAGTCACCAGCATAATACACGGCGTCGTAGGCAGCCAGGTCAACATCCGAGCCGGGCACTTCTTTCTTGTATTCTTCCGGCACAGGGAGCTGCTTCTGCAGTTCAGGCACGAACTGGGCATAACGGGCCAGCTGTTTGGTCCACTCCTGATCCTTGATGAGGATGAAAGCCTCGTGTGAGGCCTTGATGCCATAACGTGCATCGGTGTAGTTCTCGATGGGTCCGATCACCAGGTCGATGTTGTTGTTGCGGACATCCATCCACTGCATGTCGCTCTCGAAGTAATCGTCGGTGCGCAAGGCTTTGGCACGGAGACGGAGATATTCGGCAAACTCCTCGTCGCCAGCCAACTCGGAAGCATCGTCAAGCAACGAAGCGGCTTTCTTGATCTGTTCCTCGAAATACTCGTGGTACCACACACATTTCAGGGCGCCGTTCTCATCACGCACGATCATGGTGTATTGGCTGGTCTTGTTCGGATCAGCAAAGGCTTCCCATTCCTCTTCGGTCATATCCTGAGGATAGAACTGGGCGCCTTTAGGCTTTTCGCCAACGCCTTCCACAAAAGGCTTGTTGTTGTCGAGACCATCCCAAGGGCCGTAGGTGATGCAAGCGAAACGTTGCACATCAGGGTCTTGTATTTTGGCCATCAACTCAGCTTTGTCGCCATAGTTCTCATGCCAGAAGAGGTCTTCCATGATGTCGGCAGCTTCAAAAAGCAGCGGCAACATTTCCTTCTCGCTCTCGCTCAAGTGGCTGATGTCGCTAGTCAGTGTATACTCGGCATATTTGTCGATTAACTTGGTTTTTGTCGGCTCCTCTGTCGGTTGTTTGGGAGCGTTACTGCAGGCTGATGCCATCATAGCAATTGCCATAACAATAGTTAAGTGTTTGATTTTCATAATATTAATTTTAGTTTAACGAATTCAGTATAAAGCGGACAAAGTTACGTCATTTTTCGTAATATTGCAAATCAATCTTTTGTCCATGAAAAAGCGCAAGGTTCCGCATACTTTTGTCATTGTCTTCTGCTGTATTTTGCTGGCCGCCATGATGACTTGGTTCATCAAGCCAGGGAAGTATGTCCAGGAGCATGTCGGCAACGAGCAGGTGATGACGTTTTATTACCAAGACCAACTGCCGGAGCCTTATGCGCAGGAGTTCCATGCCGAGCCGCAGACGTGGCAGGTGTTTTCGGCCCTTTTCAAAGGAATCATGAACAAAAGCGACATCATCGCTTTCATTTTGATTATCGGCGGAGCTTTTTGGATCATGAACAAAAGCAAGGCTGTTGACACAGGCATCATGGCCTTCCTGCGTTTTACCAAACGATTGGAACACAACTGGTTCATTCGGAAAATCGGTGTTAACAACATTATTATCACCTTAGTGATGATCCTGTTCAGCCTCTTTGGATCGGTATTCGGGATGAGTGAGGAGACCATCGCTTTCACTTTGATCATCATCCCCTTGGCTATTTCTATGGGCTACGATTCCATCGTGGGCGTTTGCATGGTGTATGTGGCGGCACACATCGGTTTTTCGGGAGCAACGCTTAACCCCTTCACCATCGGCATTGCACAGCAGATTGCCGGCATTGATACGTTCTCAGGTCTCGGCTACCGCATTGTTTGCTGGATCATTTTGACCCTCGTCGGTATTGTGTTTGTACTCTTTTACGCCAACAAGGTAAAGAAAAACCCCACTTCATCAATCATGTATGAGGAGGATGCTTATTGGCGGAGTCAGAAGGCAGAAGACGGAAGTCTGAAGACAGAAGACAAAGGGCAGGAAACACAACCGGCTGCTTGGATCGTTTATGGCATTGTCGTAGCAGTATTGGTGTTCTTTGCCGTCCTTTACCCCATGACCACCATGAAAGTCGGCAATAAAAGCGCTGTTTTGCCCTTGTTGCCCATCGGTGCGGGGTTGTTTGCTTTGGTTGGTTTCTTTGCTTTGCGGAAGGGAGTGCCTTATTTTGTCTTGACTTTGTTGTTTGGCACCATTTATTATCTGATTGCGGGGGTATTGGGATATCGTTGGGAGATTCTCGAGATTGCCACGCTTTTCCTGGTAATGGGGTTGTGCAGTGGTTTTGCCATTGGCAAGAGCGCCAGCGATATCGCCAAGTTGTTCATTGAGGGCATGGGGGATATCCTCTCTGCGGCTTTGGTGGTGGGTTTGGCGGCGGGTATTGTCATTATCTTGAAAGACGGCGGCATCATCGACACCATTCTTTACGGTTTGTCAAAATCGATGGGCAAAATGGGGCAGATTGCCTCTACAGAAATCATGTATGGCATCCAGACTTTGCTCAACATCGTCATTCCGTCGGGTACTGCCAAGGCTTCCATCACCATGCCGATCATGGCGCCGTTTAGTGATTTGATTGGGGTTTCGCGTCAGACTTCGGTGATGGCGTTCCAGTTCGGCGACGGTTTCACCAACATGATCACGCCTACTTCGGGTGTGCTGATCGCCGCTTTGGGTGTAGCTCGCATCCCGTGGGAGAAATGGGTGCGTTTCATTTGGAAGTTCATCTTGGTGCTTATCGTCATCGGAGCTTTGTTGCTCATTCCCACGGTCACCATGAGCCTTGATGGATTTTAACTTTCGCTCGTTGGGGTCTCGTCAGTGTCCATCGTATTGTCGGGAGCACTGTTTTGTTTTTCAAAGGCCTTTTGTGTTAATAAAACCGAAAAAAACAGGAAAAACATTGCGGCGAATAAAACAAAACTGTATTTTTGCAAACAGTTGGTCGCAGAAACGGATAGAAAAACAGCGGACTATCAAGACGTAAGGGACAGGCCAAAGCATGATACCCTCTGCGATAACAAAGATAAAAGCCCTCTGATCAGAGGGCTTTCCTTTTTCTTAGTGATTGAAAAACAAGGCTTTTATTCTTTCCTTTCCTTATTTCTTCCACATACACATAGGCATCCTCTATCTTTTTTTCATAGATAAAGACTGGATTTTGATGAACCCTTGTCACCGAAGGAGATATTATTACGTTATCACGGTGCTTTATGATTTCTGGAATAAGAAGATAATCCTCTTTTGTCAAAGGCATTCTATCATTGCTCCCTTCACCATGCCTATTTTGGGAATGATACGTTCCTGTAGTCTCAATAACATGTTAATGGTACTCTTTCGAGTTGCCAATCATTTTCAAAACATCTTCAAAGGAAACTCTCTTTCCTGATTCTTTGTTAAAAGGTTTACTGTTACGTCCCATGATACAGATACTAATAGCTAGTGGCGTGAATGATAGCAACATAAACATTTCGTTATGCTTACCTAACAGTTCTGTATCTCGATTAACATAAAATTCACTCTGCAAAAATAAAGAATCTTTTTAAACACCGCAAGTGTTTAGTGTTGTTTTTCTAACAAAAAAAGCGACCACCTCACACACCGATGGTCGCCTTTTGAAAAAAAACCAGAACTCAAAAATCTTCCACCAAATCTTGGACTTTAGCCATCAAGGAATGAAAACGTTTGTGCTGTCAGGTTTTGGAGAGAATTCCTTAAAATAATACATCCTCTCTATGGGTTTTATTTCCGTCTTCACCCCTTGGTTTACCCTACTTATTTCTGTCATGACAAAAGTAGTGTCATTAATAATAACACCTTCTTCTCTATACACAAGATAGCCCAACTGTGAACCTTCCCATCTTTCATAAATGATTTTGTTGTCATCCACCTGAAAAAGTCCCCAAAAGCTTTTTATATTTTTTTTCTGATCATGATTTAAAAGTGTTTGCTGAGCTTGTTCTACTAAGTCGGACATATGGCCAGCACTATTCCCTTGAAACACAACACCGTTTTTATAAAAGAAAGTGATGTTTAAATACTTTGCTCCATTATCCCATTTTTGATAGAAAAAACCATCTATGCGTAATTTATCACCAATATATGGTGTTTTCTGAATTGTAAAAAAATCGTCTTTTGTTGAGTGTGTTTTCGTACAACAACTTAATACCATTATAATTAAAAAAATAACAAGTGTTTTTTTCATAGTTTGAAATATTTATTCCTTATAGTTATTTTACCAAAGAGTATTCCATCCAAATTGAAAATATAGTTTTGGTTCATATTCAACATACTTAAACCAAGGTGATTCTGGGCTTATTAGATTATGTCCAATAATGTTTTGTAATTTATGTCTTATGGTTTCACTATCCCATCCTATTTGTATGGGCCCCATTCCTATATATAAGATTCCAAGTGTTTCGTGTTGTTTTCTAACAAAAAGAATTTTTAATTCACTTACTCTTTCACCCATTTTCCAGAGGCTTCCTTTCGGGTGCCGTTCCAGAGTTCCCAGAGGTAAATGCCAGGGGTCCACTGGCTGGTGCTGACGGTGGTGTTGAAGTCGAACGGCTTGGCGAGCAGCAGGCGGCCCTGCAGGTCGTAGAAGCGGATCACCGCGTCCTCCGTGGGCGCCTTGACCGTCACTGCGTTGTTTGGGGAATCCGAATACAGGATCACCGCCATGTGGTTTTCGTCCACGGTTTGCGTATTGCTGCCATATCGATACAACCTGCCGTGCTGCGATGCAATCAGGAACATGGAGTCAATGGCGACCACGTCATACAGGAAACCTTCATTATAATGCCCTGGCGACAAATCGGACCATGACGTTCCTCCGTCATCCGTTATAAACACATCGTTGTACACATAAGTAGGATCCTTGTCCAAATCCACCCCTATCTCCCAGCTGTTGAAAAAACAGCCGAACGAGGATGAGCAGAAGTCAACATCTGAATAGATGCCGGCAAACCACAAATCTGTTAAATCGCCATTGACAAGCGACATGGTGACGTGCTCGAAAC
>JAFPWT010000018.1 GCA_017394865.1 Bacteroidales bacterium
ACGCCGGGGCGCACCTCTTCCCATTCCGAACAGAGAAGTTAAGCCCGGCAGTGCCGATGATACTGCAGTGAAATGTGGGAAAGTAGGTCGCCGCCCACCCATACGAGAAGCCTTCGCGCAATGCGGAGGCTTTTTTGTTTGTGTTTTGCAGCCTAGGCTTAGCGGTGTGCCCTCTGAGGCGCCTAGCGTATCTCCGCAGGAGATATGCAGCGCCGAAGGGGGCACATCGCAGGGCCTTGCGGAGCATTTAAAAATAATTCTTATCTTTGCCATTTCAAAGGAAATCTGACGGAAATGACCTACCAAGAAACCCTCGACTGGATGTATCAACAGCTGCCAATGTACCAACGCATCGGCGCTGCGGCCTATAAAGCTGACCTCAACAATACCATCGCCCTGCTCGAACACCTGGGCAACCCCCACCGTGACTTCAAATCGGTCCACGTGGCCGGAACCAACGGCAAAGGATCCACCTCCCATATGCTGGCCTCCATCTTCCAAGAAGCTGGCTATAAGACAGGCCTCTACACCTCGCCTCACCTGCGCGACTTCAGAGAACGCATCCGCATCAACGGCGAGATGATCCCCGAAGAGAACGTGGTCGGATTCGTTGAGAATCATCAGGATGCCATCAAGGCTATTCAGCCCTCTTTCTTCGAGATGACCGTAGGCATGGCCTTCGAATATTTCGCCAAAGAACATGTGGATATCGCCATCGTGGAAGTGGGCATGGGCGGACGACTCGACTCTACCAACCTCATCACCCCAGAACTGAGCATCATCACCAACATCGGCCTCGACCATGTACAGTTCCTCGGCGATACCCTCGAGAAGATAGCTTATGAAAAAGCTGGCATCATCAAAGAAGGTGTTCCTGTTGTCATCGGTGAGACCCAACCCGAGACCCATCAGGTGTTTGAAGACAAAGCCGCCGAATGTCACAGTCCCATCTTTTTCGCCGACCAGATCTTCGACTGCGACAAAATCCATATCGACTCGCTGGCCCAACAGGAATACGACATCTGGAAAAATAGTGAGCTTTATCTTGAAGCCTGTTCCATCCCTTTGATGGGTAACTACCAGAAGAAAAACCTCACCACCGTGATGTGCGCCGTCGATCAACTCCGGAAGAAATTCGAGCTATCGGACGACGATATCCGCGATGGCATTTCCAACGTGATCCGTAACACTCACCTCATGGGACGCTGGCAGATCCTCGAAAAAGAGCCCCTGACCATCGCCGACACTGGCCATAATGTCGATGGCATCCGCGAAGTCGTCAGCCAGCTCGCCGAGATGACTTACAACAAACTCCATTTCATCATCGGTATGGTCAACGACAAGGACATCGACCATGTCTTACAGCTGCTACCGCATAGTTGTGAGTATTATTTCTGTAAAGCGGATATCCCACGTGGTCTCGATGCAAATATCCTGGCTGAAAAAGCCTTCAGTTTTGGTTTGAGAGGGAGTGTATACAGTTCAGTACGTGATGCTTACGAGTCTGCCCTCAATGTAGCGGAGTTTGACGATGTCATCTTTATCGGGGGATCTAATTTCGTTGTTGCCGAAGTAGTCTGATTTTTATTACCTTTGCGAAAAATAACGGTGTCGTGCGTAAGAGAGGCCTTCATATTATTTTGGTGTTGCTGGCGACCATGCTGCTGTCGTCATGTGGGGTCAATCGTTTTGTCCCGGAAGGAAAGTATTTCCTTCAGAAAAACACCGTTGAGATTGAAGGTCAGAAGCCCGAATTCACCAAGTCGGAGGTCTCGTCGTACATCACACAGAAGCCTTTCAAGGTGCGGTTTCCCTTCCGTTTTCCCGTCTGGCTATATTACGTTACCGAAGACAATTCCGGCCATGGCTTCAGGCATTGGGTCAACGAGAATCTCTCCAGAAAACCTGAGTATTTCGAATTTGGTGAAGTAGGGAACTCCACCAAGCAGATGGAGCAGTACCTCGAGAACCGTGGCTATTTCAACGCCAAGGTTACCAGCAATGTGGAGTACTCTAATAAAAAAGCCAAGGTTACCTATACCATCCAGCCTTCAGAACCTTACCGTATCGCTAAAATCGATTACCAGATCGAAGACACTGCCTTGCTGAGGACCGTCAAACGTCTTGAGAGACGTCTGCCTGCCCAAGCTGGACAGACTTATAACGCATACACCTTGGATGAACAACGGACTACTATCACCAGTTTTTTGCGTAACTCCGGCTATTACTATTTCTCTAGAGAATACATCACCTTCGAGGTGGATAGCAGCTTCAACAACCATACGGTGGAGATCAGTATGAAGATCGCCAATGTGGAGGATCGCGACACAGGTGAGCTGCAGCCGCATAAGAGGTATACCATCAACAAGATCAGCATCTATCCCAACTATCTCCCTTCAAGGGCATCGCAGCGGCCTACCGATTCGGCTACGATCACTTTCTCCACGGGACTTAGGGATCTGCAGAACACGCTTCATTTCTATTATCATGAGAAGCCACGCATCCGTCCGGAGACCTTTAGCCAAATGATTATGATCCTAGAAGGCCGTCCCTACCGTCAACGACAGGTGGAACTCACTTACAGCGCCCTCTCCAACCTCAAGGTGATTGCTAACTCCAGCATTGAGTTCGAACCTGTTCCCTGCGACACGGCTAATTTGCTCAACTGTAGGATCCTGCTGCGACGGGCAAACACCCATTCAGTCAGGTTCCAGACGGAGGGTACTAACTCGGGAGGCGACCTGGGTATTAGCGGAAGCGTGACCTATACCAACAGGAATATCTTCAAGGGCGCTGAAGTGCTGACGGTAAGCCTCAAAGGCGGCTTGGAGACCCAAGAAGTCATCAACCTCGGCGATGCCACAGAAGAAGGGAATGGCATCTTCAACACCAGTGAGCTGATTCTCAATACTAGCATCTATATCCCGCGTTTTCTGAGTCCCATCCCGTTGAAGACCTTCGCGAGAGACTATCAGCCTCGGACCAACTTTAGCTTGGGAGGTAGTGTACAAAATCGGTACGCCTACTCGCGTTACATCGCCATGAGCTCGTTTGGTTACGACTGGAAGGCCAATATGCGCTTGCAATTCATCATTACCCCCATCTACCTGAACTTCGTGAAGGTGAACCCCATCCCTGAATTCCAGGCCATCCTTGACGAGGAGAACAACCAACGTATCAAAGACCAATACACCAGCCATTTTGTTTTCGGCGGACGTTATTCGGTGATTTATAACACACAGAGCATCTACAATCCAGGCAACTACATCTATGTCAGGGCTAACTTGGAGTCGAGTGGGGGCCTGTTGTCACTCTTCAACAACGCCCCGCTCATCACTACACAGGACGATCACCATGAGCTGTTTGGCATCCGTTACGCCCAGTTCCTACGAGCTGATGTGGACTTCCGGCAATACTACAAACTGGCTGACAAAACTTGGTTCGTTTGCAGGCAGTTGGTGGGCTGTGGAATGCCATACGGCAACTCCTACGATATGCCTTTCGAGCGTAGCTTCTATTCGGGAGGCTCCGTTGGGATGCGTGGCTGGAAATACCGTAAACTGGGCCCTGGATCGTATCAGCCCACTAATGGGGATAATAACATCGAGCGCATCGGCGACATCCAGTTGGAATTGAATTCTGAGTTGCGTTTTCCGATTTACAACTCATTTAACGGTGCCGTTTTTCTCGATGCGGGAAACATCTGGAACTACCATGCAAACCCATTGCTCCCTGGCGGTGAGTTCAACTTCAATACTTTCTATAAGCAAATTGCTGTCGATGCCGGCTTTGGCGTTCGCCTCGACTTCAACATCGCCGTCGTTCGTGTCGACTGGGCTTTCCCCCTCAGGAATCCCTATCCCGACGCCTATGATAACTACTGGATCATCGACGATTTCAATATCCTCAACACGCACCTCTCACTCAACATCGGATATCCTTTCTAAGCTATGACCAGGGAAGCTTTGGCAAATCTTTTGACCAATTCCTTCGGCTTCATACCTACCGAGGGGCAGGCCACGGTGTTGCGACACTTGGCTGCCTTCCTGCTTTCAGGGAAGCAGCATCCTACCTATATCCTCAAAGGCTATGCCGGTACTGGCAAGACCACCTTGGTGACCACTTTGGTGAAGGCTTTGCCTGAAATCGGGATGGACTATGTGCTGGTGGCTCCTACCGGTCGTGCCGCCAAGGTACTGGGCGGCTATACGCATCGCTACGCTTCCACCATCCACAAGAAAATCTATCAGGTGATGGCATATCCCGACGGTAGCTTGAGGATGGCGAGGGCACAGAACAAGCATAAAAACACGCTTTTCATCGTCGATGAGGCCTCCATGATCGGCGAGTCGCACGACTTTGGCACCAAAAGCCTGCTCGACGACTTGCTGGAATATGTCTTCAGCGGCGAACAATGCCGACTGTTGCTGATCGGTGATACGGCGCAGCTGCCGCCCGTGGGCAACGAGAACAGTCCCGCCTTGGATATCGACTATTTGCAAAGCCAGTTTCCGCTGACTATCGCCTCGTTTGAGCTGACAGAGGTGAAACGACAAGCCCTTCAGTCGGGCATCTTGAGCAACGCCACCCATCTCAGGGAGGAATTGACACAAAACCAGTTCGTTTATCAGCTCCCACTTTTTGACATTCATTTCAACGATACAAAGCGCATTGATCCCGAGACCTTTGAAGAGCTGCTTCACGAGGCTTTTGATGCTGGAGAGGGCAATGAAGCCGTTGTCGTTTGCAAGTCGAACAAGAGAGCCAACCTCTTCAACCAGGCGGTGCGAAACCGGATTCTGAATATTGAGGGGGAGATTGCCACTGGCGACAGGCTGATGATTGTGAAGAACAACTACTTCTGGGCCGATGGCAACAAGGAGATCAGCTTTATTGCCAATGGCGATATGGCTGAGATCATGAAGATTGCGCGTTATGAAGAACTATACGGGTTCCGCTTTGCCGATGTGGAGTTGAGTTTCCCCGATTATCCCGATGCACCGAATCTGGATGTGAAGATTTTGCTTGACGCGTTGAATAGCGATAGCGCCTCGTTGACCGAAGAGGAGAATACTCGGTTAAGGACTGCTATCGAGGCCGATTACATGGATATCCCGAACCGTCGGGAGCGTTACAAGGAAATGAAGAAAAATCCTTGGTTCAATGCTTTGCAGGTGAAGTTTGCCTATGCATTGACGTGTCACAAAACCCAAGGTGGCCAATGGAAGCGCGTTTTCGTGGATTCCTCATTGAATCTGAAAGACGAGTTGGAGAAGGAAGACCTCCGGTGGCTTTACACGGCAATTACCCGTGCACAGGAAGAGCTTTACTTCGTCAATTTCAAGGATGAGTTTTTCCTTTAATGCTTTCCTAAATCCCCTAAATTAATGGTTCAAGAGGAAGTTGTACGTGATGGTTCCGATTTGTTCTTCTGGAGCGTTTGGATCGGGAACAAACTCGGAATTGCGTGCGGCCTCCAGCGCCATCTGTCTCATTTCCTTATTGCTGACGAAGGTGCCTTTGTCTGAGATTTCTGCTTTGACGACTTTACCTTCACGATTCACGCGGATTTTCACGGTGATTTGGCCTTCTTCGGTGAAGTTTTTAGAGGGAGGTTGGAGTGACTTGGAGCCGCGATTGCCTAGGTCAAAGCTAATGCCTGGCCCATTGCCTTTTCCACCTTGCTCGTCATAGTTAGTTGCACCAGGAGTTCCATTGGGCTTGCCTTGGTCGCCGGGCTTGCCGGTAATACCTTCTGAGCTACCCTCCTGAGGCTTATCGGTCTTTTTGAACAGGGCTTTCTCGTTTACTTGAGGTTTTTCTGGCTCTTTCTTGGGCTCTTCCTTAGGCTCGATTTCGGTCTTTTCCTTTGAATCCTTCTTTTTCTCCGTGTTGATGGCGAAAGTCTCCTCTGTATCTTGGGTGACGATGTCTTCGTCGCTTATTACCGACTCGTTTTCGTGGGGCTTGGGTGGGGCTTCCGATTCGGGGATGGCCGACTTGTCGGTCTGGTTGTCGCCCATGCCTTCGTCATACATGCCAAGGTTTACCTCCACGCCTTCATCTTCACCGCCTTCAGGCGGGTCGGAGGGGCGGAATGCCATCAGGGCGAGCACCAGCACGACCAAGGCATGGATCAGCAGGGTGCCCAAAACGGCAAGGACTTTATCTTTTTTACGGTTCTTCATTTGGTGCTTTTGATGTGGCCAAAATAACCTTGTGATGTCGTTGAGCGTTTTTATTGATGTCGTTGACAGCGTCAATCACGGTGACGATATGTTGTGCAGTTGCGTCTTTGTCGGCACGTAGTACGATGGTAATGTCCTCTTCTCCCTTGATCTGGTTGCTGATGGCTTCGGAAAGCTCTTTTTTTCCGGGATTTTCAACAGGAGTGTCTCCTACGAGATATTGCCCGTCCTGGGTGATGGAAACGGCGAGCGACTGTTTGTCCGTAGTGGTCTCGCTAGAGCTTTGGGGCAGCAGCAGTTTGATGGCGCTGGGGGCCACCATCGTGGAGGTTATCATAAAGAAGATCAACAGCAGGAACACCAGGTCCGACATGGACGAGGAGTTGAAACTGACGCCGAGCTTGTTTCTAGTCTTGATAGCCATGTTGGTAGTGTTTTAGGTGTTTAGGCGGGCTCGTTGAGGACGTCCATGAACTCGGTGGCCTTGGCTTCGAGCAGGTTGACGACGTTCTGGATTTTGGCCACGATGATGGTGTAGAAAATATAGGCGATGATGCCAACGATCAAGCCACCCACAGTGGTAATCATGGCCTCATAGATACCTCCTGACAACTTCGCAATGTCGATGTTGGTCTCTGTGCTTATTTTATAGAAAGCGCGAATCATACCGGTCACAGTGCCGAGAAAACCAATCATCGGTGAAGCGCTGGCGATCATGGAGAGGAGCGATACTCCTTTCTCCAACTTGCCTACTTCGATGTTGCCCACGTTCTCAATGGTGGTGTTGATATCACTGAGGGGCCTGCCGATGCGCGAAAGACCTTTCTCAATCATCCGGGCGATGGGGGTGTCGCTTCCTCTGCACAGGGCTTTGGCACTTTCCACCTTACCTTCTTTCATGTATTCACGGATACGGTCCATGAAGCTTTGGTCGAACCGCATGGCCCGCTTGACCACGATGAAACGCTCGATGAAGATGTAAACGGCAATGATGGAAAGCACGGCAAGGACAATCATGATCCAGCTGCCTTCGTAAGCAAGTTGAAGATAGGTTTTTACAGTCGGTTCCATTATTCTTTTATTTTAAATTTTTCAAGATGGGTACAAAGATATTAAAATAACCAAAATTATACCATTTTATTGCGCTTTGGGACGTGGATGCCAAATTTTTCCGCTGCACGAATCGTCAGGGGCCCCGGTGACGGAACAGAGGACGTTGGTGCGGCCTTCGAGGCGAAGCAGTCCGAGGAGAGCGAAGATCAAGGCTTCTTTGTAGTCGACGGTCATGCGATCGGGGACGACCACTTGATGCTGGGTGTGTTTTTGGATCCGCTCGATGAGATAACTGTTGAGCGCTCCGCCGCCGGTGACGAGCATCTTGCCTTGAGGCAACATGTCGACGGATTGGGCAATCTGCATGGCGATGTGCTCCACAAAGGTAGCCAGAGCGTCATTGGTAGGGCAGGATTGCAAAAGCGTTTTCTGATGGGTCTCGAAGAACTCGCGTCCCAACGATTTCGGAGGCGACTGACGGTAAAACTCATTATCGTTGAGCGTTTCGAGCAGCTGATGGTCGATATGGCCTTGGCGGGCTAGATGTCCGTCCTTGTCGTAAGCGAGGCCTTCGCACTGAGCCAGCCAGTTCAATGCTTGGTTGGCGATGCAGATGTCGTAGGCGATGCGTTTGCCGTCGAGATCGTATGAAAGGTTAGCGATGCCACCGATGTTAAGGCAGATGGCATATTCACCGAAAAGCAGGTCGTCGCCGATGGGCACCAGGGGAGCGCCTTGTCCGCCTTTGTTGACGTCCTCGGTGCGGAAGTCGTTGACGACAGTCAAGCCGCATGCATCAGCTAGCGCCTGTCCGTCGCCGATCTGAAGGGTGTAGCGCAGTTCGGGTTTGTGAAATACGGTGTGTCCGTGCGACGCCACAAAGTCGGGCTTAACGCCTTGTTTTTTCACAAACCTCAAGACTTGCTGTCCGAGGTAGGCGCCGTATTCTTGATCAAGGGGTATCAGTTCTTCGGGCTTGTGAAGAAAGGCGTCGGCCAGTTGGTCGTGCCAGTATTTGGGGTAGGGTAGTGTTTCCGCTGCTTCGATCTGATAGCTATAATGTCCTTCGTCGCTGGTGAAACGCACCAAGGCAAGGTCGAGGCCGTCGAGCGAGCTGCCCGACATCAGTCCAATGGCGAGGGCAGTCTTCATTGGATCAGCGGCAGTACTTTTTCGAGTTGGATGCTATGTGAGCCTTTGACAAGGATGGTGCGGCCTTCTACAGGGTGTTGTTCGAGATAGGCTACAAGGTCGTTGACGGTGGCAAAGGTCAGATAGTCGGGGTTGTCGTTATATTGGCTGAAGCAGGGACCTACAAGGTAAACCTGACGGAAGCCCAGGGTCTTGAGCAGGTCAAGGATGGTGCGGTGCTCCTGTTCTGAGGCCTCGCCGAGTTCGCGCATGTCGCCTAAGATCGGCAGGGCTTTGTCGCCGCAGATGTTGCTGAAGTTCCTGACGGAGGCATTCATGCTTGTGGGGTTGGCGTTATAGGCATCCATAATGATGCGGTTCTTGCCCGTGATCACCTGAGAGCGGCTGTTGGTAGGCTGGTAGCTCTCAAGTGCTGTTATGATGTCGTCGTCGCTTACGCCGAAGTAGCGTCCCACGGCGATGGCGGCGGCCACGTTCTCGAAGTTATAGCTGCCCACCAGATGGGTCTGTACGGTATGTCCTTCCCAGATCACCGAGAGGTAGGGGTCGCATGAGCCAGGTTTCACCACGCAGTCGGTGTTGCCAGTGCCGTAGGTATGTCGGTTTAGCGTTTTTGAAAGATCCATCAGCAGATCGTTGTCGCCGTTGACGAAGGCCATCTTTCCGTTGGCTTTGAGGTTGTCGTACAACTCGTTTTTGGTCTTGATGACGCCTTCGAAGCTTCCGAAGCCTTCGAGGTGGGCCTTGCCAATGTTGGTGATGATGCCATAGTCGGGGCAGGCGAGGTTGGCGAGGGTTTTGATCTCGCCGGGGTGGTTAGCGCCCATCTCTACCACGGCAAACTCGGTGTCGGGAGTGATGCGTAGCAGGGTAAGCGGCACGCCGATGTGATTGTTGAAGTTTCCTTGGGTGTAGATGGTGCGGTATTTACGGCTCAGCACGGCGGATACCAGTTCCTTGGTGGTGGTCTTGCCGTTGGTGCCGGTGATGGACAGCACTTTGAGGTGTTTCATCGTCAGGCGGTGAAACATGGCGAGTCCTTGCAGGGCTTCCAGGCTGTCTTTGACTTTGACGATGCGCGGGTGGTCGGGTAGTGAAGGGCGGTCGGCCACCACGAGGCTGGCGATGCCTGCTTCGGCGACTTCCAAGGCGAAGTCATTGCCATCGAAACGCTCGCCTTTTAAAGCGAAAAACACCGACGCAGGCTCGATGTTCCTGCTGTCGGTGCTTACCTTGTATGATTTGCAGTAATGCTCGTAGATTGACATGCTTATTTAGAGAAGGAGCTTCCCACCTTGTTCATCGCGCAGCGGAAGCCGATGGAGGCTGATGACTGATTCTGGTTGAGATAGCGCCTGTTGCCTGGGCTCAGGTAGTAGGGACCGTCGGCCCATGAGCCGCCTTTGTACACTCTCGACTCGTCGTTGATGAGGGTGGTGCCGGGGCTGTCGTTGGTGGCGTAGTCGTACATGTCCTTGGTGAAGCTCTTCTGATCCTCCTGAGTGTCGGTCCAGCTGCTTCTGATGGATGACATGTAGTCACCGTCGACGTAGTTGGAGTTGAAGGAGGTGCGGTAGTTCTGACGTTTGGCAGCTTCTTCCTGTGAGATGGGCTCAGTCCTGATACGACCGAGGGAGTCTTTGGCTGCGATGAAGCCGTCTTCGTCGCGAACCTTTTGGGTGAAGATGTTGCCACGGAATGGGCTATAGTCGGCCACATCCTCAGGACTCAGCGGACGATAGACGTCGGCAACCCATTCGGAGACGTTGCCTGCCATGTTATACAGACCGTAGTCGTTGGGCCAGTAGGATCCTACAGGAGCGGGCAGAGCGGCACCATCGTTGAGGTTGCCTGCGACACCCATGTAGTTACCGGGGCCGAGTTTGAAGTTAGCCAAGAAGCTACCACGGTATTTCTTGCTATCGGTGCGGAGACCGTCGCCGTTCCAAGGATATACTTTGCGTTGTGCGATGATTTCATTGTTGGTGTTGCCGATCAGACCGACGGCGGCATATTCCCATTCAGCTTCCGTGGGAAGACGGTAGGAGGGAAGTAAGATACCGTCAGACATATTGACGTTACGGATGCCGTCACCGTCCTGTTTGCTGAGGTCTTTCTTGCCGTTCCTCACATTGCCGATATATTGTCCGGCAAGGTATGCATCGGTGTTGAAGTTCTCTTCATCCCGCTGGTTGGGATCCCAGTCAAGCACGCCCGCCTTGATGAGCATCAGCTCGTTCACGCGGTCGGTACGCCATGAGCAGTAGTCGTTGGCTTGTACCCATGAAACGCCAACCACAGGATAGTCATTATAGGAAGGATGTCTGAAATACACCTCGATCATCGGCTCGTTATAGGTCAAGCGGCCACGCCATACCAGTGTGTCGGGCAAGGCATTGCGCACCACCATGGGGTAGCTCTGACCATAGACACGGCTCAGCCAGTAGATGTACTCACGATAGTCCACGTTGCTGACCTCGGTGCGGTCGATCAGGAACGACGGCACAGTCACTCTGCGGGGACTGTTGTCCCAACTATATGTTACATTGTCAGTAGTGCCACCCATGACGAAAGTGCCACCTTCAATAAAAACGAGGCCGGGACCGATTTGCTGTTCGTTGATATCGGTAACCTCAAAACCTCCGTTGTTGGGGTCGTTGTAAGCCCATCCAGTAGTTCTGGAAGTCTGTTTATGACAAGAGGTGAAAATCATGCCTGCCGCAATAAGGCAGACGGCTAAAGTCTTGAATCCTAATTTGATTTTCATTGCAGATAAGTGATTTTTGTGCTTTAAAAACTGACTTGTCGCATTTTTATTGTGTGCAAAATTACATTTTTTTCTTTTTCGCCGTGAAATACACCTAAAAAATAATAAAAAAGCCGTATTTTCGTTCCTTCAAAATACAGATGTCTTTCTTATGGTTCGTAAAATATTTTATCTTTTAACATTTTTGTTGTTTTCTGTTGCGTTGAGCGCATCCAACTCGGTGCTCTCTACCGGAAAATGGTATAAGGTGGGGGTGTCGGAGACGGGCATCTATAAGCTGACGTACACCGACCTCTCGTCGCTGGGCATCGACGTAGATCATGCCGATCCCAGAAACATCCGCCTTTTCCATAATGGCGGTGGCGTGCTTGGTGAACTGAATGCCCAGCCGCGTTACAATGACCTGGTGGAGATCCCAGTGGTGGTGTATGGCGAGAACGACGGAAAGTTCGATAGCGGCGATTACATCCTTTTTTACGCCCGCGGACCGGTCGTATGGAACTATGATAACACACTGCAGTCATATGTGCATACCCCGAATGACTACGACGACTATGCTTATGTGTTCATCACCGTTGATCAGGGGAGGGGTAAACGCATCCAGACGAGTTCATCGCTTCCCTCCAATGCAGATGTGATCGTTACGGAATTTCTTGATCATCAGTTGTATAACAAGGATATTTACAATATCATCAACGGCGGAAGAACCTATTATGGCGATATCATCGAAGGTAATGGATCGATAACAGCAAGTTTCGATTTTCCGAATGCCCATACAAACCGCACCTGCACGGTCAGTGCCGATATGGCGGGACGTAATTTCAATCCGGCGAGCTTTAAGCTTCTTGTGAATGGGACGTTGCATAAGACCTTCAACATCACCACTACCACATCGAGCTCACAAAATGCGTTTGCCTATGCCGCTTCTGGAACAGTTTCAGCTCCGGTGTCGGGCGACGGGATCAACGTGACGCTTGAACATGTTGGTGTGCCAGGGACTACTTCCATCGGTTATGTGAATTACGTGTCGGTCAATGCATGGCGGTCGCTCGTCTTTACCAGTCCGGAGATGCTTTTCCGCAATCCGGAGGCTTCCGATGCGGCAAAGGTATACCGTTATCAGCTTTCTGGAGCCACTTCGTCGACGCAGGTATGGGATGTCACTGATCCTACCAATCCAGTTCGTGTCGAAGGTCAGCTTTCTGGCTCCGTATTTGGGTTCAATGTCAGAGGTGCTGTCGACAACGATTTCGTTGCTTTCAACGGCGCTACCTACCATAGCCCTGAACTTGTTGGCGAGGTGCCCAACCAGAACCTTCATGGCGACTTGGGCTACGACTATCTCATGGTGGTCTATCCCGACTTTCTGGAGCAGGCCGAGCGTCTGAAAGCCATCCATGCAGTGTATGACCCCGACCTGAACATCAAGATTGTTACGCCTGAACAGATCTATAACGAATTCTCCTGTGGCGCCGTCGATGTGTCGGCCATCCGCGACTATTGCCGGATGCTTTATCACACCGACCGCCCGTTGCGTTATCTGCTTTTGTTTGGCGATGCTTCATTCGACTATAAAAACCGTAACGGCATGGCTACTTTCGTCCCGACATACGAGGCCATGCAGGCGACTAGCATTCTCTCCAGTGTGGTCACTGACGACTATTTCAGTTTCATGGATGATGACGAAGGAGCCTTGAATAACTCTCTGCCAGACATCGGAGTGGGCCGTTTCCCGGTCTCCACGGTGGAGCAAGCCGAACAAGTAGTGACCAAAGTGGAAAACTATCTGGCTGTCAACGAAACCACCATGCAGCCTTGGCGCAACGTCATTACTTTTATGTGTGATGATGCGGAATCGAACTCGTTCTTGGATAATTCAGAGGAGTTCGTTAACCAAATCAAGACCACTGGCGGTGAGCGTATGGTGGTCGACAAGATTTATCTTGACGCTTACGATCAGGAGAACACGCCGAGCGGACAGATCGCCCCTGAAGTCAACCGTGCACTGAACAACCGCATGGAGAAAGGTACCTTGGTGCTCAACTACATGGGCCATGGCGGCGAAGTGCAGCTCTCTGGCGAACGAATCCTGCAACGTGTGGATGTCAACTCATGGCGCAACGGACCTCAATATCCCCTCATGATCACGGGCACCTGCGAGTTCAGCCGCTACGATGACCACACGCGGACTTCGCTGGGCGAATACGCTTTTTTGAACCAATATGGTGGCATGGTGGCCATGTTTACCACCTCACGCGCAACTATGGGACCCAGCAACAAAGCCTTCGTCAGGTCGGTTTACGACCATCTCTTTGAAGTTGAGAATGGCAAGCGTATCCGGCTGGGCGATGTGTACCGTTTGTCGAAACAGGCAGGAAAGACTTTTGAACGGCTTTATGTCTTTTTCGGTGATCCAGCCCTTCGTCTTCCGTTGCCGACATGGACGGTCGAAACCACCAGTGTCGCTGATACGATCAAAGCGCTACAACCCGTCACCATCGAGGGCGTCGTCAAAGATGCCAACGGAGCATTGGCCTCTTCGTTCAACGGTATCGTGTATGTCAGCGTCTACGATAAAGAGATTACCTATACCACCAAAGGGGACGAAGATACTGAACCCCGTGACTTCCAACTCCGGCACAGCATCTTGTTCAACGGCAAAACCGAAGTGGTCAACGGACACTTCTCCATCAGTTTCATCGTGCCGCGCGACATCTCTTACCGTTATGGTAGCGGCATGATCAGTTACTACGCCACCGATTACCAAAACGATGCATCGGGGCTATTCGAAGATTTCATTATTGGCGGTTTCTATGACGATGCGATACAAGACGAAGACTCGCCCTTGGTAGAACTCTACATCGATGACGAGATGTTCGTAAGCGGCGGCATCACTGGCAACAGCCCGACCTTGATTGCTTATGTCGAGGATGCCAGTGGCATCAACACCACCGGCGCTGGCATTGGTCACGATATTGTGGCTACCCTTACCGGTCCTTCCGGAGGAAGTTATGTCCTCAATGACTATTTTGTGTCAGAATCCGGAAACCAAGGCAAAGGAACCATCCTTTACAAGATGCCGAATCTGGAAGAGGGCGAATATATCCTCAGTTTGAAAGTGTGGGATATCTATAACAATTCAGGTGTTGCCAGCATCACTTTCCGTGTGGTCGACAGCCAGATAATGATGCTTGAAGACCCGCTCTGCTTCCCCAATCCGGTCGTGGGCGAGGCTTATTTCAGTTTCGGACATAACCAGGTGGGTAATAACATGGATGTTCAGATTAGGATCTTTGACGTGACAGGCCGTCTGGTTGCAGTCTTGAACGAACAGGTGCAAGGTACTTCGGCCCGTACCAACCCGATCTATTGGAATGGGTGTTCCGCTAATGGCTCAAAGTTGGATTCAGGTATATACGTCTATTGTATAACAGCCATTAACGATCAAGGCGAAACGGCTACAATTACCTCTAAATTTATTGTGACTCGATGAAACATAGATCTATAAGATATTTGCTTGCTTTGCTAGGCGTTGCGCTTACCAGCCCTGTGTGGTCGCAGTGGACTTCGCATCAGTCGGTGCTGGCCGATCATACGTGGTACAAATTAGGGATCACCGCCGATGGGGTCTATGCTATTGATTACGATGCACTTCAGACTTGGGGCATCGATGTGCAGCACATGAATTCCTCCAAGATCCGCTTATACGGCAATGTGCAAGATGTGTTGCCAGAGTCGAATGCTGAAACACGGTATGATGATCTTACAGAGGTCGCAATCCAGGTGACGGGAGCTGATGATGGCTCGTTCGACGAAGGCGACCGTATCCTTTTTTATGGGCAAGGACCCGTGAAACTGACTTGGGTGGATGAAACCCGTTTCCAGTATGAGCGCAATCCCTATTCTGATACGACTTATTATTTCCTTTGTGTTGACAGTGACGTCGACGGTCTGCGAATCACCGACATTCAAAGTGTGCCGACCAATGAGACCGCACCGAAAGTCACGTTGTTTCCTGATTGTTATTATCATGAGAGCGAAGAGCTTTCGCCGTATGCTTCCGGAAGAGTATGGTTTGGCGACCTCTTTTCGCGCATGGACGGCTACAAGGAGTTTCAGATGGATTTTCCTGGATTTTTGCCCGCATATGGCATGAAAGTCGAGACTAGTGTGATGGGACGATGCAAACCCGCAGCCGCTTATAGTTTGAGTATTAATGGTGAAGTGGTTGCTCATCAGGACCTTGCCACTTTTGGCGATCATGAATACGGAAAAATGTATGTCACCGAAGGACTGGCGCATCCAGATACTGAGCAGATCACCCTTCGTTATGAATTTGATCCAGGGGACGGCAACCCCATGCTTTTTGTTGATTATTTTGTGCTCGGTTTCTGGCGACAACTTCGCTACAATAACCAGCCAATGGCGTTCAGGATCGTTTCGTCGGTACTGTTCAGCAGTTTTTCCAAAGTTGAGATTGAAGACGCTGACGCATCGACGGTGTGCTGGGATGTCACAGATCCGCTTCATCCTTTCCATCAGCTGACAGAGACGTATGCCGATGGCATTTGTTTTGGCGTGGAAGGTCAGACGGAGCGCCGTTATCAGCTGTTTAGCTATGAAGATGTGAATGCTGTGCCGTCGTGTCGTAAAATCTCTAACCAAAACCTGCATGGGCTGGAACATGCCGAACTGCTCATCATTACTCCGCGAGTGTTTTGGAATCAAGCCCAGGCCCTGGCGGATTTCCATGTTGAAAATGATAACATGGAGTGTGTGGTTGTCGACGTCAGTGAGGTTTACAATGAATTTAGCACAGGCAAGACAGATCCAACGGCTATCCGCGATATGATCAGGATGCTGTATCTTCGCAGCGAGGGACAGCTTAAATACGTCCTTCTGCTTGGAAAAGGCACCCACGATTACAGGAACATCAAAGGGGTTGGCAACAACTTCATGCCTACTTATGAGACCAGGTACAGCCCTTGTTCGGAGGTGGCTTCCATGTGTTCCGACGACTATTTCGCGCTGATGGATGTCGATGAAGGCGACAACTGTGACGGCAAGGTCGATCTGGGGGTGGGCCGCATCCCGATCACCACGCCGGAACAGGGCGACGCTGTCATGGCAAAAATCAGACATTACACAGATCTTGATGCAACGCATGGCCCATGGAAGAACAACCATCTGCTCATGGCGGACAACGACACGAAACTATATCCCACATATGCCGAGTTCCTCGGTAGCATTATCGATACTGCCTGCCCAGCTGTTACATTGAAGAAACTTTATCTCGATTCCTATCCGGTGGTGACCACCCCGTCGGGAGTCCGCGCACCGCTTGCCCACCAGGCTTTGATGGATTATTTTGACGAGGGTTTTGAGGTCTTGAGCTATACCGGACATGGTGGCATAAAGAACCTGAGCGGTGAGTGGGTGCTAGCCCTCTCCGATATCCTTTCGCTGTCCAATTACGACAAGTTGCCTTTCATTCACACTGCTACTTGCGAATTCAGCAAGTTCGACAAGCCTGATGTGGTTTCAGGCGGAGAGTTGCTGCTGTTGAATGCTAATGGCGGTGCTATCGCATTGTATACCACGATGCGGCCTACGCAGCCAATGACCAACCAAATGATGTCGCGCTCAGTGTCGACTCACCTGTATGATAAAATCGATGGACAAAGTTTGCGTTTTGGCGATTTCTACCGAATAGCGAAGTCCGATCCACTATATTACAGAAAGGCAAATATGGTTTATGTCCTGATGGGTGATCCGGCATTGCGTATGTCATATCCTACACATTCGGTAGAGACGGAAGAAATCTACGGCGATGACTTGGTTACGGTAAAGGGGCGTATTCTCGATGCTGATGGCGCGTTTGACTCGCAATTCAACGGCGTTCTTGACGTGAGACTCTATGACCAGAAATCGCAGTACACGACGCTGGGACAGTACGATATGCCGATTGATTATGCCTATTACAATGACGTGCTCTTCGAAGGGAAAGCCAGTGTCACCGATGGGCGGTTTGAGTTGGAGATTCCTTTGCCTGCTACGGTAAGTCAGGGAGATGAGTTGACTCGTGTGAGCTACTATGCGTATGACTCCATCCGTAAAGTCGATGCCAACGGCGTTTATGACGGGCTCCAACTGAATATTCCTTCCGAGATTGTCGACAATCAAGGCCCTGATATCCGGCTTTATTGGAACACTCCTGAGTTTGAGAGTGGCGACACGGTGGCTCCCGTCGGCACCCTTTATGCCGATCTCTACGATGAACACGGCATCTACCACTACAACATAAGCATTGGGCGCGATATTGTGATGAAGAGTAACATCGCTGAATACAACAACCGGATCATGAACGACCGCTATGAACCTGTCCTCGACGACTATCGACGGGGACGTATCACCATCCCCTTTGGTGAGATGGAGAGTGGCATTTATGAGTTCTCCCTGAAAGCTTGGGACACCTGGAACAACCCGACGGAGGTGGAAATAGTGGTGGTGGTGGAACGGAATAAGCTGCTGGCGCAGATCAAGTCGTTCCCCAATCCGTTTGAAGACGAGGTGTTTTTCTCGTTTGTCGACGGTGAGATGACGGAGGATCTGGAGGTTACCCTTGAGATTTTCGATGTGATGGGCCGCCGTGTGGCTACAATTCATGAACAGACCTCCTCGGTGATAGGCGAAGTCCCACTGATCCGTTGGGATGGTCGGGCCGATGGTGGACATGTGTTACGTCCTGGCGTCTATGCTTATAAATTAAACGTCACGGACTCAAAGGGAAAGACTCGGACGGTGACACACCGGATGATCAAAAAATAAAAAAAAGTTCGAGGACATAATAATTCAAAGAGTTTATCGTTATTTTTGCATGTTGTTATATAATAATTTTTCAATCGTATGAAAGTAAAAGCATTTCTTTTAATGGCCGTCATGGTTGCTATAGGAGTACGGTCGTATGCTCAGAACCAGATCCTGGGGCAGACTTTGAATCCTAATGTCATCACTACTGCAGTACCGTTTGTGTCCATCTCGCCGGATGCTCGCGGTGGCTCAATGGGTGATTGCGGTGTGGCTTCGGAAGCCGATGTCTACAGCATGCATTACAACCCGGCCAAATATACCTTCATGGACCAGAAGATGAGCATTGGTTTGGGTTACAGCCCCTGGCTGCGTAATTTGGTGCCTGACATGAATCTGGCTTATCTGGCCTTCGGCATGAAACTGAACAAGGAGTCAGCCATCGGTGCCACGTTGCGCTATTTCAGCTGCGGTGATATCACTTTCACTGATGCCAGTGGCGTTTCGCAGGGTACCTATAGACCCAATGAGTGGGCTATCGATGCTACCTATTCCAGAATGCTGACGGAGTACCTCTCTGGTGCTGTTGCGGGTCGTTTCATCTATTCCAACCTCACGCAGGGTGTCACCGAAGGCTCTTCGGTGGGTTGGTCGGTAGCTGCCGATGTGGCCGTTTATTACAAGCGTCCTGTGGAATGGTTCAACGATATGGATGCCGACTTCGCTTGGGGTATTTGCATCAACAATATCGGTTCCAAGGTGAGCTATGACAACACTAGCATCGACAAGGATTTCATCCCCACCACGCTGCGTTTGGGCCCCAGCTTGAAGCTGCAGCTCGATGAGTACAACTCGCTGGCCTTCATGGTCGATGTCACCAAACTCTTGGTTCCCACTCCGCCTACCTACCGCAACGACTCTATCATCTACGGTTATTCTGACAACGTTTCTGTACCTGTGGGTATTCTCCAATCGTTCTATGATGCTCCCGGCTATTCGTTCAACGATCAGGGCGAGCGTGTTGGCAAGGGCGCTTTCTACGAAGAACTTTGCGAATATAACGTTGGTGTCGGTGTGGAATACTGGTACAACAATGTGTTTGCCGTTCGCGGCGGTTATTTCAACGAGACCGCTCTGAAGGGCAACCGTAAGTATATTACTTTGGGTGCCGCTTTGAAATACAATGTTTTCGGTCTTGATGTCTCTTATCTTGTGCCGGTCAACGGAACAGTGGGTACCAATCCTTTGGAGAACACTTTAAGATTTAACCTTACTTACGATTTGAAATAATCGTTCATTAAGCCTATGAAAAGAGAGAGGCGGCCTCGTTTGAGGTCGCCTCTCTTCGTTGTTAGGAGTTAGGGGTTGAACCCCTAACTCTTACTTCACATAGAGCTTCTTCACCACTGCACCCTGGTTGGTGATGATCTTCACCAAGTAGCTGCCAGCGGGATACTGCGACATGTCGATGCTGAGCTGGTCGGCATTGACGTCCTTGTCGTAGACCATCTGGCCTACAGTGCTGTAGATGCTGATGCGGGTCATGCCCTCGCACACGACGTTGACCTTGTCGGAGGTCGGGTTCGGGAAGAGCTTGGTGTTGGCTTCCAACTCATCCACGCCGGTGGAGTTCTTCACGATGATGGCGAGAGTTCCTTCCATGTCGTTGCAATCCGACAGCGGAGTTGCGGTGAGGGTGACGTTGCCTTTGAAGGCCTGGTTCCACACGACATCGACGCTCTTGTCATCGTTGGCAACTTCGATGGTGCCGGCTTCAGCGGGGCTGAGGCTGTAGTTGACAGCAAGACCATTGGTGATAGTGTAAGTGCTGGTGGGTGTGATGCGGGCATCCAGCTCGGTGTCGCCACTGATCTCAGGTGCTACGTTGGTGGGAACCACAATTACGGAGAGGGTGATGTCCAGAGCGTTTTCGCATTCGCCACCGCAGCCAGAGGCTAAGGTGGTGATCTTCGTCAGGTGGATCTCGGTACTCTCGGTGGGCGTGATTTCAAAGGTGTAGCTTGTGCCGTCGATTTGGATAGTCTCGATTCCTTCGCCTTCGATGGTGTAATTGGGGATCATGGTGTCGCCACCGGTGGCAGCGAACTCAAACGTGGCGGTCTCGCCTTCGCAGATTTCGACGTTGGTGTTGGCCACAGTGAGGTTCGGAGTCTCAAGGATGGTGATGCCCAAGCTCATGTTCGGGTCGATTTCGCATGAGCCGTTGCTCAGGTGGTGGAAATGGAAGGTGTAGGAGCCAGGCTCGAGGTCTGCTGTAGGCAGCGTCAGAGGCTGGCCTTCCGTCAGGGTGATGGTCTCCTCGTTGACTTCCATGGTCATCTGTCCATCGACATAACCGCTGAGGGATGCAAAGCCGACTTCGAAGTCCTGACCTTGGCAAGTCGTGATGATGCAGTTGGGCAGCGGCATATCCATGAAAGGTGCCGGGTTCATCACGAACGGATATTCTAAGGTGACAGGGCCGCAGCCTGCTGAGGTGGCGGTGGCCAACAGGGTTACACTACCGGCTTCGATATCTTCGGCGCTCGGGGTATAGGTGGTAACCAGCTCATTGGCGTTCTCGAATTCTCCAGTACCGGTGGTGGTCCAGAGGAATGAGGCGTATTCACCTTCAACCTCAACGGCGATGCCTTGTGGCTCGCTGATGCCGCAGTATTCCAAAGCTACGAAGCTGGGAGATGTGGTGACGCTGACTGGGCTATGGAAAGTGAGGTCCATATCATCAGTGATGGTCTGGGTGCCTTTGGTGGCGGTGATGGTCAGTGTGACGGAGCCGTTGGCGATGTCTTGTGCACCAGGAGTGTAAACCGGGTTCATGATGGTGGCATCGTCGAAGGTGCCGTCGCCGGCAGTGGTCCAAGTTAAGGACTCGTAGTTGACGGCGTAGCCGAGGATTTGTGCGGGTTCGTCCATACATGCGTCGATATCGAGGCCTGCGCTGGCGGCAAGGTTCAAGTCACGAGGCAGGATCACAAAGTCGATCCAAGCACAGTCGCTGCCGTTGGAGACGCTACCGTCTTTCTTATATTTCCACTTGAATGTGTGGTTGCCGGCCAATACATAGTATTGCGCCCTGGTCCAATCGACGTTGCCAGACCAGTTGGCCTTCTCTTGGTTGTCGACGTAGAAGTAGAGTTTGTCGTAGCCGCTTTCTGACGACACCTTATAATAGAAGGCAATGCTGTCGTTTTCTCCGACTTGGAAAGTGAGGGTTACCTCGGTTTCGGCGCTGTGGTTGATGGCACCTGATTTCAGGCACTTGGCACCTTCATAATGTTCGTCAGTGCAGAAGGTCCAAGGCATGCTGGAATTGTTGGTCCACATGTCTGGATCGAGGGTGCCTAACTCGAAGTCTTCGACGTTGAGGCCGATCTTTGAGACGAAGTCTTTCGAATCGGTGTAGACGCCGGAGACCACGTCAAGGGTGTATTCAGCGGCATAGCCCGACGGGGCACTGCCGACGTAGATTTCGTATTGGTAGTCTACGCCTGAGTTGGCGGGGATACTGCTGAGGGTTTGTTCAGACGTACCCAGGTTTTGCATGAAGACGTTGTTGATGGCGAGGTTGGCGGTGGCTTCATGAGAGTCGGCGTTGCCTTTGTTGTTGACGACGAAGGAGAGCTTCACGGTCTCACCTGGGTCAAGGCGGCCGTTGCCGTTGCCGTTGATTTCGCGGATGCCCACGTTGCCGATTTCGATTACGGGGGCGTAAGCCTTCATGTTGATATGGTTCTCATAGGTGTCAGAACCGCTGGTGATGGTCACAATGAACTCGATGGAGGTCTTGTTGGGCACCTCGTCGGAAAGGCTGAAGGCAAAGGCGTTTTCGAGGTCTGTGGTGACGTTGGAGGCGATGGCGCTGAAGTCGACCGTGCCATTGGTGATGGTGACGTATTCCGACTCGGTGGTCAGCGTGGCAGTACCTGCCGGGGCTTGGGTGTTACCCACGTTTTTCAGGACGAGGTTGAAGCCGGCGTCTTCTCCGAAGTTGAGTTGTGCGGCTTGGTTGGAGAGGGTGTATTCGTTGATGATGATGTAGGGACCGTCGGCGGGGATGACATCGATGTCAGCCTCATAGCGGAGGTAGTTCTGTCCGGTGACGGTGAGATGCAGAATGGTGGGAGGGACCTGTGCGGGGATCTCAAGATTCTGTACGCTACCCGTTGCTTGGGCCACGGTCACGATTTCCATGTTGGCGCCTTCGCCTTTGGTGAGGGCGATGGTGGCACCTTCAGGAGCGGTGATTTGGAAGGTGTTCAGTCCAGCGAGTTGCACGTTCTGGTGGTTGACTTCCATGGTCTGAGGCACCTGGGTGAAGATGCGTAGGAAGGCATCGCAGTGGGCAGTAAACATGGTGTAGGTGATGTCTTTCGAGTCGGGGTTGGAAGGCCAGGAACTCTGGGCGAGGAAGTACTTGCCAGCCACGTTGCCGAAAGCAGGCATCCAGTTGCCGGTGTTATCGGCATATGGGCCATAGTCGGGCATGAAGTCGCCGTCGAAGAGGTCGTAGACACCCCATACGTATGCATCGTTGACGAACGAGTAAGATACCTCAGTCGGGCTGAGCACGCCGACGGCACCAGCGTTTTCACCGTTGTAGGTGCGGCGCATCCATTTCTCGGTGAAGCAGTTGCCATTCGAGCCAGTGTAGTTGAACATACCTGTCTGGCAGTTGATGGACATCACGAAGGGCAACTTGCCCACGTTGTTCAGCTGATCGATGTGTTGGTTGCGCACTGCAGGCTCACCCCATCCTTCGTCCAGACCGTGGTCGCGGTGCTGTACCCAGAAGGTTCCATTGTTGACGGCTTGCACCACTTGTTCAGGAGTGCCACCGGTCCAACCACCCATTTCAGAGGGGGTGGCGGGGATATAGTTCGTTCCCGTGGGGCCGAAGTAGCTGACCACCATGGAAGTGTTCTGGTTCGATGACCAGGAGTTACCTGGAGTACCTGAATAGATGCAGTTGATACGTTGCGGGGTGTAACCGTGGTTGCGCATGTAACCGCCGAAGACTTCGGAACAGATCTGGAACCAACGTTCATTCTGCCATCCCAAAGCAGTGATGGGACTGCCGTAGAAGTCGGCATCCATGTTCGGGGAGGTCTCATAGTCGATCTGCTTGCCGACGAAGACAGGAAGCTCAGCGGCATTCTGTGCCACCAGACGTGAGAACACCATGTCGGGCAAGTTGTCGTTGCCCACGGCATCGGCGTAGAAGTTGTCGGTGATACAGGTGTTGCTGTAGGGGTGGCTGGTGGTTTCAGCCGGGATACCCAGGCTCATGTTGGTGTTGTGGTCACCGAGCATACACACGGCCACAGGAGCGATTGTCCAAGTATTGTAGGCATTGTGGAACCACTGCTTCATGGCGGTGGTGCTGTTGGCAGGCATTTCATCGAGACGGTAGACCTCGGTGAGGATACCTTGCTTCATGCGGAAATCCTTCAGCTGTTGAGCGTAAGGAGCCCAGTCGTCGTTGTTGGGAGTGATGATAAGGTACTCAGCGCCATCGGCACCGTCGCGGAGCCACTGCTGCATACGGGCTTCATAGTCGATCACCGGCAACTGATCGTAGTTCATCAGCTCAGCGGCGAGGATGGGATCCCAGTAGGGGGAACGTAGACGGTCTTCGCCAAAATGGCCACTGCCGCCTTCATAGCTGAGCGAAAGCTCGATGTCGGTGAAAACCACCAGTTCCTTGGTCACAGGGTTGTACTGGAAGGGGGTGATGGACACGGTGACGGCATCGACACCACGGATGTACGACTTGCTGGCAATGAAAGGATTCTCGGGATAGAAGGCATCCTTGCTGTAAACCTTCATGTCCTTCACGTAATTCATGTCAGGCTCTTCGTTCTCCATCTGGATGCGCAGGGCAGGAGCGATGTTCACGTTCTTGATGACCTGACGTTCGGCACGGACCACATTCAGTGTGGCGGTGGAACCTTGCGGGATGGCCATCATACGGCTCTCGGTAGGCAGGTTGGGGCTGCCAGCCGTGTTGGGAAGCACGATGCCTTTGATCGAGATCTCCGACATCTCTTCTCCGCGGTAGTTCAACTGGTCGAGCGTGAAACTCCCCAGTTCGTAGCTGATACGCATCCCATCACGGGTCTTCTCAGTCAGCGAGAAACCCTGCTGTCCTCTGACAGGATAGGTGTACGTCTGTGCCATGGCAATGTTGGCGGTCAGCGCCAAAATGGCAATAGCAACAAGTTTAGTAAAATACCTTTTCATACTTTTATTAAATTAGATTAAAAAATATATTATTTTCTAAAATTATAACATGCGTCATGAAGGATTTTCTTTATGGGGTATACGATGGAGAAGGTGACCTCCACATCGTTGGCGAAGACACAAGGGCCTTGGTTTTCGAAAGGCCACTTCCAGGCTTCTTCAGTAGGCTTGGTCAGGTTCATTAGTCCGCGGTTGTAAGCGGCGTCGAATTTAAGGATGATGGCGGAGTTCTCGAATCGGATATTGGTCATCAGTCCAATACCAGCCACGGCGCCGATGTTGATGTCAGGATTGAAGTCTTCTATTTTTTCCGGGAGTGGGTCTTCACCCGTAGGACCGTCGAATCTTCTGGTGATGGCGTTCACGTCACGGTTCATGGTGAAGCTAAACAGATCAAAGTTGAATCCCAACGGGATGTCGACTTCGGGGCCGAAGAAAACATAGGGAACCACTTTGTCGTCCTTGACCATGCCTTTAAAATAGTAGGTGATCGGGATGCGCACTGCCGCCACGTTGTAGGCCACTTCGTATTGAGTCTTTAAGATTCCGTCCTGTGTAAGTGAAATCTGGTAGGGCTTCTCATTGTGCATCTTGGTGCCTTTCTGGGCAAAGGTTGCTTCCAGCGCTACCGACAATTTGCCGAAGTTTCGCTCGCCGGTGATGCCGACCAGATAACCGAAGTTGCCGTCGTAGGTGGTCTCTCTCAGATCAGTTTTCGACATGTAGCTCCATGGGCAGCCTAACTTCAGCGCGATGTTATAGTTGCTGAAGCCCAATATCGACTGATGGGACGATTTCAACGGCTTGCGGAATTGCCGCTGGGCATACGCCCCGCTGCAGAGTAAGGTGAGCAAAAGACCGATGAGGAGCGTTCGTTTCATATTATTGATCCCAATCTTCAACAGGCGACAGTTCTGAGTGTGTTTTTATTTCGATGGTGCCTTCAGCGTATGAAGGGATAGTGGGGCGTTCCCTGTATTTGAGAATCTTCTTGCCGATCCGGTAGTCTTTGATGCCGACGAACTGGTCGTTGTCGTCGTAGACCACGGTGCCGGAGAAGATGATGGCATTGGTGGGGTGGCCCGCTCCTTCTTCTTGAAGCACTTCTTCGTAATATGCAGTAAAGCGATGGGTGTTCTCATCGCCGATGACGTATACGGTGTCTTTTTCGCGGGTATATGTATCGTTGAAGGAGTCGGAGGTCATAATCTTGTGGCTTGAGATATTCTCCACGTGATTATAGAAATGATGGTGATTGACCGACGGATCGTAGGTCGGGGGATCGGTATGGGATTGGATGGGCGGTTGGGTGGGATCGACGTTGAAGATAAAGCGTATGCAGGTGTCGTAGTCCATGCCTCTCACTTTGAAGCTGAAGCCCTCAAGGCTGGGTGGGGTATGGCCGAAGTGGATGTACTCCTCGCCGAAAGCATCAACGAGATCCTGGTCAATGAGGATGTGCTCATTTTCATCGAAACCGTGGATGAAGACGATGTGCTGCGGGTCGTGTATGTTGACTTCGATGCCCGTTTTCGAGCATGAGGCCATCATGACGAGGCTTAGGAAAATAACCGGGATGAGCTGCGTTTTCTTCATGTTAGTCGATGATAATCACTTTTTTCGTCAGGGAGCCTTTCTTATTGATGATATTGAAGAAGTATACGCCTGGGGATAGTTTATCCGATTGGTAGGTGTAGGTCTGATGTCCGAATCCGTTGTGGAGCGTGAGCTGATCGACCAATGTGCCTGCGATGTCGTAAACCTTGATGGTGGTTTCACCCATTAGGTTGTCGAACGAAAGCGTCATGTTGCCGTCGTTGGGGTTGGGGAAGATGTCGACGGTGCAGGGATCGATGGTCTCGTTGACGCCGTGGTAGCCGCAGTGGATCCAGATGTCTTTTTCATCGCCGCCGCATTCACACTCGCCAGTGCTCTGGGTCTTGACGTTAAGTCTGATGGAATCCCTCTCGAAGGTGTAGATGTAGAGGTAGCATTTGTCGTCGGTGTTGTTCAGCCCGAAGGGGAGAACCTCCCATTTGTTGAACGGGTTCCCTTCGCTGTCGAACAGCCTCCATTCAGTGTGATGGGTCGACTTCGGATGCGTCTCGATTTGGTATTGCTCAATGGTGTATTGGAACTCCGAACCGCCTACGACCCAGTGGTTGCCGATGATGGTCTCGAAAGTGGGCGAGTAGTCGAGTTGTAGCTTCAAGGTAACGATGGAGTCGCAGCCGAGGTGGGTTTCGATGGTCTTGGTGTAGTCGTCTTGTTCTGTAAGGACATAGGTCTCGTTGTTCCATCCGAATTGCCAGGAGTACTGGTCGCATTGGTTGCGGACTTCGATGGTGTCGTAATCGGTGTAGTTGACGGTAAGGTCGAGCACAAAGGTGCTGTCACACACATATTGGGAGTTATTGCCGATGTAGCTGTCAAATGACGCGCGGATGTTGTGGTTGGTGGTAGTGTAACGTTGTCCGTTGACGGGCCACACATATTCGTCGCATTGGGTCAGCGTTTCGTGATGGTAGAACTCCTGATGGAACTTGAGGTTCAAACGGTATTTGATGTCGCATCCGCCTTGGGGATCGGGGAGGATGATCTCGTCGTAGGTATCCTCGGTGTAAGTTTGTCCGGTCTTATCCCAGTAGTAGGAAGGTGAGCCGTCGTAGGTATAGCATTCGTATTGGTTTTGGACGGGGGGCATCTGGTAGGGACCTACGGAGAGAACGAGTTTTTCCACCTTCAGGCAGCCGTGGTTGTCGATGGTGTCGAAGTAGGCGATGTCGCCGTCATGGTTGTATTCCACTCCGTGGAAGTTATAGGTCTGCGAGGTGCAAATGGTGGGGTCGACGATAGTGGTGTCGTTGGGTGGGTATACGGTGAGGTCGAGCCATACGATGCTGTCGCAGCCATGGGTGGTATGGAGGTTGACGGGATGCAAGCCTGTAGTGTTGAAATACTGACCGTGGAAATTAAAGCTGTAACCGGGACAGATATATTCGGTGGTGGTATGTGCGTTGTCGTAGGAGGGGTAGTGGCGCAGGTGGAGGGTGATGACCTTCTCGCAGCCTTGTGAGGTGGTGGTATTGTAATCATAGTCGCCCACATCACTGTATTCTGTGCCGTAAAAGTTGTAGCTATCGCCGGGGCAAATGTATTGGGTGACCTCGGTGTATTCGGGCTGGTTGACAGTAACGGTAGTGCTGACTTGTTGGTTGGTGTAGCCGTCGCTAACGTTGCAGGTGTAGGTTGTCGTTGTTACAGGTGAGGCTGTTGGGCTTGCAATCAAGGGGTTGCTGAGTCCTGTGGAAGGGCTCCATGAATAGGAGTAGTTGTTGGCGTTGCCGCCCACGGCGATGGCGTTGAGCTGTGTGGTCTCGCCGCGGCAGATGCTGCTAGGTGTGGCGCTGGCGCTGGCGGTCATGTTGGAACCTTGTACGGATACGATGACTTGAGCCGTACTGCTGCAGCCGCCTTGGGGCTGGGTCACGGTGACGGTAAAGGTGGTGCTCTCGGTCAGTCCGATGGTTTGTGGGTTCTGAAGGTTGGCGTTGACTAGTTTGTTGGCAGGTTCCCAATGGTAGTTGAAGGATCCTGTGCCGCCGCTACCGTGGAGTTGTGTGGTACCACCGTATTGTACCACTGAGTTGGTGGCTGTGGCGCTGGCCACAGGTGTTTGGTAAACGATGACGTTTTGGGTCTTGGTGCTAGTGCATGTGCCATTGCCACAGGAGGCTGTGAGGGTGACAGTGTAGTTGCCAGCTTCGGCGTAGGGGTGGGAAGGACTGGTCTGGTTTGAGGTTTGTCCGTCACCGAAGTCCCAAAGGTAGCTCATGTTTTGGTTGGAGGGGTTGCTGGTGGAGCTGTTGGTGAACTGGGTGTTCTCGCCTTTGCACACCGAGGTGGCGGTGAAGTTGGCGGTAGGTTTCGGATAAACCTGTACCTCTGCAGGGGCGCTGTTGGTCTGGCCGTTTAAGGTGATGGTGCAGGTGTAGGTGCCTGCCATAGCCATGGTGCAATTGGGACGGGTCACCGTATGACCAGAGGCGGTCCAACCGCCAGGTCCTGACCAAGTGTAGGTGGCGCCTTGCTGGGCGTTGCCGGAGAGGGTGATGGTCTCACCTACGCAGTACGGCCCACCGGGGTCGACCAAGGGAGGAAGGATTCCGCAGTCGGTGGTGCCACTGCCGCTGGTTTTACTAAAGTTGATGTTGCAGGTGTGGTTGGAAAAGTTGGTAATGACCAGAATGTAGTATTGGCCGGTTTGTGCTGATGAAGGAATCTGACAGGTCTCTGTTGGAGCGGAACTGTAGCTGCAAGAGACTCTCTTGTTGATGGTGAGACCGCCAGGGCACGGCGAAACGGGATCATCGAAAGGACCCCAGCAGCAGAAGTCGATATCTTCACTGGGGGTGCTATACATGTAGATATTGATATTGCCGGGGGTGCCTATTCTCATATAGTACCATGCCGGGTTGGGTGTGGTGTGCAAACAATCGTAGTTGGGACCGGGTTCACCACTGCCTGCATTCACTCCAGCAGGGAACTGGTACATGCCGTTGTCGGTGCAGAAGGGGTCGGCATCGGCGCAGTGGTTGTTCTGCCTTGATTTGGCATAAACATCCATCATGAGTGAAAGGGTAATCTCTTGAGGCAAAGCCGCTTTATAAGCGATAGATGTCTCAGCTGCCTCCTCCTTGTCCATTCTTGAGAACTCAATGGCGTTTTGTTCCCGAAATTCTGCGAAAGCCGACTTCAGATCCATATCCTTGTAAGCAGGATCAACGCTGATGATGAAGACACCGTCGTTTTCGCTGTTCACTACATCGAAACGGCCGTCGTTGACGAGGTTGTACATGAAGAAGATGCGCTCGTCGAAGAGGCTGATCTCAGTGATGTCGAAATCAAGAGTGGGTTGACTATGGGTGAATTGAGGATTTTGCCCGTATTGTTTTACCGGTATTACCAGTAAAAACAGGCCAATCACCAAGGTTCTCAAGAAAAGGTTTTTCATGCTTTTTCCCGTTTATAATTCATATAAACGGCAAATATAAGAAAAAATTGAGAAATTGGTGTGTTTTTTTAATAAGGTGAGAAAAAAAACAGGGCGAGAACTTTCGCTCCCGCCCTGAACTTTTACTTTTAACTTTAACTTTACACGATTCCCGTGAATCCCATAAAGGCCAAAGCCAGGATTCCAGCGGTGATCAATGCGATGGGAGTGCCCTTCATGCCCTTCGGGGGCTCCATCATCTCAATGTGCTCGCGGATGCCGGCGAAGATGACCAGCGCCATGGCAAAGCCGAGGGCGATGCCAACAGCGTAGACCACCGACTCGCCGAGGGTCAGATACTGAGCTACAGCGTCTTTGCCAAAGGCAAATTCCTTGGTGACCACGGTCAATGAAACGCCGAGAACAGCGCAGTTGGTGGTAATCAGCGGCAGGAATACGCCTAGGGCGGTGTAGAGCGAGGGACTGATCTTCTTCAAGATGATCTCCACCATCTGCACCAAGGCGGCGATGATGAGGATAAAGGCGATGGTCTGCATGAATTTATCCAGACCAAGGGGACTCAGGATATACCGGTTGGTCAGCCAAGTCACGAGGGTTGCGAGGGTCAGCACAAAGATGACGGCAGCACCCATACCCAGAGCAGTGGAGGTCTTCTTTGAGGTGCCCAAGAAGGGGCAGATGCCCAGGAACTGGGAGAAGATCACGTTGTTGACCAAAACGGTCGATAAGATAATGAATAGGTATTTCATGGCTTAGTGACTTTCTTTTTTGAGTTTGTTGACGATAGCGATAACGAAGCCGAGGCAGATGAAAGCGCCAGGAGGCAGGATGAAGACCAGAATGTTGGCGGTCTCAGGCAAGATGGGCAGGCCGAAGACGGAGCCACAGCCGAGGAACTCACGGATGCAGCCCAACAAGGTCAAGGCGAGGGTGAAACCCAGTCCCATGCCGAGTCCGTCGAGCAATGATGGCCACACAGGGTTCTTTGAGGCGAAAGCCTCAGCACGGCCTAACACGATGCAGTTCACCACGATCAAGGGGATGAACAAACCGAGTGTCGCGTAGATGTCAGGTACGAAAGCCTGCATCAGCAGTTGCACCACGGTCACGAACGAAGCAATGACCACGATGAAGCAAGGGATACGCACCTTGTCGGGGATGAAGCCCTTCAACAGGGAGATGAAGACATTCGACAACACCAGCACGAAGGTGGTGGCCAGACCCATCGACATGCCGTTGATGGCACTGGTGGTGGTGGCTAAGGTCGGACAGCAGCCCAACAGCAGCACCAGGATGGGGTTTTCTTTGATGAGACCCTTGGTAAAGGTTTTCAAGTTATTACTCATTGTCTTGTCCTCCTTCCATTTCATTGTTCTCCTCGACGGGGACTTCTTCCTCAACGGGTGTCTCATCCTCGATGGGAGTGTTGTTCATGAATTCTGCCTTGTTGGCCATGAAACCATCATAGGCCAGTCTTAAAGCCTCTGTGAATGCGCGTGAACTGATGGTGGCAGCCGTAATTGCATCCACATCACCTTGGTCTTTCTTTACGAATAGTTTATACGAGGCAGGATTCTTTCCTTTGAACTGATTCTTGAATTTAGGTTTGTCCATATTAGCACCTAAACCAGGTGTTTCATTTTGAGACAGAACCGATACTTTGTTAATGGTTCCGTCGGCCAAAATGCCCACCATTAGTTCGACTTTGCCGTTGAAGCCAGCATTTGAATAGGTCTTGATTGCTGCTCCGATAAGCTGATCCTGATCATCGTAGGCAAGGTTGTAGGTTAAATTTTCAATAACTCTTTCCTCGTATTTGGCAATCGGTTTATCTGTGACCAATACGGAATCAATTGCTCTTTGGGTCTTGTCCAATTCGACTTTTGCAATGGAGTCTTTGGTGAGGCTGTAAACCAATCCGAGCACACCGCCGGAGACCGCCGTGATGACGAACAATGCCACGAGCATGTTGATCAATGTAGATTCTTTCTTCTTAGCCATGGCGATTACTTTTTAGAGGGTTTGACGACACCGAAAACTTTAGGCTTGAAGGCCTTGTTGATAAGCGGCGTGAAAGCGTTCATGATCAGGATGGCGAACGATACGCCTTCGGGGTAAGCGCCCCAGAGGCGGATCACCACGGTGATGACGCCGATGCCGAAGCCGAATAGGAGTTTGCCTCGGGTGGTCATCGGCGAGGTCACCATGTCAGTGGCCATGAAGAAGGCGCCGAGGATGAGACCGCCATATACCAAATGGTACCAAGGAGCGATGAATCGAGTCGGGTCAACGAGCCAACAGATGCCTGTGAAGACGAACACGGTGAGCAGGATGCTCAGAGGTGTCCAGATGTCGATGACCTTAGTGCAGATCAGGTAGATGGCACCAATGAGCAGGGCAATGGCGCAAATCTCACCGAACGAACCGCCGTGGTATCCGAAGATTTGGTCAAGGAAGGGAATGAATGTCCCGTCCCCGTTTTCGCCATGCATCTTCATGATGCTTTCAACGGTGGCACCGTCTGCTTTAAGTCCTTCCTTCAACAGTCCAAGAGGTGTGGGACCGGTGATGGCATCAGCTACATGTCCGATGGGGAACAGAGGCTTAGGAGCCGGCCAAGTAGTCATGGCGGAGGGGAACGACACAAGCATGAACACACGGCCTACCAGTGCCGGGTTGAAGGGATTCTTGCCCAATCCGCCAAAGGCCATCTTGCCGATGCCGATGGCAACGATGCCGCCTACAATCATCATCCATACGGGAAGACCGGCGGGGACGTTGAAAGCCAGCAGTAGGCCTGTCAGCACAGCGGAACCGTCGTTGATGGTCAAAGGCCCTTTGATGAGGAACTTCTGAATAAGCCATTCAGCCAAGACGCAGGTGGCTATCGAGACGATGGTCAGCTTCAGGGCGTCCCAGCCGAAATAATAAATGGCCACAAGCAAGGCAGGAACCAACGCGATGATGACACGAGTCATGATCTTCTTCGTGTTCTCGGTGGAATGCACATGCGGTGAACCGGATATCGTATAATTTGTCATTTTTTTAATGAGATTAAGATTCTTACTTCTGTCTTCTTACTTCTGACTTCTAGCCTTGATGATTGCTCCGGTCTTGGCTTTGCCGTAGCGGATATAGTCAAGCAGCGGAATGTTCGCCGGGCATGTGAACTCGCATGAGCCGCATTCGATGCAGTCCATGACGTGGTTCTTCTCGGTCTCGTCGAAGTCGTTGAGTTTGGCCACTTTGTGGAGCAGGAAAGGCTGCAGGCCCATGGGGCAGGCCTTGGCACAGCGTCCACAGCGGATGCAGTTGGTCTGACGACGGCTTTGTGCTTCGTGGAGGGTCATCAGCAGGATGCCTGAGGTGCCTTTGATGGTGGGGAAGCTGGTCACGGAGACCGATTTACCCATCATGGGGCCACCGTTGATGACATCGGTGATGTCCTCGGGCAGACCGCCGGCAGCCTCAATGAGGAGGTCGGCAGGCACGCCGAAGCGGCAACGGAAGTTCGACGGTTTCTTGACGGACTTGCCGGTGACGGTGACGATGCGCTCAATCAACGGCTTGTTCTTCTGCACCGCCTCGTAGATGGCGTAGGTGGAAGCCACGTTGACCACCACGCAGCCGGTCTCGATGGGCAGCTTGCCTGAGGGGACCTCGCGGCCGGTGATGGCCTTGATGATCTGTTTCTCGCCGCCTTGCGGGTATTTGGTCTTCAGAGGTTGCACCTCGATGCCACTGTAGAGGTCGGGATGCTCCTTGATGGTCTTATCGAGCAGTTCGATGGCGGGCATCTTGTTGGTCTCAATGCCGATGACGCCTTTGTCGGTGCCCACGCCCTTCATCACGATCTTCACGCCGACGAGGAACTCTTGGGTCTTCTCCAGCAGCAGACGGTAGTCGCAGGTGAGGTAAGGCTCACATTCTGCGGCGTTGATGATGACGTATTCGGCTTTCTTGCCTTCGGGGACGGCCATCTTGATATGGGTGGGGAAGGTGGCGCCGCCCATGCCGACGATGCCGCATTCCTTCACTTTTTCGATGATTTGCTTGCCATCGAGTTTGATGTCGGTGATCAGTTCGTCGGTGACGAGGATGCCAGGTGCCCACTCGTCTTGTTCTTCACGGTCGATGAAGACGGCGGGTTTATAGTAACCGGTGTGGTCCATCACTACGTCGACTTTGGCGACGGTGCCTGTGGCGGGGCTATGGACGTTGGCGGAGACGAAGCCTTTGGCAGTGCCGATGAGTTGTCCCGTCAGCACGCGGTCGCCTTTTTTGACGATGCAGTCCGCCGGTGCGCCGAGGCATTGTCCCAGGGGGACGATGATCTGCTTGGGCATCGGGAAGTCTTGTATGGGCTGGTCGGCCGAGAATTTGTTCTCCTCGGGATGGACGCCGCCCTTAAGGAAGGTCTTTATGGGATTCATGCTGTAACGGGTTTTTCAAGTTCAACTTTAGGAGTTTCCTGAGCCGGTGCTTCGGTAGGCTGTTCCTCCTTGGGCTTTGCGGCGGGGAAGTTGATGGCGTGGATGGCACCGCGCGGGCAGACCTTGGCGCACTTGCCACAAGCCTTGCACTTCGCAGGATCGATGTAGGCGAGGTTGCCTTTCATCTCGATGGCCTCGAAAGGACATTCTTTCAGGCACTTCTGGCAGCCGATGCAGCCGACGGAGCAGTTTTTGATGACCAAAGCGCCTTTGTCGGTGTTGGAGCAGCAGACATAGACGCGGCGATCTTTCTTGCCTCTCGGGCGGATCTCGATGATGCCACGGGGACAGGTCCTGGCGCACACGCCGCAACCCACACATTTGTCGGGGTCGACGACGGGCAGTCCAGTCTCTTCGTCGATGTGCAATGCGCCGAAGTTACATTTCTTCACGCAGTCGCCGAGGCCCATGCAGCCTTTGGAGCAGCCGCCCTTGCCGGCGTAGAGGGTGCTGGCGAAAGCGCAGATGTCGGCGCCTTCGTAATGCACCTTGGCAGGCGAGTTCTTACAGCTGCCGTTGCAGCGCACCACGGCGATCTTCGGTTCGAAAGCGGCGGCGGTGAGTCCGAGCACAGCAGCCACCTTGCCCATGTCGGTGCCGGGGCAGGCCAGTCCATCGATGTTGCCCTTCTCGGCAGCTTGCTTCACGCAAGCCTCAGCCAAGGCACGGCATCCAGCGAAGCCGCAACCGCCACAGTTGGCACCGGGCAGACAGGCTTCAGCCTCGTCGATGAGCGGATTCTCCTCGACCTTGAACTTCTGGGCCACGATGTACAGGATCACCGACAATACGGCACCAAGTACTCCGAGCACCCCGAGGGCGATTAGTAAAATTTGTAGAGTTTCACTCATTTGTGGAAAATTTTATGTTTGTTTTCAATTTTTGCAACCTGCAAAAATAAGAATTTATTCTATCCGATATTCAAATTTTTTCTTGAGTTTGTCGCGCTGCGTGTAGAGTACTATATAATAAGGTACTAGAGCCGCAATGCTGATCAACGCAGAGAGGCCTTCGCCCAAGCCACATCCGAGGCAGATGAATAGCGTCGCCAAAAGCAGGATGATGGGGATGAGATAGGCCAAGACAGCCGCTTTGTTGCCTTGGTTGATGGCCATGATCACCTTCACCTGCTGCATCAGCTTGAACTCCTGGCCTTCAGGACGGGGAACGGTGAGGATCTTCTCGGCCTGTTCGCCCATGCCGCAGGCACTCTTGGCGTGGCAGGCAGCACAGGCGCTCTGGGAAAGGATTTTGATCTCCAAAATGTCGTCGGTAATCTTGGTGATGACCCCTTCGTGGGAGATGGTTTCTTGATTGCTCATCTTTTTTTTGTTGGCAAAAATACATTTTTTTTATTTTTGCACATTATTACATAGTCTGATGACAGAGGAAAAAAAGAAGAAAAAAGGCAAATTGGCGACTTGGTTCAAGAAGCAGTACGATAGGCTTAGGACTTGGTATGCGCGGGATGACAATTTCCTGCGCAGGGTGCGTTTTCCGGGTACCAGGCTCCCATTGTTGGATGTGCTGAGGGATTTCTTCAAACTTTTTGTGAAAGGCCGTACCATCGATCGTGCCGCAGGCGTGGCGTTTAACTTTTTCGTGGCGCTCTTTCCCCTGCTTCTCTTTTTCTTCACACTGATTCCCCATATCCCGATACCGCATCTGCAGTTTAGCGTGTATATGTTTGTCAAAGATTTTCTCATCCCAGAGGGAACCTTTGAGTATGTGAAAGACACGATCGATGCCATCACGAGCCAGTCTCACGATGGTCTGCTTTCCATCAGTATTTTGCTCTGCTTGGTGTTCGGCTCCAGTGGCATCGTGGCTTTCTTCAATGGATTCCGTAATGTGTATGCCAATTATGTGTCCGACAAGAGCTTGAGCCTGAAAGGATGGATCGTCCAGCGCATTTTTGCCATTGCAATGCTTCTCATTATCGGACTTTTGGTGCTGGTCTCCGTCCTGTTGATTTCCACAGGTGGCATGGCCTTGAGGCTGATGGTCAAGAACGGAATACTCGAAGCTGGAAAGTTCGGCTTCATCCTGTTCAGCGTCTTGCGTTGGGTCGTCGCTATCTTCGCTTTGTGTCTCGGTATTGCAGTGTTGTACTATTTTGGCAATGTGAGGTTCGACGAGCATTACCGCAAGGAGCTGAAACACCCCACCCGTAAAGGGAAACGCTATCGTGAGTTTGTTATTTTCAGCCCCGGTTCTATTTTGGCGACGACATTATTTGTTTTAGGTACCATAGGGTTTAATGTTTATATTTCCAATTTTTCTCGTTATAATGTCCTTTATGGTTCCATCGGAACGCTGATCATTGTGCTGTTATGGATATGGGTGATCGCCATTTTGATTCTGACAGGCAATGATCTGAACTCGGGTATCAGGCGGAACGCCGATAAACTGAGCGCTTCGGAAGACAATACCAGACAGAAGCAGGTGGTGATCGATGCCTTACGGAGGACCATCCAAAGTGAGGAACGTTCCATTGCACATCGGAGAGAGCGGATTGAGACGTTGCACAAAGAAATCGAAGAACGGAATGTGGTGATTAACGATCTCGAGGAGGGGATTAAGGACAGTGAACTGGTGATCAGAGCCTATGAGGATTTCCTAAAGCAGGAGATGCAGAAGGCTGATGAGGAGAATCTGGAGAACGACTCCATGAGAGGCCGTTTTGCTTCTGATAAAAAAGCATAATTTTCGCCATGGGTATCGTAGCGCGACAGAGCATCAAGGGAACGATAGCCACCTATATCGGAGTGGTGGTGGGCATCGTTACCACGTTCTTTATCCAGACCAAGGCGCTTGATCCCAAGGAGATAGGCGTAATCGATGTGCTGTTGCAGTGCTCCATCTTGTTCTCAGGCTTGGCGCAGCTGGGTACCAATTCCTCGGCGATGCGCTATTATCCGTTTTTCAAGGACGAAGAGCACCGCGACCATGGCTTTTTTGGCTGGACTTTGCTGGTGCCGATGATTGGATTTATTGTTTTCTTGTTGGCATTCTTTTCCTTTAAAGGGTCGATAGTAGCTTTCTTTACCGAGGACTCTGGGGAAGGGGCGGAACTGTTCGCCAAATATGTCAATTTCGTCATCCCGCTGGCGTTCTTCATGCTATACATCTCGGTGTTTGAGACCAACAGCAATTTGTTGCTTCGTATCGTGCTGCCCAAGTTTATTCGAGAAGTGGGATTGCGTGTGGCAACGTTGGTGGTGTATGTGCTTTATTATTATAAAGTCATTGATTTTGATGGTGTCATCATCGGTTTTTGTGTCTTTTATGGGCTAGCCACGTTGATTAATGTAGTTTATCTGCTGTCGTTGAAGAGGATCTCGTTCAAGATTGAGCGGAAGTATGTAAATGCACAATTGAAGCGTGATTTTCTTTTTTATACGCTTTTCATGATTACAGCGGCTCTGGCAGGTAACATGATTCCAATGTTGAGCAAGTTTTTCGTGGCGGGTATGACGGGGTTCCATCTGGCGGGTGTGTTCACCATTGCCACCAATATTGCGGCGTTGGTTGAGATGCCTTATCGTTCGCTGGGCGCCATTTCGAGGCCTCATATCTCTGAAGCCATGGCGAAAAAAGACGTGAAAACGACCGACAGCCTGTGCAAGAACGTGGCGTTGCACCAGTTCATCGCCGGGTCGTTCGTTTTCTTCTTGATTTGGATTAATATCGATTTCTTGTTCGACTTGTTGCCCAAAGGTGAAATATACCGTATGGGTAAATGTGCGGTGTTGATCCTGCTGTTGGGACGGCTGGTCTATTCCACCTTAGGAGTGACCACCACGGTGCTCAGCTACTCGAAATACTATTATTATTCGTTGATTTTCACCATATTGCTGGCGGCCATGTCCATTGGATTGAATGTCGTTTTGGTGCCCAAATGGGATATCAACGGAGGTGCTTTGGCCAACGTCGCTTCTTATCTGGTTTATTTTGTATTGCTGATCTCGTTTATCAAGTGGAAAGTCGGGGTACAGCCGTTTTCGGGTAAGATGTTCCCAGTATTCGTGGTGATCCTTGTCCTGTTTGGCTTAGACTGGGGCTGGACGACGTGGTTGACACCATGGTTTAAAGACTCGTTTGTCAAGCCGATTTATGGCCAACTTATCGATGCCATCTTGAAGTCGCTGTTGTTCTCGGTTTTGGGTTTGACGGCCATCTACAAGATGAAGATTTCCCAGTCGGTCAATGATTTGATCGACAAGGGTCTGAGGGTGATTCGGTTGAAGAAGTGATTTTTACCAGTAATGGTAGGTCCCGTAGTCGGCGGGTGTTTCTTTGGAGATTCTCTTCGTGATCCATTGGTAGTGGTTGATGATGGTGACCATGTATACGCCTGCGGCCTTGCCTTTTAGGGAATAGGGTACGATGGTGCCGTAGGGGTTGGCGTCGACGATGAAGCGGTCGATGATTTGTCCCAGATAGTTCATGATGACGATGATGGTCTCACCTTCCATGTTGTGGAGCGCGATCTTGAAATCGTTTTGAGTCGGGTTGGGGAAGACCTTGATGTCGGGTCCGGCGGCGTGCTGGATGAGGATGCTCTTTTCGATGTAGCCGCATTCGGTGTAAATTCTTACGGTGAGGGTGTAACTGTCTTGTGAGGTGATGTTGACGACGCATTCGGGTGAGTCGGGGGAGAAGGTGACCTCCCAAGGCCCGTTGAGAGTCCAGTGGTAGCCGAAAGCTCCAGGAATGGGGTCGATGTAGTAGGTGTAATGACCTGTTTGTTGGTTAGGAATGAGGGTGTCGCCGTAGATGGGGCTGACTTGGTACAGGGCATTCACGGTCAGGTTAAGGGTGACGATGCTGTCGCAGCCTTGTGCTGAGGTGAATGTTTGCTGATAAATGCCAGACTCATCATAGGTAATTCCATTCCAGATATAAGGTTGGCAAACGCTTTCGCTTTTTGAGACATGGATGGTATCGCCAAGTTGGACGTGAACGGTAAATATCGTGTCGCAGCCTAAGGGATTCTCGATGAAGAGCTCATAGTTGCCACTTTCGGTATATGTGATACCATGGAAACGGTAAGTCTCGCAGCCCTCGCCGTAATGCTCCGCTTCCACATAGCTACTTGGGTTGTAAGGTTTGCCTTGTGGGGTGATGTAGCCAGCCTGTTGCAGGAAATTGTTATAGGGTCGGCGGATGGTGCCGTCGGGGGCAGTGAATACGGTGGCGTTGTCGAAGCTAGTCGTAGGAACAGTCAAATCGTCGTTGACATTGGTGACGTTGTAGGCATACTGGTTCCATACGTGGCGTGTCATAGGCCAGTTTTCGTCGCCGAACATGGTCAAGCTGCCGTAACCGTTGGTTCCATAATCGTAATCCAAAAAGCCGTCGGCGATGATCTCAGCATGACCGTCTTTGTTGACATCAGCTACAATGGCATGTTCGCTGGCTGTTCCCGAATGCATAGGATAGGAATACAGCACCTGTCCGTTTTGGCCATTGATGATATTCAGATTGTGGCCGTCTCGGTATACGATTTCGGGAATCTCGTCAAGGTTGAAGTCAAAGAAGGCCATGGTAGTCATGCCAGAGGGATCGTTATGGCCTGTTGACCAAATAGTGTTCAAACCTGTTCCAGGCGTGTAGCGCAAACAATACATTTGCTCGTCAGGGACGGTAAGGAGGTAATCGGTAAGGAGAATTTCGGGGTATGGATCGTCGTCGATGTTGCAAATGGCTGGGTAGTTGGTACCTCTAGCGTAATGAGTGAAGGAAAACAGGATTTGTCCCGTTAAAGGCTTGTAGGCGTAATAGTAGATGCCGTTTTCGATATTGTCGTAGGTCGGGTCGTTGACCACCAAGACTTCCACTTTGCCGTCAAGGTCGAAGTCGGCTATTGCCACCTGTCCGTCTTGAGGGTAGCCGTTTGGCGGCGTGATGGTTTTGTTGACTGTAACGGAGTTGAGGTTGGGGTTGGTGCGACTAACGATATTGACGTTGTAGATGGTGTTGCCGCAGATGAGTTCCGCCTTTTCATCGCCTACGACATCGTAAGCGAAGGGGATGGCGTTGTATGTACGGTGGTTGTAGGTGCCAGGGATCGAACCTCTGTGGCTGAGTCCTTTGTTGTCGCTGGAAGGGCCTTGGCAAAGCATTTTCAGTGTGGCTGCATCGTAAATAGCGTTGCCGATGTATACCTCAGGATAGCCGTCGTGGTTGAAGTCGGCGAAGGAAGGCGTCCCGTGACATGGCACTTCGTGGTCGGAGGTGTTGAGTAGCTGTCCCGTTCTGGAATAGGAACGCAGTTTGTCATCGCAACACACGACAACGATTGCGCCTTGTATGGTGCCATCTTCCTTGGGATATCTGACTAAGCCGTAGGGACAGTATTGCAAATAAATCTCCTGGGGGATGGAAATGGTGTTTTGCAATGAGAGGTTGTTGCCGCTATAGACGCCGATGGTGTTTGAAAAATGACGTGTGTCAAAATTGCCGGTGTAAAGGGCTACCACGATATCCACTAGGCCATCATCGTCAATGTCACCGCAGACTGGAGTGGAGTATACGTTGACATTATTGTCCGTCTGATACATCAATTGTCCGTCATGGAAGGGGATAGGCGAGTTATCGTTGCAGTCGTTTTCAATGATGTTGTCGGGAAGACCTGGTATAGGTGTCGGAGGATCGATATTGCAGGGCTCGCTCCATACGGGTCGAACGGAATAGAGCTCTGACTTTGCGGCCGCCCGGATGGCACCCTCTTGATAGGGGTTGCCGCCAAAGTTAACCATCCATGCTTCTGATGCATCGCGTTCAGTGCTGGTCCAATAGTAATCGTTGGAGGGGGAGATTCCTCCGTTTGCAATCAGTTGGTTTTCAATATGCGGCAAGGCGGCAAAGAGTTTCGACATTTGGCCTGCGGAAGGGATGTGCCATCCGTTATCGAGATTAACATGGCTTGCGGCATACTGTGTGTTCGCTCCTTGGGAATCCTTCATAGTCGTGGTGGCATCGTATCCACAATGTACGCCGTGGAGCACGTAGTATCTGTCAGGATAATTGTCAAGTCCAGCAATGTCTTGCTCGTTGCCCCATGCGTATTTTTGTGACAGGTCGTTGAGGGCGACCAGCCAATACGAATCGTCTTCGGGCGAAACGTAAAAGACGATGCCTTTTTGTCCGCCTGCCGTGACCACTACGTCGCCAATGTGATGGCTGTTTCTTTTTGCGATGCTGAAGTTTTTGATGCTCCTCACGCCGATGGTCACGGTGTTGTAGTAATTCCATTTCATGTAGTTGGCAGTGCTTCCGCCTTCTGAGACGACAATGGCATGCATGGCATCTTGCTCGGTAGAGGACCAATACCAACGATCGGGGTCAGTATGGGTGAAAGGCGTTCCATGGACCACTGTCATGGATGCATTGACCTCGTTGGCGTAGGCGATCAGCCATCTTAACTGTCCTGCGGAAGGAAGATACCATCCGTGGTCGAAATCTACAGCCCATGCTGCGGGAAACCAATCGGCTCCATGGGCTGCACGGATGATGGCGGTGTTTTGGTAGCCATCGAGATCGAAAAGGTCGTCTCTCGAATATTCAAGGTTAGGTAGATCGGGAATGTCGAATCCGTCATAATAATAGAGTTCGTTTACCCAATCAATATCGTTTGCGTCCACGTGCAGGTTGACAGCCCAACCTTGTTGACCGCTGTTGTCCACATAAAAAACGACACCTTCGGCAGTCTTTCCCGATGAGGCAAACTGTTCGGGTCTTATGGTGCTTCCGTCGGTGCATAGGATATCGCCGATGCGGGTGGATTGTCCCCAGACAAACAAGGGAAACAGCAGACAGAGGAAAGAGAGTATGCGTTTCATGGGATTTTTGATGGTATTATCCGCAAAAGTAAGCATTTTTGAATACACATCCATGATTTTTGAGTTGATTTTTTCTGTATATTTGCCAACGATTATTGTCTTGAGTATATGGCAAAAAAAGAAATCTATGTTCTTACAGACAACTTTCCGTATGGGATAGGAGAGGCGTTTTTAAACAGCGAGGCAGTTTTCCTGTCAAAGTATTTTGAAACGGTTCATTATGTCCCTTTATGGAAGAACGGTGAGAAACGAGACTTGCCCGAAGGGTCGGTTGTTGAATGGCCTTTGTTGAATTTCAGGCCGAAAGGAAATGTCAAGTTGGTTCTTAAAGGTTTGTTCTGTTTTTCGCCTTTGTTTTTTGCCGTACCTATTTTTTTCAAAGAGAAGGTATGGAAAGGAAGGAAGCGTTTTTGGGATTTCATGACATCGTTTTTGGTTATTCGTGCGGCCTATTCTTCATTGAGGTTGAAGTTCAATGAGGGGGATTTGGTTTATTCATATTGGGGTGACAGATTGGCACTTTTACTTCCGCTATTGAAGAAAAGATTTGGAGTTGTGACGGTGGCTAGGTTCCATGGGACTGATTTATACGAAGAGGCCAACAAGGGCTACAAGCCTTTTAGAAAATGGCTGTATCATGCATTGGATCTAGCAGTTCCAATTTCAGAGAACGGCAGGCAATACTTGATGGAACGATATCGTGCAGATGCTCCTAAAAGAATAGAGGTGCATCGGCTGGGCGTTTTCAATCATGGATTGAATCCGAAAGAGGAGGAATCCGAATTCCAAATCGTCAGTTGCTCGAATGTCGTTCCAGTAAAACGTGTTGCCCTTCTGGCAAAAGCTATAGGGAATCTTGGCATTAATGTGAGATGGACGCATATTGGTGACGGACCGCTTCGTTCTGAGGTGGAGGCTGTTATTGAGAAGTTCCCAGAAAACGTCAAAGGCGTAATGCTGGGTGCGATGCCCAATGCAGAGGTGCTTCGGTATTACACCGAGCATCATGTGGATTTGTTTGTGAACGTGAGTAAGTCGGAGGGTGTGCCGGTTTCCATTATGGAAGCGTTTTCGTTTGGCATTCCCGTGATGGCGACCAATGTGGGCGGTGTTTCGGAGATTGTTGACTACACGGTGGGGAAGCTGCTGCCTGTTGATGTCACAGTGGAACAACTCAGGAAGGATATTGAGGAGTTTTATAATAGTCCTGACGCTGTATCAATGCGTTCCAGAGCACGGCAAAGATGGAAAGAAAGGAGTGATGCTGAAAGAAACTATGTGTGCTTCTGTGATTTGTTGCTTGGATTGACAAAATGATCTTTTACGTATTCGAGTATCCTTTCGCAACTTTGTCCATCTTGGAATTTGTTGAATTTCCTGCATACCTCGTCTGATGGGTTGAGGTATTTATGTCCCTCGATGGCTTCAATGAATTCGTTCCAGTTGTTGACAACACAGCCTTCGATGTTTTTGGAATAGTCGAAATAGAAGGGCCGTTGGGCTTGGTATTTTTCGAGGTCAAATGGCGCTAATATGATGGGCTTTTTTGTGAGCAGGAAATCGAAATACACACTGGAATAGTCAGTCATTAGGATGTCGATGTCCTTCAGAAGCGTATAGGGATCGTTGTACTTATCAGGTGTTAGAAGTATGAACCGATTGCTGATGTTGTCGACTTGAACAAAACCGTCATGGTTGTGGCATTTGAATAGAAAAACGACATTTTCTTTTTCCAGCATCTCAGAGAATCTCTCCTTGTCAAAGCCAAATCCGTCGAAAGCATTGAATTGCTTGCCTGAGTTTCTCAGATTGTCTCGGAAGGTTGGCATGTAGACAATTTTCAATGGATGGTCGAATTTCTCGTTTATTTGGGTGATAAGATCTTCTGTTGCGTCATAAAAAAATGCGTCGTTTTTGGGCTGGCCAAGTGGGCATATTTTATCAGGTGATAGGCCAAAAGCAGAAGTTATTATTGGAGTAAAAAACTCTGAAGTGGAAAAGAAACACGCAGGTTTCATGTTGTGGAGATAAGGCATGCAAAACTTTTCAAAAGAAAGAAGCCTTGTTTCCTGTTTGCTCCTGTTTTTCTGCAATAGGGCCTCAAAATCGTTTCCGATCACCTTTATTGGCATTGAATGCCACAACACAATTTGCTTGATTCCGTTAATATACCGCTTATTGGTCTCAGTTGGGCCAATGCTGATGAAACATAATCCAGCATGTAAACAGGCACGTCGACCTTTTTTAGAGTTGCTCATCGCAACGTTAAGGTATCCTTCGGCCTTTATTTTTTCATAGACGGATTTCTGCTGTGTGACCCATATTGTTCGGACGTCTTTGTAGTTCTCGTTTACGTATTTAAAGAATGTGTATCCGTTATCGGAGTCGGTACTGTTGTTTGATGATCCGAAAAGCCATAGGTTTTCATCTCTTTTGATTTTTTTTTGAAGATGCCAAAAGGGAAGAAAGGGTAATGCAGCGATGCATTGTAAATATCTTTTTATGGCGGAGGCTTTCATGCGAGATGGCAAAATTATTTTTTATGAATACCTTAATTTCTGCAATACCTCGTTGATGAGGGTGCTTGAGGTGCCTTTTGTATATGGGAAATATACGATCTTAACTCCGACTTCTGCAAACTGCTTTTCGTAGGCATCCCATTTAGCTGTTCCTTTCCAGTCATCGCCGACAAACATCACGTTGAAATGAAGCTTCTCCCAAGCTTCCATCTTGTTCATATTTACTTGCGGTACGACTTCATCGACATATTTTATAGCTTTGACGATTTCCAGTCTTTCCTCGAAAGGGATGACGGCATGTTTGTGCTTGTACATGACGAGGTCGTCGGTGGAAACGCCGACAATGAGATGGTCGCACTGTTCTTTGGCTTTCCTGAGAAGGTTAAGGTGTCCGATGTGAAACAGGTCGAAAACTCCTGTGGTATAACCGATGATCATGGCAGAGATTATTTTTCGTGGAGATTTAGGAATCGTTCAAGGCAGTACAAAAGCCATTTTTGGTTGCCGTTGAAACGGCTAACGTCGATATTTGAGAGGAACTCAGGTCGTTTGGGGCCTTTCCAATCGGCGAAGTAATTGTCGACGGGACGGGGCATTGGAACTTTTTCTGGAACGGGCAGATCAGGGTATTTTATTGAGAACAATTGCCTGATGAGGTATTTTGATTCTCCATTCCTGATCCGGTTCAGATCGAGTGGTTCCGCCAAATAAAGTGAGGCGTATGGGTCGAGATAAGGCATGCCGGCAGCTTTAAAGGCATTTTGATAGGAGGCGTAGCTTTCGTCGATGGTGATGTCTTGGAAGAATTGGAGGAAGTCTATTTTGTTGCCTGGGAGGCGGTAACGTTCAAACAGATAAGTCATGGGGACGGGCTCTCTCAAGACTTCTGAAGGGGTAATGTAGGTGTATCTCTTCTCGAAATCATCGATATTCCAATCCTTGGAGAGCAGTTTGTCCATACCTCCAAAAACATAATCGCTTCCGTCTCCGATGATCATGAGGGAGACGCCGTCTTGCTCTGCCTGTTTGGCGGCCTGGAAGATCTGAGGCTCAATGGAGTGGACGGGTGCGCCTTTGACGCTCATTACTTCGTCAAGACACCGGTCGATGATGTCCCAGTTGATATCGACATAGTGAAGGTTGAGCTTGTATTTTTGTGCATATTTTTCGGCTCGGTGCAATTCTTCTGATTGGAATGTCCCGTTTAAGAACCGGAAAGTATAGGCATCGCAACCCGTCATGTATGAAGCCAAAATGGCTGAATCCATGCCGCCTGACAAAAGGAGACTCTTTTTTTTGTCATTGATTTTGTCAAAAGTCTGTTGAATGGCCTTGTCTATGTCTTGGACCGTGTGAACATGTGTCCTCTCTTCTACGGGCATCTGTTTGAAAACTTGATGGTGTAGCCCTTCATAGAATTCTTTATTAGGGTCTTCAACATATCTCAAAACGAGATAAGAGCTTGCGCAATAGTTTTTATCAATCATGTATTTATTAATTTTCTTATTTTACTTTCTTTCGTAATGATTCAAAAGGCTTGCAAAGTCTCCGGCCAAGGCCTTTCGGGAGTATTTCTCTATCTCTTGGCTCTTGTTGGATGGCAAGCCGGTTTCCACGTATTGTTGATAGTATTTTTTGATGGTTTCTTTCATCTTTTCCCTATCGTCAAAGTCAACGGTTTGTCCGGTGTGGGTTTCGTTGATGATGCGAGCCGCGTCGCCGTTTTCGGGGCCGATGCAGAGGATGGGGCGGCCCGATGCCAGGTACTCGAACAGCTTCCCGGTCAGGATGCCTTTGGCATTGGGGGTGTTGTTGATGAACAGCAGCAGCATTTGCGAGGACTGTTGCAATTGGAGTACTTGGTCGTGAGGCATATAAGGAATGATTTCGACGATCTCTTGCAGGTTGCTGTCGGCGATGGATCGGACAACCGATTGGTCAACCTGGCCGATGAGCTTTATTTTTAACGCTTTTCGGAATGTCTCGCTTTCAGATGCCAGTTCGTGTAAGGCCTGCCACAGTTGATGTTCGTTGCGGTTGGCGCCGATGATGCCGATATGGGTGAGGGTGAAGTCTTTCGACAGGGGCATGGTTGTTGGCTGGGTCTGGGCATCCCAGTCGTAGCCATTGGGGATCACTGTCGGGTTGTCAGCTCCCAGCCGTTTCAGCCCTTCGGCCATGTCCCAGCCTATGGCCACCACCTTGTCGGCTTTGGTGAGTACTCGGTGTTCCAGGCGGTGGTGTTTGCGGTTGGCCCAGCGGGTGAGATGCAGGTCACCGTAGAAGTCGATTTCCGTCCAGGGGTCGCGGAAGTCGGCGATCCAGGGGAGGCCCAGGGCTGCTTTCAGCTTCATGGCGATCAGGTGCATGGAGTGGGGCGGACCTGTACTGATGATGGCATCCACAGGATGTTCTTTTAGATAGCTTTTAAGGTATCTCACTGAGGGCTTTACCCACCAGCAGCGGGCATCGGGGATGAAGAAGTTGCCGCGGATCCATACCGACAGGCGTTCTTTCCAGCCCTTTTGCTTACCTGTTTCGTCGATGAAACCTGCCTTTACCTTTTGTTCTTTCTTGATGCCTAGAAACTTCTTGTAGAAGTTGTAAGGTTCCACGATGGGTCGGCGGATGACTTCGGCTTCGGGGCAGACGTCTTTTTCCAGTGAAGGGTCTTCCACTGGGTATTCTGCGCCTTCGGCGGTGTAGATCACAGGTTGCCAGCCGTTCTCGGGGAGGTACTTCGACATCTTCAGCCAGCGTTGAACGCCGCTGCCGCCCGATGGAGGCCAGTAATACGTGATGATCAGGACCCGCTTCATGCCTTCTTCTCTTCTTTCTTCGGTCTGAAGATGCTGATAATGCTGATGACGATGGCGATTACCAATCCGAGGATCATCAACGAAGAACTTGCCAGCTGGATGGTGTTACCCGTCTTCCAGATGCCTGGCTCATACTTCATCACAATCTGATGCTCACCGCTCGGAATCAAGGCGCTGCGCAACAGATAATTTGCTCTCAACAACGGATGCTCTTTGCCGTCGACATACAACTTCCAGCCTGTGTCGCTCCAAATCTCGGAGAACACCACCAGCTGATCGTTTGCCGCCTTGAAACTGTAGGTGAGTTTGTTGGGCTTGTATTCGGTCAGGGTGACTTGTCCGAGGTCGCCGGTGAAGGTGTAGTCGCCGACTTCCTTCTTGAATTCGTCGTTGATGACGGCGGTGTGACGTAGGTTGGTGGTGTCGATAGCTTGGAACTCTTCGTTAGGGGTTGCTACCCATTTCACGTCGTTGACGATCCAGGCGTTGCCGAAGGCATAGGGGTTCTCGATGGGAATGGGCTCAGGTCTCTGGTTCGAATTGGAGGGTTTGGGATTGTATATGATATATTTGGTATTCAACATGTTGAGTCTCTGCAGCCAGGGGAGGATGATGTCGGCGCTTTTGTTGTCGGAGAGGTTCTGGTAGAGATATTTGATTTCGAGGCTGAGGTAGCCGTTGATCAGGTCTTGGTAACGACGCGGTTTGGCTGCGTGGTATCCGCCGATGGACTTGTGGAAATAGGAGGTGCTGGCATCGTTGAACACGTTGGATAATTCGTTCTCGGAGGCGGGTAAGTTGAGGACTCTGTAGTCAGGAGTTTTGTCGTTAAGGATATACTGGTCGGCTACGGAGGCTTTGAAAGGTCTGTCAGCCTGCGTTTTTGGAATGAAATCCTTATCGTTGAGGTAGCGTCTATCGACGGGAATCGTATCGATGAGAACAAGGGCGATAAGGGCGACAAATGCGACCGCGGAGATGGTCTTCTGCTTTTTGTTCGGTGCCGTTTCTTTGTCGCGAGAGAACTTCGGAAGGATGGTCAGCAAGTAGACTGGGATGGCAGCCAGGACGATAAACAGCAGGCTGCGGAGGGTGTCGCTGCGGAAGATGGCCACGCGGACTCCGGTGAGTTCTTCTTCAAAGGTGGCTTGGTTCAACTGTAGGCCGTAGTTTCGGAGATAGTTGAGCAACTCGGCGTTGTATTTTTGGTCGTTGCTTCCGGTGAAACTAAAGAACAGCCTGGGTGCTATATAGAAGAGCAGGCATATTCCGGCGGTGATTCCGAAAGCAATAAAGAAATTCCTTTTGTTTTTCTTGAGGTTTTCGGGATGTTTCACCACCTCAGCCAGTCCCATAAAGCCCAGTAACGGCATGCACACTTCGGCGATGACCAAGGCCAGTGATACGCCTCGGAACTTGTTGTAGCCAGGGATGTAGTCGATGAAGAAGTCGGTGAGTCCCGTGAAGTTCTTGCCCCAACTGAGCAAGATGGAGAGCAGGGTGGCGGCAAGGAGTGCCCATTTCATCTTGCCTTTCACGGTCAAGGCGCCCAGCAGGAACAGGAAGACGACGATGGCACCCACGTAGACGGGACCGCTGGTGAAGGGCTGGTCGCCCCAATAGGATTGGCTGTTGGCTACGGCTATTTTATAGTCGCCCTGTACTCGGTCTAAATACTTCGGGTAGTCGTCTTCGATGCGTCCGGAGGCTCCTCCTTTTACATTTGGGATCATCAAGCTCCATGTCTCACCTATGCCGTAACTCCAGCCTGTGATGTAGCTGCGTTCCAGGCCTTTGGTTTGGTTGGTGGATTCTTGTGCCAGCACGGGTTTGCCGCGGGTGGTATCGGCACTGTACTTATAGTTGGCGTAGAGCGTTGTGGTGTTGGTCAAAACGCCTAATATCGCAGCAATAATCAGGCAACCAGTGGCTTTCAAAAACCGGATGATATTCTTTTCGATGATGTCGCTGATGAGTTGTGCGATGAAGAGGATGATGACGATGAACAGCAGGTAATACGTGATCTGCAGGTGTCCAGCCTTGACTTCGAGGGCTAGGGCGATGGCGGTTAACACGCTGCCCCATAGGTATTTGCCTTTATAGGTCAGTAGCATTCCAGCGATGACAGGCGCCATGTAGGCCATAGCCATCGCCTTGCTGTTGTGTCCAACCCCGAGGATGATGAAGATGTATGAAGCCAACCCGTAGGCCAGTCCTCCAATGGCGCTGACCCAAACGCCGCAGTCCAGTATCAACAGAAGGAGGAAAAAGCCCAACATGCTGATGAAAACGGATCCGATAGATTGGGGGAGGCTTATTCTCAAGGTCTTGTCAAACGGATTCATCAGGTTACTTTTGTTAATAACTGATATGTTCCATGCGGGCATGCCGCCGAACATGGAGTTGGTCCACAAAGCCTCTTCTCCAGTGGCTTGGCGATAGTCTATAATCTCTTTCGACATGCCTTTGTGCATCATGATGTCGCTCTGTCGGATGCGTTTGCCGTCGACGACAGGGTAGAAGTAAGCATAGGTGATCAAGGCAAAACCGAGTATGCAAGCTATTATGGCAACAGCGTTAATGAGCTTTTTTTTGGATGTGTCTTTCATTGATGGGAATGAGTTTGTTATTTGGCTGCGAATTTACAATATATTTTTGTATTTTTGCGTCAAAATGTTGAGAGATGATTATTAGAAGTAAAGCGCCATTGCGAATTGGGCTCGCGGGAGGAGGCAGCGATGTCAGTCCTTATAGCGACATCTATGGCGGCATCATTTTGAATGCGACCATCAACCTCTATGCTTACTGCACAATAGAGGAGACGGACGACGGCCTTGTGACTGTGGAGAGCTACGACAGCGATTGCTTTGAGAGCTATCCGCTTAGCCGCCAGTTGGAAATTGATGGCAAGGCTTCGCTCCTGAAAGGAACTTACAACCGCGTGATGCGTGATTTTAACATTCCATCGAAGGCCTGCAAGATTACCACCTATAACGATGCGCCCGCGGGGTCCGGCCTAGGTACCTCATCGACTATGGTAGTGGCCATCTTGAAAGCGTTTGTGGAATGGTATAGCTTGCCGTTGGGCGACTACGAGATCGCGCGTCTGGCCTACGAGATTGAGCGTAAGGACCTCGACCTATCGGGCGGTAAACAAGACCAATATGCCGCCGCTTTTGGCGGGTTCAATTATATGGAGTTTCTGAAAGACGACATGGTGATCATCAATCCGCTCAAAGTGAAACGCTGGATCATCGACGAACTGGAGGCCAGTATCGTTCTGTATTTCACGGGTCGTTCACGGAGTTCCGCCGCCATCATCGACGAACAGAAAAAAAACATCACCACGGGCAACACCCAATCCATTGAGGCAATGCATCGCATCAAGCAAAGCGCGGTGGAGATGAAACTCGCGGTGCTGAAAGGCGACATGAAGGAATTCGCCCGAATCATTGGATCTGCTTGGGAAGACAAGAAAAAGATGGCGGGAGCGATCACCAACCCGGTCATTGAAGAAGCCTTTGCCGTTGCCACCAAGGCGGGAGCATTGGCAGGTAAGGTCAGTGGCGCCGGCGGCGGCGGCTTCATCATGTTCTGTGTGGAGCCGACTAAGAAAAAGGCGGTGATGGAGGCCCTCGATCAATTGGATGGCTATACGCTGCAGTTCAATTTCACCGATGGCGGAGCGCATGGCTGGAAAATATATGAAACAGATAGAATAGAGTCATTGAGACATTAGTTATGGACGAACAACTTCAAATCTTGATTGAAAGGTATCCGAAATTGTCGGTTTGCAAGGAGGATATCCGCAAAGCATACGTGTTGCTGGAAGAAGCCTTCCGTAATGGGATGAAACTCTTGGTGTGCGGCAATGGCGGCTCCGCTTCCGACTCGGAACACATTGTTGGTGAGTTGATGAAGGAATTCAAGCTCAAAAGGAAAGTGTATGGCAGCCAGGCTGCAGCACTGAAGGAGATCGACCCTGAACTGGGACAGGTCCTGGCCGACAACCTGCAAGGGGCATTGCCAGCCATCTCGCTGACAGGACATTCGTCTTTGCAAACAGCTTTCATGAACGACGTGGTGCCGGAATTAGTGTTTGCCCAGCAGGTGAACGGCTATGGGAAAGCAGGGGATGTCTTCCTGGGGATTTCCACCTCGGGTAACAGCAGGAATGTGCTCTATGCCGCAGTCAATGCTAAAGCCAAAGGGTTGAAAGTGATCGGACTCACTGGCGCCAAGGAGAACAAATTGATGCAGTTCGCCGATGTCTGTATCCGCGTCCCCGAAACGGAAACGTACAAAATACAGGAATTGCACCTGCCGGTGTATCACTGCCTGTGTCTGATGTTGGAAGAAAAATTTTTTGGAGAAAAGTGAAACTTGAAGCGATTGTTTTGGCTGGAGGACTGGGCACTCGGCTCCGTTCCGTGGTAAGCGAAGTGCCTAAGTGCATGGCGCCTGTCAACGGGGAGCCTTTCTTATACTATCTGTTGTCTGCTTTGTCGCAGTATCGGATCGGTAAGGTGGTGCTTTCCGTTGGCTATAAACATGAATGCATCGAGGAATGGGTGCGGGCTCATGGAGGAAGTTTTCCGTTTGACATCGACTTCGCTTTGGAGGAAACACCTCTCGGTACAGGTGGCGGCATCCGTCTCGCTTTGGAGAGATGCCATTCGGACGCGGTTTGTGTGATGAACGGCGATAGTTTTTTCGATGTCGATTTGGCTCAACTCCGAAAGGCGCACCAACACTCGGGCAAACTGCTGACCATGTCCGTGAAACGCTTGGTGAATTTCGATAGGTATGGAACAGTGTCCATCGATGAAAGTGGTGCAGTGACGGGCTTCCATGAAAAACGTTTCTGTGAAGACGGCTATATCAACGCTGGTGTGTATATGGTCAGCGACAGGAATTTGCTGAAAGACATGCCGGAGAAGTTTTCGTTTGAGACGGACTTCCTTCAGCCCAAGGCTGCGGCGGGTTTTGTGCAAGGCTATGTCAGCGACGGTTATTTCATAGATATCGGAATACCTCAGGATTATGCCAAGGCGAATGAGGATTTCAAAACAATCAAGGCATGGGGAAAAAGAAGATGATATTGGTGGGTACGGCTTATCCGTACCGTGGTGGACTTGCCGTCTATAATGAACGGCTTGCGAGGAGTTTCCAGGAAGAAGGCTATGAGGTCGAGATATGGACATTTACGGTGCAATATCCCAACTTTCTGTTTCCAGGCAAAACGCAGTTTTCCACCGAGCCCGCACCTGAGGGGTTGGTGATCCGTCGTGAGTTGAACTCGGTGAATCCGTTCAACTGGTTGAAGGTGGGTCGCCGGCTTCGTAAGGCACAGGCGGATCTGGTGGTGATGCGCTATTGGATTCCCTATATGGCTCCTTCCCATGGCTTTATTGCACGCAGGGCGCGTAAAAACGGAAAAACAAAAGTGGTGAGCATACTCGACAATATTGTTCCCCATGAGAAGGGATTTGCTGATAAGCTGTTGGCCCGTTATTTCATGAATTCCCTCGATGGCGGTGTTACGATGTCAAAATCGGTGTTCCAAGACGCCATGGCCATCGATGCAAACAAGAAAGTGGAGTATTGCCCCCACCCGTTGTACGACAATTTCGGCGCGAAGGTCAGCAGGGAAGAGGCCCTGGAATTCATGCATCTCGATCCCGATTGCCGTTACATGCTGTTTTTCGGCATTATCCGTGATTACAAGGGCTTGGATCTGTTGCTTCAGGCCATGGGCGACGAACGGCTGAGAAAAATGAAAGTAAAACTGATTGTCGCCGGCGAGTTCTACAACAATGCGGAGCAATACCATGTCTTGGAACGTCAGCTGGCCATCTCCGACCAGTTGGTTTGGCGTAGCCAGTTCGTGCCCGATAGCGAGGTAAAATATTATTTCAACGCCGCCGACATCGTGGTACAGCCTTATAAATCGGCCACCCAAAGCGGGGTGACACAGATTGCCTATCACTTCGAGAAGCCGATGCTCGTTACCGATGTGGGCGGACTGAGGGAAATCGTCCCCAATGGGGTGGTGGGCTATGTTACCTCAGTTGACCCCAATCAAATCGCTGATGCCTTGGTTGATTTCTTTGAAAAACAGCGGTATGACGGATTTGTGCAGAATATCCAGGTAGAAAAACAAAAGTATTCTTGGAACCGGATGGTCGAGACTCTGGTTTCCGTTTCAAAATAGTATGTCATGAAGAAGATCATCTCCTTATTGACCAAAATATTCCCCCGTCAGTTTTTGATCCGGTGTAGCTACCTTTTCAGTCTTCTGATCCGGCCTCTCTACTGGGGAAACAAGGTGGAATGCCCCGTCTGCGGCAAGCATTTCCGTAAGTTTCTGCCTTATGGCTATGGACAGGCAGTGGATAACAGGATGTGCCCCAAATGTCTCTCGTTGGAGCGTCATCGTTTGTTGTGGCTTTACCTGAAGGAGAAGACGGATTTCTTCACGGCGCCGCTGAAGGTCCTGCATTTCGCTCCCGAACAGCCTTATCTGAAGCGTTTCCGTGCTTTGAAGAACTTGGATTATACCACCGCCGACCTCGATTCGCCCATTGCCGACCTCCATCTCGATGTGACGGCCATTGACCAACCTTCGGATACCTATGACGTGGTGATTTGCAACCATGTGCTGGAGCATGTGAGCGATGCCAACAAAGCCTTTAAGGAGATCCAACGCATCCTGAAACCTGGCGGCTGGGCCATCTTGCTGGTGCCCATCAACCCTGACGTGGACACCTTCGAGGATCCTTCCATCACCGACCCCAAGGAACGCGAGCGCCTCTTTGGCCAGTATGACCATGTACGTCAGTTCGGCCGCGACTATGCCGATGTGCTGCGCAAGGCCGGTTTCGAGGTGGTGGAGGATAGGCTCTACTACGAGCTCTCAGATGAGCAACGTCAAAGGATGAGGCTCGCCCGTCGAGGGGAAGAGATAATCTATAGATGTGAGAAAAGATAACTAAAGAAGGCCGCTATCAGCGGCCTTCTTAGATACCTTAAATAAGAAATAGAAACGGCTTCTAATATCTTTATTTTAGTATTCGTCAGAAACAGTGAGTCTCTTTCTGCCTTTAGCTCTTCTGCGGGCTAAGACCTTGCGGCCGTTGGCAGTTGACATTCTCTCTCTGAAACCATGTTTGTTTCTGCGTTTTCTGTTCGATGGTTGGAAAGTGCGTTTCATTTTCGTATATGTATTTGTTTATTTCTAAAAAATAGATACCCCTTGATTTGGGACTGCAAAATTACAAAATATTTTGTTCAACGCAACTTTTTTTGAAAATTATTTTTCGGGGATGTTTTTCAGGGTCTCAACTAGGAACTCCCAGAACGGGTTGACGCTCTCGATAAGCAGGGCCTCGTCGGGGGAATGGGGGTGCACCAAAGTCGGGCCAAAACTCACCATATCCCAGTTCGGATACTTCGAGCCGAGGATACCGCATTCGAGACCGGCGTGGATGACCATCACCTTGGGCTCTTTGCCGAACTTGGTCTTGTAGACGGCCTTCATGGTGTTGAGGATCGGGGACTCGGGGTTCGGCTTCCAGCCTGGGTAGTCGCCGGTGGAGTAGGCCTCGGCGCCGTTGTCGGTGAGGTTCTTGCGGATCTGCTCGGCCAGCTTTGCCTTGTCGGCGTCGACGAGGCTGCGGGTCAACGAGGCGCATACGATCTTGCCGTCTTCCATCTTGATGGTGGCGAGATTCGACGAGGTCTCAGTGGTGCCTTCGAAGTCATTCGACATGGCGATGACGCCGTTGGGATAACGGGCGATGGCGCAGAACATGTTGTCCTGGGTAGTGAGGTCGATGACCTGTTTGGGCATCTCGACGGGTTCGCAGAGGATGGCCAGTTCAGGCTCGATGCCTTCGAACTCATCTTTTACGATGGCTTCGTATTCCTTGGCGTATTCCTCAAACTCGGCTTTCTTGGCTTCGGGGACGACCACGATGGCCATGGCTTCTCTTGGGATGGCGTTGCGGAGGCTGCCGCCGTCGATGCAGGCCATGCGGAGGCCGTATTTCTCAGCGGCCATCAGCATCATGGTGTTGAGTACCTTGTTGGCGTTGGCGCGACCCAGGTTGATGTCCATGCCGGAGTGTCCGCCCTTGAGGCCTTTCACGAAGAGTTTATAGGCGATCATGCCAGCAGGGACGTCTTCGAACTTGGGTGTCCAGGTACCGATGTTGTCGATGCCGCCGGCGCAGCCCACGTAGAGCTCGCCTTCGGTCTCAGAGTCCATGTTGAGCAGGATGTCGCCGTGCAGCACACCCGACTTCAGCAGGTTGGCACCCGTCATGCCGGTTTCCTCGTCGATGGTGAAGAGGGCCTCGACGGGACCGTGTTCCACGTCAGTGGCTTCGAGCACTGCCATGGCGGCGGCGGCGCCCAGACCGTCGTCAGCGCCGAGGGTGGTGCCGTTGGCCTTCACCCAACCGTCCTCGATGTGGGTCTCGATGGGGTCGTTCTCAAAGTCATGCGGGTTGCCGTCGTTCTTCTGCGGCACCATGTCGAGGTGGGCCTGCAGGATGACGCCCTTGCGGCCTTCCATGCCGGGAGTGGCGGGCTTGCGGATGATCACGTTGCCGCATTCGTCGACCATGGTCTCAAGGCCGTGATCCTCGCCCCATTGCTTCATGAAGGCGATCACTTTGGCTTCTTTCTTCGAGGGACGCGGGATCTGCGTCAGGCTGTGGAAGTTCTTCCAAATGCCACTGGGAATTAATTCTTGAATTGTCATAGGTTTGTATTTTTAATTAAACGATTGTAGATCTGTCAGTTTCTTGTAAACGCCATTCAAGGCGATGAGCTCATCGTGTTTGCCACGCTCGATGATCTTGCCTTTCTGCATGACGACGATCTCGTCGGCGTGCTGGATGGTGGAGAGTCGGTGGGCGATGACGATGGAGGTGCGTTGGCTCATCACCTTGGCCAAGGCGTCCTGCACCAAGCGCTCCGACTCTGTATCAAGCGACGAGGTGGCTTCGTCCAGTATTAATATAGGTGGGTTCTTCAGCACGGCACGGGCGATGCTGAGACGCTGCCGCTGTCCACCGCTGAGGTTCATGCCACGGTCGCCGATGTTAGTGTCGTAGCCATGCTCCATTTCCATGATGAACTCATGGGCATTGGCGATCTTGGCAGCCTCGATGACGGCTTCCTTCGACACGTTCTCCATGCCGAAAGCGATGTTGTTGAACACCGTGTCGTTGAACAAGATGCTCTCCTGGGTGACGATACCCATCAGCCCACGCAGGTCGCTGATCTTGTAGTCGCGGATGTCATGTCCGTCAATAAATATGTTGCCTTCGCACACGTCGTAGAAGCGGGGTAGGAGGTCGGCCAAAGTAGACTTGCCACCGCCGCTCTCACCTACTAGGGCAATGACTTTCCCTTTGGGAATCTTCAGGTTGACATCCTTCAAAACGTCGTCTTTCTCATAACGGAAGGTGACGTTCTGATAGTGGATCTCTTCATTGAAGTCCTTGATCTCCAGCGCGTCTTTCTTCTCGGTGATCACCTCGTCCTCATCCATAAACTCGAAAATGCGGTCGGCCGAGGCCATGCCTTTCTTGATGTTGAAATAGCCTTGGGCGAACGACTTGATGGGAGGGATGATTTGTGAGAAGACAACGATATAGCTGATAAAGCCAGCGGCACTCAAGGTGCTGGTTCCACCAAGAATCATGTTGCCACCGAACCATAGCACGATGATGACTACGATGGCGGAGAGGAATTCGCTCATCGGTGAGCTCATGTCGCGTTTGCGGTGCACGCCCAGCAGCGACTTGGAGTAGGTGTCGTTTTGCTCGCCGAATTTTTTTCTCAGATAGCCGATGGCGTTGAATCCCTTGATGATCCTTAGTCCGGAGATGCTCTCCTCGATGGTGGCAGTGATGCCGGCCAGCCGGTTTTGGGTATCTTTCGACTCTTTCTTCAATGCCTTGCCGATGCGTCCGATGACGAGTCCTGCCGCGGGTAGCAACACCAGTACAAACAAGGTGAGCCGAGCGCTTTGGCTTAACAGGAAGGCGAAATAGAAGATGATGGTCAGCGGGTCTTTGATGAGCGACTCGATCCAGTTGAGGATGGAAACCTCCACCTCCTGCACGTCGTTGGTGATGCGCGACATGATATCGCCTTTCTTCTGCTTGCTGTAGAACGAGAGCGGCAGCACCAGGATCTTGCCGTAAAGATCCTTGCGCAGGTCTTTGATGGTGCCTACACGGACCTTGGCCATGGTGTAATAAGCGAAGAAACGTCCAATGTTGCGGAAGAGGAAGGAAGCGAGCATCACCAAGCAGATAAGGACAAGGGCGTAGCGCTGTCCGTGGTCGTAGATGATGTTGCTCATCATGTAGTTGAGGTAGCTCATCAGATAGTCGGAGGTGAGGGCGAACTGGGGTTCGGCCACCGCCTCGATATCGCCGGTCTGGAAGAGCAGGTTGAGCATGGGAACGAGCAGGGCGAAGGAGAACAGGGAGAAGAAGATGGTGAGCAGGTTGAAAAACAAATTCAGCAGCAGCGAGAACCAATAGGGTCTCACGTAACCGAGAATCCGTTTGAACGACTTGCTTTTTGCCATGGTTTAATAGTTGAATCCTGTGTAATTTTCAGGGGTGATGGCCCTCAATTCTTCTTTGATGTTTTCCTTGACAGGTAACGTTTCGATGAAGGCATCTATTGTGTCCTTGTCAATATGCTTGTTGGTTCGTGTGAGGCTTTTCAGCAGTTCGTAGGCACCTTCGATCTGTTCGCGGCGCAGGATGGTCTGTATGGCTTCGGCCACCACGGCGTAGTTTTGCTGCAGGTCTTGGCGGATCTTATCTTCGTTGAGCAGGAGCTTGTCGAGGCCTTTCATCAGCGACTTGACGGCGATCAGCGTATGGGCAATCGGCACACCGATGTTGCGGGTGACGGTGGAGTCGGTGAGATCGCGTTGTAGGCGGCTGATGGGCAGCTTGGTGCTCAGGAAGGTGAGCACGGCGTTGGCCATGCCGAGGTTGCCTTCGGCATTCTCGAAGTCGATGGGGTTGACCTTGTGGGGCATGGCCGAGGAGCCTACCTCGCCGGCTTTGATCTTCTGCTTGAAGTATTCCATAGAGACGTACATCCAGATGTCGCGCGACAGGTCGATCAAGATGGTGTTGATTCTCCGGAGTCCGTCGAAATAAGCGGCCATATAGTCGTAATGCTCGATCTGTGTGGTAGTCGGCTGGCGTTTCAGCTTGAGGCTCTTCTCCACGAAGTGTTTGGCGAAAGCCGGCCAGTCGATGTCTGGGTAGGCTACCTTATGGGCGTTCATGTTGCCCGTGGCACCGCCGAATTTAGCCGTGAATGGCACGTTGTTGAGCATCTGGAGTTGGTCCCTGAGGCGTTCCACGAACACATAGATTTCCTTGCCGAGGTGGGTGGGGCTGGCGGGTTGGCCGTGGGTGCGTGCGAGCATAGGGATGTCCTTCCACTCCTTGGCCATATCCTTCAATTTGTCGATGACATCCTCGATGGCAGGCTTCACCACCAGTTTGTGGGCTTCCATCATGGAGAGCGGCACAGCGGTGTTGTTGATATCCTGCGAGGTCAAGCCGAAGTGCAGGAACTCCTTCCATTTTTCGAGTCCCATCTCGTCGAACTGGCGTTTTAGGTAGTATTCCACTGCCTTCACGTCGTGGTTGGTGGTCTTCTCGATTTCCTTGATCTCTTCGGCGTCTTCGGTCTGGAACTCTTCATAGATGGCGCGGAGGTCTTCGTAATCGCCCTCGAAGTCTTCCAGTTGGGGCAGCGGAATCTCGCACAGGGCGATGAAATACTCCACTTCGACCATCACGCGGTAGCGGATGAGGGCAAATTCGGAGAAGAAGTCGTTCAGTTCGACGGTTTTGGAATGGTACCGTCCGTCAATGGGGGATATGGCTTTTAAGGGACTGAGGTTCATAGTATCGTACTAAAATGAAAAGTATCGCAAAAATAATGTTTTTTTGCGATACTTTCTTTGGCCTATGGTAAATTTATTGTTTCCTTTTATAGATGCGTTGTAAGAGTTCTATGATGGCTTTAAGCTGCGGCGGAACGGCACCGCTACTAGTGGCGTAGCGATAATATCGTTCATTTACGATGTACTCCAATATAAACTCAGAACCGTCAATAACATAGATGCCTCTTTCGTCTTTAGGACGTCCGGCACTATGGAAAGCATTAATTGCCATTGCCACTGAATCAAGTTCTTCAGAGGAAAGCGTGTATCTACATTTTGCGACCATTGGGCTGCTTTGCTTTTCAGCGTACTGTCTTTTTGAATCTTGGACTGAACGGTGAACGACACTTGCGACGAAACAGTCAGTGAGAACAATAGAAACACACCAAGTAAAAATGCTTTTTTCATGGAACGTTTATTAATGAAAAAGAATAAAAAGAATCGCAAGAATAAAAGGCTAAATAGGTTATTTTGCTTGTTCAGCTTGTTTCTTTGGCTCGCGGCGGGTGTCCCAAAAAGCGGCAATGTAAATGGTTTCACCTTCTATGAAATACACCATCTTACTTAATCCATTGATAATAACGCTACGATAGGTTTTAGGACGGTCATCGAAGAGTGGATCAATGGAGCCAATGTTGGGGTGACTTTTCAATATTTTAATGGTTTTACGCACCTCCAACAGGAACTTGTCTTTTTGTTTGGTTCCGAACTGCCAGTGAATGTAATTGGCGACATGGTTTCTGCCTTGTCTAGCCTTTGGATCCCAAATAACTTTCATACTGCTTCGGCCATTTCATGTTCTTGCCGTTTCATACGGGCGAAATCTTCTTCCCATTCGTCCCATGCTTCTTCATCGGGGATACCCTTGCCTGCAGCAAAATTGGCTTCTGCCTCGTCAAGCATGGCGTTGATTTCCTCCATCGTGTAAGGCTTTAGTTTTTCTTCTTCGCTACGGGCGTGTTCGATCAGGCGCTCGCCTAACCACTGCATGTTGCTTGGTGTGAGGGTGTCGTATAGGTATTCAAGAAGTCCTTTCAGTGTTGCTTCGCTCATGATGTTTCGTTTTTGATTTGTTGCAAAAATACAACTTTTTTGTTAAAAAAAGAAAAATCCGCCAAACAATTTGACGGATTTTTCTTCACTTACATAAAAACTATGTTGCCTTATGCCTGCTGTAACTTGTCGTTAGATCCCAAGACGTTGACAATCTTATGGATATAAAGCTTCTTCATGTTGTCGCGGGCGGGACCGAGGTACTTGCGCGGGTCGAACTCGGCGGGTTTCTCGGCGAAGGTCTTGCGGATGGCGGCGGTCATGGCCAGACGGCTGTCGCTATCGATGTTGATCTTGCAGACTGCGCTCTTGGCGGCCTTGCGGAGCTGCTCCTCGGGGATGCCCACAGCGGCTTTCAGGCTGCCACCGTTGGCGTTGATGGTGTCGACTTCCTCTTGTGGAACGGAGGATGAACCGTGCAGCACGATGGGGAAGCCGGGGAGTTTCTTCTCGATGGCTTCAAGCACGTCGAAGGCCAACGGAGGGGGAACCAAACGACCTGTAGCGGGATCCACGGTGCACTGTTCGGGAGTGAACTTATAGGCGCCGTGTGAGGTGCCGATGCTGATGGCGAGGCTGTCCACACCGGTTTTGGTCACGAAGTCGATCACTTCTTCGGGTTTGGTGTAGTGGCTCTCTTCGGCGGCCACTTCGTCTTCCACGCCAGCCAACACGCCGAGTTCGCCTTCGACGGTGACATCGAATTGGTGGGCATATTCAACGACTTTCTTGGTCACTGCCACGTTCTCGTCATAGGGCAGGGCGGAGCCGTCGATCATCACGGATGAGAAGCCCATATCGATGCACGACTTGCAGAGCTCGAAGCTGTCGCCGTGGTCGAGGTGCAGCACGATCTCAGGATGGGCGCAGCCCAGTTCCTTGGCATATTCTACAGCGCCTTGGGCCATGTAGCGCAGCAACGTCTGGTTGGCATAGTTGCGGGCGCCTTTCGACACTTGCAGGATGACGGGTGACTTGGTTTCGACAGCGGCCATGATGATGGCTTGCAGCTGTTCCATGTTGTTGAAGTTGAATGCGGGGATGGCATAGCCGCCATCGACTGCCTTGGCGAACATCGCTCTGGTGTTCACGAGGCCGAGTTCCTTATAACTAATCATAATGTGTAGGTTTAAATTTCAAATTATTGAATATAACCTGCAAATATACGATTTATTTTTGGATTTTATCCAGCATGGCGAAATAATAGAAAAACCCGAAGGGATACCTCCGGGTTTTTCGTTGTCATTGGTAGAGACATGCCATGGCGGCGCGTCTCTACAACAGGTAAATTGGTTTACGGCAGATCATCCAGGATCAGGTTGCCTGAATATTCCACGCCGTTCCATTCACCGTCACCTTCAAGCCAGACGTTACCGCCAGCGCAGTCAACGAAGGTGTTGCCGCTGTGGGTAATGTTGCCCCAGTTGGAGATGTTCTCGATGCCCACGCCGTTGTAGTCGCTAGGACCGAACACGTTGTTGGTGAGGGTGAGCTTGGCATCGCTACGGATGTAGAGGCAGCTTCTTACGCTCCAACCGTCGTTTGGACCACAGTTCTTGATCTGGCAGTAGTTCATCACGTTGCCGTTACGGGAACTTTCGAAACGAATGCCATCCCAAAGGTCTTCGGGCGTGGTGCCTCTGAAGATGATGGGCTGGTCTGCTGTGCCGTTGGCTTCAAAACGGCCATCGCCACCGACTACTAATACATGGTCGTAATCAAATGCAAACTCCACACCGGGTTCAATGGTCATCTTAACATTATCGTATACACACATACCATCATTCACATAATAGGGGATGCCTTGGTTGTTGAAGGTGGTGTTAGCTTCAAGATAATAGTAGTTCAAGGAGATCATGTTGGTTCCGTTTTCAACGTAAGTGTTGCCACTGCCGAGGATGCCAGCCTTTTGGGGATCGTTCAACCACAACGGATAGCCGCCGCAGTTCTTGATGGTGTTGTTTTCAAAAGCGGTGAAAACGCCTTCGTTGCCGGTGGCTACACCTTGGTGCAGGGCGCCATCGATGGTGCAGTGCTTCATGGATAGTTTGCCGTAAACGGTAATGACATCATCGCCGCTGCCGCCGTTGACAAATTCGACATACTCAAACTGGTTGTCGTTGCGCATGGAGTGAATTCGAATACCGTCCCATGCGCCAGGATGGTTGTCGTTCAGGGGGTTGACAAAACGGATGGGTTTGTCAGCGGTGCCGACCATCTTCAGACCGGCGTTTTCACCGATGGAGAATCCGTCGCCTACACCTGTGAACATGATGGTGACCCCAGGTTCGATGGTGAGGAGGGCGTTGCCGTCGATATACACATAGCCGTCTATGACATAGTCAACGGGAAGGCCGAGGTCGGGCCAAGTGGTGTTGGCGTTGATGTCGCCTGACCAGGTGGTCGGGTCGCCGGTGCCGCCACCGCCGCCACCGCCACCGCCGCCGTTCGGGTCAACGGTAACCGTAGCTTTGTAAACAACCGTGGAGCCATCTTCGGCAGTCACAGTGAAGTCGACAGGATTGGTGAAGTCGACCACGGTGCCCGAAGCGGGAACCACTTCGGCTTTTTCTGATACAGTGATGATCGGCACCAGACCGGTGACGTTGGTCCCGAAGGGAACCACAGCCACGATGGTGTGGGCACTTTCAGAGATGGTAGCTTCAACAGCCGGAGCGGCAAACTTGAAGCTGAGGATCTTCTTTTCGCTGCTTTCCTTACCGCAGCTGGCCAGCAGCATCAATGCTGCAAGGGCCACAAACAGAGATTTTCTCATTGGTTAAAAATTAAGTGATTTATAGATTAATTCTTTTTTCCAGTTTTGATACCAGAGGTTTTGTTTCCGGAACCGCTGCCTCCAGAAGTTTTAACCCCTGTTGTCTTGGAACCAGAGGGCTTGGAACCTGCAGAAACCGTGCCACTCTTGCCAGCGCTGCCAGTGCTTGTCAATTTATAGCCTGCGGCTTCAGCGACTTCTCTGATGTGGGTGGCGCGCTTCTGGGTGTCGGGGTGGTCTGAGAATGCCTGAGCCAGAGTGCCCTGTTGGCCTGTGTCACCGCTGATGCTGATGAGCACGTTGAGGGCGTGGTACATGGCGAAGGGATCGACACCGTTTTGGACGCAGAACTGGAAGGCGGCCTCGTCGGCTTCGGTCTCCTGACGACGCGAATAAGCGTTTTGTGCCAGCTCCTGTCCTAAATCGCCGAGGAACCCTGTGGAGATGGCGCCGGCGGTGGTGTTGACGGCGGCGATGCCGTAACGGGCAGCCACGATGAGATAAGCGTTACGGTAAGCGTCGCGGACATCCTTATTAATAAGATGCCCCAACTCGTGGCCGATGACAGCGAACAGCTCGTCGTCGTTCATCACGTCCATCAACCCTGAATATACACGCACGCTGCCGTCTCCACTAGCGAAAGCGTTGACGGTGCTCGACTGGTAAACCTTGTAGTTCAGGTTCAAGCTGCTGATGTTGTGGAAACGCGCCATGACGCGGTTCAAACGCTGAGTATATTCGTTGTTGGCGGGCGCGATGGTGTTTTCCTTGTCCATCTGGACCATGTATTCACTGCACAATTGTGCAATCTGTGCATCGCTGATGGTCAAGGCCTGCGCCGCCGCCGCCGCAGCATTCATGGCAGCATTCTGGTCGGTGATCTTTAGCATCGAGCAACTGGCCATCATCATGACACAGCATACTCCGAGAATAAGTTTTTTCATATCATTGGATATTAGTTGTTTCAATGTCTTTTCACTGCAAAAATAAAAAAAAATCAAAAAATACTTGCATATTTCAAAATAATCGTATTTTTGCATTGCAAAACAATATCAAAATAATATCATAAATGGAAACGAAAGAGTTTGAATTTAAGGGTTTTGCGATGAATGGATTCGTCGCATTGTTTATCGAGTTGCTTATTATTGCCCTGAGTGTTTGCGCCATAGTGACCTCTGCGTTAGGGCTGTTTCAAGCGCCATATCTTGCTGCTTTGGGCTTTTTGTTGGCTTGCATTTGGCCTATCGGTTTCCGGAAGTTGGAGCCGAATGAGGCCATGGTGATGATTTTCTTTGGCAAGTACAGGGGGACTTTCACCAAGACGGGCTTTCATTGGGTCAATCCTTTTATGACTTCCAAGAAGGTCTCGCTGCGCGCCCGTAACCTCAACCCTGACAACATCAAGGTGAACGACAAGACGGGTAACCCCATTATGATCGGTCAGATCCTGGTGTGGAAGCTGAAGGACACCTATAAGGCCATGTTCGAGATCGACTCGCAGACGATGGCAGGTGGCTCGGCCGGCAATGCGGCCACAGTGTCGGTCAGCAACCGCATGAGAGCTTTCGAGAGCTTCATCCAAGTGCAGAGCGACGCCGCCTTGCGTGAGGTGGCGGGCATGTATGCCTATGATGAAAATGAGGCGGAAGCTGGAGAGCTGACGCTGCGCTCGGGTGGTAGCGAGATCAACGAGGTGCTGCTTTCCAAGCTGAACGAGCGCCTGGCGATGTCGGGCCTGGAAGTGCTTGAAGCCCGCATTAACTACCTGGCTTACTCGCCTGAGATCGCTGCCGTGATGTTGCGTCGCCAGCAGGCGGCCGCCATTATTTCGGCCCGTGAGAAGATCGTGGAAGGCGCCGTGTCGATGGTGCGCATGGCTCTCGACAAGCTGAAAGCCGAAGGCGTGGTGGAACTCGACGAGGAACGCAAAGCCGCCATGGTGAGCAACCTGATGGTGGTGCTTTGCGCTGATGAATCCGCCCAACCTGTTGTAAACACGGGATCGCTTTATTAAGTGAAAAGTGGAGAGTGAAAAGTTAAAAGTTATCATTAAGCGTTAAGGCTTGGTAGAATCGGCAAAATGAATATTATAGATATCATTAATTTAGGAACGGGTCTGCTCCTTATTGCTGTGGGATGGCTGTGCTATTGCTTCCCCAATATGATTAACCCGTACGGGAACATGTCGCCCGAACGGAAAGCCCTGGTTGACATCAATGGGCTGAAATGGTGGACAGCCATCATCCTTACGGTGACGGGAGGTCTGTTGCTTTTTACGGTCTTGCTCTCCTATCTCAAGATCATTGGCGAGAATACGAGTGGCATCCTCTTGATGGTGATCTGCTTGGCGATGATCATACCATTATTCATTGCCATGAGAAGGTTCAACGGTTTTGGTCGTGATAGAGAAAACCGTCTTTCCATTAGTGCCAAACAGAGGGAGAAAAAGAAAAACAAGATCACTATCTGGGCTGTGGTTATCATTACCCTTTTGTCTTTGGCTTTGATACCGATTCTCTTCTTCTGGGGCAACAAAGGACCCAAGTATGATATCTCAAGCGAATGCATCAAGGTGAAGGGTGGGGGATACCACGCAACGATTCCCGTTGCCGAAATCACCTCTGACAGTGTGTGGGAACACTGGCCGGGCATTGCCTTGCGCACCAACGGCATGTCGACTAACAAAGCCAACATGGGTCATTTCCGCCTGAAGAATGGCGAGAGCTGTATGATGTTCATCCATGAAGACGGTGGTCCTTTGCTGGAACTGCGCACCGCCGATGGCGGATTGTATTATCTGAATTGCGCTAAGGCGGAAGAAACACTTGAGATGATAGAACAAGTGAAAAAAGTGATCAAACCATGAAAAAAGCGATAAAATTTGCACCTATTGTTTGCCTGGTGAGCTGGGCTTTTGCGGCCATTGCCCGTTTCGGCTTTGGCATGGATAAAGAGGGAACCCCGATTTTCTTTACCGTGTTTGCAGTGGCCTATATGTTCTTCCCGATGATTACTGCATGGGTAATGCAAAAGATCGACGGAGAGAAATTCAACCACACAGGTTTGGTCAACTTCAAGGTCAAATGGTCTTGGGTGGTGGCCTGGCTGTTGCCTGTGGTGATGACGTTGGTCTGCATTCTTGTGAATGGCTTGATGCCCGGCGTCTCGCTACAGTACAATGCCGAGCAGCTCATCAACCAATACCATGTGCCTGAGGATCAGCAGGAGATGGTGCGTGAACAGTTGGGCAGCATGCCAGCCTATTTGATGGTGCTTATCGCCATTGTCAGTGGACTGATGGCGGCCGTCACCATCAATGGGGTCTGTGCCTTTGGTGAGGAATTTGGTTGGCGCAACTACTTCGTCGGTGCCTTGCGCGAGGTGAAGTTCTGGCCTGCCGCTCTGTTTATCGGGTTTATATGGGGCATCTGGCATATGCCTTTGATCTTGATGGGCCACAACTATCCGAACGAATCGTTATGGGGCTCGTTGTTGATGGTTGTATTTTGTATACTAGCGGGAATCATCGAATTGTATTTTGTCTTAAAAGCCAAGTCCATGATTGTGGCAGCCATCTTCCATGGCTCTGTAAATGCCGTCTCAGGTTTGACTATTTACTTTACCTTGGGTGGCAACGATTTTGTGAACGGCATGGTGGGGCTTTCGGGCGTTATCGTCATGACCATTACCATCCTCTGTATCTGGATCTACGACAAATGCATCTCAAAAGACAATATTTGCTCGCTGACCTTGGGCGAAGCATTGGAAAGGTAACCTATGGCGAAGGAAAAAGAAAATTGTGCCAATACCAAGACCTTCCTGCTTCGCGTGGATGCCGAGACCATGGAGGCAGTGGAGAAGTGGGCCGCTGATGAGTTCCGTTCCGTCAACGGCCAACTTCAATGGATTATCGCTGAGGCGTTAAGAAAGTCAGGAAGAAAGAAGAAATCTTGAGCATTTGGTTCATTTTTTGCAAATAAATTTTATTTTTGCATAACTAAAATGAATCATATGAAAAAAATATTACTCTTCTTTTCGGTCTCAATAGCCTTTTGTAGCTGTTCTGTCCTGAATAACATAGCGGGTCCCGAGATTGCGGGCTTCATAAGTGAGAACCTCACCGAGCAGGTCACTTCGCGATTCGGGAATCTGGATCCCAACGCTGTGGCGGCTGCCTCCGATGCTTTTGCTGCGGCACTTACCATCAGCGATGTCGAGATCACAGCCTTGTGCAGCGAGTACATGGCCTCGATGGACTCTGCCAACCTGATCCTTCCCGACGACGATCCTTATACGCTCCGGCTCAACAGGGTCATGTCGCGTTTCAAGAACGTCAAGAAACTCAAGTTGAATTACGCTGTTTATGACGATGAGAACACCATTAATGCCTTTGCCAGTGGCGACGGCAGCGTGCGTGTTTACTCCGGCCTTATGGATGTCATGGATGATGACGAACTGTTTGCTGTCATCGGACATGAGTTGGGACATCTAGTCAACAAAGATGTGCGTGATGCCTACCGCACCGCTTACCTTGTGGTGGCTGCCCGTTATGGCATCTCATCGTTTGGTGACAGAGCGAGCGCTGTCTCTATGGGCTTCCTCGGCGACCTGGGACAGGAGCTGGCCAATAACGCCTATTCGCGCCGTCAGGAGACGCAAGCCGACGAGAAAGCTTATCAGTATTGTGTCGATAATGGGGTGGATCCCTTCGCCATGTATCGTGCCTTGAACGTCCTGATGGAAATCGGTGACGAAGACGGGGAGCATACCGTGCTGAGCAACATGTTCTCGTCACATCCCGATACCCAGAAACGCGCCAAACATATTAAAGAAATGGCCGAGAAAGACGGATATTCGTATGAAGAATAAATAATTGCATTTATTTTCGTCCTTATTTCGAATTAATTTGTATCTTTGCAGCCCAATTTGAACCGCTGTCCGGAATGATGGCGACATCAACGGTTCGAGTTGATAATCAAAAGTATAACCTCCTCGGTTGGATTGTCCGGCATCCAAGCGGGTACAAGTAAAACAAAAATTACAAATGGCAGAAAACGAAAACATCATCAACGAAGCCATGCCAGTAGAAGAAAAGGCCGTTGAAGAAACCCCAGTCATGGAAGCCCCCGTTGAGGAAGCTCCCGTTAAGAAAGCCCCCAAGGCTCCCAAACAGAAGCCCGTCCCGGACGAGAACTTTGACTGGAACACTTCTCACAAGAAATTCGACAACTACTCCGACGCCGAGCGTGCAAAGCTCGAGGATCAGTATGCCGCCACGATGAATCAGGTCGTCGACCATGAAGTCATCGAAGGCACTGTGGTCGCCATCACCGACCGTGAGGTGGTTGTCAACATCGGCTTCAAGTCAGATGGTGTTATTCCGATCGCGGAATTCCGCACCAACCCCAACCTCGCCGTGGGTGACAAGGTCGAAGTGTACGTCGAGAGCCAGGAAGGCTCCAACGGCCAGCTCGTCCTCTCCCACAAGAAGGCCCGCATCCTCAAGTCATGGGATCGCGTCAACGCAGCCTTCGAGAGCGGTGAGATCGTCAACGGTTACGTCAAGAGCCGCACCAAGGGTGGCTTGATTGTCGACGTGTTCGGCATCGACGCCTTCCTGCCCGGTTCCCAGATCGACGTCAAGCCGATCCGCGACTACGACGTGTTCGTCGACAGCGTGATGGAATTCAAAGTCGTGAAGATCAACCAGGAATACAAAAACGTGGTGGTCTCTCACAAAGCACTCATCGAGGACGAACTCGAAGCCCAGAAGGCTGAGATCATCAGCAAGCTCGAAAAGGGCCAGGTCCTCGAAGGTGTGGTTAAAAACATCACTTCCTACGGTGTGTTCATCGACCTCGGCGGTGTTGATGGTCTCATCCACATCACCGACCTCTCTTGGGGCCGCATCAACCACCCGGAAGAGATCGTCAAGCTGGATGAAAAGATCAAGGTCGTCATCCTCGACTTCGACGACAACAAGAAACGTATCGCTCTCGGCCTGAAGCAACTCACTCCTCATCCGTGGGATGCTCTCGACCCGAACCTCAAGGTGGGCGACATCGTCAAGGGTAAAGTGGTGGTCATCGCCGACTACGGTGCGTTCATCGAGATCGCTCCCGGCGTCGAAGGCCTCATCCACGTCTCCGAGATGTCATGGAGCCAGCACCTCCGCACCGCTCAGGACTTCCTGAAGGTGGGCGACGAGGTGGAAGCCAAGGTCCTCACCCTCGACCGCGAAGAGCGCAAGATGTCTCTCGGCATGAAGCAGCTCATCCCGGATCCGTGGGCCAACATCAGAGACCGCTACCCGGTGGGCTCCAAGCACACCGCCGTGGTGCGCAACTTCACCAACTTCGGCATCTTCGTCGAGCTTGAAGAAGGCGTTGACGGCCTCATCCACATCAGCGACCTGAGCTGGAGCAAGAAGATCAAGCACCCGGCTGAATTCACGAAAGTCGGCGAAAGCATCGACGTCGTCGTTCTCGATGTCGACGAAGAGAACCGCCGCCTCAGCCTCGGCCACAAACAACTCGAGGAGAATCCTTGGGAAGTGTTTGAGACCGTGTTCACCGTGGGTTCTGTCCACCAGGGCACCATCATCAGCGCCGCCGACAAGGGCGTCGTGGTATCACTGCCTTACGGCGTCGAAGGCTTCTGCCCGAACCGCTACCTGAAGAAGGAAGACGGCACCACCGCCAAGGTCGACGAAACCCTCGACTTCAAGGTCATCGAGTTCTCGAAGGAAAGCAAGAAGATCATCCTTGCCCACTCCAAGATCTATGAAGACAAGGAAGCCGCTGTGAAGGAAACCGCCGAGAAAGTCGCCGACAAGGCTGCTAAGCAAGCCAAACGCGCTGTGAAACAGATCAACGAAACGATCGAACACAGCACCCTCGGCGACCTCGAAGTGCTCGCCGGCTTGAAGGAAAACCTTGAGAAGCAGGAAGCTGCCGCCAAGGACGAACCTAAAGCCGAATAAGATCACCTATGTGATACGATTCGAAACGAAAACCGCCCCCGAAAGAGGGCGGTTTTTATTTAAACTGAAACAAACATGGTATTCTCCGACCTCTTCTTCCTCTTCGTGTTCCTGCCAGTGTTCGCACTGTGCTACCTGCTGGCAGCATGGATCGACAGAAGAGGGGACATGCCCTCGTTCCGCCACCGCAACAGCATGCTGGTGCTCTTCTCCCTCATCTTCTACGCTTGGGGAGAACCAGTGTACGTGCTGCTGATGCTGGCCAGCGTGGTGGTCAACTACTTCGTAGGACGGGGCATCGCAAAACAGGGGAAGCCTTTCCTGGTCATTGGACTGATATTCAACCTGGGCGTGCTGGCCACCTTCAAATACCTTTCATTTTTCTGTGCTGAGCTCCTGTCGTTGGGCGTTCCAGTTAACGTTCCTCGGATTGTCCTGCCCATCGGCATCAGCTTCTATACCTTCCAGTCCATCTCTTATCTGATAGATGTCTATCGTGGTACCACGCCGGTGCAGCGCAGCTTCAAGAACCTGCTGCTCTACATCTCCATGTTCCCTCAGCTGATTGCCGGTCCTATCGTCCGCTACGGCACGGTGGCCTCTGAGATCACCGACCGGCATGTCGATAGCAACGACCTTGCCGAGGGGATGATGCGTTTTTTGCGTGGACTGGGGAAAAAAGTCATCCTCGCCAACCAGTTCTCGGAGATCTCTACGCAGCTGCTGACGGGGAGCGGGCTTGAGAACCTTTCCACCATGGGTTCCTGGGTGGGCATCGTGGCCTTCACCTTCCAGATCTATTTCGACTTCTCGGGCTACAGCGACATGGCCATCGGCATCGGCCGATGCCTGGGCTTCCATTTCAACGAGAACTTCGACCATCCTTACTGCTGCGTGAGCATCACCGACTTCTGGCGCCGCTGGCATATCTCACTCGGCAGCTTCTTCCGCGACTATCTATACATCCCTCTTGGCGGCAACCGCCGTCATCAGGCACTCAATATCATGGTGGTGTGGATGCTCACTGGCTTCTGGCACGGTGCCAGCTGGAATTTCCTGCTGTGGGGCGTCTTCTATGGAGTCATCATCATGCTTGAGAAATATACCTTGCTGAAAGTCATCCACCGGGTTCCCAAAGTGCTGCTGCATATATACAGCCTGGTGCTGGTGGTGATCGGCTGGGGCATCTTTTATTTCGTCGATTTCGGAGCGATGCTCCATTTCTTCAAGGCTTTCTTCGGTGGAGCGGCGTCGTTCTCCGATTTTGCCGCCGTCAACGTGTTGAGCACTTACGGCTGGCTTTGGGTGATCGCCTTGGTGTTCTGTCTGCCTGTGCGTAACTGGCTTGACCGCTGGGTCGCTCGGTGGAAGCATCCCCGTCCGACGCTGGTGCTGGTGATGCGTTCTGTTTTGGCATTTTTATTGCTGACGGTGAGTGTCGCCCTTCTGGTGGGGGCCACCAACAACGCTTTTCTTTATACACGATTCTAAATGATACAACCATGAAATATTTGATTCATTCCTTTCTTGCCGCCGTCTTGATTCTTGTGGGATGTAAGCTTCAGGCACAGTCGCTGCTCCCGCAGGACAGCGCGGATCGTTGTGTTACCCCATATGTCAACAAGCTGACGCCCAATGCCACCTGCCGCAAGGCAGCCAAGGCGGGCATCATCCTCATTGGTGGCGGCGACACCTTACGGGCCTGCAATCCCTGCAACCAGACGCCTAAAACGGCTCTCTCGTATGCCGATATCTGCAATATCTACAAGCGTAAACTCGGCGACACCATCAACGTGTACTGCATGCCGATCCCCACGGCCATCGAGTATTATTGCCCCGATGCCGCCAAGGGCTGGACGCACCCCGAGGCTCCGGTGCTGAACAGCATGTTCGCTGCCTGTTCCGACTCGGTGCTGGTGGTCAACATCTACAATATCCTGGGTGAACACGCCAATGAGCGCATCTTCTCGCGTACCGACCACCACTGGGCACCCCGTGGCGCCTATTATGCAGCCATGAAGCTCTGTGAGGTGGCAGGCGTGCCGTTTGAGGACCTTTCGCATTACGACGAACACGTCATCCATAGCTTTGTGGGTACCATGGCCTCCTTCTCAGGCGAGAGCTGCGTGAAGCAAGCTCCGGAGGACTTCTATTACTATACACCCCGCGATTGCGAATACACGACGACCTATATCCAATACAAGACCAACAAGGGTAAAATCACAGGCGAGCATCCTGCTGCCGAAGGGGAGTTCTTCAAGTCGTATGGCGACGGGAGTGGTGCGGCCTACAACACCTTCATGGGTGGCGACTCGAAGATCACCCAGGTGCGCACTGGCGTTAACAACGGTCGCCGTGTTATCATCTTCAAGGATAGCTTCGGCAATGCCATCCCAGGTTATCTGTTCTTCTCGTTCGAGGAGGTGCATGTCATCGACTTCCGTTTCTTCGACCGAAACATCATTAATTATATCCGTGACAACAAGATCACTGATGTGGTCTTTGCCAATAACCTCACGCATGCCTGCGGTAATACCTCCTATAACAACTACAAACGCTTCTTAATCCAGTAAACAATGCGTGGGAGTCGGATATTGGTTGCTTTGGTCACCGTGATGATGACGGCTTTTGTGGCAGTGTTCTGTTTCCTGCCGCGGAGCACGTATTCTGAGCTGGAGAAGCGTGACCTTAGCAAGTTTCCCGATTTCTGCTGGGACAGTCTGCGTAATGGCAGCTTCACGCGAAGCGTTTCCAACTGGTTCAGCGACAGTGAGCCGTTTCGCGACGTGTTCATGGGCGAGAGCATGGAGTTGAAGTCGTTGATGGCCTTTAAGACAAAGTCGGCGGTCACCTTCCATGCCGCGCAGGAGGCTCCTGAAGATGCTGCTGCGACGGATATGGCGTCCGTTGACGAAGAGGCGGACGATCAGCGTTCCATTAAGGAATTCCACAACGACGTGGATGTCAAGGCCAAGATGGATAACGCCGGCGTCATCGTGATTGGCAATCCTCCTGAGGCACGTGCTCTGATGGCTTTCAAGAACAAGAACAGGGGAGAGAAGAGTTTCGCCAAGGTGGTGAATACCTACCAGAAAGTCTTCGGCTCCGAGGTGAATGTCTATTGTATGATCATCCCCACGGCGGTGGAGTACTACTGCCCGATGAATGCAAGGAGTTGTACCGATCCGGAGTTCCCCGTGCTGACAGAACTCTATTCTTTGATTGACAGTGCGGTGCAGGTGGTGGACCTTTATGATTTGATGGGTGAGCATGTCGATGAGGATATCTACCTGCGCACCGACCATCACTGGTCGCCGTTAGGTGCCTATTATGCGGCGCGACAATTTGCCATGGTGGCCGATGTGAAGGTGCCTGATTTGAAGGATTTCGAGTCGGATACCATCAAGAATTACGTTGGCTCGATGTTCGGTTATTCGAAGGACATCAACGTGAAGAAGTCGCCCGAGGACTTTGTTTACTACAAGCCCTTGGGGGTGACGTATACGACCGTCTATCGGCGGTATGAGTTGGACAAGGACTTCCAGATTGTAGGGGAGGAGAAGCCTCATCAGGGCGAGTTCTTTGTGAAGACCTCAGGTACGGGTTCGGCCTATTGCACCTTTATGGGCAGCGATGCCCGCATCACCCAGGTGAAGACCGATTCGGAATGCCCTCGTCGGCTGCTAGTGATGAAGGATAGCTTCGGCAATGCCATTCCGGGCTATCTGTTCGGCTCGTTCTCTGAAATCCATGTGATCGACTTCCGCTATTTCACTTATAGTATCAAGGATTACATTCGAGAGCACGGCATCACCGACATCCTGATGGCAAACAACATCTCACATGTGTGCTCAGGTGCCGCTGGTTCCGCATATAAACGCTTTTTGGAGAAGTAAAGCAAGAAGAAAGGAGTAAGAATTATGGCACAGAAACTAAACAGAATCGTTTTTACCCTTCGCGAGGGCGAAGAATACATCCCATTGATTGCCTTATTAAAAGCCACTGGCGTGGTCTATTCTGGCAGCGAGGCCCAGGAGGTGGTCACCGCTGGCATGGTACTCCGCAACGGTGAGGTGGAACTCCGCAAGCGCGCGAAGATCACCGCTGGCGAAGTGATCGTGTTTCAGAATTTCGAGATTGAGGTGGAGGGATGAGAGCGCAAGTGCATAGGATTGGGTTTTGGATGCTGATGGTGTTGTTGGCGGCCTGCCATCGTCCTGCTGAGACGCGCCGCGATACGTCTATTCAATCGTCGGAATTGTTGGCTGTCGACAGTCTGCTATGGACACAACCTGACAGTGCGCTGACGTGTTTGATGGCCTGTTACGACACGATTGGCGACCGTCATTACGCCAACCTTTTGTTGGCCGAGCTGTTGTATAAGAACGACTATGAGCAGACCAACCGCGCCGAGTTGCAGGCGGCAGTGGCATACTATGATTCAGTATCTGATCCGTTCCTGGCTGCCCGAGCCCATTATATTAATGGTGTGGGCTACTATGAGCGCGACAGCGTTGTCCCTGCCTGCGAGGAATACCTGAAGGCCGTGGAAATTATGGAGGAGCATTTCACGGAGAAGGAGCTGGTGGGGCAGAAGGCGAAGTTCATGGCATTGGCATATACACATCTTTGCGGTTTGTTTTCCGACCAGTATCTGCATGAGCAGGCCATTTATTTTGGGAAGCAATCCTTGTCTTATTATTATAGATATGACGCAGAATCGTGGAATGTAGCATGGATTCTAAATGAAATCGGCTCACAGTATGAAATGAAAAAAGGCCTTGATAGCGCAATGGGTTATTATCAAAAAGGGATGGCGGTTTTATTAGATACAAATACTATTATATTCAGAGATTTAAAGACGCATATAGCGTTCAATTCATACAAACAAGGTGCCAATCCTCTACCCTCTTTAAGCACATTGTATGATTTATTGAAACAAGCGGAAAGCAAAAGGGAAGAATTGTCTCGTCGCCTTATTATAGGTGCAATCTATTTTGATGAGGCACAATATGATTCAGCTTTTTTGTATTTGGACAAAGTGTATAATGGCACAAGTAGTATTGGTTCTAAGAAACAGGCCGCAGAGTGGCTTGTAGAAATCTGCGACAAGACAAATAGGGATCTCGAAGCACAACAATATGCACATTATCTGGTTCCATTCGCCAATTTCGATGAGATACAAGGCCACGTAAAGTCACAATTGACCGATCTGTGTGTTGCACACGAACAAAAAAGGAACGAATTCTTTCACCAGAAGGCTTCAAAGGAAAAAATAAAGAAGACAGGAATTGTTATTACTCTATTATTAGCCATTCTAGTCATTTGCAGCATCTTATATCATTTTTTTAGCAAAAGGAAAAGTCGTTCTTTACGGGACCAAAAGGAAATGGCGGAAAAGCAGTTGATGGAGGAAAGACAAGCCCACCGTATTCAGCAGGCAGCCTTGGGGGGTAGGTTGAAACAAAAAAACAAAGCATTGAAAGATATCAAAACGTCAAAGGAAAACGTTTTGTCAATAATAATACCGGAACATCAGACTAAAGGTAAGTATGACGATGAAACAATTTGCAAGCATATTATTATGATATGCAATGATGAGAATAATCCAATCAAGTCCACTGTTCCCGTTTCAGCTTATGCTGATCTGGCCCTTAACGACAGACAAAAGTCCGAACTAAAAGCTGCGGCTGTCAAGCATTATGGATATTTGTTTGAAAAACTAAAAATACAGTATCCAGAATTAAAAGAAAAAGATTTGTTTTATTGTTATTTATCTCTTTTGGGGTTGAACAACACCCAGATAGCCGTTCTGTTACAAAACGCACTCAACACAATTTGGGATAGGGAACAACGTTTGAAAAGAATCTTTGGTAAAAATGATAGCGTTGTTGTAATACTGAATGATTTTTTAATATATTGATAATAAAGTTGTTATATAATAATTCCGAATAATCCGAATACTTTTTTTCTTGACATGTGTGTTTGTCCGAAGGTACTTTTACGAAAACTTTAATAGCAAAAGTCATGAAACACACAACCTTAAAACTAATCACTATTCTATTTGGCCTTTTGATGCCCGCTGTTTTGGGTTTGGCCAAAGACATTCATTTTGAAGATGGTCATAGCCCCATTCCTGTAAAAGAGGCCACCGTCCAAGGTATTCCAAGAAACAACTCCATCGTTGCCTCCATCAACGGTCATATTCTTTCCATCGTCTTTTTGGAGAACCTTGGTCAGGTCTACATCGAGGTGGAGGAGGTTGGAGGCGGTGAAGCACAGTGTCAGTCTACCCCCACGCCTGACGGCGTCGACTTTTACATCACCTATGCCGGAAGCTATATTGTCACCTTCACCCTGACCAACGGCGACGTGTACTATGGCGAGTTTGAAGTGCGGGATGAATAATTTAAAACTATTGGAAATATGAAAGGAAACAAATTCTTTGTTGCAGCAGTGCTGTCACTGCTGCTTTTGGCATTGTCCACAGAAGGACAGGCCCAGCGGGTTGTTATTGAAGGATCCAACTTGAACATTGGCTCGGGAAACAACTTGGATGGCAGTTTGGTGGGAAGGCCCGTTGGTAATGCTATAGGCTTGAACAACATATTGTATTCGGCCCACACGTTGACGGTCGGCATCAGCGACACCATCGACGAATACAGTCTCGGTGCGGTCGCCTTGGGCATGTCGAATTATGTCGGGGGCGAAGCCGCCATGGCATTTGGGCGTTCGGTGAAGGTCTTCGGAAATGACGGTATCGGCATCGGACATCACATCAGGGTTAACGGTCTCTCGGGCGGTATGGTGATCGGCGGTGGCATCGCTGGCGAACACGGTTCCGACGCCTATCTGGTCAACGACAGCAGCAACAGCCTGGCGGTAGGGTTCAATAGTACGAGACCCACGTTGTTCGTCGGTGCCTCGCCCAACAACTATGGCCAGGGCGTCCTCAACAAGACCGGCAGAGTGGCCATCGGCGATGTGATGCCGCAGGCCAAGCTCCACATCCGTTCCGATGACGGCGAGGACGCAGGCATCATCCTGGCACCTTACGACCCTGAGGAGAACAGCTCTTTTATTCGGTTCAGGGACGCGCAGCACAGCATCACTGTCGATCACCATGGCGACATGGACATCGCAGCCGGGACTGGCAATGCGCTGGGCATCGCCTCGCAGAATTTCAAGGTCGATGGCGACCTGGTTGCGATAGGCACGAACGGCTTCACCCTAGCGAAGGGCACCACCTCCTCTATAGGTCTGAACGCATACCCGTCGAACGGCTTTTACATGCGCAGCGGTCTAGGCCCTTCCTACGTCATGGAGTTCGGCGGCACGTCATTCAAGCTGCGCACGGCGGTGTACGAGGATCCGCGCAATGACATCATCAACAACTGGAGCGATGCCGTGACGGTAAGCCTCAGCGGCGCCATCACCCTCAACGGCAGGGTGGGTGTCAACGCGGAGAACACCACCAACGACTACGCCCTGGCCGTCGACGGCGGGGTACTCACCACCAAGGTCCACATCCAGGAGGTGGGCGACTGGCCTGACTATGTGTTCCGTGAGGACTACCGTCCGATGCCGATGGATGAGCTGAGCGCCTACATCGGCGAGCACCGCCATCTGCCCGGTGTGCCCTCGGAAGCAGAAGTGGATGCCGACGGGTACGACGTGGCGGCGATGCAGGCCGTGATGCTGGAGAAGATCGAGGAGCTGACGCTCTACGTGCTTGGGCAGCAGCGGGAGATTGACTCGCTGCGGACGCTGGTGACGGTGCGTTTCGGCTACGACGCCTGCGGCAACCGCACGAGCCGCACGCTGGAGTTCTCCAGGACGGACGGCGGACACGGAGCCGATTCCGAAGGTCTTTCAGAAGGGGAGACCGTGCAGTGGCAAGCGTCGTTGGTCGACGATTTTGCCGGTGCCGAGGCCATGCTGTTTCCCAACCCCACAGAGGGCGGCTTCTTCCTGTCGCTCACAGGCGGGGCCCCGGAGAACACAAAGGCCACCCTTTGCACCGTTGACGGGAGGGTCTTGGAGGAGCGTGTTGTGACGGGGGCCGTGGAGGAGTTCAATCTCGTCGGGAAGCCGGCGGGCGTGTATCTGCTCCATGTCATCGCCGACGGTGAGACGCGGGTTTGGAAAGTCATCAAGAGGAACTGACAAATACCCTGTTGATATGAAAGCCAAGGTATTTATACTCCTTGCCGTGGCGATGGCATTGTTTTCACCAGCCATGGCGCAACTCGTCCATTATGGAGAATATTTCGAGCTGAACGACACTCTGGCTCCCAACCAGAGCCATGAATACACGGCTAGCAACCACATCAACCTGAATAACGGGTTCCATTATGAGCCGGTGTACCACAAACACACCACACTGGAGATTGACCCATACGGCATCTATCCCCCGTGGTCGGACCTCACAGGAGGTCCCAACCCCACGGACTCCGGAGTTGTGGGGGCTATCGGCGGCACGGTTGATGTTGGCATGATGGGCGCCGCGGTCTATACCATCCCCATAGAACTTCCCGAAGGCATCAACGGTATGCAGCCCAGCCTGGCGATCACCTACAACAGCCAGGCGGGCAACGGCCTGCTAGGCTGGGGATGGGACTTGGCGGGACTTTCCTGCATTGAGCGAACGGGGCAGACACGCTACCACGACGGTGCCGTAGGGGCCGTTACCCTGAACGATGCCACCGACCGTTTCATGCTGGATGGCAAAAGACTCATTGCTGTGGCTAATTACACCGACAGCGTCGAATACAAGACCGAGCAGGATGAGATGTCGAGGATTATGGCCTATTATGCCTGGTCTACTTCCTTCGGGAAAGAAAATATGGGGCCGGTTTTCACCATTTCCCATTTCAAGGTTTGGAAGGCCGATGGAAAGATTCTGGAATACGGTTGCACGGAAGATTCACGGTTCACGCTTCAGAACAGTGGACCCAAAGCTTTGTGTTGGCTGATCAACATGGTTTCCGACCGTAACGGAAACTCGGTGGTTTATCATTATAACCAGAATTCTGTAAATGGAGAGTATTACATCACTTCTATAGATTATACAAAACACACTGAAAACGAAATAACCTCGATATCCCCCGAATTTACTATTGATTTTCATTACCGAACAAGTGATCGACAAGATTATGACTTCCAATATATTGCTGGGAACATTGTCAAAAGACGAAAACTGCTTGACCACATTTCAATAAACAAGAATACCGTTGGAACAGGTAACGAATTGGCAAACTATTCTTTTAGATACAAGACAGATTCCATAGGACCACTTTACGGTTATGAACGGATGCACAACAGATTGGAGGAGATCTTGTACGAAAAAGGAGGTGTTGTGCTCAATCCAACCAAAATCAAATGGACAAGTACGGATGGTTTTGACAATAATGTCTTGGTCTATATGAGAATATACGACACCGCCATATATAACAACTTCCCTTTTGTAGGCGATTTCAACGGGGACGGGTATTCCGATTTGGCCATCGTGCCGCACATGGATTCCGTTTACACGCATAACATAGATGTCAAATTTTTCTTAAACAATCCTAACAACCCCGGACAATTCACACTGAACCCGACAATGACGTTACATAATGTCGACAAAAGACTGGACTGGCTTTATCCTGTTGACCTGAACGACGACGGAAAAGACGACCTAGTGGCGTGTTTCTATGATTCCCTTGTACCAGTGGGTAAGGATACAACGGCGATTATCATCCTCGAAAACGTCGGAGGAAACCATTTTGAAAACAGGGATACCATCGGGATAGGCAACGGCCGTTTTCTTGTCCGTACCGGAGATTACCTCGGTAACGGAAAAACACAGCTCTTGTTAATGCCCGTGCTTACCACCCTCATGCTTCCATGGACGTCTCGTCTGATATATCATGACAGTAACACTTTTCAAAAGGCGAATTCATATACCATTTTTAACAATGTGCGGGATGTTGTTACCGGCGATTTCGACGGCGACGGACGTATTGAAGTAATGGTTGTCAAAGACAACGGTTCTACCGTCTATTCACTTAACCTGTCCAACAACGTCGTGACATATAAAAATTGTTTCAGCACAATCGACATCAACCATTCCGAACGATGGAACCACGTTTTTACAGGTGATTTCAATGGGGACGGGAAAACAGACTTGTTGTACAACGACAAACTTGGCAATCAATCACGCTGGCGTTTTTTCTATTCAACGGGTGTTGCTTTTGTACCGACAGAACGTATAAGCTCTATTTATTGTAGACTCCCCGAATACAATGTCTATTCCAATTCTTTAAGGAAGGTTATAGACGTCATGAATTTGCCAAACAATTGGCCGGGGGATTATTACAGCGTATGGACAGCAGACTTCGATGGCGATGGCGTGACCGATGTTGCGACATCAAAAATGACCAGTTTTTCTTCAAATATAGATGTTTATTTTCATTACCTTCCTTCAGTCAACAATTTCCAGTCCTTTTTCTCAGGCAGTGGATACAACGGGAGTCATCAGGGTTATCAAGATTATTACTATATCAATTGTCGCACCCAGTATTTTCATACGGGTTTTTTCCTCGGTAAAGAAAACGTATCTTTTCTAGGTTTGGAATATAGAGATAGCGACTGGGTTGTTGAAAGGAGAAAACCTTGTGTCTTTGGCCTGAAACCTTCAAGCGAGTTAAACAGCGTCAAGACCGTAATCGATGGCATGTACAACCCTGTTGGTTTCGACTACGGCTATGTCCAGCAGCCCTATCAGGAGTTCAATTACGGGGTAAGGTGCCTGCCAACGCCTTTAAGGGTGGTCTCCTCAATAACGACATACAACGCCACAAACAACCGAAAACGAGACTCTATCAGTTTCTCAGATCCACTTTTCCACCGCGACGGACATGGATGGCTTGGATTCCGGAAGCAAACACACCGGTTGTTCGAAGACGGCGTTGAAACCGACAGTACCGTAAACTACTATTCGTTGGAGACGATGACCTCCCATGCCATGCTGCTTCCAGAGGCTGACACCGTGTATGTTTTTCCAGAAGAAGGACATGCCGTCTTGTCTACGGCAACCACGTACCAGTTCGAGAAAGTGCGTAGCAGTTATGGTTCCCTGAACACGGACCGTTTGGTCGTTAGTCCTGCTCTGACGGGAAAAACCGCCGTAAGATACGATCCAGACAACCCGGGAAATATACTATCCAGGACATTTGTCGCAAACCATTACAACTACTCAAACGGATTCTATTACCACACCTATCATTGCGACTCCACAAAGACCGGCGTGGGCGACTATACCACAACGGGACTGTCCGGATGCGAATTCAGGTCGAAGGAGAGTACCAGTTTCTACAGTAATTACTATGACACCTGGACCCTCAACAAGCCACATATTCAAACACGGACTCAATCGAGAACGGGAAAGACCGATGTGGTTGATGGCCGCTGGATAGAATACCTCTCCACGGACTCATACCTACCAAGCCATATTACCGACGTCCCAGGCGGAGTTCCAAGCCAAAACCCGCTCAAAACGCAGACAGATTACATGTATTATCCTAACGGAAACCTGATGCGTAAAACAGTTAGGGTTCCTAACGGACAACATGGTGAGCAGCAGAAAGTCTTCGTGTACGAACACGGACCGGAGGGTCTGAACAGGCTTGTCTCCAGTGAGACGGTCAGCAGTGGCGGCTTGAGTTATTCCACCTCATACGCTTACGACGAATACGACCACATCGACACGTTGACTGGCGCCAACGGTCTTTTTACCGCGTTCCGGAACGACGCTTTCGGCGTCACATCGTGGACCACGAATGCCGACGGAACACAGACATGCACTGCCAAGCGTTGGGCGCAAGGCCATCCACTGGCCCCAGACAATTCCTCCTATTATGTCTGGAACAGGTCTTCCAACGGCGTGCAGTCCTTGGTCTTCTACCACAAGACCGGCGCCGAGATGCGAAGTGTCACCTACGGGCTGCGTGGAGAGCCTATATTCACCGACAGGCAATACGACCGTCGTGGAAGGCTTTCGGCCGTGTCCGAGCCGTACAGGGAGGGAGAGACCGCCAGATGGATCACCTACGGCTACGACAACCTTGACCGCCTGACCGCCATCACCACCCCCGACACCACGTGCACCACCACGGCCTATGACGGTTTCCGAACCGAGACAACGGTGACGACACCCCAAGGACTGACCCAGGAGAGCGCCGTGACGGTCAACGCCATGGGATGGACCGTCCGCAGCGACAACGCCGACGGTTCCTACGTGACCTTCGACCATTACGCCGACGGCCTCATGGCCACGGCCACCGTCAACGGCAACACCTCCACAATGGTGACGGCCACCTACGACGATGCCCGTCGCAGGACCACGCTGACAGACCCCGACTACGGGACACTCACGACTACCTACGATGCCTATGGCCGACTGAAGAGAAGCATTTCGCCTCGTGAGCTTTCCGAACAGACGGGAACCGAGAACTTCTATGACGGCTTCGACCGTCTCATCAGGACGGCCGAGGGCCTTGGAAACACCCGGACGGATTACAGCTACAACGAGACCGGAGTGTTGAAAGGCGCTTTGGACAGCGTGGTCTTCAAAAAACAGGGCGGCGCCTTCATCCAGCGTGTCGCATACGCCTACGACTCGCTGGCGCGACTGGTGCGCACCACGGAGCGGAAGGGGGCTAGCACCTACATCACCATGGTGCAGTACGATGGCCAGTCGAGGGTGGGGCGTATGGTATATCCTACGGGCGTCACGGTTCGTTACGGCTACAGCCATGGGTATTTGAAGAGCGTCACCGACGACGACGGGCTATTGCTGTGGAAGACAAACGAGATGGATCCCTCGGGGCTGTTGCTTGAGGCCCAGTTGGGCAACGGTGCCGTCACCAGCCACACCTACGACACGCTGACACATCGACTAACAGGTATCGTGACGACAAAAAACCTTCAGAATCTTTCATACGATTACGATAAATTCGGTAATTTAGCCTCCCGAAAGGACAACAAAAAGAACTTGGAAGAGACCTTCACCTACGATGACATGAACCGCCTGACGGGCATCACCCTGAAGAGGCCTTCGGGGCAGGACCTGCATTGCGCCATGACCTACGACGCATTGGGAAGGATGACCTCGAGGGAGGCCGTGACGGCTTCGAACGGCATCCCCCAGGTGACCCCGGTGTTTTCGCAGCCCGTGTTCGACGCCACGAAGGTCCACGCCCTGGCCTCTGCGACAACAGCCGAAGGCGTGTTCCCCTCGACATCGCAGACCGTGACCTACACGGGCTTCGACAAGGTGAGCATGGTCAAGCAGGGCAAGGACAGCCTGTGCTACGCCTACGGCTACGACCGGCAGCGGATCCTCATGGAGGAGCACTTTGACAACACGTTGCGCACCAAGCGCTACGTGGGGAACTGCGAGTTTGTGACGGAGGACAACGGGAACACGACCGTAGAATACAGCAACACCTACCTGACGGGCCCCTACGGCGTGTTCGCCGTGGCGAAGCGGAAAAACGGGAACACCGAGCTCTATTACGTCCTGAAGGACAACCTCGGGAGCTGGACCGTGGTCACTGGCGAGACGGGCATCGTGAAGCAGGAGTTGGGCTACGACGCATGGGGCAACTACCGCGACCCGGACACATGGGCGACCTACACGGCGGCCGATTCGTTCGACAAGCCGGTGTTCGACCGCGGCTTCACGGGCCACGAACACCTCTACAACTTCGGACTCATCAACATGAACGGCAGGATGTACGACCCCGTGGTGTCGTCGTTCCTTTCGGCCGACCGTTTCGTGCAGAGCCCGACGACCGCACAGGGTTTCAACCGCTATGCCTACTGCATGAACAACCCGCTGAGGTACGTTGACCCGACCGGGTGGCTGGCAGGAGGAGGAGTTGGAACGTACGGAGAACACCCTCTTTGGGTGCCGTATTACGTTAACGACATGATCACCATCGATTTGCCCGAAGTCACCATCTTGGCGGACAACCCGAGCCTGTCGAACACGTACGAATACGAGGAATTTGAATATACTCCGAATATCACCAGCGGAGGGTTTGATAACGGCTGGGGCAATACCAGCGGTTGGTCTTCCGATAGACGGTTTAGAGGAAGTGGTGGAGGAAATGGGAATAATGGCAGTGGAAACCGAAGCATAGACATTGCCGCTGGAGTATTGGCAACTATGTGGGGTATCAGCGTTGCTGAGCCAACACCAGGAGGTGAAGCCATTTCAGGGGTAGCTACTATAGCTGCTGGTATTTATTATGGAGAAGAATTATATACAAAAATGAAAGAGGAAATAGCACGTCTAGAAAAGCGATTAGATGGTCCTGACGGTTTTGTTTATGAACTTCGCGCAAATACGGATGGCTTATATCCTTGTGTGAGAACATCAACCTGGGTGTATTTGGAAGCAGGTGAAGTATGGAAGATCGGTGAAACAACACAACTAGATGGAGGAAGATACTCTAAACAAATACTACAATCTATAGGTGCAGGAGGAGTAACACCATTCCCAGTTTTTTATGGCAATCAGCGTGAGATAAAAATTCAAGAAAAAATAATGATTTACGGATACTATTTTAAACATGGTTTTTTACCTCCTGGAAATAAAATATTTAGATAATATTATATTATGAAAATTAATATTTCATTTAGTTTTGTGAGTCCAGTTTTTGCTAATAAAAGCCAAACAATAAAAGAATTGTCTGAGGCTATAAATGCAATTGTTTCATCAAATAATTATGGTGAATCCATTGAAAAATTACTTATAGGTCTTATTGCCGTGGAACCTATTTACGATAAATTTGCCAATCCCCGTCGTCCTCGTTACACGGAGCACAAAGAAATAGTTGTTTTCGGCTCAATCCCAATCGTCATTAATAAGACCTTGGAAATAGAGATAAAACTGGATTATGAACAAGTACTAGCCGCAGAAGGAGAAGAATTACGTAAAATAGTTGCAGAGGAAGTGTTAAACACACTGCAAAACACAAAACCGCCAAAAAAAGTAACAGATTTCAATAAAGATAGGTTTGTTGCAGATGTAGAGTCATTTTTCAAATCTGAACATCTAGTGGATTGAAGAGTGCTCTTTGGGAGTAGTATAAGGACAACATGAGGAACCTTGAGGAGACCTTCACATACGATGACATGAACCGACTGACGGGCGTTACCCTGAAGAGGCCTTCGGGGCAGGACCTGCATTGCACCATGACCTACGATGCATTGGGAAGAATGACCTCGAGGGAGGCCGTGACGGCTTCGAACGGCATCCCCCAGGTGACCTCGGTGTTCTCTCAGCCCGTGTTCGACGCCACGAAGGTCCATGCCCTGGCCTCCGCGACGACTGCCGAAGGCGTGTTTCCCTCGGCATCGCAGACCGTAACCTACACGGGTTTCGACAAGGTGAGCTTGGTCAAGCAGGGCAAGGACAGCCTGTGCTACGCCTACGGCTATGACAGGCAGCGCATCCTCATGGAGGAGCACTTCGACAACACGTTGCGCACCAAGCGCTATGTGGGCAACTGCGAGTACATCACCGAGACCAACGGAAACATCACCGACACACAATGGCTCACTTACCTCAGCGGCCCCACGGGGGTGTATGCCGTGGTGATGACCAAGAGCGGTTCCGACCAGGTTTTCTTTGTCCTCAAGGACAACCTCGGATCATGGACCGCCATCACCGACGAGAACGGCACCGTGGAGCAGCGGCTGAGCTACGATGCGTGGGGCAACCTCCGCAACCCGAACACCTGGAGCGGAAGCTTCAACGACATGCCGCTGTTCGATCGCGGCTTCACCGGACACGAGCACCTGTATAACTTCGGGCTCATCAACATGAACGGACGCATGTACGACCCCTTGGTGTCGTCTTTCCTCTCGGTGGACCAGTACGTGCAGAGTCCCGACAACGCCCAGGGTTTCAACCGCTACACCTATTGCATGAACAACCCGCTGAGGTACGTCGACCCAAGCGGATGGCGCGCAGGTGGAGGCAACACGGGTTACTTCCCTAACTCTTCTGCCAACGCCTTTGATCCGTACGCATTCTATGGCGGACATATTCCCTTGGAGCCGAGAGACCTAGGCCTGCGGCAGCTTCCCATCAGCGACCCCATCATTGTTTGGAAGGAAGAAAATTCATTGCATGGTGGAGGGAATGGGCCAAAAGGAAAAGGTGACGATCCCGTAGAACAGGGAGATGAAAAAAAATACAGATTTGGCTGTGGTGATCCTAATGCAGTGAAAGTTAAAGGGAAGGGAGCTTGTTTATTTGCTTCTTTAGGAATGGTCTGTAAAAGATTAAACCATTGGGATTTAGATCCTGTTTTTTGGAAAGAGCAAGAAGAATTTTATTTTGCTGAAAAGAAGCAACATGGATATGATTCAAATAATGTTGAGGATTTTATCCAATGGGTTGGAGAAAAAAACAATATAACTTTTATTTTTGAAAAAATTTTGATGATAAACATTCCTGATGCATATAATGAAAATAGCCAGATTATAATTGTGATGCAATTAGAACCTGAATACATGACCCAGAACGAAGGGGATCGTGGGCACGTTGCGGTGCTTAATACCTTTTCTCAATCATCTGTTATGGGTCAGATAACGTATTCCATGACTTTTGGAGACCCTTCCCCACAAAGATTCTTGTATCCTCATAGTACAAAATATCCAAATGAGCTTCCAACAGGAATAAACAGTTGGCTATTATACAAATTCAACATTAATTTTTTAAATAAACAATGAAAAAAAATAATCTAATCATATTATTTTGTGCACTATTTATATTCTACTCCTGTGCACCTAAACCAATAATGGGTTTGTATTTGGATCCTGCACAAAAAACATTTGTCAATATTCAAAATGATAGCATTTCCGTATATTATCAAAAAAACAGATCAAGCAACTATTCCTATTTTTACGGAACATACCAATATGCCAACGACACCCTGTATCTTTCCGATAATTTGTTGAAATCCACAAACGCCATTATTGACACTGTGTACACAGATTATCCAGGCACAGAGATTCAACTCTATGAATTGTATGTGGTTTTCTGTCTTGGCTGTAAAGAGGCAAAATATCAGGACAGTTTATATTATGAACTGACCACATGCAGTGACCTCTGTTGGGATTACGACAAAAACTTCCCTGGTTTATGGTATGAACCGAATCTCAAAGCCAATGAAGAAGGGCTGATTCAAATCCCGCCAGGAACCCTTAACAACAATGGAAACGAGGAGGCAGATTTACTGATAAGAGGATTCTCTTTTTACACCGAGCAGCGTCTTGCCTTAACCCCTCATGTCCGTTATGTAATTAAACAAAAATCGAAATACCTTTGGCCACTGGAGAAAAAAGAATTCTATTTTGTTTTTGACAAGGAGCGCAAAACCATCTCCATTTCACCACATCCCTATAGGGTCGTTGAAACCAATGGTGTAAAGGGGCCAGAAACCAAAGTATTAGAATGGCGGCATAAAAGCTCTTCGTGTTTCGCAGAATTGAAAAAAAGTATATGGGGAGAGTAATTGTAATTGATAAACTTAAAAAAATCCTCGCGAACAGACCATATGAAGGATATCACGGAGACCTTCGGCTACGACAGCCAGAACCGCCTGACGGGGGTGTGGATTGGCGCACCCCAAGCCATCTCCTACACGGGTTGCGCATTAACATTTTATTCACTAACTTTGCATCAAACAACCATAAAAATACATTGATTATGAAACACATCGTTACAAAACTATTCCTTCTCTTGCTGCTGGCAACGGCTGGTACGGCGAAGGCTCAGCAATGGGAAACGATCCAAACGGGAGTTGACGAAGACCTCTACGACATCTGCTGCATCGACGCCAACACCATCTTCGCCAGTGGACAAAATGGCGTGATCCTGAAATCAGAAGACGGAGGAAGGACCTGGCACGAAAAGCACAGACACTCCGAATGGAGTATCTTCAGCTTGAAATTCGCCGATGAAAACGTCGGCTATGGCTTCCTACACAAAGAAAGAAACCCCTTCTGCCTGCTGAAAACCATTGACGCGGGCGAAACCTGGTTCCTGA
>JAFPWT010000019.1 GCA_017394865.1 Bacteroidales bacterium
ACGCCGGGGCGCACCTCTTCCCATTCCGAACAGAGAAGTTAAGCCCGGCAGTGCCGATGATACTGCAGTGAAATGTGGGAAAGTAGGTCGCCGCCCACCCATACGAGAAGCCTTCGCGCAATGCGGAGGCTTTTTTGTTTGCTGCCCTGCGAACGATTTAGGGCTTTACGGCCTGACGATGTGCCCTCTGAGGCGCCTAGCGTATCTCCGCAGGAGATATGCAGCGCCGAAGGGGGCACATCGCAGGGCCTTGAGGCTCCGCGAAGGCGATGACGTTGCGAGATGCCCCCTAACACCCAATAATGTTTCTTCCTACCCACCAAACCATAATCACCCCAAGCCATATCCAGCAAGCAGTGCTGCTCGACAATACAGAATGAATCTTCCCTTTCCTGGGAAAGAAAGACAAAGCCATTACATAAAAGAGCGATGGCAACAAGATGTAATTGTGCTGGATGCCCTCCCAAAAATGACCATTTACAAAACAATGAATCGCACGCTGCGATCCACAGCCGGGACACTCATAACCTGTTAATAGCCAAAAAGGACACTTGGGCGCCCACTTGCTGTGCGTCGGGTCAAAATATCGGAATACAACAAACAAGAAAGCGATTACAACAACCCATAGCAGGATTATTAAAACACGCTTCTTGTCCATTTATTTATAATTCCTCGGCTACAATTAGGAAAATATAGAAAAAGATGAAGAGAATGCCTGCTCCCATGGCAATAAGGCTCCACATGTTGGCTTTCCTGGAAGCAGATCTCGCCTCTTCGTATTTTCCCTCTTTCCAAAGGGCATCGACCTTAGCTGCATTGATGATGCCGGGAATACCCAGAGGGACGCAGAATATGACGGCTAAAGCAATGGCCTGGCCCAAGCGGTTGTTGGGCTTTTCCCCTGGATCAGGAGAGGCTTGATAACTCTGCTGAGGCTGTTGATTGTAATATTGTTGCTGGGGCTCAGGTTGAGGTTCAGCAAGAGGTGGGACAGGAGCTCCACAATTGGGACAAAACTTTGTGTTATTAACAATGGGCTGTCCGCAGTTTGAACAATAATGTGTCATAGGCGTTTTTTTAAGGGTTCGCTGTGCAAATATAAATAATTATTTTTTCATAGCAAAGACAGCCAAAATTATTCCAGCCGCCATAGAGGCATTTAACGATTCTGTCAAACTTCCGGATGCTCTGGGAATGGTGATGGGGTGGGTGATCATAGGTGTAATGTTGTCTCTGATACCGTGTGACTCGCTGCCAATCACAATGACACCATCTGCCCACTTTCCTTCCTTCTTAAAGAGGTTTTCACCCTCCAGCAATGCTCCATAAATGGCTTTTCCTCTGCGCTTTGATTCATTCAAAAAAGTGCCTAAATCAGTGTATGCAATGGACATCCGGAAAACCGAACCCATGGTAGCTTGGATCACTTTCGGGTTCCATAGTTCCACACAGTCCTCGCTGCAGATGATCTGCTTGATGCCAAACCACTCCGCCGTGCGGATGATGGTTCCCAAATTGCCTGGATTGGCGATACCATCCAAAGCCAGCACGATGCCGTCAAACGATGCGGGAACTTCCAGCTTAGGCGTTTTTACCACGGCCAAGATGCCAGGGGGCGTGTCCTGACCGCTCATTTGTGACATCTGGAGTTCCGTAACGGTCTCCAAACGATCGTCGATTAAAGGGTGCTCCTCTAAATATCGCTCCGTTGCGAACAAATGAACGATGTCAAACGAGGAAGAGCGCAATTCTTCAACCATTTTCCGACCTTCGACGACAAAGAGCCCGTGTTCTTTCCTGAACTTTTGCTGCTTCAGGCTCTGAACCAGTTTGATGATGTTTTTTGTAATCATGTCGCAAAGGTAAAAAAATTAAGGCTGTCTCTGAGGAAACAGCCTTAATTTGTGAGAATAACTGAAGGGTCTTATTCGGCGACCACTTCAAATTCGATCTCGGCGTGGACGTCCTTGTGAAGTTTGATCTTGGCTTTGTAGTTGCCGAGTTCCTTCACGGCTTCTTCGTTCAGCACGATCTGCTTGCGGTCCACTTCGATGTTGCAGGCTTCCTTGATGGCGTTGGCGATCTGGATGGTGTTGACCGATCCGAAGATCTTGCCGGTGGCAGCAGCCTTGGCGCCGATGGTGAGCTTCAAGCCTTCGAGAGCCTTGGCTTTGTCCATGGCCTCGTTCTTGATCTTCTCTTCCTTATGGGCCTGTTGACGAATCTCTTCGGCCAGCATCTTACGGTTTCTCTCGGTGGCTAAAACAGCCATCTTGTTGGGAATCAAATAGTTGCGACCATATCCGTCTTTGACAGTCACGATGTCGTTCTTGTAGCCTAAGTTGGCGATGTCTTGTTTCAGAATAATTTCCATGGTAAATCCTCCTATTATTTCAACATATCAGCAACAAACGGCATGAGGGCAAGGTGACGAGCTCTCTTGATAGCCTGTGCAACTTTCTTTTGATACTTGGTTGAGGTACCGGTGATGCGGCGGGGCAAAATCTTGCCTTGCTCGTTCACAAACTTCAGCAGGAAGTCGGCATCTTTGTAGTCGATGTACTTGATGCGGTTCTTCTTGAAGCGGCAGTATTTCTTTCTCTTGGTGTCGACTGCGATAGGAGTCAAATACTTGATGTCGTTATTGGGTTGTTGTGCCATTTTTCTTTCGTTTTAATTGTTCAACAAATGGTTTAAGCTTGAGCTTCGGCTTGTTCCTGAGCTTTCTTGCGTTTCTTCTCGTTGTAGGCAACAGCGTGCTTGTCAAGCTTCACAGTCAAGAAACGGAGCACACGCTCGTCGCGCTTCAGCTCGGTCTCGACATCGGCAATAACGTTACCCTCGGCTTTGTACTCTATCAGCTGATAGAAGCCGGTGGACTTCTTCTGGATCGGGTATGCCAGTTTGCGCATGCCCCAGTGCTCTTCATGAACGATCTCTGCGCCGGCAGTGGCCAGATAATCTTCATACTTCTTTACCGCTTCCTTCATCTGATCGTCAGACAAAACGGGAGTTAAAATGAAAACGGTTTCGTACTGATTCATAATTAAATTACTGAGATTTAATGAGTTAATAGTTTTTATACTTGCTTCGAAAAGCGAGTGCAAAGATAGAAAAAATCTTTAATATACAAGCAGTTGCTTGAAATTATTTTTTGTAGAGGTCGAATATATCCATTTCGGTCCATTTGGTGGGCTTCAAGTTTTCGTCCGACATGGTGGCGTCGAGACTGCTCACTCTGCCTGCCAGACTGAGGTTGGCGAAGGTGCAGAAGAGGTCGACGGAGCCGGGAAACCATGAGGCCACCTCGTGTCCGATGCCCTCGAAACGGATAAACCAATGGGGGATGTCCTGACGTCTCATCCTCTTGTCGATTTTTTTGGAGCCGAAGAGCTTGGGGCAGAAGGGGATGCCGAAACTCTTGTAAGCCACGATCTTGTCTTTGGTGCCGTGGAATAGCAGGGTGGGCGCGGGATCAGTTTTATATCTCAATTCGCTTTTGCGGCACATGACACCCCCGGCGTAGGGGATTACGGCGGCAGGTTTCCATCCTTCGGGCAACGCGGAGGCTTGCGGCAGTCCGTTGGCGCGGCAAAAATCCAGTTGCAGCACGGTGATGGCGCCTGCCGAGCTACCTGTCAACACGATCTTTGACGGGTCGATGTCCAGCTCTTCAGCATGGCCGACCACCCAGTTGACCGCCGCTGCACAGTCCTCAGTGGCGATATCGATGCAATATTGGAACAGGTTGTCAAGATCGAGGAGCCTGCTGTTTTCGGCCACCATCACGCTGTCTTTCAGTCCCAGCCGGTAGTCGATGTTGATTACGGTGAAGCCCCGCTTGACCAGCGAGTCGGCAAGTCCCGTCTGGTAATTGTCGTCGCGCTTTCCTACGATGAATCCCCCGCCGAATACCGAGATCACCGAGGCTTTATCGGCCCTGGCAATGGTGGGCTTATGCACATCCAAATAGAGCGTCGAATCGCGTTCAATAAATGGATAAGTTGTCTTGGTTTGCGCATTCGAACAAAGTATTCCGAAGCAACATAGCGCCATGAAGAACAGGGTCTTTTTCATTTGGGTTGTCATGATGATGTGTACATTTGTCTGATATTGCAAAAATAAAAAATAAAGATCACAACAGAAACTGTTTTTGTATTTTTGCATGTACTAATATTTGTCGCCATGTTTCTTTTTAGATCACGCCATTCTGAAGGCCAAGAAAAAAGACGGACGGGGCTGGTTGGACTATGTGGCAGCCACCATGCGCTACCACAACCGACACAACATGGAAGCTATGGGCATCAGCGAAGAGGAGGTGATGGCTTTCACCGATGATCGTGAAAAAGGTGCCGAGAACAATCAAAAACCACCTCGTGCTGATGAATATTACACACCTGTAATCTCACTGGATAGCCTTGTTACTTTTCGTGAACTGGATCTGCGCATTGACAGTTTGAAGGGACGGTAATCACGAGCTTTCCTTCATTGGAGAATCCCATTCAACCCTACTCTTAACTCTGGCATCGGACACTTGGTGTCGCGTTCTACGATCAAAGTCTTGAGGCTGGCGAAAGGGAGGATTTCCTTTTCGATATCCTGGAGTGAACGGTTCCTGCCGAAATAGGCAGGGGCAAAGCACTCCCAGAACTTGATGGAAGTGGCCTTGTCCATATGGAAGGTCTCCTTGATGAAAGCCTCGTCGGAAAGTTTGCAGCAGAGGTACACCATGCCGACATCGAACATATGGTTGCCATAGCAAAAATCGCCCAAATCGATGAAGTAACGCTGGTCGCCCACAAAGATGGCGTTCGAGAACTGCAGGTCGCCGTGGATCGCGGTTTCCTCCTCTGGAACGTCAGCGATGAATTTGCGGAGTTTCTCTTTCTCCTCAGCGGTGAAAAACGGGTTTTCGTTCAACAAGCGGTAATAACGATCCTTCACATTCTCAAACTGGGTGGTGTCGATGTGTATGGCATGCAGTTGCTTACACATCATGGCGAACTCTTCAGCGTATTGCTGTACCTTCTCGGGATGGTAGCCCGTAGCCCTTGAATAGGAGGTCTTTCCCAAGATACGCTTGAACCGGATTCCGTAACGGCCGTCCTCGGTAACGACATACTCGCCGGGCTCAGGAGTGGGGATGCCCATGGCATATACTTTTTTTGCAAGCATCATCTCATCCAAAGGCTGCTGTATCTTACCTGGGAAATAGAGTTTCAGCATCACCGAAGGGTCGGTCTTGTGGTCGTAACTTTCGCCGTTGGCGCCGCCGCCCGAAAGAATGTAATCGTTGAGCGTGATTTTAATGGCTTCCATTTTGTAAATGTTAATCAACAGCAAAAATAGAAAAAATCCTTGGTATTTGTTAATTTTTTGTATATTTGTCTTTTATTATCCTTATTCTTTGTTTATGGGGAAGAATTCATTTGCTAACAAACTGAGTTGGAGTATAATAGGCATCGTTTCCGTCATCTATCTGGCGGCATTGGTTATTATCGCAGTCATTTTTTATCAACTGATGACCGACGAGGCTACCCATCTCTCCCAGGAGTCGCTCGCCCACGCCTCGCGCATGTATTTCAACTTGATAGTGGTAGGTCTGTTGGGACTGGTGGTGATTTTTTTCGTATGTCGTCATGTGATCAAGACCAAGACGCGTCCTGTCACCGAAGAGTTGGAAACCACCTCCATCGCCAACGAAAGGATGGAGTCGGAACTCAACGTGGCCCGCGCCATCCAGATGGGAATGCTGAACACCAAGTTTCCCGAACAACTTTATGCGATGCTGTGTCCCGCCAAAGAGGTGGGAGGTGACTTTTATGACTTCTCACTTAAAAACGGCAAGCTGTATTTCGCCATTGGCGACGTGTCGGGGAAAGGCGTCCCAGCCTCGCTCATGATGGCCCTCACCAGCGTGATCATGCGATTCGTGGCTGGTCTTGGCCTGCCCATCAACACCATGCTGGAACGCATCAACAACAGTGTCAGCGAAGCCAACAGCCACGGCATGTTCGTCACCCTCTTCGTCGCCCGCCTCGACCTCAGGTCGGGCCATCTGGAATACTGCAACGCTGGACATAACCCCATCGTGGTGATTCCTCCCGAGGGAGACCCCCATTTCCTGAAAGCTAAGCCGAACATCGCCATCGGTCTGTTGGGCGACTTCCATTACGAGGGCGAAAGCCTGGAACTGAAACCCGGAACGCGTCTCGTCGCCTACACCGACGGCGTGACAGAGGCCGAACAGGCAAGCCTGAACCAATTTGGCGACGACCGCCTAATGTCATGGGCCCAGGCGATAGCACAGGAGAATGCCACCATCCATGATAAAGAGGTGGTGGAAAGCCTTTATCAAACGGTGAAGCACTTCGCCGGTGACAATCCGCAAAACGATGACATTGCCATCATGAGTTTGAAATTTGACCCTAATAATACTATGACTAAAAAACGTTTCAATCCGATTAAAGACAAAAGCATCGAGATTATTGAGTTCTTGATGGCTTCGCCCGATATGCCCGCCGACGAGGAGTTGCGCTTCAAGTTGCGCCTCTCCATCGAAGAGGCTGTTGAAAATGTAGTGCGCTATGCCTACGATGGCGGCATTGGTTGGCTTGAGGTGGGCACAAGCCTGGACCACGACGCGCTGGTCCTCACCGTTGAACTCCGCGATGCTGGCGTGCCGTTCAACCCCCTGGAACAACCCGATCCCGACACCACTTCGTCAGCCGAAGAACGCCAGGTCGGTGGTCTGGGAATCTATCTTTGCAAAAAATTAATGGATAGCATCGACTACCGCTACGAAGATGGAAACAATGTGCTTACAATGAAAAAATTAATATAGATATATGGAAACTATTATTAATAACGAATCGGGAAAGACCCTGGTGGTCTTGAAAGGTCGAATCGACACCACCAACGCCGATCAATTTCAGCAGGACATCGCTCCGTTGATGGAAGGCGAACATCCGGATATCGAAATCGATTGCAGCGAGATGACCTATACCTCATCGCAAGGATTGCGAATCTTCCTCTTGCTTCAGAAAAGCGTCAACGCCCGAGGTGGTAAAATGGTGCTTCGAAAGATGAATCCCCAGGTGAAGGAAGTGTTCGACATCACAGGGTTTTCAAACATCATCACCATCCTATGAAACTGGACCTGCATTGCGAAATGATACTCGACGAGTATCGGGCCAAGCTGCCGGTGTTCGAACAGCTGAAAACGGTTGTCCTCAGTCAGTTGCACCGGTGCCTCGACGAGCACAACCTCCTTGTCTCGGGTCTCGAGGCCCGTATCAAGACGGAAACAAGCCTGTCGGGGAAGTTGGAGCTGAAAGGGTACAAATACCATACGCTCGATGACATCACCGATATCCTCGGTGCCCGCATCATCACGTTCTACAGCGACGAGGTGGATCTCATCTCCGCCTTGGTGGAGAAGCTCTTCGAAATCGACTGGGAGAATTCGGTCGACAAGCGCAAGATGCTGGAAGCGGACCGTTTTGGCTATCTTTCGCTTCACTATGTGTGCCGTGTTCCTGAGTCGCTCTATAAGGATCCGAACATGCCCGAGTTGAATCAGATCCGTTTCGAACTGCAGATGCGTAGTACCTTGCAGCACGTGTGGGCCAACATGTATCACGACATGGGTTATAAGAGCGAGGTCGAAATTCCGGTGGAGTACCAACGCAACATGAGTCGGCTGGCAGGGATGCTGGAGCTCGCCGATGAGCAGTTCAGCCGCATCCGCCGTGAGATTACCGACTACCGTCGCAACGTACAGTCACTGGTGGCCTCGGGCAACTTCAACGAGGTGCCGCTCAACGGTGATACCTTCCGCAGTTATCTGGAACTGAAACCCTTCCATCGTCTGGCGCAGAAAATCGCTTCGATTAACCAGGCGGAGCTTTATGAAGATTCGTTGATGCCTTACTTTAAAGTGTTTTATCTGTTGGGGATGAAGACGATAGGTGATATCCAAAACCTTCGTAACAAATATAGCGAAGGCGCCTACCAACTGGCCTTGCTCCAACTCGCAGGCACGGGACTCGATATCGTGGCTTGCTCTGTCGCCATCCAGAACCTCTGTATCGTCGCCATCCTGAAACAAGGCTTCGGTGAAGCTGGACTCCAACGGCTGTTCAGCCTGGTTTACGGCGAGAGCGACTATAACGCCCAACGCGCCCATCGGGTCTTCGAACAGGCTCAAAAGATTAATCTGATTCAGTGACATGAACAACCCTCTCAATACCGGTCTTTTCGACCGTGCAACCCTCTTCGCCACACAAGCCCATAGCGGCACCGAACGCCGTGGCAAGGGCTATCCCTATATCATCCATTGCATGGAAGCAGCCAGCATCGTAGCCACCATCACCAACGACCCCGAGATGCTTGCGGCAGCCATTCTGCATGATACGGTGGAGGATACGTCGGTGACCATCGAAGAGATTCGCAAGGAGTTTGGCGACCGTGTGGCCGACTTGGTGGCGCATGAGACTGCTCCTTTGCCCGACGATGCCCCGTGGCGCACCCGTAAGGAAGCCCAGTTGGCCCAGCTGGCCAGTGCTCCCTACGACAGTAAGGTGGTGGCTATGGGCGACAAGCTCTCGAACATGCGTGCTCTTGCTGCTGACTACAAAGCCATTGGCGACAAACTTTGGAAGCGTTTCCATGCCCCTAACGGCAAGGAGGATATCGCCTGGTATTACCGCTCCCTCGCCGACGCCCTTTCAGAACTTAAAGGGACAGCGGCTTTTCAGGAGTTTGACCGTTTGTTAGGGGAGACGTTTATGCCTCCTTCCGTTTCTTCATAGCATAAGCCGCTCCGAAGCCGATGAGGAGCATGGCGCCAGTGCCTAGTGGTGCCTGCTCATCGTTGGAAGTCCCAAGAAAGATAACCTTGATTATGCGGGTTGAGATGGAGCTTTTTGACAATTCGTGATGAAATGACGGTGGTTTCTGCTCCTGTATCCCATAAAGCGTTATCAGTATGGAATCTATGACCATCTGGTGAAAAAAAATCGCACTCGGTGACAACAGCCTCAACGATATCCAGAAAATCTTTCTTAAAAGTTGTCATTTCCCAGATTGTTTAAAATGGATTGTAAAAAAACTTCTTTTGTTATCAGCCTGGGATGGGTAGTCTTTTTGATATAAACCTTCTTTAATCGGTCATGTGTTTTGGCTTTATTCCTTTTTGCTTTCTCTCTTTCGAGTATTACGTTTCCATTGCTGTCAAGTAACTTCATAGGACTTCTTTGTTTTGGATTACGCTGCAAAGATACCAACTTTATTTCATCTCGCAAGGATTTTGATGAAAAAAAATCAAAGAAAACGAAAATTCTTAACAATAGTATAGATTACCTAATTAATATTAATATGGTTTAAAAACTTTCCAGCATCCGCTCCAACATGAACTCCGCGGCGTGACCGTCACCGAAGATGGCGGGGAAGTCAACGGGAGGCTGCTGTAAATAATGCCGACTGGCTTCAAGGATTTTGCCATAGTCCGCGTCTGTTAATGTTGCAGCGCCAGTCTCGACGATCTCCACCCACTCGGTCTCAGGACGCAAGATGACGCAGGGCTTCTGGAAGAAATAGGATTCCTTTTGCACACCGCCGGAGTCGGTGAGAATCAGCTGGGCATTCTTCTCCAACTGAATCATCTCCAAAAACGACACGGGCTCGATGACGATGACGTTGTTGGCATGGAAGTCTCCTGCCTGCTTGCGTGTCCTCGGATGCATGGGCAGCACCACGGTGATTTCCTTGGAGAGTTCAGCGAAGGCTTCCAAAATGGCGTTGAGCCGATCGGGTTGGTCGGTGTTGCTGTCGCGATGCAGCGTGGCCAGCACGTAGGGCTTTCCTTCCAGTTTGAGCTGTTTCAAAATAGTGGCTTTTTGATCGGCGATCTCGGAGAAGTGTAGACTGTTGTCGTACATAATGTCGCCACAGCGGTAGATCTTCGGATTGTCGATGTTGTAAGGCCCTTCGTTGTTCACTGGAAAACCCTCTCTGGCGAGGTTGTCGAATCCGGCTTTAGTGGGGCTGAAGAGCAGGGTGGAGCAGTGGTCGCACACGATGCGGTTGATCTCTTCGGGCATGCTCTTGTTGAACGAGCGCAATCCGGCTTCGATGTGGACTACTGGGACATGGATCTTGGAGGCGGCCACGGCACCGGCGAGGGTGGAGTTGGTGTCACCGTAAAGCACGATGCAATCGGGCTTTTCGTCAAGGAGGATCTGCTCGATGCCTTCAATCATACGCGCAGTTTGAACACCATGCGAGGCGGAACCCACATGCAGGTTATAGTCAGGGTGGGGGATGCCCAGCTCCTCGAAAAACACTTGCGACATGTTGTTGTCGTAATGCTGTCCGGTGTGTACGATGACCTCGTGGATGCGGTCGGAGTAGCATTCCTTGATGGCGCGGCTCAGTGCTGCGGCTTTGATGATCTGGGGTCTTGCCCCTATAATGGTGACGATCTTCATGTTGAATTACATCAGGCCTTCTTCGGCGAAGCTAAAATACGAATTTTCTCCAATAATGAGATGGTCGAGCACGTCGATTTCAAAAATTTTTCCTGCGGCGACGATGCTCCTCGTCATCTGTCGGTCCTCGCTGCTGGGTCGTGCCACCCCTGAAGGGTGGTTGTGACAGAGCATGATGGCGGAGGCATCTTTCAATAGGGCGTTTTTGAAGATGACTTTGGGGTCGGCCAAGGCCTTGGAGATGCCGCCCGTGCTGATGCGTTCCACCTTGATCACTTTGTTGCCTCGGTTGAGGTAGGCCACCAGGAAATGCTCTTTGGTGGGGTCATCGATGAGTGCGAGGAAACTCTCGTAGGCTTCTTTGCTGCTGCTGATCGACTTGCGTTGCTCGGGTGAGGTGAGGCTCCAGCGGCGTCCCAGTTCCAGCGCGGCCACGATGCTCACGGCTTTGGCCTCGCCGATGCCTTTGTGCTGCTTCAATTCATCGATGCTAAGCTTCGAGAGGTCGTAGAGGTTGTCGTTCACGCTGTTCAACACTTCGCGTGCCAGCTCCACTGCCGAAAGATCCCCACAGCCTGACCCGATGAGGATGGCGATGAGCTCGGCGTTGCTTAGGGCACCTTTGCCTTTGCTGACCATCTTCTCACGGGGACGGTCGTCGGCAGCCCAACTCTTTATGGTTTTGCAATTGGTTTTAATCATTGCGATAGTCATATTAAAACTAGATCGCAAATATAATTAATAATTTTCAACTAACCAAAAAAACCTCCCCTAAAAATAGAGGAGGTCGTTATGATGATGAAAAAACCCTTTTATTTATGCCAACTTGGCGGTGTATCTCGAGAGCTTCGATTTCAGATTGCCGGCTTTGTTCTTGTGGATGATGCCGCGTTTGGCAACCTTGTCGATGATGGAGTACATCTTCGGCAGCTGGTTCTCAGCCTCTGACTTGTCGGTGAGGGTTCTGAATTTTCTGACTTCGTTACGCATGGCCTTGGCATAGTAACGATTGTGCAGACGTCTCTTTTCGGTTTGACGGATACGTTTGATTGAAGATTTGTGATTTGCCATTTTCTAACTATCTCTTTTTAATTCTTCTTTTTCTTTTCGGGCTGCAAAGATACAACTTTTCTTGATATGCAAATGATTTTATGAGAAATTTTTTGGTTTTGAAGCATTGAAAACCATTTTATCTTCATTGGTATGGTTGAGTATCTCATTGAGTGTCACATCGATGAACGTGTTTTTTGTCAATCCCTCTTCTTGAAGTTGGATGGGAATGTAGTTCTCTCCATACCCTCGGGCGATGCCTTTGGAATCGATGCGTTCGATGAGAAGACGTTGCGTGTGGCCTTTCATCTGCTCGAAATACTTGAGCTTGTTCTCCAATGAGATACCTCTCATGATCTCACTTCGGCGGCTTTTCTCGGTCTCGGGCACTTGGTCGGGCATGGCAGCAGCCTTGGTGCCGGTGCGCTTGGAGTATTTGAAAGTGTGGATGTGACTGAATCCGATCTCACGGGCGAAGTCACAGCTCTCTTGGAAGGTCGCTTCGGTCTCGCCTGGGAATCCCACGATGATGTCGGTGGTCAGGTTGAAGTCGGGACGGAAGGTCTTAATCCTTTGACACATCTCGCGGAACTGCGATGCCGTGTAAAAGCGGTGCATGCGCTTCAGCGTGTCTTCCGAGCCGCTCTGCAGGCAGATGTGCATGTGTGGCGCGAGTTTCTCGTGTTGGAACAATTCCAAAAACCGGTTGCTGAACTGGTCGGGCTCGATGGAGGAGACCCGCACGCGGAAATCACCTCTTATATTAATAATGTGTTCCACCAGGGTCTCGAAATTGGTGTCGCCATCCTTGTAGCGCCCCATGTTGACGCCCGTCAGCACAACCTCCTTGAAGCCGTGGTCGACCACCTCGCGGATGTTGCGGTAGATGTCATCGGCGGGACGGCTGGTGGATCGCCCTCTGACCATGGGGATGATGCAGTAGGAGCAGAAGTTGTTGCACCCGTCGTGGATCTTGATGAGGCTGCGGGTGTGGAAGGTGTCGAAGGCAGGCTGGTAGCTGAACAGATCGCGGTCGTAGCCCTCAGGGTCGCTGTGGCCCAGTTTGAAATGCTCTTCCACGATATCGAAGATGGCAGACTTACGCTCGTTGTCGATGACGTAATCGGCGATGCCGCTTTGGATCAGCTCTTCCTTGCGGTGGTTGACCATGCATCCGGTGACGACCACCAGAGCTTCGGGGAATTTGCGGCGAATTTGGTGGATGGCCTGACGGCATTTCTGGTCACTGGTATTGGTAACGGTGCAGGTATTCACCACGAAGATGTCGGCCTCACCTGAGTCCACTACTTCATAGCCTCCTGCTTTGAACCGCGACGCCAACGCGTCGGTCTCAAAGAGGTTCACCCGGCAACCCAATGTCTTGAAAGCGATCTTTCTCATTTCGCTGCAAAGGTATGAAAATTTAGGGCTGCCACAATGTGGCAGCCCTAAAAGAATGGTTTGGAAATACCAAAGAGATCGTTATGCTTCTTTCACGTTGTCCATGCCAACCTGAACGGCCTGCATGTTCAGCGGGATGAGTTTGTGGGCACGCTCGGGAAGGCTGTGACGCAGACCCTCTTCGACGTTCTTGTTGTCGATGATGGGACGGAGCTTCAGGAAAGCACCCAGGATGATCATGTTGAACACCTTGCTGTTACCCATGTCGGAGGCGAGTTGAGCGCCCTCGATGGTGTAGATGTGAATGTCCTTACGGGTGGGCTTGTGCGTGATGCCGTTGGGATCATAGAGCAGGTAGCCACCGGGCTTCACTTTATCCTCGAACTTGTCGAGCGACTGCTGATTCAGAATGACTGCAGTGTCGAAAGCGTTGAGGATGGGAGAGCACACGCGCTCGTCGCTGACGATGACGGTCACATTGGCTGTACCGCCACGCATCTCGGGTCCGTATGAAGGCATCCAGCTGACTTCCTTGTTCTGCATGATACCACTGTAAGCAAGGATCTTACCCATTGACAAGACACCTTGTCCGCCGAAACCGGCTATAATAATTTCTTCTGTCATTGCTTTGTAGTTTTTAATTATTTCTTAATCAGCTCGAAGTTGTCCTTGAGGTCGCCCAGAGGATAGACGGGCAGCATGTTGTCTTGCAACCACTTGTTGGCATCGACGGCGCTCATCTTCCAGTTGGAGTTGCAGTTCGACACGATCTCAACGAAGTTGACACCGTTCTTGTTCTCGATCTGGTTCTGGAAAGCCTTCTTGATGGCCTTCTTGGCGTTACGCACGGCGGCGGGGCTGAACACAGCCTGACGGGTCACATAGCGGGTGCCAGGAAGTTGGGCCAGCAGTTGGGTGATCTGGAGTGGGAAACCGTTGTTGGGGGTTCCGTCGGGCCATTGCGGCATACGGCCGTAAGGCGTGGTGGCGGTCTTCATGCCGACCAGGGTGGTGGGGGCCATCTGACCACCGGTCATACCGTAGATACCGTTGTTGACGAAGATCATGGTGATGTTCTCGCCACGGTTGCAGGTGTGGATGGTCTCGCAGGTACCGATAGCGGCGAGGTCGCCGTCGCCTTGATAGGAGAACACGACCTTGTCGGGCCACACGCGCTTGATGCCGGTGGCGCACGCCGGGGCGCGGCCGTGGGCGGCTTCGACGAAGTCAACGTCGAAATAGTCGTAGGCCATCACAGCGCAACCCACGGGGGAGACGCCGATGGTGCGGTCGTCAACGCCAAGCTCTTCGAGCACTTCGGCGATGATGCGGTGGACGGTACCGTGTCCGCAGCCGGGGCAGTAGT